>JANRIC010000073.1:0-10944 GCA_033765345.1 Microscillaceae bacterium
CAAGGGTTGCCACGAATGCACGAATACATACACTTATTCGTGCATTCGTGACAAAGTTTGTCATAAAGATAAGAAAAGTGAATGCACTTATCTTTTATCTAGCCATTCTTAAAAGATATATGTATTTGATCATTCCCACATCAATTGTCAGAGAACCTTAATTATTTTAATTATTTTAATTATTTTAATTATTTTAATTATTTTAATTATTTTAATTATTTTAATTATTTTAATTATTTTAATTATTTTAATTATTTATTTATTTATTCTCTTAATTCCCCTTCCAATCACTATGAAAAGCCTTTCTTGAGGGATCATCGATTTTTTGGTAAGTATGTGCCCCAAAATAATCTCTTTGTGCTTGAATGAGATTAGCGGCCGAATTTCCCTGTACATAAGCCTGTAGGTATTGAATAGCGGCAGCCATACAAGGTAGCGGAATTCCTTGAAAAATAGCCTCACTTACCACCTGCCCCAAATGATGGCTGTGTGCCCGGGTTTCTTCCTTAAAAGGGCTTTGTAGCAGGAGATTAGATTCTTCCCATCGGCTTTGAGCGAGTTTTTCCATCAGATCAGAGCGAATGATGCAGCCGTTTGTCCAGATACGGGCTATCTCGGCCAGGTTGAGTTGCCAGGCATACTCCTGTGCGGCGGCTTGTATCAATTGAAAACCCTGGTGGTGGTTGATGATTCGGGCGGTTTGATAAGCAAATCGGATGTCTTCTACCGCTAGTTCGTGTCCGTTGCCGGATTTATGGGTTGAGAAAGCAAAAGCTTCTTCTGCTCGTAGTCTTTCTTGTTTGAAAGAGGAAAGATAACGTGCAAAAAGCGCCGCTGTAATCATCGTGGCAGGTACGCCTAGTTCGGAAGCTGCAACGGTTGTCCAGCTACCTGTACCCTTATTGGCGGCCTGATCCAGGACTTTATCCAGAAGCCAGTCGTTTTCTTCTTTTCTACGAAGGATGTCTACGGTGATTTCCAGCAGATAGCTGTTAAGTCCTTGTGATTTCCAGCTTTCCAGGATTTCGGCAATCTGATCGGGGTTTTTGCCTTGTCCAAATCTGAAAAGGCTGTAAACCTCCGTCAACAATTGCATTTCGGCATACTCGATGCCGTTATGAACCATTTTGACGAAATGCCCAGCACCATCAGGTCCGATATAAGCACAGCAGGCTTTACCTGCTTGGTCACGGGCAGCAATATTTTCCAGATAGCGGCTCACCAGAGCGTATGCTTCAGGATTGCCTCCGGGCATGATGGAAGGTCCTTTCAGCGCACCTTCTTCTCCGCCGGAGATACCTGCACCGATAAAATGAATTTGGTGTTCGTGGAGTTCTTGAATTCGGCGTTGAGTTTCTTTGTAATGTGAATTACCACCATCTATCAAGATGTCGCCAGGAGAGAGTTTGGGGATAAGTTGTCCGATGAGTTGGTCTACTGCCTTTCCGGCTGGAACCATCAGCAAAATCTTGCGGGGTACTTCCAGGTATTTGACAAAAGCGGCTAATTGTTCATAACCTCGGGCATTTGTGAGGCTGGGGTGCTGCTCGATAAATTGGTCGGCTACGTCTTCCTCCACACCCTCGAGGCGGCGATTGTACAAAGCCAGGTGAAAACCCTTGTTGGCCAGGTTCAGGCAAAGGCTTTTGCCCATCACACCGAGTCCCATAATTCCAAATTCAGCGGACATCATTGAGTTCTTTAAGTATAAGTTGAATAATAGTTTCGGGGGTATTTTGAATGTCTATGTAAATTGCCGGAGAAGGTTTTTCCAGGGCTTCAAACTGCGATTCCAGGAGTTTAGTAGGCATAAAATGACCTTCTCGCTTTTGCATGCGCTCCTGGATTACCTTAAAATCGCCTTCTAAAAATACCCAAAAGCATTGTGCTGCAATATTTTGGGACAATAATTTTCGGTATTTTTCCTTTAGAGCAGAGCAGGCAATGATCCCTCCTTGGTCTTGTAATAAACTTTGGGCAAAGGTATGGATATTCACCAGCCAATCGTGGCGATCCTCATCTTGGAGTGCTTGCCCGGATTTCATCTTTTGGATATTTTGGGGCGGGTGAAAATCATCTCCGTCATAAAAAGGCAGCCCTAATTCCTGCCCCAACAGTTGCCCGATTGTAGTTTTTCCTGAACCGGAAACCCCCATCACATAAATCAAACGATTCTTCAAATTAGTCATATTTCGATTTGCAATATAAAGATTTTATGGGGATTTATTTCAAATTTTATCTTCGGTACAGCTTGTGGGAAGGAAAAAAACGATTAGAGGCTGCCACACAGAAGCCGACAGTCAAAGCTCGAGAACCCATACAATACTTATAAATATCTCTTAGAGAAAACACAAGACATTGTTTGAATTTCGTAAGTATTCCTTTGAATTTTGTTTAAAAAAAGGGCGGTAGACCTGTTCTTTTGCGGTATAATATACAAAAAAAGATGATCTATTTACCACAATCAAAAAGATTTATTAAACAAACAATCCTCTTATGGCTGTTTTTACACCTTGCATATTTATCTTTTTCACAAAGTGACAGCACACAAAACAAGCGTATTCTGGATTTCAAAGGAGCTATCAGTATTACGAATAATGGATTTTCAGTTATACCATCTTTTTCATTAGGAGGCCCTGCTGCTCTTGCTGTCTTGTCAATAGGAGGCAAAAAATTTAGTTTTGAGCCTGAATTACGCTTTGCCTTAGAAGGGAAACCCTGGAGCTTTATTTTCTGGGGGAGGTATAAAATGATCAATACAGACAAGTTTTCGCTAAACTTGGGTATACACCCGGCACTCAATTTTAGAACTGAAACCAATACAGCAATTGTATCTACGGAAAATGTAATCGTAACGAGGAGATTTTTTGCAGGTGAAATAGCTCCCAAATTTCAATTATCAAAAAATATCAGTATAAGTGCCTACTATTTGTATTCACGAGGTATTGATAAATATGCTACCAGAAATACGCACTTTGTGGCATTCAGAAATCATTTCTCGGATATTCCACTTGGCAAAAAGCTGTATGTACAATTTAATCCACAGATTTTCTATTTAAAAACGGGTGGTAAGGATGGCTTTTATTTTACCTCAACGCTGACAGTGGCAATACGGAAGTTCCCGCTTTCCATTTCATCCATTATGAATAAAGCCATTCAGACCGATATAGTCAGCAAAGACTTTGACTGGAATCTAAGTTTGGTCTACACTTTTCATAAAAAATATGAGAAGCAATAAGCGGGTTTTTGCTCAAATACTACTATATTTAAATGAGCTGAAATAAATACGTTGAAATAATATGAATAAGCTTGAGTCAATAGAAGATTTTTATAAAAGGCGGCTTGATTGGATACCTGAAAATATCATTCATGAAATCGGGCATTTTAATGTCTTTCATCATGAGCCTTTTGAACCTGGTAAAGCGAAGCCTCTTCCTTATAAAAGGCGGGATTTTTACAAAATTATGCTTGTAGTGGGTGATATCAGGATGAACTATGCCGACAGGGTCATTGCCATAAAAAAACAGGCTTTGTTCTTTTCCAATCCTATGATTCCTTATAATTGTGAGAATCTGGAAAGAATCCAGGCAGGTTTTTACTGTATTTTCAATCAGCACTTTTTCCATAAATTTGGTGATTTGAATCAATATGCAGTATTTCAGCCAAATGGAGAACACGTATTTGAGCTATCGGATGAGCAGGTAGTACAAGTGAGTGCTATTTATGAAAAAATGTTTGAGGAAATTAAATCCGAGTATATCCATAAATATGACTTACTCCGCAATCTTGTCTTCGAGCTATTACACTTTGCGATGAAAATGCAGCCGAGTTCCAAATTTGAAAAGCAGCACTTGAATGCTTCCAAAAGGATTTCCACTATATTTTTAGAACTGCTGGAGCGTCAGTTTCCTATTGATGAGTCGCACGCTCAGATCAAACTACGTACAGCCTCTGATTTTGCAGCACAGTTAAACATCCACGTCAATCATTTAAATCGGGCAGTCAAAGAAAACCTTCAGAAAACCACCACTCAAATCATCGCCGAGCGGGTTTTGCAGGAGTCAAAAATCCTACTCAAACACAGCAATTGGCAGGTTTCAGAGATAGCCGACGCTTTGGGCTTTGCGGAGGTGACACACTTTAATAATTTCTTTAAAAAATACGTGCAGACCAGCCCTATAAAGTTTAGAAACTATGTATAGTGGCTATGATGGCTGAATAAAAAATTAGTATTGGAAGAACAATTGCACTGAATGAAGATGAAAAAAATAAAGATGTCTATCCATGGTTGCTTTTTGACTTTGAGCATAATCTTGCCTGCCTTATTTATCCCTAAAAGTGCTCTGGCACAAGAAAAAAATCAAATGGTACGTTTGGCAAAACTCGTTATTGATTCTACACAATTGGAAAATTATAAAGCTGCATTAAAAGAGGAAATCGAAGCCTCCGTACGACTTGAGCCAGGCGTGCTGACTTTGTACGCTGTTTCAGAAAAAGAAAATCCCACCCACATTACTATTTTGGAAATTTATGCCGATGTAGATGCCTACAAAGCACACATACAAACGCCTCATTTTATCAAATACAAAACCACTACGCAGGAAATGGTAAAATCACTCGAGCTCATCGAGACAGTTCCCTTGATACCTGAGATGAAAATAAAATGAACTAAGTTTTCTTACTGATTTGTGTGCCACAAACCAGGGATAAAGGGAAAAGACTAACATACCGTGCAAAATTATACATTCACTTGATTCCAATTACCATTGTCTAAAAATCAATTCATCGACCTGTACTCGCTGGGTGTGCAACCTAGCCTTTGTTTGAAAAACCGGGTAAAATGTTGCGGATATTGAAAGCCTAGTTCGTAAGCAATTTCATTTACCGTTTTATTGCCATCAAATACTTTATTTTTAGCTACTTCAATAATTTTGCCTTGAATATATTCCTTTGCAGATTGTCCTGTTTCTTTTTTGATTAGATCACCAAAATAGTTGGCAGACAAATGAAGTTCTTCTGCAAAATAAGCTACCGAAGGCAAACCGATAGTTTGAGGTTTATCTGATGCAAAATAACCGTTCAACAGCTCTTCAAATTTTACTAAAATTCCTTGATTGACATGATCTCTTGTGATGAATTGGCGGTCATAAAAACGCTCGCAGTAATTTAGAAACAACTCGATATTGGATGTAATGAGTTTTTTGCTATGCTTGTCAATACTTTGTGTTAATTCAAATGCTATCTTTGAAAAACAGTCCATGACAATCTGTCTTTCACTTTTTGAAATGTGAAGTGCTTCGTTGGCCTTATAGCTAAAAAAGCTATACTCATGTATACTCTTAGCTAGGGCAGTTCCATGGATTAAGTCCGGATGAAACACCAGCCCATAACCCATAGGCTGATAGCTGATACCTGAGTTTTCTACTTCGGCTACCTGCCCTGGCGCAAAAAACACCAAAGTACCTTCCTGATAGTCATAATAGTTACGCCCATACCGTATGTCGCCACATTTTACATCTTTCAAGAAAATACAATACAATCCATATTGAAATTTTATGGTCGAGGCATCACCCCAATTTCTTTGATTAGCTTTTGAAAAATCTATGATACTTACCAAAGGATGAAAGGTCTTGTGATTATTATCAGCATTGTAGTTACTGATATTATCTATCGGATATAATCGCTCCATTTTTGTCTTATTTGAAACAAAGTTAGCCATTTAAACAAAACTAAATCCAAGTGAGAAGCTCAATCAGTAAAATTGGTAGAAAATACAGTAATCCATATAGTAGGTGTGCGGAAAAATACCAAGACTTTTGTAGTAGTCAGTAGTAAAGTGATGAATTTAGGGAAAAAACATGATAAAACTTTAAAATAATTCTCGATATGAAAATATCCATAGTCAGACTTTTTATTTTGTTACTCAGTGTGCAGTTGTCTTTTGCACAACAAAAAAATGTAGATCAATCTAGTGTAAACAACACGAATGAAAAACAAGAACTTATCCAACTATCCAAAGACAAATGGCAATGGATGGCTGATAAAAACGTGGATAAACTTGAGCCACTTTTTGATGACAAAGCAAAATTTGTCCACATGAGCGGCACTTGGAAAAAAAACGAAGAACTTGAAATTATTAAAACAGGGAGTATTTGGTACAAAAATGCCAAAATTCACGATGTGGCAGTAGAAATCTCTGGAAAAACAGCCATTGTCTGGAACAGAATTACGCTTGAGGCTATCGTACGAGAAAATGAAGTTAAGACAGAATTTACGGTTACCGAAGTTTATCAAAAACAAGGTAAAAATTGGAAAATGCTGGCTCTCACATTCAGCAGCGTAAGAGATACCCACGAGATTAAAAAATAGCCTTATTGGAGGTCTTTGAATTTCGTAAGTTATTGTTTGATTTATATTGTTTTTTTACAAAAAAAAGGTGTACCTTGTACGATATACTTCAAAAAAGATAATTGTTTTATAGCAAAAAAATGTATTAAGATTTACGAATACAATTCAACAAATCTTTAAATTTCACGAACATGGCAATCTTTAATTTGAATATCAACGGAAAAAAACAACAGGTAGATGTCGACCCAACCACCCCAATGCTTTGGGTGCTGAGAGACCACCTCAATCTGGTGGGTACCAAATATGGCTGTGGCATCGCACAGTGTGGTGCCTGCACGATTCATCTGGATGGAACGGCTGTACGTTCCTGTAGCTTACCTGTATCTGCAATCGGCAACAAAGCCATTACCACCATTGAAGGGCTTTCCGAAAACGGCGACCATCCCGTACAAAAAGCCTGGATCGAACACGATGTACCCCAATGCGGCTATTGTCAGGCAGGGCAAATTATGACCGCCGCCGCATTCCTGAAAAAAAATCCCAATCCAACTGAGGCTGAAATAGAAGCAGCAATGAACGGCAATATCTGTCGTTGTGCGACGTATACGCGCATCAAAGCCGCTATCAAAACCGCCGCAAAAATGTAATGAGCTTATTTATTGGTATTTATCATCTAAAATCTTTAAAGCAATGACCATCTTAAAAACTACCTATAACAGACGTTCATTTTTAAAAGCTTCCGCACTTTCCAGTGGAGGATTGATGCTCAGTTTTAGCTTACTTACTGGCTTTAAACCTACTCCAGGGCTGGGCGAAGACCAGTTGCCGGAAGAATGGTTTGAGCTGAATAGCTATATTAAAATTACAGAAAAAAATGAAATCATTATTTTTTCACCCAATCCCGAATTTGGTCAAAATCTCATGACCTCTATGCCCATGATCGTAGCCGAAGAGCTCGATGTGGATTGGGAAAAAGTAACCGTAGAACAAGCCCCTTTTAATATCCCAAATTTCGGACGGCAGTTTACCGGCGGAAGCCAATCTATCCGTAGCGGATGGCAGGCTTTGCGTACTGCCGGGGCTTCGGCCAAGTACATGCTGGTACAGGCAGCCGCCGAAACCTGGAAACTGCCTGCCGCTGAAATCATCACACAAGAAGGAGTACTGTATCACAAAATAAGTGGAAAATCTGCCACTTATGGAGAAATGGCCTCAGCAGCAGCCAAGATACCTGTGCCAAAAGAAGTAAAGCTCAAAGAAGTAAAAGACTTTAAAATCATCGGCACACCCTGCAAAAATGTAGAAGGGAATAAAATCGTGACAGGTAAGCCTATGTTTGGCATAGACTACCATAAAGAAGGCACACTGATTGCTATGGTGGCTCACCCTCCTGCCTTTGGGATGAAACTGAAGTCTTTTGATGCCACAGCAGCCAAAGCCATGCCTGGCATCAAAGATGTCTTTGATATCCAGGTGTATAAAGAAGATTACAGCCAAATTGCTTTTGATACCCGCACATTCAATAACCTGGTAGTAGTCGTCGGTAACTCGACCTGGGAAGTGATGAAAGCCAAAAAAACATTAAAAATTGAATGGGAAGCATTTGAAGATACTATCGAAATACAAAAAAATTTCAGAGGCGAAAAACAAGAATTGACCATTCCCGCAGGACTGGAAAACAGCAGCGATCACTACAAAAAAATGGAAGAACTGTCCGCCAAATCTGCAAAAGTAGCACGCAAAGACGGTGACCCTGAAACCGCCTTCAAAAATGCCGATCAAATTCTGGAAAGAACCTATACAGCACCTTTTTTGGCACATAACTGCATGGAACCCCTGAATTGTTTTGCCCACGTAACCGCAGAAAAAGCAGAGCTGGCTGCCCCCATTCAGGTCGCAGAGTTTATCGAGACGACCATTGCTGCCAGAATTGGTTTGCCCGTAGAAAAGATTGATATTCAATTTACACGTATGGGCGGAGGTTTCGGCCGCAGAGCTTATGCACACTTTATGGTAGAGGCAGCCGTAATTTCCCAAAAAATGAACGCTCCCATCAAGTTGATGTATACCCGGGAGGACGATATGACTTATGGTATTTACCGCCCCACCTATCAAGCTACCTACCGCGCCGCCTTGGATAAAAATAAAAACCTGATTGGCTTTCACGTCAAAGCAGGAGGTATCCCCGAAAGTCCGCTTCACGCCAATCGTTTTCCAGCAGGTGCCATCGATAACTACCTCGCAGAAGAATGGTCAATACCTTCCAACATTACGATTGGAGCTTTTAGGGCTCCCCGTTCCAATTTTATAGCAGGTGCCGAACAGTCTTTCCTGGACGAACTGGCCGAAGCCATGGGCAAAGACCCCATTGATTTTCGCTTAGAGCTTCTGCAACGCGCCAAAACCAATCCCGTGGGTACTAAAAATGACTACGATGCCGACCGCTATGCAGGAGTTTTAGAATTAGTAAAAGAAAAATCCGATTGGGTCAAAAACAAAAACACTAAAATATCCCGTGGAGTAGCAGCTTATTTTTGTCATAACTCGTATGCAGCCCACGTGCTAGAAATGTCGGTCAAAGAAGGTGAAATTACCGTCGAGAAAGTCACCTCAGCATTAGATTGTGGCATTGTCATCAATCCTTTGAGTGCAAGCAATATGGTAGAAGGCGCCGTAATCGATGGTATCGGTAATGCTTTTTATGGAGTGCTGACTTTTAAAGATGGGAAACCAGATCAAAGTAATTTCAACAACTACCGCATGATTCGCATCAGCGAAGCACCAAAAGCCATTAACGTACATTTTGTAAAGAATGAAATAGCACCTACAGGTTTGGGAGAGCCGCCTTTCCCACCCATTTTTGGCGCGCTGGCCAATGCTTTGTACCAGGCCACGGGTAAGCGTCATTATAGTCAGCCTTTCTTGGGAGAAGCCCAGCCTACAGAATAGGGGTGCATATACACAAAACCAAGTGTTTTTCTCAATTTTAAAAAAGATTCTCTGACATTTTTTGCGGGGAGTGCCTTATCCCTAGCCCTTCTCTTACAAGGAGAAGGGCTAGGAATGAGGTACAATCAGCATACACACATAAATAGTCAGACAATCCAAAACACCCATAATCAAACATGAAAAATCTAGTGAAAAAATTTAAAACTGTAGTCCTAGTGTTTTTTGTGCTCAGTAGTGTTTATACCAAAGCCCAAGAAACTACCAAAAATCCACCCAATCAACATGCTATTTTCCCATTAGGAGATCAAATACAAGGAGGCAATTTCGTCGGTACGGCTTGGGTAAAAGCCCTTTTAACAGCAGACAGCACATTCAATAGTCAAATAGGCAATGTGGTTTTTGAACCCAAAGCAAGGTCAAAATGGCATTATCACCCCGCCGGACAAATCTTAATTGCCTTAGACGGCATAGGTTATTATCAAGAAAAAGGCAAAGCACTCCAGATTTTACACAAGGGTGACATCGTGAAATGCCCCCCTGATGTCGAGCATTGGCACGGTGCTTCGCATTACAATTTCTTCGTGCAATTAGCCATCACCGCAGAACATCCCAAGGGCAGAGTAATTTGGCTCCACGCAGTAAGCGAAGAAGAATACAAGCAAGGATTGAGCAAAACTATCGAGACACAAGACAAAACCCATCCCCTAGAAAGCAGATATCAACATATCGTGAGGATTGCTTCATGGACTGCAAAAGGAGATTTGGATAGGCTTCATCAAGCTATGTATGATGGGCTTCAGGCAGGGCTGACCATCAACGAAATCAAAGAAATATCGGTGCATTTATACGCATATTGTGGTTTTCCACGCAGCATTCAAGGATTAAATACCTTGATGGCAGTACTGGAAGCAAGAAAAGCGCAGGGAATCGCCGACAACATAGGCCGAGAAGCCAGCCCCACCAACGACACCTTGAGTAAATATGAAAAAGGAAAAAAAGTATTGGAAGCACTCACAGGGCAGGTACAAACTACACCCAAAACAGGCTACGGCGCATTCAGCCCTGAAATAGACGTATTCCTAAAAGAACATTTGTTTGCTGATATATTCGGTAGAGACATTTTAAGCTATGCAGATAGAGAAATAGCCACCATCGCAGCCCTTGTCAATCTGGGCGGTGTAGAACCTATGATGAAAGGACACATGAGAATAGCACTCAATATCGGCTTTACAGAACCACAATTGAATGAAGTCTTGTCAATCATTGAATCTCGTATCGGTAAAAAAGAAGCCGATGAGGGTAGAAAGGGGCTTTCAGAGGTAATAAACGTAATAAAAAGGTAGAACCGATCCCCTACCTCCCGCCTGTCTTCAGACAGATAGGCTGAATATTTTTAAGTCTCAGACCTAAAAGACAAGTCAGAGACCAGTAATCTCCAGCCCACAAGCCGGAGACTTGCGAGAGCGTAGGAAATTTCCTTTTACCCGACTTTTCGCACCCTAGCGAAATATTTAGATGAAATATAACTATTCTTATAAAACTTACATGCTATATTTCATCAAAACCCATATTTTGTGATATTTTATAGAGTTTTAGAAGAAAACTTACAAAAAAACTCAAAAAAAACAGGGGGGTGCGAAAAGTCGG
>JANRIC010000169.1:0-39934 GCA_033765345.1 Microscillaceae bacterium
GATTAAAGTGATTTAGGAAATACAAGACCCCTGCGGGGCAAGTTTTCTTGATTGATTAGCTTGATTATTCATGATTTAAGCGCTAAAAGCTCCCCTGTAAGGGTCTTGTTTTTGTATTAAAACCACTTCGGTTTGAGTATAGAATAACGTATTTTTAAATTGTATCACACTCCGCTATCACTCCAAATGTAGCGCTAGCAATGCTCCAAATCCTGATATATCCGACTATGTAAGCTTTTTTGGAGAAATTTTTCTAAAGACAGGCGAAAATCACATAAATATATACTAAAAAGCTGACTATCAATGTATTTTAAAAATATTCTTCTTGCTTGTTTCAACAAATACAGAAGTAATGTATGCCGAGAATCATGATTTTTTTATAAAAAACACAAGATGTATTGTAAATATAGATTTAATTCTTAGCTTTGTACGGTTTCCAAAACCAAAATTCTTCAATTTCATTAAACACATTCATTACATAAACTTCATTCAATATTCGTTGAACTCAGAATTCGCTTGAATTTTAGAAAGGATTTGTAAAAATTGACAAATCGTGTTGATTAATTTGTATTTTTTTAAGCTATGGATTTTTAAAAAATTTGCCCGATTTAATCAATCAACATACAATTTTCTATTTTCATACTCAAAATTCAAGAGGGGCTTTCCAATTAATTGTATCAGTTTCAATTTTCTAACAACAGATTTTGATGACATTCTTTCGGAGAATGATTCATAAGAGAGAATATTGTCTCTATTTTAAAGACAAAACCCCTCTAAATCAATCATATTCAGAGAATTAAACCATCAAAGGGCTGATTGTGCCTCTATCACAACAAATTATCCTTGCTTTTGGAAAAACAGAACTCATTTATTATTCAGGATTAAATTTTTATTGACAAACTAAAATTAACTTTCAAAATGTTCAAGTACAAACTCTTATTAACTTTTGCACTGCTTACCTTCATGAGCTTGCAATCTATGGCGGTTGAAATTACCAAGCTTGTATTGATCAATACAGCCACCAATCAGCCAGTAGCTGGTTTTGACCCGCTTGTAAGTGGAGCGCAGATCAATCTGGCTACTGTCAACGCCAATGCTTTATCTATTCAGGCATTTACCTCCGGAGCTACACTCCGTGTAGTTTTTAACCTTACAGGTTCTGCTATATGGAATCAAACAGAAGGCGTTGCTCCTTATGCTCTTTTTGGAGATGCAAGTGGCGCATTTACTCCCTGGAAACCTGCCGCCCCACAAGTCGGTAACAGCTTTACACTGGTTGCTACGCCCATCAACCCTGATGGTACAACAGGCACTGCAGTAACTGTTAGCTTTTCTTTTGTAAATCAGGTTGCTCCACCACCTCCACCAGCAGGACTGACTGTATCTGCGATGACTCTGGTCAATGCCTTAAACGATCAAGACATCAAAGTACTTCAAAACGGAGAAACCATTGATCTTGCTACCCTGGCTACCGACCAATTGAATATCCGTGCTACCGTAACCGGAGGAACTGCCGGAAGTGTAGTATTAGAATCTACCGGACCTGTAACCATCACCAAGAATGAAAACATCGCTCCTTTTGCCATGTTTGGTGATAATGGCGGCGGAGATTATTATGCTCAGACTTTCACAACCGGACAATATACCTTCAAATCTACCCCTTACAGTGCAGTCAATGGCGGCGGTACAGTAGGTACTGCCCTTACTTTGAATGTAACCTTTGTCAAAGGCGGTGTGACTCCTCCACCACCTCCACCAGCCGGACTGACCGTATCTGCTATGACTCTGGTCAATGCAGTAACCGATCAAGACATCAAAGTACTTCAAAGCGGGGAGACCATTGATCTGACTACTTTGGGTAATGACCAATTGAACATCCGCGCTACCGTGACCGGAGGAGCTGCCGGAAGTGTAATATTAGAATCTACCGGACCGGTAACCATTACCAAGAATGAAAATGTAGCTCCTTTTGCTATGTTCGGGGATAATGGCGGTGGAGATTATACCGCTCAGACTTTCACAACCGGACAATATACCTTCAAATCTACCCCTTACAGTGCAGCCAATGGCGGCGGTACAGTAGGTACTGCCCTTACTTTGAATGTAACCTTTACCAAAAGTGGTGTTACTCCTCCACCACCACCACCAACCGGTACTACGGGTGCTTTTATTGAAAGCAATGGCTTGGTAGTGATGGAAGTAGAATCCGTACCTTTGCAAACTGGCTGGAAACAAGGAACTTTGGCTGGGGTGACTTTTTATGAGGCTACTGTTAATAGCGTAGGTAGCCCAGGCGCAGGTGTATTGAATTACAACATTCAGGTTACTAACCCTGGTATCTATCGTATTGTAACTCGTACTCGCATCAATGTCGGAACCAGCGGCACCGAACACAATGATACTTGGATCAAAATGCCTAATAATGCGGACGTAACTTTCTTTGCTTATCAAGGAATCCCCGCCAATGAGGCCGCTCTTCAAAATGCTTTGAATATTAATGATGTTCTTTATCCCAACGGAACAGGCAAAGGACCGAATCCTGCCGGCGCCAGCACATCAGGATACTTCAAAATGTATATGAATGAACTGAACAAGTGGGTGTGGCTTTCTGTAACCAGTGATTTTGATCCGCACGACATCTATGTGAAGTTTGCCAAAGCAGGTACTTATACCCTGCAACTTTCCAACCGTTCTGCTGGACACGCTGTAGATCGTATGGCTCTGTACCGAGTAAATACCTATGGCTATAACTACAACGGAAACCTGGAAGCATTGACTAATCTTCCTCAATCTGCCAGAGTCGCTGCTCGTGTGGCTGCTGCTTCTGTAAATAATCTGGGAGATAACTTGACGGTATACCCCAATCCCGTAGTAAGCGAGGGTCAGATTACGATCAGCAACAACAACAAAGAAGTAAGTAAGGTAAATATTGCCCTTGTAGATCGTCTGGGTAAAATCGCATATAGCGGAGAGCAGGTGCTACAAGCTGGTCAAAATGCTGAGATAGACCTTTCTAAACTTAATTTGCAAAAAGGAACGTATACCTTGAGCTACCACAACGGTACGGAAAGAATCGTAAAAACTATTGTAATCAGATAGTTTGCATATATTTTCTTAAACACTATCAAAGCCTGACCTTCTCCGGTCAGGCTTTGGTTTTATAGGTAGCTTATATCAGGTATTAGTGCCTTCAATCTCTAATATTTCTTTTTGGGTAAAGCGACTATAAAAGTCGTGCCCTGTCCTGGTTGACTTTCAAAAGAAATGTGGCCCTGATGTTTTTCCACAATTTTTTTGCTGATGTCTAAGCCCAATCCGCTCCCTTCTCCACGGGCTTTGGTGGTGAAAAAGGGTTCAAATACTTTTTCCCGAAGTTCATCAGGAATACCTTCTCCATTGTCTTTGATGTGCACCTCAACGGTGTGCTCTTTTTCTGTGAGGTTGATTTCAAGAATTCCCTTGCCCTTCATCGCTTGTACGGCATTTTTGATCAGATTAGTCCAGACCTGCGTGAGTTCATCTGGGAAACACTCTATTTCGGGAATATCTTCATACTTTTTGACCAGTTGAACCTGTGCACTGAGTGGGTAAAGCGTCAGTACACCGTCTATATTCTCCCGAAGATCATAAAACCGGGCTTTTTCATTGATTTCGGTATGGGTATACGCTTTAAGTGCCTGGAGGATACGGCTTACTTTGGCAGTCGCCGTTTGGATATTTTGGCTATTTTGCCACTTACTTTTGAGATAGTAGAGGTTCTGAAATATCAGCAAAGCGTCGGGATGCCTAAGCAGTGGCAGATAATCTTTAAGTTCTTTTTGGAGGTTTAGCTCAACCAAAAGATCTGGCAATGCTTCCGAATTTGAGATTCCTAGTCGGTTCAGCTCGGAAATATACTCTTTTTTTTGTGCTCTTTCCGAAAAATAATTTCGGACGCGGGGAGGTAGCTGAATCTCGAAGATCAATTGCTGGAATAAGTTTTTTGAGGAATCATCCAGGTCTGAGAACACCTTCAAGAAATTATCCAGCGTAAAAGCTACTGCGGTTAAAATATTTTCGCCGGAGGCTTGAATGGCAGCCATGGGGGTATTAATTTCATGGGCAATACCAGCCATAAACTGCCCCAGGGAGGCTAATTTCTCAGATCTGATCAGATGATCCTGAGTTTTTAAGAGTTCTTCCTGTTGCTCGCTGATTTTTTGGTATTGGCGGCTTATTTCTTCATTTTTTTCACTCAGAAGGCGGTTATCCTTCCTTTTCATCAGATAACCCCGATAGAGGATAAGTGCCAGGATGAGCAAAAAAATGAATGCTGTGACGACCGAATTTCGGATAAATTTTTGTTTTTGGATTTCCTGTTCTTTGGCCATCAGCTCTTTGGTTCTTTGCATTTCGGTTTTTTGCTGTTCTTTTTCAAGTTCGTATTTGACTTCAATACGTGCCAGCTCGCGGGTACTCTCTTCGCTGAACATATTTTCAGAATAAGATTTATACATTTCGTGGTATCTGAGTGCTTCGGGGTAATTTTTTTTGGCTTTAAAAATCTGATAAAGCACATAACTGACATTCTCAAGCCCGTAGCTATTTTCCAGAAACTTATACATCAAAAAACTTTGTTCGGCATAATTTTGGGCAGAATCCAGCATATTTTCTTTCAGGAAAATGCGCGATAGCCCAAGAACAGACTCAGCTACCATATTTTGGTTGTGTAATGCTTTTTCAATTTCCAGGGCATTTTTATAGAGATGAATGCTCTGCTCGAAATTTTTTCTTTTTTCGGCAATCAGCGCGAGGTTATGCAGTGCTTCGGCTTTATAGGGATTGCCACTGTTTGAATAATCCATATACATAACCTGATTGAGGTATTTTTGGGCTTGTTTCATATCCATCAGTTGGCAATGGATAAGCCCTATTTTTAGATAGGAGGCGGTAAGTCCCATGGGGTCACTTTCTTGCTTATAGATTGTTAGGGCTTCTTGAAAATAATGGAGGGCTTGTTGAAAGTTTTTATTTTCACGATACACTTCCCCGATTTGATGATAGGTGTGCGCCATAGATTTTGTATCGGTCTCTTGTTCCTGGATTTTGAGTGCTTTAAAATAGCTTTGTTGTGCTTGGGGGTGCTTGCCCATTGCGTGGTAAGTGTCTCCTATTTTTTTGAGACATAGTGCCTGCTCGGTTTTTTGGTTGCGTCGGCGATAGATTTGCAGGGCGTTTTGGTAGTTATCCAGAGACTGTGCATACAAACGCTGGCTTTTGTAGAGGTCTCCGAAGGTGGAGTAAGCTTTGGCTTCCCAGGTTTTATTTTTGATTTTTCGGCTCAGTTGCAGGGCTTCTTTTACATATTCGGTCGCCTTCAAATAATCCATATATTTTTCGCCATAGAGATAACCCAGAAGCAAGCAGGTTTGCAAATGAAGGGAGTCATAGACGGGCTTTCGGGTAAGTTGATGGGCCGCAAGTCCGTATTCAATAGAAGGCATGGGGTCAATTTCACGAAGATAATCGCTGAGGGCAAGCAATACATCAATTTTCTGAGGTTCAGAAGAGGCTTTACTAAGCTTATTTTTGAGGCTATCCAGGGGCGTATTTTGGGAATGAATTACCAGGCTCCAAAGCAGGAGACCTGGTAAGAGATTGATTTTCAGTGATAAATTAAATATCTTCCATAAATAAGTCATGCTTTTGCGTTTTTATCGCAAAGCTTGTATATCCGGGATCTCGATAATTTTTTTGGAATAACGGATAATACCTTCTTTGCGAAGTTTATTGAGAATGGTAGTCACAGTTACCCGGGTAGTACAAATCAAACTGGCCACCTCTTCGTGCGTCAGATAATTTTTGACTGTAAATTTTTTCCCGTCTCGGATGCCTTCTTTTAAAGCCCATTCTTTAAAGAAGTTAATGAGGCGTGCGCGTGCGTCTTTCAGCACCAGATTTGCATATTTGCTTTCCGTCAGTCTGAATTTGGTCCATACTGCTTTACTAAATTTTACGGCTAGACTTGGGTTTCGCTCTAAAAACCATTCAAAGTTAGCTGCTGGAATTACGCAAAGCAAGACACGGTAGCTTAAAGCTTGTACAAATTCGCAACTTGCTCGATTTTCTCGACTAATATCCCCAAAAACACCACCCTCTGACACGATTTCTTTGATGATCTCATTCCCTTCGGCGTCTATTTCGGATACTTTGAGTTTACCTTCTATCAGGAGATAAATTTCCTTATCATTTAATTTAATTCCTTGCCCGTTTTTGAGTTCTTTGATTCTACTAATTCGGTGTAGGTCTTCTAATTGTGGTTCCTGCAAGTTGGATAACAATGTGTGATTTTTTAAAAAATGAGATTTGATAGTTTGTAACATGGTATTTAAATTTTTTAAAAGTGAATTTTATTCTGAATATTTCTACAGGATAGTGTCCAAAAGCAATGCCATATAATACAAGTAATTGAAAATCAATTACTTGTATTTAATTTTTCCATGTTTTATATAAAAAAAACCATGTTTTTATGCTGAAATATCAGCACATTCCTGAAATATCAGCTTTTAATCGCCACGTTTAATGCCTAGTTTTTTCATGCGGGAAGCCAGGGTTTTGGGATTGATATCGAGGAGTTCGGCGGCACCTCCTGGTCCGCTGATTTTCCACCTGGTTTTCTCAAGGGCGCGGAGGATGTGTTTTTTTTCCATTTGGGTGAGAGTTGGCAGGGATTTATCTTTTTGGATATTTGGCTGCAAGTACTCGATTTGCAAACTTGGTCCTGGGCTGATAATCATAGACCGCTCGATGACATTTTCCAGCTCACGAATATTACCAGGCCAGTCATAGTCTATGAGCTTTTTGAGTGCATTTTGAGAGATGCCTGTAAATTTTTTACCGATTTGATTTTCATATTTTTGCAGAAAATGCTGTACGAGGAGGGGGATGTCTTCTTTTCGTTCTCTGAGAGGTGGGTTTTGGATCGGAAAGACCAGAAGACGGTAATAGAGGTCTTCTCTAAAATTTCCTTTTTGTATCTCGAGGCTCAGGTCTTTGTTGGTGGCGGCGATAATTCGCACATTGACTTTTTGGGTTTTTGAGCTTCCAAGTCGCTCAAATTCGCCTTCTTGGAGTACTCTGAGCAGCTTTCCCTGTATGTCAAGGGTCAATTCTGCAATTTCATCCAAAAAAAGAGTACCCTGGTCGGCCAGCTCGAAACGCCCGATGCGTGCTTGAATAGCACCTGTAAAAGCCCCTTTTTCGTGCCCGAACAGTTCGCTTTCTATGAGTTGGGCGGGTAAGGCTGCACAATTGACCTTGACCATGGTTCGTTTGTTTCTTTTGCTGAGTTGGTGAATAGCCCTAGCGAGGAGTTCTTTGCCGGTTCCGGATTCTCCCAAAATCATCACAGTAGCATGGGTAGGGGCTACTTGCTCTACTTTTTTGAGTACAGATTTGAACAGATTACTTTGGGTGATAATCTCCTGAAAGCGGTGTTCGAGTTCAAGTTCTTTGAGTAAGTAATTATTTTCGGCTTCCAAGCGGTCTTTGAGCTGTTTGACTTCGTGGAAGGCTTCTGAAAGTTCGGCAGTACGTTGGCGAACCTGATCTTCTAAGTCATTTCTGAGTTTTTGGATGGTCAGATGGGTATGAATTCTGGTGAGTACTTCCTCAGCCTGGAAGGGTTTGGTGATATAATCTACGGCGCCGAGCTGAAAACCTTTGATTTTATCTTGGGTTTCGTGGAGAGAAGTCATAAAAATCACAGGAATATCTTTGGTGAGGGGATTAAATTTAAGTCGGCGACAGGTTTCAAAACCATCTATTCCGGGCATCATAATATCAAGAAGAATGAGGGAAGGTTGTCGAAAATTGATTTGCTCAAGGGCACTTTCTCCGTCTACGGCCACCAATACTTTATACCCTTTGCTGCCCAGTGTCTCAAGCAATACTTTTACATTGGCGGGGGTATCATCTACAATGAGAATCACATGGGTATTTAGGGCGGGATTATCCATATTATGGGTCTTTGGTTGATTATTTATTTCAGGATTGAAATTACCAAAACGAAAATTAGATTTCTGTCAATTTTTTACACAAAATACTAATTCTTGAGGAAAAACTCTAAAAACGCTCTGATTTTCTTCATATTGAATGAATTGGCAATTTTTTTAAGTTCTTTACAAAATGCCGCAAAACGAATGGATTGGTTTTCCAATTGCTGAAGTTCTGCCAAAATTTCCTGTACATCTCCGATGGCTGCGAGATTATATAAATGATTTAAAAAGTTTTTTTCAGGGACTAGTGAGGGTTGATCGGTTAATAATTGTAAAATGGAAGAAGAGTTTTCATCTTGAGACTGAGGCGTTACTGTAGGTTCTTCTTCGTAAATCCAGGTGATGCCGAGGTGTTTTTGAAGTTTCGCCAATAAGTCTTCGGATCTAAAAGGTTTGGGCAAGAAATCATCACATCCTGCTTCTAGGCTTTGTTTTTGGTCATCTTCAAAAACGCTGGCCGAAATCGCAATAATTTTTACAGGAGGGATATTTGTCATTTTCCTGATATGTCGGCAAGCCTCAAAACCGCTCATAACGGGCATGACCAAATCCATTAAAATCAAATCTGGGTTTTCTTCGGATACTTTCTGAAGGGCTTCCAATCCGTTTTTAGCCAGGCTCAATTCAAAATTTAAGGGTTCGAGCAAATTGAGCAAAACCGTGCGATTCTCAAGTTTATCATCCACAATGAGTATTTTTTTGATATCACTTTGATAGGCGACTACCTGTGGCAGAGGGCTAAGGGCATCTTCTTCAAAATCACCGACTACTTGCAAAGGAATTTGAATAAAAAACGTGCTTCCTTGCTGGAGTTTGCTCTCGAGATGAAGCCTACCATTGAGTAGTTGCACCAGTTTTTGGGTAATGGCAAGCCCTAATCCGGTACCTTCGATAATTCGGTCACTTTGCCTAAGTTGTTGGAAGGGCTGAAAAATCAGCTCTGTTTTATCTGGTGGAATGCCTATACCGGAGTCTTCAACCTCAATGATCAGGAATTTTTGTTTATTTTCTTCTTTATAATCAACCCTGAGCTTGATTTCTCCCTGGTCTGTAAATTTGACGGCATTGCCCAGCAAATTGATCAAAATCTGACGAAGCACCCGCTCGTCCGTTTGAATGGTAGTGGGCAGAGGAGATAATGTAAGGCAGGAGAAGCGCAGCCCCTTTTCTTCTGCCCTTACTTTGATGATTGCTCCGATGTTTTTGATCAGATTGGGAAGATTAAAAATGCTTTCTTTAGGGCTTAACTTTCCTGCCTCGATCTTGGAAAGGTCTAAAATATCATTGATCAATGCCAGAAGATGTTCGCCGCTTTGGTGAATGACCTCAATGCCATCTTTTTGTTTTTGGTTAAGGCTTTTGTCCAGGCGCAGGATTTGGGTATACCCCAGGATACCATTAAGTGGAGTACGAAGCTCATGACTCATATTAGCCAAAAACTCGCTTTTGGCGCGATTGGCCGATTCAGCAGCTTCTTTGAGTTGAGCCAGTACTTGCATATTTTCTGTAATCTCAATGTTCTGTTTTTTTAGTTCTTTGGTACGCGTAGATACCTGTTGTTCAAGGGAAGCTTTGGTTTTTTGTAAATCCTCAATCAGCGCATTAAGCTGTAGGTTTTGCTGGATGATGAGGTCTTCTTGTTGATATTTTTGAACAGCTTCCGTGACCGTAAGCGATAGGTCGGTTGAGTTCCAGGGTTTTGCGATGTAGCGATAAAGTTTGGCTTTATTCACTACATTACCTACTGCATCGGCATCGGCTTTGCCAGTCAGGAGTATGTTTAGGGTGGCGGGGCTTAGTTCGTGTACCCTTACCAAGAACTCATCTCCTTTCATACCTGGCATGATATAATCACTGATTACCAAGCAAATAGGAATATGATTTCCTAGAATATCTTCAATAATCATAAGTGCATCCTCTGCATTATCTACCATTTCTAGTTGATAATTATGATGAAGTATTCGGCGAAGTTGATCTTTCAGGCTGATGAGCACCATAGGTTCATCATCTACACAAATTACGAAAGGTTTAGTCATTCATAAAAACTTGATGAGTTACCAAAATCAAAATTAATCGGCTTAAAAATACACATTTTCCGATAAATAATGATAAAGTCTGCTAAGATGGTGCTATAGTATCAAAAAGTGGAAAAAATATAGACATTTTCATTGTATTTCTCAGCTTCAGTATATTATTTTGCATTAACCAAATAGTTAAACTAATTATTTAACTAAAGGCATAATCCTAATCAAGGAAAGGCAGTTTATCAAGGTCAAAAAATTAACATATCGTGAAATCTAAAATATTCATAGTTTTCGTACGTCTGTTAATTTGTAAAGTCAGAAAAATATTTTTTTTTGGTCAGGCAACCTTTCGTACTAAAAACCTTGTATTAATTGAACATAATAAAATAATATTTCGCTTGGTTCCGTCTTAAATGTCGGCTAGTTTACCGAATATATTCCCCTAATTGATTAGTATTGAGTTTATAATGTTCTATTCCTAATCTTTAAAAACAATGAACAATTACCTATATGAAAACATTCTGTCACTCGTAAAACTTAAAAAATACAATGAAAGGTTTTTTGAGTCTTTTACAGACGGATACAGCAATATTTATCTGGCAACTACTTATCTGGTAGAACAAGAAATGTGCACCTTATCAGCTTCCCTCGGCTATGGAATGATGAGCCTTGCCGAACAAAATGATGTAACACCCGTCTATCGTTGAATTTCCCTCAAAAGAAAAACTTCTCACCAATCGTGCAGCTATTCCTGTTAATGATTTGTGAACATGCCTCTTATAGAAGCCGGAACGTGCCGGGCTAATCAAAATAAACCTCTCAGATAAAGGAATCGGCAATAAAGACGGATATGCCGCTTTTAGAGTCTTTATTCCTGGTACTTGCCCTAATTATTCAAAATTCATCGACGACACTAAATTCTTACATCATAGTTTTAAGAAGCCAATAACAAGTTGCTCCTGTTGGGGTTTAGAGTTAAATACATGCTAAATAGCTATGATACATCTAAACTCCCGCATATCTTCCGTAACGGTTTTCGGCGACCGGGCGCAAATTGTCCGAACTGCCGAATTGGAATTGGGGGCTGGGGAACATCACCTGGTTTTTGACAAGCTCCCCTCAAGTATGATCCAAGATAGCTTCCAAATCAGTGCTCAGGGTGCTGCCTTACTCTCCAACATTCGGTTTAAAGAATCATCAGGCTTAGAACTTTCCGAGCAAAATATAAATATCATCGAGGAAGAACGACAACGCATCTTGGATAATGTCCGAACTTTTGGGGATAAACTGAATCGCCTGATGAAAGAGAAGTCTTTTGTGGAAAGTATTGCAGATAAACTTACAGCTCCCTCACAAGAATCTCAAACTGTACTGGATGCAGATAAATGGATGCAAATGATTAATTTTTATCACGAAAAACTGAAAAAAATTGATGCCCAAATCCTTGAGGTTGAAAAAGCTAACCGAACTTGGGAAAATAAATTAAAACATTTCGAGTCCGAAGTAGAGAGATTGGGAGCACATTATAATCAAACTACGCGTCAGATTCACTTTAATATTTTGATGAAATCTGCCGGAACAATTGTATTCCAGTTATCTTATTTGGTCTCTGACGCTACCTGGAAGCCTTGTTATGACCTGCGAGTTTCCAGTGATCAAAAAATGATGCACATTAGCTACAATGCATTGGTATGGCAAAATACCACAGAAGATTGGGAAGACGTATCCATACAATTATCCACCGGACAACCTGGAATGAGTGGAGAGCAACCCCAACTCAGCCCCTGGTCTATTGAAATCTTTAAGCCTGTGTATAAGCCAGGGTTCAAAGTATCCAAAAGCCCTTTCAAAGAACAAATTGGAATGGTGACTACCACATCTTTTTCTCCCCAATCCCTTCCCGAAAACTGGGCAGAAAGACATACAGCCGAAAAAATACCGCCAATGCCCCGCACGGCTTCATTGACTTTTAAAATATCCGGTCTGCATAGTATCAAAAGTGACCAGAATGAACACCTAGTCAATATTATGATAGAAAAATTTCCGGCAGATTTTCAATATTCTTCCGTGCCCAAACTCAGCCCTTTTGCCTATCTCAAAGCTCGGGTAATTAATCATACTGAATATCCTTTTTTGGCAGGTGAAACTTTTATTTTTCTGGATAATCAGTTTGTAGCCGGCGCACATATAAAAACGATTGCCCCTCAGGAAGAATTTTGGACTTCTATCGGTGTGGATACCGATATTCCCGTAGAACGGAAGTTTTTAAAAAAATATGAAAATAAACAAGAGGAAACAGATCAGAAAATGGTAAATATGACTTATGAATATCAAATCCATATTCGGAATCATAAAGACCAAACCGAAGAAATCGTTGTATGGGACCAATTACCAATCTCTCATAGTGACGAAATCAAAGTAGAACTCCTGGCGCCTCGCTACGAAGAAGATACCGAAAATTTACAAAAAAACAAAAGTGAGTACCTCAAATGGCTCCTGAAAGTCAAACCCGGAGAAGAAACCATCATCCCTTTTAAGTTCTCCGTGAAATACCCCCGCGAGGAAAATGTGATAGGTCTGGATTGAAGTCTTAAATAATTATACAAATGATCCCAAAAATATTTAAGAGAGATTTGATGAAATTTTTGAATTTTGTCAAATCTTATTCTTTTCTTTGAGGATAAAAAAAGCTTATTTACTGAGAATTTATGGAGATTTTTGTAGAAATTTTAAAACTTATCCTGCTACCTGGTTTTGTACTTTATGCGATGTATGTCACAGTGCGCTCTTTTATCTATAAAGAAATTGAACAGGCCAAAAGCCTCCACCAAACCGAAATCAGACTGAAAGAAGCCGAAGTAGCCCTTCGCCAACAAGAAATTGAGCTGAAAAATAAAGAACAAATGCTTCCGCTACGTCTACAGGCTTACGAACGCATGTGCCTTTTTTTAGAAAGAATCTCCCCAGCGCAACTCATCCCTCGGATGAATAATCCGGGTTTTAGCGTAGGTTTGCTCCAGCAGGTACTCATTCAGGAAGTCAGAAATGAATTTGCTCATAATCTCTCCCAGCAAATCTATATGAGTGATCAAGCCTGGCTGCTGATCAAAAAATCTGTGGAAGAAACCGTACTCCTGATCAATAACTCTATCCTGGATTTGGATGAAGATGCCCCAGGAATAGAACTTGCCAAACGAATCTTAGGCAATGCCCACGTTCATAATATCAATCCTGTAGGCGATGCCCTGCAATTCCTTAAAGACGAAATCAGACAGACGTTTTAATCATAAAAAAATCCACAAACGTTTGGCTAAACGTTCGTGGACTTTTTGATAGGGCTGGCTTATCTTCTAGCGTCGCTTGCGAGCAATTCCGATAATTCGGAACTCGGTACGGCGGTTACGCTCTTCTGCATCTTCTGTTTTAATTTTCAAATAACGCTCACCATATCCTTTGGCTACAATTCTGTTCGGCTCGATGCCTTTATCCACCAAATATGCCCTGGTTGATTCCGCCCTGTTTTGGGATAAAACCTCATTGTTGGGGTCAGTACCTACGGCATCGGTATGTGAGCTTAATTCTATGATGATTTGAGGGTTATCTTTCAGGAAAACTACAAATTTATCCAACTCCACAGCAGCATCCGGGCGAATGTCGTATTTGTTGAAGTCAAAATTGATCTCCAGTTCCGTCACATAAGTAGAGTCATAATCCAGGGTTTCAGATACGATGATTTTCTCTAAAACCACATCTACTTCATACGTTGTATCAATTTCGTGTTCTTCCATCTGATCCAATATTTCCTGTGGAATAAAGCTCCCCACAAGGGTATAATCAACTTCTTTTTTCAGGTATTCCTCCCCAGCTTCTGCATAAATCGTATAGTCAGCCCGAATATCTGTCAGGGGGAATACAGGGGTTTTACCCTGGGTGCTGGTTTCAAAATCGTGTAGTTTTTGCCCTTTGTGTAGCTCATCGCCTTTGTAGAAACCTACTTTGGCACTGGAGAGTGGGTATTCTCCTTGATCAGGTTTTGATTTGTCAAAGCCCAATACATTGATTACCAGATTGTATCTGACAATTTTCTTATCAGGAGTCACATCGTGGAAGACATAAATATCGTCATTGCCCTTGCCACCTTCGCGATTGGAAGTAAAGTAACCTGTGGTATCGTCTCTGAATACCAGCCCGAAGTCATCTCCATAGGAGTTCATCGGTACGCCCAAGTTTTTAATGGTAGTTTTGCCGCCTATGCGTACTGCTTCAAAAATATCCAGCCCACCGATACCCGGATGCCCATCAGAGGCAAAATACAAAACGCCCGCTTCGGAGACATAAGGGAACAGCTCATTGCCCAAAGTATTCAAAGAACTACCCACATTGCGTATATTGCTGATTCTACCGCCAGAGCTGATGTCGGCGCGCCACACATCCAGTTTGCCAGAGCCACCAGGGCGATCCGAAACGAAATAAAGCCTCTTCCCATCTGGGCTAATGGCAGGTTGTGCAGACCAATAATCGCCCTTACTGCCTTGTAGCTCCTGATTACCAGCTTCATAGAGGCTTTGGCTGATATTGATGGGGTAAGGTAAAATCTCAGGCTCTGACCAGCCGTCTTCTGCCCTGCGGGAGATATACAGGTGTACATCATTGGCATCTCCTTTTTCGCCAGTGCCACTTCGTGCAAAAATCACAAAACTGCCGTCATGGGCAAAAGCTGGAGTACCTTCATTGGCATTGCTGAGATTGAGATTGGCATCAAACATTCGTGCGCTTCCCTGGCATTGGTCTAGGTTGTTAAATTCATACACATAAATTCCTTCTTTTTTGGCACCTGTACCCAAATACGTTTCGTCTTTGCGGGCAGACGTAAAAACAAGTTGATTATTGTAAACCACCGGTCCGTATTCGGCTACTTCAGTATTCAATGCTTGGCAATTTTCTACTTCAAAATATGTCTTTTTGCTTAGAATTTCCTTTATTTTATCAAAATTCTGAAGCTCGCTTTTTGCCCTTCGAATGAGGTCGGTGTTACCTCCGGAAGTGCTGTAGAGTTCGAAGCGTTGCTTGGCTTCTTCATATTTACCATTGGCTTTGAGTGCCATGGCGTAGTAAAACCGTACTTCATCATCACTTGAATTGGCATCAAGGGCTGCTTTGTAATAGGGTTCGGCTTCGCGAATGCGGTTGGACCGGCGATACGACTCCGCAATAAATTGATTGATTTTGGCTTTATCGCCTCCTTTTTTGAGAGCATCTTCAAAATGACCGATGGCTTTATGAAATTCAATGTTCTCATAGCTCTTCATCCCTTGCTTGAATGGGGTGGTACAGCTTAGTAAAGCCCCTACCAAAAAGAGGAAAGTAACAGTAGGTAAAATTCTTATTCTAAACATATATTAAAATAGGCTTATGATATATTAATTATTTCTGAATTTGTTGCGGTAAGTTGGATATGGTGCATTTTGGGAAAAACAAAATTTCCTCTCCAAGAATTCATAAAATTACTTAAAAAATTTCAGTCTAATGATTTCTTTTTCATTCAAATATCGCCAACGCCCACGAGGTAGGTCTTTTTTGGTCAATCCGGCATAAGAAGTACGATCCAAGCGAACTACCTGATAGCCTAAATGCTCAAAAATCCGGCGAATGATGCGGTTTCTTCCCAAATGAATCTCAATACCGATGGAAGTTTTCTCAGGGTTAAGTACCACGATCTGGTCTATGGTGGCTAATCCGTCATCAAGTTTGATTCCTTGTGCAATAAGTTCAAGGTCATTTTTGGTAATTGGTTTATCCAACTCGGCCTGATAGATTTTTCGGACTTCATTGGAGGGGTGCGAAAGCTTTTGTGCCAGGTCGCCGTCATTGGTGAGTAAGAGCAATCCAGTGGTATCGCGGTCTAGCCTTCCGACCGGATAGAGGCGTTCGTTGGCAGCTTTGGCTACCAGATGCATTACTGTACGGCGGTTTTGAGGGTCGTGGGTAGTCGTAATAAAATCTTTGGGCTTATTGAGCAGTACATAGACAAAATTCTCCCGGCGAAGTATTTTTTTATTATAAATCACCTGATCGCTGGTTTTTACCTTGTAGCCCAGTTCTGTGATTACTTTGCCATTGACAAAAATCTGTCCCGATTGAATGAGTTTATCGGCTTCCCGTCGAGAGCATACGCCTGCGTCGGCGATATATTTATTGAGGCGAATGATGGCGGGTTCTTTTTTGAATCGAGCTTTTGAGATAGCACTTTTGGTACTGTTGGCGAGCTTGCTTGCCAGTTGGTTTCGAGAATAACTTTCAGGACGATCTGGAGTATCTTTTTTGCGAAGATTACGAATGAATTTACTTTCCTGGATTTTTTTCCTCAGAGCACTCAGCTCCGGTTTTTCTTCAGATTTGTTTTCGGGTTTCTCTTTTTGGGAGGATTTACCAAAAGAAGGCTTAGGTTTTCGGGAGAGGGGTTTGGGAGAGTTGGATTTGAAGCCGGTTTTGGGAGAAAAGGGTTTCTTTCTATTCATGGACGCAATATTTTGGAGCTAAACTTTCACAAAGTTACAAAAAATACGCTTTTCTATGCGGATCGGTGCTTATTTCTTTCTCTATGTGATACTTGCCCAGATAAAATCGCTGCATGGGAAATTGTTTCATCAGGGTTTTTTGTTTCAAAATTGGATTTAATCTCTTTTTGGGATTAATAATGCATTATTTTTTTGCAAAATAACTGGAAATCAATCGTTTACTTTTATGGCATAAGATTGGTCTATGACTGATTGTATTTAAATTTTTCCAAAGATCAAAAATATCAAACAAACTCAAACGAAAATGAAAAAATCAACCAAAACCGATCTATATGTAAACGAGATCAAGGAGCAATATAAAAAACTGGAATCTGTGGCCAATGAATTTTCTTCAAAGGTAAATCAGATTAAGGAAGACCAGGATAAGTTTGTCAAATACATGAAGCTACGAAACCTCATGCACTAATCTGAGCAGAACCGAATGATTCTAAAAAGTAAATCACTCTTAAAAGAAAATGGATTAGCTATAATATAAGGTGCCAAATTAATAGCCGACACTATGAGACACATATATTGTGCTAGTCTTTTTTTCTTAAAATAAACCAAAACTTTTTAAATCAGGAGAATAGATCTAAAATATCTTTTTTGCTCATTTTTTTGAGGAATCCAGCCTCTACTTGAATAATATCTTTGGCAACTGCCTGCTTTTTTTCCTGAAGAGCCAGTATTTTCTCCTCGATGGTATCTTTACAGATTAATTTGTAAGAAAACACCTGTTTCTCCTGCCCAATGCGGTGGGTGCGATCAATGGCTTGTTGCTCTACGGCGGGATTCCACCAGGGGTCGATCAAAAACACATAATTGGCTTCGGTAAGGTTCAAGCCGAACCCACCTGCTTTGAGACTGATCAGGAATACTTGTTTATCTTCATTTTCTTTAAAACCTTGGACAATTGCCTGGCGGTCGGTGCTTTCGCCGGTCAGATGGGAGTAATCTATGTTTCTGGTTTTGAGCTCCTCTGCTACCAAATCGAGCATGGTTTTAAAGAATGAAAAAACAAGTACTTTGTGTTTGTTGGAGGTAATCTCCTCAAGTTTGGAAATTAGGACTTCCATTTTGGCTGATTTATGGCTGAATCCGGCATTTTCTTCATTCAAAAGTGCTGGTGAATTGCATATTTGGCGAAGCTTGAGTAGTCCTTGTAGCACCTCAAAGCTGGATTGACTTGCATCTTCTTGAGACAGAGCTTCCATGATCTGATTGCGAAATTTATCCCGATAGTAGTCATAGATTTTGCGTTGTGAAGCGGGCATATCACAATAAATGATGGTCTCAATTTTTTCGGGTAATTCTTTGGCTACTTCTTCTTTTTTACGGCTCAAGATGAAGGGTTTGACAAGTTTACGCAATTTTTGAGCGGCATTTTCATCTCTATCCCGGTCGATGAGATTGGCAAATTCATTTTTAAAATACTCCATACTACCCAGCATTCCCGGATTAAGAAAATCAAGCTGAGAATAAAGGTCAAACGTATTATTCTCGATGGGGGTACCCGTCATCACGAGGCGGTTTTTGGCTTTGAGCAATTTGACAGCTCTGGAAACTTTAGCAGTTGGGTTTTTGATCGCCTGTGATTCATCCAGGATGATGTAATGAAAAGGAATTTTACTCAATTTCTCAATATCAGACCTTACCAAGCCATAGGTACTGATGATAAGGTCGTATTTTTTATAGTTATCAAAGGCTTCTTCGCGCTCTTTGGTAGTATAATTCAGCACTTTAAAATCCGGGCAGAACTTTTGAATTTCATTGACCCAGTTGAATACCAAAGAGCGAGGTACTACAATTAGATGTGTGGCTTTTTTATTTTTATTAGAAATATTTCTCAAGAAAGCCAGTACCTGCACCGTTTTCCCCAGGCCCATATCATCTGCCAGGCAGCCTCCCCAGCCGAATTCATCGAGGAAATTGAGCCAGTTATAACCTTCTTTTTGATAGTCGCGAAGTTGTGCCTGGAGATTATTAGGGAGCTGTATATTTTTAATTTCCTTAAATTTTTTGAGGCGATCTCGTTTTTTGATGAGTTCTTCAAATATCTGATTGTTATCAATTTCGGCGTACAGTTCATCAATCAGATCATACTGAAAATTAGAAATTTTGATCTTATCACCAGAGGTTTTGCCCATTTTGAGTAGGGTACTGTATTTTTTCAGCCATTCTTCGGGGAGAATACCTATCGACCCATCATTCAATTTGACAAAATTTTGGTTATTCATCAGGGCTTTACGGATGTCGGCGAGCTTGACGATTTGCTCTCCAAAAGAAACCTGCATATCAATATCAAACCAATCAATCCCGCTGCCAGCTTTTAGTCTTACTTGGGGGCGATGAGGATTATAACGGATTTTACTCAGGTTTTTAAGCCCCAATACTTCATACGCTTGTTCCTGTAGTTTTTGGAACATCTCAAAAAACCAATTATTTTGCAAAACATCCTTGATTTTTAGGTAAAAATAAGTGTGTTGTTGTGTTGTAAATTCTGGGTGAAGCGATTGTAAAAACTTGCGTGTGGCATTTTCTTCGTCCTTATTTCTTTCAATAATCCTGATCTTATCGGTGTTTTCTTCCTGGATGATCAGGTGTTTGCCTTCGTCTAGTTCGGCTTCTTTAAATTCTTCTTCATCCAATTGATATACAAAGGCAGGGGTAAGCAAAAGATAATCTTCTACTTCTTTGAGATACAGTTTTTTATGCAGAAATGCTTGCTGAGGGCTCAGATTCAGGTCTACACCCAGGGTTTTGATGGGGTATTTTTCCATCAAGGGTATCAGGAAATCACGCAGGAAGGGAGTCAGGTCATCTTGGCGTACACGAAAGTCTTTTTTATCATAAAAGAAAAAAAACGTTCGGGCATCTTGAGCAGAAAGTAAATAAAGATTTTGCTCTTTGAGGATAAGCCCATAGGCTATTTTTTCGGCTTTACTAGGGTAAAATTTTTTATTAGCTATTTTCAAATAAGGCTTAAGTACGTAATAATTATCTGATTTGCGTAGCTCAAAGCCTAATTGAGGCACTTCATCCTGTAAAACAACAGGGTTTAGCTCAGAAATGCTCAATTTCTCGGAATATGGATTCTGAACATAATTGGGGAATGTCTGAATAGACGAATAAACTTGAGAAATTTCCTGGAGTCCATAATAAAGATAATCCATCGTTATATCCAGGGGCGAGCTGTCATAAAGTTCAGGAAGGTTATATTTTTTGCGTATGGTGTAAAATTTGGTAGAATGGATTTTATCCAGCAGAAGATCATCTTGAGGAGAAAGCTCCATATATTGTCGGTATTCTGGTAGGACTCTTTTTAGAGGAGCACCCATTTCACCGTTTTTTTTCTCTTTCCCTTGCACCATATCTAGCGTGGTGGCGTATGTACGTGGATTAATTTGCCATAAAACGCCATTGATTTTGTCGTTTTTTTTAAGCAGAAAGTTGTTTTTGGCTTTGTATTGAATGAAAAAAGAAGCTTCATTCTTCCAATTGGCATACAAACTGAGCTTGGAAAGCCCTTTTTCTTTAGGCTTTATGGTGGGAGTCGGATACTCTATCTTCACGGTAAAAAGATTCTGCCAATTGTCATCTTGGTATCTAAAACCGTATTCCTGTAGGGCTTTGTCAATGGTTTTGCTATGGTCTCTAAGTATAAATACCAGATCTTGGATACTTTGGTGATTTTGCCCCAGTTTGTAGAGGGCAGCGTACCGATGTCGGCAAATCTTTTGAGAATTATTATTGCAGGAGCATTTGCTAATCAATTTATTTTCGGAGCTGAGTGTGATTTCTACCTCATACTTTTTGTGTTTCTCAGGCACACTAGCCCGCAGTGTATTGCCCTCTACTTTAAATTCTACTATACCCCAGATCAGATTTTGTACCTGCCATTGGTCATAAGGGCCGATGTTAGACCACAAGTTTAGGTGATAGATTGATACCCGTTCCTGAGCATCTATGATTGATTCTGTTCTGGAATTTGGAGCTTTGGCTGTTGGATTTGGTTGGGGAGTTTTTGGCTTGGATTCTTTGACAGGGTTTTGAATAGAATTGGCAGCGTTGACATTTGCTTGAGAGATTTCTTGAAAGGGTTTACCGGTCTCAAGGTGTTCTTCAAGAGCCATCAGACTGGCTAAGGCGTGTTTGCAAGTCCCTTCGTCATAAGGGCAGGTACACTCCGTATAGAGGATATTCGGCTCGTCCAGATTGAAAATAGAAACCCTATATAATTCCCTGCTGCTTTGACTTTTTACCTGAAAAAAAGCCTGTACTTGTGATGTATCAAACTCTACAATCTTCACGGATTCATCCATAAAAATATCAAACGCACGATCGTATATGGGTGAATCTATAAATCTATCCATGAAAATTTCAATGGCTCTGATGATATACATAGACTTCTATGATAGAATTATTAATTCTTTAAATTTCTTACATTCGTGCTTAAATATCAAGTTTTTCGAGAAAGAGCAGACTAAAAATTAATTTAAATTATAATTAATAAAGAAGTACTGTGATTTTTTTGGGATTTTAAGGACTCTAAATTTTTTGATTATAAATATTAGCGAGATAAAAAGCTTTTAATGCATCAATTTCTACGGGTTCGAAATCATTTTCAGGATTGGTTTCGGATTCGCCGAACAAGTCTTTATAATATACCAGTTGCCAGTTTCCTTCTTGATCTTCACGCAGAGCACTCAGCGATTCTACCCAATCACCCGAATTCATGTACAGAATATCGCCCAATTTTTTATAGGCGGGTTTGTGGGTATGTCCGCAGATAATTCCTTGGCAGCCTTTGATTCTGGCGAGTTCAGTCAGTTGTTTTTCGTAAGTAGATGCCGGAGAAACGGCCGATTTCACCCTCGTTTTGATGTATTGAGAAAAAGAATAAGGCGGCTTACCCAAGCGTTTGCGGTAAGCGTTGTAAATTTTATTGAGCCAGAGTAAAAAAGTATAACCGATGGAACCCAGCTTGGCGATCCATTTCAGGTGGGAGGTCACCGAGTCAAAGATGTCGCCGTGAACCACATAATATTTTTTACCCATACTTTCGTGGATATAATCCATTTGTAAAGAAAAGTTGCCGATGGTAAGCGGAAGGATATTATCCAAAAAATCGTCGTGATTTCCGTGCAGATAAACGACCTTGGTTTGATGCTCTTCAATCATTTTAAGTACTGCCTTAAAAAAGCGGGTATGTTTGACCTTCCAACTGCCGTATTTTTTCAGCTCCCAGCCATCAATAATATCTCCGTTTAAAATAAGCGTATCACAGGTATATTGGCACAAAAAACGCACTATCTCGTTTGCCTTAGACCCAGCAGTGCCCAGATGGACATCCGAAATAATTATGGTTTTAAAATGATTGGATTCGGAGCTTTGCATAATAATTCAATTAAATCGATTTATTTTTGACGAAAATTTTGATCTGACTTCTCGGAAAAATAATCTTTTTACGGTTTTAAAGTTAGTGAAAAATCGAAAAATAAACCAAGAATCCTGTATATTTACCCACATGAAAGGATTCAAAAACAGATAAATATTCAGGGAATGTACATTTTCCCTGATCATAGACATATTTTTGAAAACATTGACAATATGCTTACTGACTTATTGATAAAGAACTACGCGCTCATTGAGCAACTAAAAATGAAACCCCACGAATCCTTAAATATTATTACTGGGGAAACTGGGGCAGGTAAATCCATTATGCTGGGAGCCATTGGGCTTTTACTGGGCAATAGAGCTGATCTGAGGGTACTCTTTAACACCGAAGAAAAGTGTGTGGTCGAAGGATCGTTTTTGATCTGGTCATATAACTTACAGGACTTATTTGCCCAGCTTGAACTCGATTATGAAGACCATACCACCATCCGCAGGGAAATCAGCCCCGGCGGCAAATCAAGGGCTTTTATCAATGATACCCCGGTTACGCTGGAAGTACTTAAAAAAGTAGGTAATTATCTCATTGATGTACATTCTCAGCACGATAATCTGCTTTTGGGCGATAACCTGTATCAGCTTCACGTCGTGGATATTTTTGCGGCCAACAAAGCTCTTTTAGAAGATTATCAAAAAACCTATCGCGAATTCTCCAAAATCAAAAGCCAATACCAAAAGCTTCAGGATGAATTCGGAAGTTTTCAGAAGGAGTTTGAATACAATAATTTTCTACTACAGGAATTACTCAGAGCCAATTTTCAACCAGATGAACAAGACGAACTCGAAGCGGAACTCAAGCTGTTGGAAAGCTCCGAAGAAGTGAAAATTAAACTAAACCAAGTCGTGGATTTTCTTTCCAGAGCTGACAATGCTGCCAATGACGAGCTCCGAGTCATGGTTAATGCCCTGGGCAGTATCTCGGATCTTTCTCCTAAGTTTGAAGAGCTTCGCCAACGCCTCGAAAGTGCTATGATTGAACTACAAGACATTGCCGCCGAACTAGAGCGTGAAGAAGAAATGGTAGAGTTTAACCCTGAAAGGATTGAGACCGTTTCTGGTAGATTAAGCCTGCTTTATAATCTCCAGCAAAAACATCAGGCGACTGATGTTGCAGATTTGCTCAAAATTCAAGAAGCACTAGACCATAAAGTGAGCAAAGTAGTCAATTTTGACGAAGAAATCAGCCGGGTGAAAGCTGCTCTGGATCAAAAACAACAGCAACTCACGCAAAAAGCCACCCTACTGTCCGAATCAAGAGCCAGTGTAATTCCTCAGATAGAACAAGAATTGAAGGGTTTGTTGGCAGAATTGGGAATGCCTAACGGTACCATAAAAATCACTCAAGAGCAGATAGAACCTACAGCAGAAGGACTGGATTTGATCAATTTTCTTTTTAGTGCCAACAAAGGGGTAGAGCCTCAAGAAATCAGCCGTGTAGCCTCTGGGGGCGAATTCTCAAGATTGATGCTTTCTATAAAGTATATCTTGGCAGGAAAAACTTCTCTGCCTACGATTGTTTTTGATGAGATTGATACGGGAATATCCGGCGAAATTGCCGTAAAAATGGGGACTATGTTTAAAACAATGGCTCAAAAGCACCAAATTATTGCCATTAGCCACTTACACCAGATTGCTGCCAAAGGAAATCATCATTATTTTGTATTCAAAGATGATTCTAAGGAAAGAACCATCAGCCGTATTCGTCAACTGAGTGATGAGGAGCGTGTCTATGAAATTGCTCAAATGATTAGCGGTTCTAAACCTTCTGAAAGTGCTATCCTCAGTGCCAAAGAAATGCTGGAAATGAATTGAGGGCTTTGCCTGTTTGTGTTTCCTTGGCAGGCATCACTTTTTTATACGATAGATTTGAGGCCTTCTCAATAGGAATTGTTTTGGGGTGCTCCGAAATGTGCTGCGGGGCTTGATTTTCTTTGCTATAGGCCTGAACGACCAGAATAAAAAACAAAATGGTGTAAATAATCAGATAATACCTGAGGTCTTTGAATTGTTGCATGAGTTTATTTATAGTATCTTCCAATAACCAGACTATACTTCTTTAGAAGTATTTTGAGCTGAAAAGTTTAAATCTCGATGCAAGCAAATTCAATAATAAATCAAAATGGTTGTAAAATGCTGATTATCAGTATTCAAACTGATGTTAATGGGCTGTTAATCTTAAATAATGACCAAAGCAGGTATATTTTTTCGGCTTGTTAATTGACCTAATATACACAAAAAGCTCTCCATCTTTTTGAAAATACCTTTTTGGAAATCAGCATTTAATCATAAAACCTTACAAGGTTTATTCTAAGTCTATTTTTTTTAAAAAGGTAGATTTATCCTGTATTGCATTGTCGGAGAAGGTCTATAAACTATAAAAAAAGAAAAACGCCTTGTTAGGTTTTTTAAGTTTTGGCAGTTAATGCTTGTAGGATACAAAATATGGAGAAAATCATACAACCCTCAAAGAAAATTTGTGTAAAGAACAGAAAAGCATAAAAAAAGGAAAAAAAATAAAAAAAGATTAATCACCGACTAAGGAAAAGGTCTTGATATTCTTATATTTTCACAACGCATAGCAAGAACAATTTGTCAGTGATGAATCCCTTTAAACCTTGTTCAATATTGCATCTTACAACGCAATTAGTTATTCTTACCTACAGTTGAAGATTTCTATAATCAAGTTTCAAAAATATTTTTTAGCATAAAAACTTTTCTTGAAAAAAAAGTGCTGATAACATTTGTAGCCGAAAATGCTTGTATTATTCCAAATAATAAATGTACTTTTTTTAGAAAGTAGGGACTCCTTCGGGGTCATTCCAAAGTGCTGATTATCTGGAAAAAACTTTAGATTTAGCTTGTCAGCTCGGCAAGAATTGTTTCTCCGCCCTTCACGTGATCGCCTAATTTAATTTTTACGTGGGCATCATTGGGGATAAAAATATCTACCCTTGAGCCAAATTTGATAAAGCCAAACTCCTTTCCTTGCACTACGTTTTGCCCCTCACTGACATAATACCGGATACGGCGAGCCATCGCACCCGCAATTTGCCTCATGACAATTTCGATCCCTTGATGAAGTTGGATGACAAAAGTGGCTCTTTCGTTTTCGGTACTGGATTTGGGATGCCAAGCCACCAGAAATTTGCCGGGATGATATTTCATGTAGGTGATTTTTCCGCTGGCAGGCAAGCGATTGATATGTACATCAAGAGGTGACATAAAAATGGATATTTGCCTACACGATTTATTTAAATATTCCTGCTCGATGGTTTCCTCGATGACGACCACCTTTCCGTCAGCTGGTGAGAGGATATAATCAGGATGCAAAGGCGGATAGCGGCGAGGATCTCGAAAAAATTGCACAATCAACAATAGAAAAATCGCTCCTGCAACAATTAATGAAGTATCCACTAGGCTGTTGAGGAAAACAAAATGAAATAGTACGATCACTACCCAAACAAAGAGGATAGCGACCGCAATGATCAAATAACCTTCTCTATGAATTTTCATTTTTAATATAGGAAAACTTTGTTTAATATCCTCCACGGAATTTGTAAGTCTGTGCCACTTTATCAATAGCTACAATATAAGCTGCTATACGCATAGGTACTTTGTATTGGAGAGAGGCATGATAAACACGATCAAAAGCATCTTTCATAATGCGGTCACTACGTCGCTCAATGCGTTCCTGTGTCCATTTATAACCCAGACGATTTTGCACCCACTCGAAATAAGATACAGTCACCCCTCCGGCATTGGCCAAAATATCGGGTACAGCCAAAATGCCTTTTTCATTGATGATTTTATCGGCAACTGCGGCTGTGGGTCCATTAGCCCCTTCCACGATCATTTTTGCTTTGATTTGGTGTGCGTTTTCCTCTACGATTACGTCTTCTTTGGCAGCAGGCACCAAGATGTCTACATCCAGCGTAAGCAAGTCTGCGTGTGGAATCAGTTCGGCACCGTCAAATCCTTCCAAACGACGATTGTTCTTATCAGAATATTCAATGGCTTTGTCTACATCAATGCCTTTTGCGTTGTAATAAGCGCCTGACATATCGCTGATAGCCACGATATTCACTCCGCGATCGTGGATCAGCCTGGCTGCGTGTGAGCCTACATTTCCAAACCCCTGAACGGCACAAGTAGCTTTGTAAGGATTGATGCGTAGTTTTTCCATACCTGCCAGAGCACAAACCATCACCCCTCGCCCTGTGGCTTCTACACGACCTACCGAACCACCCAATACCAGTGGTTTTCCGGTCACTACGGCATTGACAGTCATCCCCTTGGCTTTGGAGTATTCGTCCATAAGCCAGGCCATTTCACGAGGGCCAGTACCCATATCCGGTGCAGGAATGTCGCGGTCAGGTCCGAATACATCCAGCATGGCATTGGTGTATCGGCGCATGAGGCGTTCTAGCTCACCCGGCGACATGGTGTAAGGGTCACAGGCAACTCCTCCTTTGGCACCACCATAAGGAATATCTACTACGGCACATTTCCAGGTCATCCAGGCAGCAAGTGCTTGTACTTCGTTGAGGTGTACATCCGGGGCAAAACGAATACCTCCTTTAGAAGGCCCTAAAATATTGGAATGAACAACCCTATAGCCAGTGAATACTTGAATTTTTCCATTATCCATTGTGATAGGAAGACCAACCGTAACTTCTTTTACAGGAATTTTGAGGATATTGTACATCTCGTCATTGATACCTAGTATGTTGGCTGCAACATCAAAACGAGACATCATCGATTCAAAAGGATTTTCTTTGTCTTTTATGGGAGCGGGTTCTAAATATGCCATATCTTTATGAAAACTTAGGTGAATTAGTTTTAAGTAAATTAAATCATTTAACGTTCAAAATTAGTATTTTGATAATTAGAAATAGAATTTTGTTTAGAATATTTTTATAAAGAGTGCTATAAATGGCGCAGAAATCAACAAGTTATCAAATCGATCCAAAAACCCCCCATGCCCAGGAAGTGCGCCGCTTGAGTCCTTTACTTGGATATTTCTTTTGAGCATAGATTCCACCAAATCTCCGTGTGTACCAATGACCGTAATAATCAATGAGATACCCAACCATTGCCACCAGTCAAACACCCAAAGGTATTGTGAGAGTAAATAGGACATCACCAAGGCCATAAACCCTCCTCCAATACTTCCTTCCCAAGATTTTTTTGGCGAAATACGTGCAAAAAGTTGATGTTTACCATACCTATAACCGATAAAATAAGCCCCAATATCGTGAATCCATAGCGTAAAAAAGATTCCCAGAATTACTTGATAGTTATAGCCTCCATCTACAAATACAATCATATTTAAAGAAGCAAAAGGAACTGTCACATATACGACCCCCAACAAGGTCAGGGCAATATTTTCAAAAGCTTCTTTTTCCTGCGGCTCATAAAGTTTGATGATAAATCCCAAACTAAATAAAGGATACAAAACCAAATAATAGATTTCAGGTATAAGCTCATCACTAATCAAAAAACTAAGCACATAAATGCTTAGGGATAAAAAAATACCATACATTTTTAGCGGTCGTTTGCCCTGAATCAGATACAAGGCATAAAACTCATACAAACATACACAACTGATTACTAAAAAAACAATAAAATATGTCCAGGCATTCCCTAACATGCCGCCCATCATTAAGAAAAAACCTGAAAAACCATAAATAAGGCGATTTCTTAAATTATCGCTTTTGGGAGGAGGATTGGATGTCATCTTTGATTTGAATTTTCCTAAAATTATACAAGCTGATTACAGTCACCAGCAAAGAAACTAAAACCCATACTGAAGACATAGCTCCTGCCTCCATAATATTGAACTTGACCAGAGATTTATGATATAAATAAATCATACTGAGCGTAAAAGCATTGTTGACAAAATGCGCCAACACGGATGTCCAGAGATTCCCTGACCAAAAATACAAATATCCAAATAAGGCACCCAGCATCATCCGAGGAATAAAACCCAGGAATTGTAAATGAAAGGCACTAAAAAGAATGGCACTCAACCATACGGCTATGTGAGCATTCAAAAAACCCTGAAAATTTCTTTGTAATAAACCTCTAAACAATAATTCTTCGCCAATAGCAGGGATCAGCGCAATCACCAAAAGGCCTACTAAAAACTCTCCCAAATCCTTAAATGAAGTAAGATAAATGGTCAATACCTGTAATTCCTGCTCTTTTTTGAGTGCCCATTGCTCCAACTCCGATAAGAATGCCGGAAAATGAAGCTTTGAATTCCACTCGATCAACCAAGACGTAAAGGGCATCACACAAAGCGTAATCACTACAACCAGAACCCAGACCAATAACCCTTTTACCGGGACTGGACTCAGATCACTTAACTTTTCGCGACTAAAGAAACGTAAATACAAATATGAACTCAGCACAAAACCCCCTAATGCTGTAAAACCTTGGATGTACAACAATACCAAACGCCCATAGTTGCTTTCCATCAGGGTATCGATTTGGAGAAATTCGGTCAAGGCTTTTGCTTCAAAAGAAATATTAAAAATAAATAATAAAGGCAGCGGAACCAGTAAAAAGGCAACCGCAACACCTATCAAAAAAAAGCCAATGATGATCAGGCTGTTAGAAATACCTTTACTGAATGAATGTCTTTTGATCGGATAATTCATGCTTGGTTCAAAATTAGAAAACAAAATTAAATCATAATGGTAAATTGTTTATAGTTCTTTGAGAATATGCCTGAAAATAAGGGCAGAATTTGTAATTTTGTAAGCGTTTCACACAATTTGATATATAAACCGTGGTTAAAATTGGAAATGTAGAACTGGGAGAGTTTCCGCTTTTACTCGCTCCCATGGAAGATGTAAGTGATCCTCCATTCCGTGCCTTATGCAAGCAACACGGCGCGGATATGATGTATACCGAGTTTATCGCTGCTGACGGGCTCATCCGTGATGCCGCCAAAAGTCTCGAGAAGCTCGATATCTATGATTACGAACGCCCCATAGGTATCCAAATCTTTGGTGCCGAGATAGAACCCATGCGCCAGGCAGCAGCCATCGCCGAAGAAGCCGGACCCGAAGTGCTAGACATCAACTACGGCTGCCCCGTCAAGAAAGTAGCCTGCAAAGGGGCTGGGGCAGGTATTTTACAGGATTTGCCCAAGATGCAGAGAATGACCGCAGAGATCGTCAAGCAGGTCAAGATCCCCGTAACCGTCAAAACCCGCCTGGGTTGGGATGAAAACTCCATCAAAATCATTGAAGTGGCCAAACGCCTTCAGGATGTGGGTATTCAGGCTCTTACCATCCACGGGCGCACCCGCAAGCAAATGTACAAGGGCGAAGCCGACTGGAGCTATATTGCAGAGGTGAAGAATCAGGCAGACATACACATTCCAATCTTTGGCAACGGAGATGTAGATTCTCCTGAAAAAGCCTTAGAATACCGCCAAAAATACGGCGTAGATGGTATCATGATCGGCCGTGCCAGCATTGGCCACCCCTGGATTTTTGAAGAAATCAAGCACTATTTCGCTACCGGACAGAAACTGTCGCCGCCCAGTCTCCGACAACGTATCGAGGCCTGTGAAACTCACCTGCTCAAATCCATAGAATGGAAAGGTGAAAAAAGAGGCGTTTTTGAAATGCGTCGCCATTATACCAACTATTTCCGGGGTTTTCGCGATTTTAAAAACTTTCGCCAAAGACTCGTAGAAGCCAATCAACCTGTGGCTATTCTGAGTATTTTGGAAGAAATAGCAGCGTTTTATGAGGGAATATCCGTTTTGGTATAAGGGAGATTTTCCAAATCTCAAAGATTTGGAAAATCCTTGTAAATCAAGGTCATAAAAATTACCGTTTAAACCGTTTATTACATGTCTTTTTGGGGAATCATTTTGGTTGTTTTCTTGGGATTTATGGGTTTGGGTTTTTATCTTTCTTATTCGGCTAGTCTAAAAGCCAGGGCTTTGTTTAGATCACTGGATAAAAAATATGAAGACATAATCTTTGCCTTGCCCTAAACCAAAATAAACGATATTAATAGAGTAAATTTTTTTGATTGTGCCATAAGGCTCGCCTTCTTTGATGTATTCAGTGACCAATTTGGATACGCCGTATAAGATTCGCTGGAAGTAGTCAATTTCTGAATCATTTTGTACTTCTACCAGCATCAATTCATCATGTTGGCTTTTCACCAAAATATCCACTCGATTGTATTTATCGTATTCGTCTTGTTTGTTGCCTTCACTTTCCAAGATGCTTTCGATCGTTACGTCGAGATGAAGTAACTCGCTCAGAAAGCCCTCTAAAATATCAAAATTGGCTTTGTGACGAAGCATTTTTTTCATCGCTCAATCAAAACGAATTAGTTTTCGGCTCATGACTTTTTGTTTTCTACAAAGGTACAAAAAAATAAAAAAGCATTTGTGAAATAAATTGCTGTTGGGCGGTTCAGGTTTTTCTTACAATTATGCCTACCGAACATCCCAATAAATGCAATCCTTGCGTTTATTTCCTTGTCAAGAGTGATACAAAACTTCTAAACAATCAGCAAACTCAAATATTGGTCTTCCAGAGCACGCATTTGTTGTTTTTCTGCGGGGCTTTTGTCACCATAGCCAAGTAGGTGTAGTACGCCGTGAATAATGACGCGGTGAAGTTCGTTTTCAAAAGTGACTTCAAATTTTTGGGCGTTTTCCTGGACGCGTTCTATGCTGATAAAAATATCTCCCTCGATGGCGTTTCCTTCGGAATGGTCAAAGGTGATGATGTCTGTGAATGTATCGTGTTGTAGATACTGGCGATTAAGCTCGATGAGATAGGCATCATCACAGAAGATGATGTTCAATGATTCACAAAATCCTTCTTCGGATTTTATGGTTTTTAAAATCCAGTTGATTATTGCTTCCGGATGAGGGAGAGTAAACTCGATGGATTCGGTGAAGAAATTGATTTCACCCATAAGAGATGTAAAAAGGTAGAAGAATAATTTCCAATGTAATTACTGCACGTAAAATATGAGTTCTACGCTGGTTCCATTTTCGTGGAAGATAATTTCATCTGAGAGGTGTTTCATCAGAAAAATACCTCTTCCACCGGGTTTGTCTAAGTTTTCGGGGGCAGTAGGGTCTGCCAGGTTTCGAAAGTCGAAACCTTTTCCTTCGTCTTTGATCCAAAACCGTACACGATCATCTCCTAGTTCCATGGCAAGTTCGACATTTTTCTTCTCGTCTTCCTTGTTACCGTGTTTGATGGCATTGTTGACAGATTCGGTTACAGCAATCATGATATTCCCATAAATGTCATCGTCAATATTATGCTTTTCTTTGGCATTATCTATGAAACTTTCCACTATCCTGATGTTTTCCATCAAGGAGGGTATTTTTAGCTTTAACAGTTTCATTATGTCTGTGTAATTTATTTATCGATTTTCTCAAAATATTCATCTACTTCTTTTTTATAATAAGGAGATAAAGCTGGGGGTATGGTTTTGAGCAGCTCTATTTGTTTTTCCTTATTTTTAAAATATTGATTCAGTCCAGGTGGAATCTGTTTTTGTTTTTTCTTTGCGACTTCTGATTTACGTTCTTCTTCTTCGCCACGTTCTTTGACGGCTTTTTCCGATTCGAGCAAGCGTGTTTCTATTTCTTTTTGGCGTTCTTGAGTGATATTTTCCAGTTTTTTATTGACCAGGTCTTCTTCATTTTTTTCCATTTGCTTCATGAGTTCCTGGATTTGCTTGCTGAGTTGTTCTTTACCCTCTTTGTCTCCACCCATCATTTTTTCCAATTCACGGAGGGTTTGTCGGATTCTTTGTTGTTCGGCGGCTAATCTAGCTAATTCTTCGGAAAGTTCTCGACCTGATTTGCCACTTTTTTTCAATTCCTGGATTTTTTGGTTCAAGCCCTGCTGTAATTTACTCAAACTGGGTGAATTTTGGGGTTTTCCTTTTCCATTTTGCGGCATAGCCATGGCATTTTGCATGGCTTGTTGCATTTGCGAAAGAACGTCATTGAGCATCAGGGCGAGGTTGTTCATGGAGGTCATGGCAAATTGTTGTTGTGCGGTAGCATTGCCGAGTTTGCGTTGTTTGATCAGGTCGGAGCTTTCATCCATATATCCTTTCATAGAAGTAAGCTCTCGGGTGACGAAGGACTGAATCTGGAAGACTCGTTTGGAAAGAGCGGTGAGGCTATCTTCAATGATTTTGGCATCATCTCGGAGTTTGAGTTGTTGTTGTGCCAGGGTGATGAATCGGGGGTCGGAGAGGTTGACTTTACGAAATTCTTTCATAAGCTCTTCTTGATCAAAAGAAAGCGTGACAAGATTCTCGAGGATTGCCCGGAGGTCGTCCATGTTTTCCATCATCATTTCCATTTCCATGCCTGACTGCATTTCGCCGAGTTGTTCGGCCATTTTTTGCATTTTTTGTCCGGCATCTTTTTGTTCATCGCCTGCTTTTTTATTTTGATTTTTTTGAAGTTGCTCTAAGATTTTCTGGAGTTTTTCGGAGAGTTCTTTTTGTTCACCTTGCATTTGTTCGTTGTTTTCTTCCATTCCGTTGGGGTTTTCAAGGTCTTGGTCCATTTCCTCCAGTTCTTTGAGGTCTTCTTTGATATCTTCAAATTTTTCGTTTAGTTCTTTTTGTTTTTCTTCGGGAGATTGATTGTCCTTTTGATTTTCTTTTCCTTCCTGGTTTTCGTTTTCTTTTCCGTCTTTATTTTCTTGATCTTCTTTTCCGTCTTTATTCTGATTATCTTTTTGGTTTTCCTTGGAGTTTTCTTTATCTTTTCCTTCTTTTTTATCTTCGTTGAGATTTTCTTTGGCCAGTTCTTTTTGTTCTTTGGCTAAGTCTTGGAGGTTTTCGACGGTTTGTTCGAGTTTTTGCTCAAATTGCAGTTGTTTGAACATCTCGAGGGCTCTTTCGAGTTCTTTTTCAAGGGTTTGTTCTTTTTCTTCTATATCTTTTAGTTTGTCCAAGACGGCATCATTATTTCGGTTTTGCTCCAAAAGTTTTTGGAGTTCTTCATAGAGTTTTTTGGTTTCCTCATCCAAGAGCTGATCCATCAGATTTTTAAGTTGGTCTATTTTTTCCTGGACTCGTTCGCTGTTTTCAAAGAAGCGTTCTTGTTTTTGATTCAGGAGTGCGTTTTGTTCCTGAAGTTTTTTGATTTCATCAGAAAGCTCGTCTCTTCTTTTGAGGATATCTTCGGCTTGTTTTTTATCCTGGTAGTCGAGTTGATTTTTATTTAAGAGCTTATTTTCCAGGTTTTTAATATCATTCTGGAGTTTTTGGGCTTTTTGCAGGGTATTATCAATTTGGTTTTCAGCTTTATCGACAGACTCGTCAATTTCTTCTTCCAATTCTTCTTGGGAAGGGATTTTAAACTGTCTGGGGGAGGTTTTGGCACTTTTGGCACCGTTTACGCCGTCATTGTCCCAAACTTGGGCATAATAATCAATTTTATCTCCGGGCTGCAATTGCAATTGGCTCAAATCCAACTGATAATAATAATTTTGGATAGATTGATCCGGGCTTACAGGAATCGGAATGCTTTTGAACTGTCCGGGGTTATTTTTTCTAGAAATTTTATAAAAGAGTTGTAGGCGACTGAAGCCATAATCGTCCGAGATACTTCCTCCTACGCTTAAAAAGCTATACGTAGCGGTATCCTGGTATTCCTGCACCGAGATATTGGGGAATTTATCAGGAATTACATTGACATAATAGTTGATTTCTTCTTTGTTGTAGCTGTATTTATTCTTGAGGCGTACTTGATAAGACTGAGAATTCCGAACGCTTCTGAGGTATTCAAACGTTTTCTCTCCCTTTTTGCGGACTTCCACGGTATCTTTTCCTTGATTAAAAAGAAGCAATAACTTATCGGTTTGATTGGTATTAAACCTCCATTGAATCTGTGTACCTTCAGGAACAACCAGATTGCCGACATTATCCCATTTTTCATTGGGTTTGCCTAAGTAAGCAGGATAACTCAGATAGGCATTAAATGAAAGCAGACTGGGGCGCTCTATGACTTCAATCTGATAACCGATCGAGCTAAATCCTGCCGCTTCAAAATAAAAATCAACAGGCTTTTGAATCTTAGGGAAAGTATAGAGGTATTTTCCTTTTTCGTCTGGATTCACTTTGTAGCGGCGTTCGCCAGCGATCAGAAATACTTCGGAAGGGATGGCGCGGCCGTTGAGGCTTAACACTACTTCAAAATCTTCATTTTTAAAAGCCTGAAGTTTTTTATTTTCTAAGTTGAATGTAAAAGGTGCAGGGTCTACAAATTCGCGGCTATAATTGAGCAAACGCACCGAACTCTTCGTGAATAATTCGCTGAAAAAGCTTGGTGAAATCACAAAAATTGAAATCAATAACACAAGCGGAATCAGAATATATTTGAGATAGCGGCGGTTTTCGCTGAGATCAATGGCTTCTGTAAATTTAAAAATACTCAACTCCCTTGTACGTTGGGCAATGCTGGCCATCAAGAGCGAGTTGTTGGGGTCAGAAGTATTATTCAACTGAATGGTGTTAAGCAGCTTATCATTGATGTCGGGGAAATAATGTCCGATTTGAAGAGCAGCCTCTTCGTCGCTGAGTTGGCGATTGATTTTGAGCAATCGGGAAATGGGAATAAAAACCCAGTAAAAAAGGGTGGTAGAAATAAATACCACAAATGAGAAAAACAAAACGGTTCGAACCACTGAATTAAATCGCCCCAAATACTCTAGGGTATTGAGAGAAATGTAAATAGCCAAAAACAAAGCACCTGCAATCAATATTCCTTTAAGGAGTAGATTGGTGTAGTACTTTTGTTTGTACTGGTGTAAAGCACTTAGAAGGTTATTGGCGGAATGTTGTTTCTCCATAATGGTTTTATTTTAAACATAACTCAAATATATCTTTTTCAGATGAAATTTAAAAGGTTTCTTAGGGATATTCCCTGTTAAAATCCTTGAATTTCTGCAATTATCGACCAAATGGCTTTCTTCACAGATCAACCCCACTTATTCTACCTCTACTAGAATCGGACAATGATCCGAATGTTTGGCTTCATTGAGAATTAGTGCGCGTTTGAGTCTTTCTTCTAGGTTTTGGGTAATCAGGTGATAATCAATGCGCCAACCCAGATTTTTTTCCCTTGCATTAGACCGAGAACTCCACCAAGTGTACTGATGCGGCTCCTGATTGAAAAAGCGGAAAGTATCTATAAAACCCAACTCCATAAATTTAGAAAGCCATTCACGCTCTTCGGGCAGAAATCCTGAACTTTTGGCGTTTGCCTGTGGATTATGAATATCAATTGGTTTGTGACAAATATTATAATCTCCGCAGATCAACAGATTTGGCTTTTCCTGCAATAATCGGCTGATATAATCATAAAACTGATTCATCCATTGCATTTTGAAATCCTGACGTATGCCGCCGCTAGAGCCGGAGGGAACATACACGCTCATCACCGAAATATTTTCAAAATCTGCTCGCAGAAGTCTCCCTTCAGGGTCAGCCAAATCACTCCCTTCTCCATAACCATAAACAAGCCCTTGAGGTTTAATTTTGGTGAAAATCGCTACGCCGCTATACCCTTTTTTCTCGGCAGAGTTCCAGTAGGTTTCATAGCCCAGGTCTTCAAATAATGCCAAAGGTACTTGCGCTTTAAGTGCTTTGGTTTCTTGGAAGCAAACCACATCAGCATTTGCTGCTTTGAGCCACGCCACCAGTTCTTTTTTGATGGCAGATCGAATGCCGTTTACATTATAAGAAATTACCTTCATGGATTGTCTACTTGGTTTATTGGGTTTTATTACAAAATTCCTTCGTCTTCAAAATATTCGATGGTATAGGCTTTGAGCAGACTTTCCTGGCTAAGGATATTGACATGGGGCAATTTATTGACAAGTTTCCAATGCGGCCAGCCGTCTTGGTCAAGTCCTTCAAGCTCATAAATACCAATTTTACTCAAAATCCGACAAATGGCTATGTGCATCAGGTCTTGCTTTTGCTCTTTGGAAAATACCCTTAGACCCTGCCCTAGTTCCTGAACACCAATCAGAAATAAAACAGCATTTAAATCAGCTGGTCTTTTTCCTATGATTTCTTCTAATTTATCCAACAGTTGTTCCCAGGTTTGGTTAAGCTCGGGATCGTCTTGTTTCATAAATTTACGTGTTTGATGATTGTTTGACTTGCAGTGCATCCCAATATTCTACGGCACGTCGTAAATGAGGCACAACAATCGTTCCGCCGATCAAAGTTGCGATCGAGAATACCTCTTGAATTTCTGCCGTAGTAAGGCCTAATTCGTGGCAGGTACCCAAATGATATTTTACGCAATCATCACAACGTAGCACCATAGAGCAGGCAAGCCCAAGCATTTCCTTGGTTTTGATGTCAAGTGTACCCTCTTGATAGGCATTGGTATCGAGGTTAAAAATACGTTTGATGATCTTGTTATCGGAAGCCATAATACGCTCGTTCATTTGGGCGCGATAGGCATTGAATTCGTCTACTAAGTCCATGACTTTGATTTATGTGATTTTCTTGATGGATTGTGGTGTTTTAAAGCATCTTCAAAGACCTTTTGCGAAGATAGATACTTCGGATAAGATTTAAAATTTTCTTTTTTCAAAATATTGCTTATAAATAATGTCAATGCCTGCGCTTTAGGGAGGCGTAGATAAATTCAGTTGATGAATTGACGCAATTTAGCTAAATTGCGTCAATAAAGTGACGCAAATGAAGCTAATTGATAGAGAAATTGAGCGACAAATCCTCCAAAACCTAATTCCTCAAAAAGTATTGGTACTTCTCGGACCTCGAAGGGTAGGGAAAACTGTCCTCATCAAAAAACTCATTGACAACTTGAATGAACCTTATCTCCTGCTTAATGGAGAGGATTTTTCGGTATTGGAAGTTTTATCCAGAAGAAGTACTCAACAATACAAAAATCTCCTGGAAGGCAAAAAAGTACTCATTATTGACGAAGCTCAAAAAATCCCTGAAATTGGAAATATACTTAAATTGATGATTGATGAAATTGAGGGTTTAAAAATACTTGTAACTGGCTCATCCGCATTTGACATAGATAAATACACCGGTGAACCCCTCACTGGAAGAAAAAAAACTTTTCACTTATTTCCACTTTCGGAAAGTGAATATAATCAAATTGAAAATACGATTGAAAAACAGGATGGAATCAGAGAGAGATTGATTTATGGGAATTACCCGGAATTGGTTCACATTCAATCTAAAAATGACAAGGCAGATTATTTGAAAGAAATCGTCAATTCTTATTTACTCAAGGATATACTTGCTTTTGAAAATATTCGTAATTCCGATAAAATTCTGAATTTATTGAGGTTGGTTGCATTTCAGGTAGGAAGCGAAGTGTCTTATCAAGAACTGGGCAAACAATTGGGTATGAGTAAAAATACCATTGAAAAATACCTGGATTTATTATCCAAAGTATTTGTATTGCATAAGTTGGGAGGATTTAGCAGGAACCTAAGAAAGGAAATCACCAAGAATAGTAAATGGTATTTCTATGATAATGGTCTTAGAAATTTAATTATTGCAAATCTGAATCCCATCGAATCACGAAATGATATTGGTCAACTATGGGAGAATTATGCCATCAGTGAAAGAATCAAATCTCAAAGGTATAACCGTATGATTGTCAATAATTATTTTTGGAGAACCTATGACCAACAGGAAATTGACTGGGTCGAGGAGCGAGACGGAAAATTATATGGCTATGATTTTAAGTGGAATGTGAATAAAAATGTGAATGCTCCCACAACCTGGGCGAATACATATACAAACGCTGAATTTAAAGCGATTAACCCCGAAAATTTTTCAGATTGGCTAAAAAGTGATTGACCGTTGATTTTGGTTAATCTTGGTATTTTTAAAGCATTTTTCAGATCGAGAGGCATTTTGAAAACCAAACGATGCTCAGAAATTCAAAACCCTCCCTTCTCAAAATACAGCTCACAAAGTGCATCAATATCCTGCTCTCTGGCCAGATGAATAATCCAGTCTGAGGGAATTTTTTCATAGCCGTAATACAAACCTGCCAACCCGCCTGCAACGGCTCCGGTGGTGTCGGTATCTTCTCCCAGGTTGACGGCTTTGAGTGCAATCTCCGAATAGGAATCATATTTCAAAAAACACCACAAAGCAGCCTCCAAAGTATGGAGCACATAGCCGCTTGAGTGGATTAATTGTTCGTTCAACTGGCTGATGTCCTGGTTGAGTATGTATTGAAATGCTTCTCCATAACCTCCAAATTCTGCCTTATCCTCTATAAAGTTTTTTACGGTTTCCTGCATTTTTAAATAAGCAGCCCTTTTGTCCAAACCCTCAATCAGTAAAATGGCATATTCCACATAAATAAAACAGGCCATAATAGCAATGATATGGCGATGTGTCAAAGATGATACTTCCTTAATATATCGATATCGCTCTTCAATCGGCAATTCCATAATCTGAAAAGCCATAGGTAAAATCCGCATCAGGGAGCCGTTGCCGTTGTTTTCGGGGCGATCCATCCCTGCCAGTTGTGGGTCTACACCCAGTTTGAGATTTCGAATCGAGTCACGGGTGGTATTGCCAATGTCAAATGCCCTACCGTGAGGTGTCCAGAGATTTTGATAAAACCATTGTACAAATGACTGACCGATGGCTGCCAAATCGTACCCTTTGCATAAACTATCTAACAGACAAAGAGCAAGAGAGCTATCATCCGACCATGTACCTGGCGGCTGATTGTGAGAGCCGTAACCGATCATGGCTTTCACAGGGTTTTCATTGAGATATTCTCGGCTTCTAAATTCTACAGGAACGCCCAGCGCATCACCGGTGGCAAGTCCAAAGATAGCTCCTCTGAGCTGATTGAGGGTGTATTTTTTTTGCATACTTGAGTTTACTAAATCAAATTAATCAACAAAAATCTAATAAATATAGGGATTAGGTGCAAGGTATTGGGTATTGGGAGGTTTTTTTATGCTAAATTGCCTCTTAAATCAAGGCAAAAACCTAATAGCCAAGACCTAAAACCCAATAGCCATGTGACTAAGACTAAACAAAATACACAAACCCCACCATCAGCCCTCCATTCAGCAACAAATAGAAATAAAACCAGCCATAACCTGCTTTCAGCATATCTAAAGGGATGAGTTCGTCGCTTTTGGCTTCCAGGCGATCTACAATTTGGTTGGTATTTTCGCGCTTGAGTGCTACTTCCTGACTGATTTCCTGGATTACTTCAAGCCAAGGGGCTTTTTTGAGTAAAAAACCGTAGACCCAGCGAATCATAGGCCCGCCTAGCTGCTTGGATTGGAGCTTTTCTACAAATTCCTCTACTTTGATTTCTTCGCGCTGTTCAAAAACCTTATGCACCATGTATTCAAAAATCAAACGGGCATTGGCCTGATAAAGATGGCTCAAAGCAATCTGAGGTAAAAAGCGCAAAGAAGTTAGATAATAGATATATGGAATCAACAAGCCAAATACGGCAATCACCAAGAGCATCATCGCCCAAAACTCTAGGTAGATATTTTTGCCTACAAAAGGGTACACGACTACAAAACTCCAGTTGAGCAAGACGGCCAAGCCCATAATAAACACCAAGCTGCGCAAAATCCTGAACCCTGTTCGCGCAACCATACTGAATACAGTTTGTGTGCTTTCTAACATATAATTTATGTGGTTTTACCTAAAAAATGCCTGCTCAATACACGGAAATGCCTGCTCAATACACGGAAATGCCTGCTCAATACACGGAAATGCCTGCTCAATACACGGAAATGCCTGCTCAATACACGGAAATGCCTGCTCAATACACGGAAATGCCTGC
>JANRIC010000185.1:0-80562 GCA_033765345.1 Microscillaceae bacterium
TTTTGGAATGATGATTTATACATCTACGTTTCAATTCTACGATAGTTCAATTAAAGCTAAAAATTGCCAGGGATATGAAGGATGTAAAATAGCGTTTCAATTCTACGATAGTTCAATTAAAGCTGTAGCTTCAATATCTTGTTTGGCAGGTCTTCAGTTGTTTCAATTCTACGATAGTTCAATTAAAGCAAATAATCAAAGGTGGTTAAGATTTGATAATTGTACGTTTCAATTCTACGATAGTTCAATTAAAGCTTTGTTTTTTAATTATTTGCAAGTTTGATTTTTTGAAGTTTCAATTCTACGATAGTTCAATTAAAGCACTGTCTACACCGGCCAATACATAACCGTCATCATAGTTTCAATTCTACGATAGTTCAATTAAAGCAAAATATGAATTTTATGAGTGAAACAAAAGAAAAAAGTTTCAATTCTACGATAGTTCAATTAAAGCTGCAACAAGTTGGGAGGGCTGCAAGGATTAATCCAGTTTCAATTCTACGATAGTTCAATTAAAGCTTCTATTTCCTCAATAGTTGTTTGAGGCAAAAATTTGTTTCAATTCTACGATAGTTCAATTAAAGCAGAGGACGCTGCAAAGCAAGATGGAGCTATTTCAAGGTTTCAATTCTACGATAGTTCAATTAAAGCAGGTAGTTTTCAATGATCTTTTTCTTGAAAATAGTGTTTCAATTCTACGATAGTTCAATTAAAGCTCCTCCTGATGTGCCTATGGTGTAATAGTTCCCAGGTTTCAATTCTACGATAGTTCAATTAAAGCCCAGGCACTTGAGTTTGGGTTTGTTGGCTCGATGTATGTTTCAATTCTACGATAGTTCAATTAAAGCGCTGGTGCCGCTTAGGTTCATCCCGGAGGCGTTGGAGGTTTCAATTCTACGATAGTTCAATTAAAGCATACTAAATAAAATCATTGACAAAATTGAGTTTGAAGTTTCAATTCTACGATAGTTCAATTAAAGCATCCGTAATCTCCGAAAAATCCCACTTGATTGATGCGTTTCAATTCTACGATAGTTCAATTAAAGCTCCTGAAAAAATAATTGAGGTTGAAGAAATGAAAGAGTTTCAATTCTACGATAGTTCAATTAAAGCATTATTGAGATTGAAAAAACCAATCACAAACCAAATATGTTTCAATTCTACGATAGTTCAATTAAAGCAATAGTTAAATTAACCGAAATAATTTTTATTTATTTGTTTCAATTCTACGATAGTTCAATTAAAGCTTGCAATGTTACTTGCACGGCTAATATTCAATTCGTCGTTTCAATTCTACGATAGTTCAATTAAAGCCCCCCAAGCACCGCCTCCCTGGCTTTCATCAATTATTGTTTCAATTCTACGATAGTTCAATTAAAGCTTTGGTTCAGTCACTTTCAATTGATTGTGCAAATTGGTTTCAATTCTACGATAGTTCAATTAAAGCCCTCGATAGCAAGCAAATCCAATACGGAAATAAAGGGTTTCAATTCTACGATAGTTCAATTAAAGCTATAAAAAGCCAATCAAAAGAGACAATAGATAATCTGTTTCAATTCTACGATAGTTCAATTAAAGCTATTTTTAGGGCACGTGAAAGGCACTGATGATAATCGTTTCAATTCTACGATAGTTCAATTAAAGCAATCCGTCTCCGTCATCGTAGCTTAAGTACTCAAGAGTTTCAATTCTACGATAGTTCAATTAAAGCTGGGGAAAAATGAAGTGACTGGGCAACAAGAAATAATGTTTCAATTCTACGATAGTTCAATTAAAGCAACCACCACTACCACCCATTGATAAAACGGCTTGTGGTTTCAATTCTACGATAGTTCAATTAAAGCTGCTTGGCTTTCAGCATCCTGTGGTAGGTATGCAATGTTTCAATTCTACGATAGTTCAATTAAAGCTTGTGTATGAGTCTTTTGCCGATTAAAATCGATAACGTTTCAATTCTACGATAGTTCAATTAAAGCTGTATAAACGGCATTGGGAATTTTGAATTTACCAAATGTTTCAATTCTACGATAGTTCAATTAAAGCGACCATAATAATATCTAGGGAGCGATTCGATTTCTTGTTTCAATTCTACGATAGTTCAATTAAAGCAGTTGTGTTCTCGTCATCATAATCTATGACTTGCCCGTTTCAATTCTACGATAGTTCAATTAAAGCAGCAGTCTTGAAGCTGCCCATCATCGTGAATAGCATGTTTCAATTCTACGATAGTTCAATTAAAGCAGATCCAGCTCCGGGCCATCTGCGAAAGTAAATTCAGTTTCAATTCTACGATAGTTCAATTAAAGCTGCTCCTCCAGTTTTTCTTGCATTTCCTCGAGTTCCGTTTCAATTCTACGATAGTTCAATTAAAGCATTTTCGTACAAAGTGCGAATTTGCACTGAGCACATGTTTCAATTCTACGATAGTTCAATTAAAGCACTCGGGAAAGACACAGACGGACTTCTGAAAATCGTGTTTCAATTCTACGATAGTTCAATTAAAGCAGAAGCACCCAACACAGTCAGCGAATATGATGAAATGTTTCAATTCTACGATAGTTCAATTAAAGCATCAACAGAATTCTGTTGTCGTCTTGCCTTGTGCCGTTTCAATTCTACGATAGTTCAATTAAAGCGCCTGCCAAAACTCATTCACTCCAATAAAATCGTCGTTTCAATTCTACGATAGTTCAATTAAAGCAGCCTTCGGATCTGCGGTAATCTCAAAATTCCAATGTTTCAATTCTACGATAGTTCAATTAAAGCACCGAAAAAAAATGCTCAAAGTCGAAGCCTTTCTTCGTTTCAATTCTACGATAGTTCAATTAAAGCGATATATAGACAGAGAAAAAACCAACGCTCGCATAGGTTTCAATTCTACGATAGTTCAATTAAAGCAATTGATAGTTCGATTTTCTGAGGCAATGACAAGAGTTTCAATTCTACGATAGTTCAATTAAAGCCTCTACAGGCAGTCGTGATCAATATCATCATCAGCTGTTTCAATTCTACGATAGTTCAATTAAAGCAATCATATTCCAGATGAAAGCCGCAAACGGGATTTGCGTTTCAATTCTACGATAGTTCAATTAAAGCAACTTTTAATCCATAGCTTCTGTCGTATTTGTAGTCGTTTCAATTCTACGATAGTTCAATTAAAGCCCCGTACATAACTCCTCCAAAATGCCCATAATTCAGCAAAAAAGCAAGCTTCCCAAGCAAAAAAAACTTAAAAATATTGTCTATGTCCATTACAAAGATTTTACCCGATAAGCGACAAGCAGGCAATAGACTATCAATCAAGGCTTTAGGTTTTTCCCTAAAGCCAACTTCTCTTATTTTTAGCTTTTGTAGGCTGAGCGACAAAGCACCCATCATCCAATTGATTGATTTACAACAAACTAAGCTCATAAAATATCCCCCAAAGGATTTTTCTCTAGCCCTATCACCTCCTTTTCCAGCCAACGCTCGTGCCTACTCTTAAAAATAATCAAACTATCTTCCTTACGCTCCATCAGATCTTTGGCCTTCAAAAGAAACTCCTGAAGGACAGCCTCACTGATCTCTCCCTCAAATACCGAGTTTTGAATCCAGTTCAAATACCTACGGCAAAGCTTAAGCATCTTAGCCACCCGCTTTTCTCCCACATCATATACCGCAATTACATACATACTTTTAATAAATAAGCGTTTCTCCAAACTCCGAATTTAATATATAACTTACTCATAATTCTCCATGATCAAGCATCAATGTGATTTGCTTCGGCGAGCCACCAACGCTACAAGTCATTCACCATTCTCAATTATCCATTCACCATTCTTAATTCTCAACTACCACCTCATTTTAAAGGGCTTATACGTCTCTATACCCAACAAATCATTGATCAGCTTATAACACTCCACCTTGATCAGGTGCTTATAACTGATGCTTTTCTTGAGTTCAGGATGTTTGAAGGTCTCCTTGAGCTTTTCTTGCCATACTTCTATAAACTTTTTACGACCGTTCTCTTTCAAAAAACAACCCTCCATCTTTCTCTCAAAATGCTCTTTCTGCACTATCTTACGATTCAAAACCGTAAAAATCACCTTATCCACCAAGATAGGTTTGAATACCTCTGCCAGATCCAAAGCCAACGAATAACGGCGACGACCCGGCTGGTGCAAAAAACTAATCGTAGGGTTAAGCTGGGTATGATAGATGGCATTCATACAAAGGGTATAACAAAGCGAATTGCCAAAAGAAATCAAAGCATTGACCTCATTCGAGGGAGGCTGCCTAGAGCGATTGCCCATCTCAAAGCCCTCCAGAATATGGTCAAAAGCCTGATAGTACGTCTGGCGAATGTTCCCTTCAAGCCCCATAAGTGCCGAGATGTCGGCAGCAGCTTCCAACTGCTCCTCGAGCTTTTCAATAGTGCTGATAAAGTCGGTCAGAGGTTTTTCACGCCTTTCATAATAGCGGAGATTTTTTTGTATATTCCCCACAGCACCGTATACAAAAGCACGTGCCAGCCTCAAGCGGTGCTTTTTGTCGGTATAAGCCTGACTCTGCCGAATGACCAACTCCCCCGAAAGCAGTTGCTCCTTAGGCATAAAAGAGCCCTGGTAGTTTTCGTAATAATCAAAAAAATGCACATCAATCTGGTTTTGCCCCAAAAACGTATACAAATTGCTGTTTGCATCTATACTCCCGAAGAAGTAGAGCGTCTCCAGCTCAACGACGGGCAGGTATGATGCACCACCTTTTGTGCCCTCGGGGTCTACGGGCGTGAATTTTAGCGTATTGTCTTTACGCTCTAGCCGCCCCGAACTAAAAATATACTTCGTCTTTTTCATTTTCTCGAGTATTTATTATCAGATTATAATGGATAATGGACTACAAACTAATGACTACCGACTATGGACTATGGACTATGGACTATGGACTACCGACTATGGACTACCGACTATGGACTACATTCACCCAGCATAACAGAGATCGTGATAGCTACACGTTTTACAGATTTTCGCCTTGATTTTCGGCGGGCAAAGCTCCTGTTGTAGGATTTGCTCAATTTCAGCGATCCATTGCCGCACCTCGATGCGTTTTTCTTCGTTGAGGGCGGGGATGTTCACAGTTTTGCGTAGGCGTGGATATTCCAGGATACCGCTTGCCCCCAGGATGCCGTGTTTTTCCAGTACATAGAGATAATAACAGACCTGTGCTTCGTGGGCAGGCTCTTGTTTGTCGGATTTTTTGATTTCGTGTACGATATTTTTATGCGGGTCATAATAATCGATCTTAATCCCCTCGAGGGCAAGTTCCGTGTAGCGTTCGGCGCGTTGCGGATAGCTAAATTCGCCAACGAGTTTTCCTTCATAGACCGCCTCAGAGTTATGCTCCATCTGAATGCCTCGGTCAAAAAGCCAAAGCTTCCGATGGCAGATATGGTAGTAGTTGATGTGAGTAGCCGTAATCATTTTTTATAGCATCAGTTTAATTGTTCAATGCACTAAAAACTCCCTTCCTATTTTAGGAAGGGCTAGGGGTGGTAAAAACTCCCCTCCTATCCAAACGACAAGGTCGCTTCGAGCGACCTTGTTGTTGCCATCCAATAGATGAGATAAGGGTAGGGTACAGCTTGTTAAATGTTGTTTTCATAGGTTTTGATCTTTTGAGATTTTTTATCTAGCACTATCTTCATTTTTCTCAGCTTTGAGTAAAGTTTGTTCGTGTTCATTACGGTCTGCCCCACAAAAACCACCATGTAATAAAACCGATTTTACCTTAGCATCTTTAGCTAAGGTTTGATAAACTTCTTGCGCCTGTTGTACCCTATTACTGAGATGCACCTATTGCACAGTAAAAATCCCCCCTAACAAGGAAACGCAAGATGCACCTATTGCACAGTAAAAATCCCCCTAACAAGGGGGGCAGGGGGGTGTACCTTTCTGCTCAACATCATTTATCCATTCCTCGATGCACATCAATACATGATCAATATCCGTTTTCACCTCCAAATCGTCAAAACGTAGAAAATGCAAACCCAAATCCTCCAATTTAGCTTGCCTTTCTGCATCATATTCCTCCTTACCAATATGACTACTTCCGTCAATTTCTATGACTAATTTTAAAGCATAGCAAAAGAAATCGACTATATAATTATCAATGGGTTTCTGCCTATGAAAATCATACCCTTTCATTTGCCCTTTGTTCAAGTGTTTCCACAAAAGCACCTCTGAAAGAGTACTATTATTCCTAAGCCAACGAGCTTTTTCTGTAAGTGCAGGATTATAATAAATTTTCATGATACAAAGCGTTTTGCCCCCCTGCCTCCCTTTCTAGGGGGGATTTTGAGAGAGCTATGATTAATCATTAAACCTTAACTCGTGCATAAAAACATCTACTACTTTCCCTTTGCCCATTACATCCTGATAAGCAGTAATATTCGTACGCAAATCTGCATTTTGATAAGCTATGACAGAATACGCCTTTGTACCTATATTATTTCTTGGAAAAGTATCCGTGAAATATTCGGGCAAAGCCTGTATCTGACCCGCCAAATGATAAGGAACAAAAGGAACTAACTGCCCCTTGATTTTAGAAGCATTGTTTATATTTTCTAAAGAAACCTTTTGTATACGGTGTACACTTGCCAAATCACGAACCAACCCTTCAAAGTCTTGAAAACTTTGAAGGATTTTAGCTACACCTATACTGATTACCCCCAGCACCATCGGTGCGAAATATTGGTAGAAAATCAATCACAAACAAAGCCGAAGCCCAGAAGGCTGACATCCAAAGCCATTAGACAGCCCCCGACAAACGGCTTGTTTGCAATGAGGGCTTGGAGTTGTTTGTCGCAAGAGAATTACAAAAAAATATCACAATCTAATTTATCAATATTTAAGCCGCCTTCATAACTATAAATACCTGCAGTTTCCCAACGCATTAGATAGAGAAAACCATACTTATCTTCATAGTCTTGATTACAGAATCCTCTTAAACTTGTGGCTTGTTTTTCATACACTGAAAAGGTGAATTTTGACATTATCCCTGCTAATTTTTTTATTTCAGTTTGATTAGTGATATAATCACGAGTTCGATTCTGGCTAAATTCTACCAATTCAGTATATTTATTCCAAACATTTTCACCATTGATATTACTTCTATCATCAGATTGAATATTAAAAAATCCGAATGTTTTTACATCTTCTTCGGAAAAATGCTTGGCAGGAATAAGCAAAGGAACGAAAACTGTACTATTGGCTTCTTCTATCAATCTAAAATTTTTATGAATTTCGTAAAACTTAAAATCTTTAAAGTGATTTTTGTAATCCATTAAATTTCCAGCTTCATATTCGTTTGCATTTTTTTGATTGATTTTTTGATTTACTTTTTGATAAAGTAAATCAAAGTTTTTCGTTTCCAAAATATTTTGATACATTTTAGTATCGATTTCATCTCTGGTTTTTTTATAGCGATCATCTTTTCCGTAAATATCGGCTTCTCTATCCAAGTTAAAAATATAAACTTTGCAGTTGGCTTTACTTGCATTACGGTTTACTCGCCCAGCCAATTGCTCATCACTATCTATCAATGATTTATCCTTAAAGCCCAAATCCATATCAATATCAACTCCTGCTTCCACCACTTGAGTAGATATCAATAATACTTTTGAATATGTTTTGGCTTTAATAGCATCGATAATTTCTTTTCTTCTTGGCTCTAATATTTCACCTGAGACTAAAAATAATTTGTAATCTTCAAAACGGTTGTCACTTTCCACTAACCTAAAAAACTCACCTGCGCTTTTCTTTTTGATAAACTCAATGATAATACTTGACTTGCCTTCATTTTCAATGGCTCTTATTTCTGCCTTTTCAAAAAGAAAATTTTTGAGTTTTTCTAAGTATGTTTCTCGGTCTGATCTTTTCCAATCATCACCTAATAAGGTAAAGTCAAAATTTACTCTGCCTTTAAAATTAGGATTAGTAAAATATTCATTTTTATTAGTTACTAAACGAGTAATAGTACCTCTGGCGGTTTCATCTAAGTCATCAATCTTGGGTAAAGTGGCTGACATTAAAACTATTTTTAAATTAAAATACTTAGCATAATTTGCTAAAAAGAAAATGACTTTATCCCAATGCTTTGGATTGTATGATTGTAGCTCATCAATAATCACAACTGCATTGGTTAGTCTGTGCAAAATATAGTTAGTTTCTTTATTATTAGCTTTGAGAATGTCAAAAAACTTGATGTGTGAAAAAAGCGTAATGGGGTAGTTAATAAACAGATTATCAATAAAATTGAGTTTATTCTTACCATACAAAGCATCTTTTTCTCCTGAAGTGTCTTTTTCGTGAAAGCCTGATTTTGAGTTAAGTTGTACTATGTCATTATTGGTGAGTCCTAATGTTTCTTTTACTGCATTAAAAGTTTGGCTAATCAAGGTATTAAAAGGGAACACATAAAAAATCTTATTCATGGACTCGTCTAATTGCATGAGTTCAATAGCAAGAGCCAAAGAAAGATTCGTTTTACCTGCTCCAGTAGGTGCTTCTAAGTAAAATAAATTATTCTGGTGGTTTTGGCGTAAATTTTCGATTACTTCAACCGTCAATTTTTGGCGTAGATGATTAAGATTTTGGTTATTTTGTTCTTGTAAGGCTATAAAAGGCATTTGCTTGTATGTTTCATAAGATTGAAACATATCATAATTATAGTTTCTTTTTTTATTTTCTTTATCAAAAAACTCTCTTTTTGAAAAATTGAATAAGGCTTTTTCTTTCAATTCTTTATCAATCAATCCAAAATCAGTATCCCCAAAAACCAAATCCTGAGTATTGTTTCCACTGGTATAATCAAATGTAGCATAATAATCAGATGCGGTAAGTAAAGAAAAACTAAGTTTTAGTAAAGCAAAAACAGGGAAATAATTATCAGTTGGGTAATATTGAGCAAAATAATCTAATAGTCCTTCTTGATTTTCATTTTTTTCTACTCCTTGAAAATAACCCCACGCATCTTCAAAATCAGCGTTGAAATGAATTAAAAACTTATTCAAAGAATCAAAAATGTCTTTTTCAAATCTAATATCGTGTTCTATGTAGCTTGCGTGGTGTTTCAAGATTGGATTAGAGAATAGAAATACCAAAGCCCATAAAAAACTTTGCTCTACCTCACTAAAGTTACTTTCAGCAATTTCTTTTAAATGATAGTGAATAAAAATATAGGCACTTAGTTTAGAATGTTGGCTATCTATTTTTATCGTATTATCCCATTGAAAAAGAGGGTTTTCCATCTTCTTTTGTTGGAAATTGGGGTTTACTTTTCCGTAATCGTGAAAAATAATACTTCGTATAAATAAGCCTTTGACATAGTTACCTAAATCATTTTGCCTAGTGAATTCAGGTTGTTGAGCAACTATAGCATAAATAAGCTTATCAACAACCTTATCCAAAGAATAAACTTTGCTTAGTTTTAAAGCATATTGATTTACTTTCTCAATGTGCTCTATCAACTTTTCAGCGTCTTGATCCTTCAATTTTGGCGTATGTGCCAAATAATCTTTGTGATTTTTAATGAAATCAGATATAGGTGGACACTCGTCTACAAGTTCTTCAAAAGAGTTGTATAATTTCATGCTTATTGTCAGGTGAAGTTAGTTCATAAAGGTCATTTACTTCATAATCTCTTTGTAATTCCCAGTCAGTGTAAGCAAAGGCTTCGTATTCATACTGCATTAAATCTATATTGTACCCAACAGGTAAGTTTTCAAAATACATAAATTTACTATTTGGTGTTGGTCTTGGCTTAAAACCTTTGGAACGTTGTACTCCCTCTTTCAAAGTTTGCTCTTTGATAAAAACAGAACTTAACTTAAAACTCTTTTCCGTTGAGCTAAAAGATTTAATATCATATTCTTGGAAATTATCCCACCAAACAGAAAAATCATTCTTACCCAAATAAGGTAAATATTCAGCTTTTGAGTTTTTCAGGTAATCGTACAATTGGGTATGCAACTCATTATCATTCTCCAATAACAAATAACAACGATAAGCAGGTTTGATAAGAGTTTGTTCTGATATAATCAAATTACCGTCTAAATTGGCATAACCTACGCCATTACTATATTTGATGACAGTCTTTTGAAAATTCCCATTTTCATCCTGAAGTGGTTTGATACCAATTTTTAACTCCTTTAATTCCTCAAAATATTTTGGTAAAATCGTTTTTCGTTTTTTACCTTGCTTAGGTTGCTTTAATTCTTCCTCTTTTGCCTCAGAAAAACCACCTAAACCAAGAATAGCACCTAATATTCCCAATAATGCAGGTTTATGAAGCATATTGAAGCTAAGATAAATAGGCTCATTGGTATCTGGTTTTTTCAAAAAACCAAAATCAGCTTTTAAATCAACAGAAATAATTTTTTCCATAATTTTACTCTTAAATTTTGTTCATACTCTTCCCCAAAAATTCCCCTCCTATTTTAGGAGGGGCTAGGGGTGGTAAAATCTCATCTCCTATTTTAGGAGGGGCTAGGGGTGGTAAAATCTCATCTCCTATTTTAGGAGGGGCTAGGGGTGGTAAAATCTCATCTCCTATTTTAGGAGGGGCTAGGGGTGGTAAAATCTCATCTCCCATTTTAGGAGGGGCTAGGGGTGGTAAAATTCTCACATATCCTTTCCAATACCCCTTCCAAGTCCTCAAACACTTCTTTATTTTCAAATCTAACTACACGAATATTCAAACTATTGAGGTAGTCTGTTCTTTCTTGGTCATAAGCCAAGCCAGCCTCCGTATAATGTTGGCTTCCGTCCAATTCTATACAAAGCCTCTCCGACGGACAATAAAAGTCAAGAATATAATTCCCCACACTGTGTTGCCTCCTGAATTTTCTGCCTTTTAGTTGGCTCCTTTGTAGGGATTTCCAGAGAGTAGCCTCCGAAGGCGTACCATTATTTCGCAAATCCTTACGAAATTGCTTAAGTTCTTTTCGGTTGTGTATTTGTTCGTAATCGCTCATAGTTTTAGTGGGTTTTACAACCACCCCTGCCCCTCCTTTGGAAGGAGGGGAGCTTTTGGGAGATTATTTTATTTCAGTTCCTGATGTCAAATCAAATTTACTGGTTTTTTCAGTAGGTTCGTCTTTAATAGATATACTTTCAGGCAAATAATAAATTTCAACAGATTCTATTTCACTTTTATTTTTCTCAAAAACGCTGGTAAAATCAGCTAAGTCAACCTCTATTTTTCCCTTTGAATCCTTATCTAACTTAACCAATGTAGAGAAGTTTGGCAATACCGTTTTAGAGTCTTCATTCAGTTTCACCCACAACAAAAACTCATTATCTGAACCCGCTTTGGCGGCTGAATCATAATAAGTAACCCCTTTTTGTAAAGCATCTTTTAGAATAGTAATATCAGCTTCTTGCAGGTTTAAGCTTTCATCACCAGCCAGTTTTACTACTTCACCCAAGTTTTTAGGATTGATGGAAAAGTGATGTAGGTAATGCCCTTCTTGTAATTTTGACTGACGACCTAATGTGGTTGCTTCTTTATCTTCACTTTTTTCATCAGGGTTTCGAAATGGAGACATAATTTGTTCAGAAAAAATATTGTTTTCTTTCCAAATATTTACTCCATGATTGATTTGAGTTGGTCCGTGAATAGATAATGCAACATTTTCTTCCTTGGTCTTGCCCTTTTTGGCAAATGTTGCCCCAAACAATTTAATGTCTAAGCAACTCAATAAGTTCTTGGCTACACTTGCTTTGCTTTCTTTCTCCTTACTACTGTTTGGGAAAGCATTAGTATAAGCCTCGTCCAAACTCATAGGAACAAAATCACTTTTCATAGTTTTAAAATACAAGAGCTTTGAATCATGTATGGATTTGATATAATTTTTAACAGCATACTTCAATGCCTTATCCGTAGCATATACTACTCCATTGGGCAAAGTACGGGGCTGACCGCTAAAATCAGCATTGTAGTTCGAGTTGATAGATTTGACAATTACACAGCCAAATACACGATTTTTGAATTGAGTCATATTTAAAGTATTTTAAAAGTTAAATTATTTTTTTAAAAATGGTTTCAGAGAAGTAACCCGCTAAAATGAAGGGTAGTAGGTCTTTAAGGTTTGTAGTATCTGGTTCAAAACCCATTACTTCACACATGATACGGTCAAAAGCATATCTGGTATTACCTTTATAAAAAGGAATAGCGTGTTTATAGGTGTCAAAAGCCCTTGCAATGGCTAATTTGAACAAATTTGCATCTGTTTTTTGCAAAAATGGCTCTAACAAAGCGTGAGTTCTATCCCCTGCTTCACTTTGTCCAAGCAAATACCTTATCAATTGTCCCGAAGCAAAAGCAAATTCCTCATCATTTTTCAATGAAAGTGTATCATCTTCTGCTACTTTTTTTGTCTGTTCTAACAGAACCCTTGTTTTATTTATCATATCATTATTAGTTTTTGAATTGTTGAAATCAAAATAATTGTAAAGGCTAAACCATATATTGAGTTTTTCTTTGATAGAACACTCTTTTGTATGGTTTCTGTCTTTGTACTCATCTGCTCGCAAATCATCCAAGATACCTTTGAGCATAATATCCTGAAACACAAAATCTTGAATAGACTCACGTTTTGATTTATATACATAATCATAAAATGCTTTGCGGTATTTGAGGACTTGAGTAAGAATATTATTGAAATTCTTTTTGTTTTTTTCCAAATAACTGATGATCCCTTTTATTTGGTTTTTACTTTGTTTGTCATTAAAATCAAAAAAATATCTTGCAGTTATTCCACCACCTTCATATGTTGAAACTAAAACCCCATCAAATATTTTACTTGTAATTTCCCTTTCAAATTCAAAGACATTTTTAATCTTTTTAGCTACTTTACCACCTAAAGGAAATATCTCCTCAATCTGCATATCTTTGATTTCATATTGAAACGAAGGAACAAAATCAAGGTCAAATACTCTAAATCCTTTTTGAGAAACGAATTGAAAGAATAACAAATAATAATTTCCCAAATCACTTTTGGTATCAGGACTTTCAAAAATTTTTTTGATAATTTCAGAATAGGTAGTCTTACCATTTTCCTTTAATATAGAAATCACTTTTCCATTAAGCTCTTTTTTGTCAATAAAAATAGGACAGGGATTAGGTAAGACTTTATTGCCATCTTCATTTCTTCTACCGACTAATTCAAAGAATTTCCAAATATCTACGGCATCGGAACTATCAATTAACATATTTAACTCAAATGGTGCGGTTTTATGTTCTAAAAACATCTTTTCTTTACTAAATACATTCAAAGTATCACTGACTTGATACTTCTTATCATTAAATTTTATGGCGGATTTCGGTTTATTAAAAACTCCTCTTTCAGATAAGTATTTTTGATAGGCTGATTCAAAATCGTTTTCAGTAGGTTTGTTTAAAAAAATAAAAATTGCTTTTGCTTTATTTTTTTCAAGCATCTCTTTTGAAAACTTTATTAAATTCTGTTTGCAAAAATTACTAAAAGAATTAAACCAATCTTGATGCTCCTGATTATCTTTGTCAATAAACGTTTCTGCAACTTCAAAATACCCTTTAATTTTTTCATTTATTACAGTTTCAGGATACCCCTTTGTTTTGCCGGTTTTAGCATCTATTGATTCAAGCAAAATATCTTTTTTAAAGCCTATTCCAAAAGGAGAACCTATTTCAAATGACTGATTATAACGTTTATTTGCAGTAAGCATAGATGAATTAGTAAGTCTTGCTAAACATTTTTTAAAAAAAGGATTCATCTCTGTTTCTTCTTCACTATTTTCTTGAGGAAAAAGTGAAGACTCATCTTTTTTTGCTTTCTTGGGCTTTTCTTTCTTTTCAGCAGTTTTAGGTTTTGGCTTTTTGTAAACTCCTTTCTCAAAAGAAATCAAATTACCTTCTTCATCTAAATCCACAAAGATATACAAACCTTCATCAAGGCTAAGATTATAAGAAAATACCTCTTGTGGCAAGTCTTTTACAAAATTTACAATTTCTGTTTTCATTGATTTATTAAGTGTTTAAGTTCAAAGACCTTGAAGTTGTATCCATAACAATCACAAGATAAACCTCTTTTTACTACTTTCATCCAATCTACCCTTCCCCTCCCTTTTTAATCCTAGCGCATCCGAAGCCCTGGCTGCCTTTTTCTCCGAAGCCAGCCAGGAGACCGCAGCGGATGAGTTCTTTGGGGGCATCGAGTTCGAAGTCAAACATATAGCCTTTGATTTTGGTCTCTTCGGGGGTATGCGCCTTGATGCGGATAAGTCGGGGTTTGGGGTTTTCGCTCAGGAGTTTGAAGCGGATTGTTGTCTCTGGCTGCTGCAAGGGCGAAGCCAGACCGGCACGTACGGCACTTTCGTATTTATCTTGCAGGTTTTGGACAAAAATCCGCTCAAAGTCAGAGTCCCTCGGGCTGAGATACTCAGCGATAAGCCGCCCATTGACCCTTTCTGAAGGTTTGCTGACCACGATGGGCGATAAAGTCTTAAAGCGCAGCGCACCATCGGGCACCTGCACCGCGATACATTGTATTTCAGTCACCCGGAGCCTTACCTGACTGATCTCGTCGCCCAAACGCAAATCCTGGTGACTAAAAAGAGACATCACCATAGACTCCGCAGCCTTATCCACATAAAAAGAAATAAAAAAAGAAATTTCATCGCTGAGGATTTTCATGCGGTCGTCCAAGATTTTGTAGCGAGAGACATACACATTGGAAAAAGTAAAAAGCTTAAAGTGTTTGTTTCCCATCACATAACCTTTTTGATGAAGGAACTGAGAAAAATCACTGTCGCCTTGCTGAATCAAGCGATAAATCCACGAACTAAGCTCGTATTGGTACGATAAGGGGAGGATACTCGACTTCTCCAACACCCGAAAAATGATTTTGAATATCATATACAATGAATTTTTTTAAGGTTTTTTGATCTCTTTTACCCTTCAACGCCCGTGGTCTGTGTCATCACAGATCACTCATACAAATTTATAAAAAGCCATTGACAACTACTGTCACAGGTTCAAAACCTAAACCTATAAGGTTTCTAAAAACCTAAAAACCTAAACCTAAAAACCTTATAGGTTTTAACATTACTGCTGATTCTCAGGCGGTATCTCCTTATTTTTTCCCCTGGCTCTCAGATCGATGATGATTCGAGCATTGGTATAGCCAGTATAAAACTGCGCTTCTTCCTTACGGAGCATTTGCATCAGACCGTCGAGGCGTTCTTTGAGCAGCACGTCTATTTCTGCGAAGGTTTTGCGGAGGTTGAGCGTTGTTCCTTTTTTGCCAATCTGGCTTACCCGTGTACTGGGCATCGCCTCCGAAAATTTTTGGATCGCTTCGGCCAGTTTGTCTAAGAGTTCTTGCGTGACGCGGTACTCTGCCAGTTGGGCTAGGTTTTCCTTCGCCTTGTCGTGGATGATCTGCGCCCGGTCTTTGAGTACATTGTGGGCTGTTTTACGCAAGGTGGATTCTGAATAGGCTATTTCCTGCTTCAAAACGGCATTTTTGAAAAACGTAGCGTATACCTTTACCTTACCTGCTACTTCACTGGCCAGGTCTATCAGATCTTCGCGCCATTCGTTTTTTTGTTTGGTTATTCCGGTGATCTGTGTTTCCTGATTTTTTTTGTTTTCCTCTACGCGCCCTACTAATTCTTTAAATTGTGCGAAAGACTCCGTAAAATGCGGCAAAGCATTTAACATTGTTTCGTGTGTGCTTAGGTAACGAATCACAGCTTGATACATCGTGAATTTGTTTTCTTGATTTGTAGTCATACACTTTTTGGTTTAGAAATTTATGATATGTAATAAAATAGGTTTCTTGTATCATTCATAAGCTTTATTATTCCTTAAGAAAGCTTTTCTTTATTTGTACTTGTCTTCGCTTAAATTAAAAAGGCTTTTCTTAACTTGTATTTGGCTTTACTTAGGTGAAAGAAGGCTTTTCTCGACCTAAAGTTGGATTCGCTTAAGACAAAGTTGGATTCGCTTGAGTTAAAATTGGATTCGCTTAAGACAAAGTAGGATTCGCTTAAGTTAAAGAGGGCTTTTCTTGACCTAAAGTTGAATTCGCTTAAGACAAAGTTGGATTCGCTTGAGTTGAAGACGACTCCGCAAAAGTTAAAGATAGTTTCGCAAGAAACAATCAGCGTTTCCTTAGGAGAAAATAAAGCTCGCTGAGGTAAAAAGGCGCATTTCTTTATCTTCACGGCTCAAAATTTTAAGTTTTTAATTCTTTGATTGAGATAATTTTTGAGTTTCTGCGGTGCAATCACCAGAATATCGCCCGGAAGACCAAGAATAAATCTGCCGATGCCCTTTTCATCGTGTACATGGACTTCAAAGCTGTAGGGATGCGAGTAACGGGCATTCGTCAAAGAGGTATGAGGTTTGGCGGCGGGGTATTCCTCGATCAGCAGGCGATAGGCGCGGTCGTTTAGGAGTAGCTTTACTGGCCAACTTTCCGCACCGATAAAACCAAACAAGTCCGGCGCATCCACAGTTTGGGCATACGTTTGGTGCTGGTCAAGAAGCTCCACATTGCCTATACGCTCCACTTTGAAAGCCTTGACCTGCGCACTTTCCGGTTCGTAGGCTTGGAGGGTGCTGTAGTTATCCCCAAACATCAGCGGCTCCACGAGGCGGTCACGAATACTTTGGGTATTGGCGGAGTGATATTTCTTGAGGATTACGCAGCGATGCTCCTCGATGGCTTGCGCCAGCTTACGAATTAGAGCCGCATTGACGGTTTTGAGGTAGTTTTCGGCCAGGGGTTGTAATTCAGAATGGATAAAAAGCTTCTTAAAGATCGAGTCCCTGAGTGGATTTTGTTCGCTCCTTCCTCGCAGCAGGTCTCGCAGCAGTTGGCTTTCTTCAAAGGTAAACAACACACCCTTTTCGGCGGGGTACTTGTCTATGATCAGGAAAAAACAATTGTTCGCATCCTGATCTATCAGATAACCCAGGTCTTCCAGCAATTCCATATATCGCTGTACCGTTCGTTTATGTTTACCCACATAACGCGCAAGTTGTTCTAAGGTCTTGTAGGGTCTTTCGGAAAGGTGTCGAATCAATTGAAAAACTTTCAGCATTTTCTGCTGTTCTATATAGCCACTCATCGGATCAAATTTTGGGTTGAATATTTGGTAAGATAAGCGTATTTGGCTGAATTTAAAACACATTGTAATAAATTAGGTGTTTTTGAATAATTCAGCCTTAAAATTTGGTGTTTGATGGATTAAGGAGGAGTTTTAGAAAATAATTTGGGAGTTTAATTCAAATAAATTAATGTTTTTTGGAAGGCTTATTAAAACCCGGAAAGGTTTAGCTGTATTTGTTGCCTGCCTAATGGGTCTTGTAATATTTGATCAGGATTATAAAAAAAACGGGGCTTATCTGACAAATTGTGTGGATAATACATATTGGTTCTTCCAAGTCGCCGTAGTCTGTGTTCTTACTACCCAAGCGAAGGGGTCGCTTAAAGCGACCCCTTCGCTGCCCAATAAACCTCCGCCCAGCTTGGTGTCTTCACCAAGCCCCGGTTGAGTGAAAATACAGTGCTAGAATCCTCTTACTCTTAACTCCATTCTCCATTCTAATTCCCTGGTCTGTGTGCCACAGACCAGGGAGTAGATGGATTGATTAGTAGTTTTTGGGTTTTACCAAATCAGGCTAATATTATAATTTTTAAAAGCTTCATCTTTACCGATGATGGGCATCTGATGGTTTTGTGCTTGGGCAATAATCATCCTATCGAAGGGATCTTTGTGATGAAAGGGCAAAGCTGAAAGTATAAAAGTAGCTTCCATCTCAATCGCTAACAATTCAATGGAGTCTTCCAGAAGTCTATATTTCAACTCTTGAAAAGAAAGTGGCAAAATAAGTTTGCCAATACTGATTTTGATAGCCATTTCCCACACAGAAACCACACTCAGAAAAATTTGATTCTTTCTGTCTTCTATCAGTTCTTTTGCAGTTTGAGAAAGTTGATTATCTCCGGACAAATACCAAAGCAGTGTATGTGTATCTATGATATATTTTTGCATCATTCAGGCATATAATCTTTAAAATCCTGTAATTCAGCATCAAAATCATCGGACATCTTAATACCTGGGCAGCTACCAAATCCGCCTCTTTTTTCATTTTCAGGCGTTTTTATCTGATATTTACTCATCAAAAAGTCTAAAAAAAGCAGGGCTTCTTCTTTGGCTTTTTCGGGTAGCTGCGAAAACTGCTGTAATAAGAGTTGATTATCCATATAACTAAGTATTTTTAGTTTTGATAGCAATCTAAGGATTATTGATTGAATATACAAGCGAAAAATCTTGTCATCCTGTCGTACAGACAGGAACTTTTTACAAATTACGATTCGGTGAAATTAAACAAGTTCCTTGACAGGATGACAGGTTGGGGGGCTTAGCCTGACGGCTATGGTACAGACACGAACAACGGCAAATAGGCGGAAACAATCTAATTCCCTAGTCTGTGTGCCGCAGACCAGGGAGTACAAATTCTCAATTACCCACTAACCACTACCCACTACCCACTACCCATTAACCATTAACCATTAACCATTCTCAAAGCTCCGCATTGGCTTTTTGCCATTTGATCTGAGCCAGCAAATAGGTATACAAAGCCTCAAGGAGGTTATTTTGTGCTGTTTGAAGGCTGTATTCGGAGTTGCGGTAGTCAGCGTAGGTCAGATTGGCCTGATCAAGTTTGACCTTGTCTCCTTCCAGTACAGTTTGAGCCAATCGCAGATTTTCTTCGGCTAGTTTGAGGTTTTCGCTGGCATTCAGCCATTCTATACGCGCCGATTCAGCTTCATAATTCAGGTCAAGTGATAGTTTTGCCAAGTTATTCTCATTGATTTCCTGCCGGAGTTTGTATTCTTGCCGGGTCTGAGATTTGAGTCCACCGTCAAAAATAGGTATATCCGCCCGGATGCCCACATAGTTGTAGGTAGTCCAACTGTCTGATTCTGCCGGATTGAGGTTTTGGGAGAGTTGCTGTAGGCTAAAGTTTGCATAAGCTTTGACTGTCGGCAATCTTTTGTTGTTTTGGGCTGTGTAATTCAGTGCGTTGAGTTGCTTTTGCAGGTTTTCCTGTTTGAATTCCACCCTATTTTCAATTTGATTTTCCTGGGCTACTTCAGTTCTTGACAAAAGCAACAAACTTTGGAGATTTTCCTTCACTTGGATCGGCGTATTTACGGGCAATCCGAGCTGATTAATCAGATTTTGTTTGTTTACGGCAAGCGTATTTTTGTCATTTTGCAGAGCAATTCTGGCATTCTCCATATCGAGCGCAAAGCGGGCACGGTCTGAGGCAGTCAGATTGGCATTTTGGAATTTGACCTCGGCCTGTTGGTCATAGACCCGGCGACGTGCTACATTTTCCTGAGATAATTTTACCTTTTCTTCCTGGAGAAGCACTGCATAATACGCTTGTGCAATGGCAAGGCGAATGTCTATGCGGATTTTTTCCAGATTTTGCTCGGAAATTTGTTGGTTTAGCACAGCGACACTTTTATCGTTTTGATTATCGGGGCTGAAGATCGTCTGATCTACATTCAAGCCCACTGAAAAGTTAAACGGTGTACCAAAGCGGCTTCGGAGATCTCCCTGATCGGTTTGGATGACGTTTTGCTGGCGTTGCGTATTCCAGCGAAGGTCAGCAGTGCCGCTTACTTGGGGCAGGTTGCGTGTCTGAATTTTACTGAGTTCCTGTTGAGCAATGCGAATCAAAACCTGTTCATTTTTAAGGTCTAGTCGGTTTTTTTCGCCCAACTCAAGGGCTTCTTTCAGATTTATTTGTATAGTATCCGATTGGGCGGTTGCCTGCAATACGCCGAAGATGAGCAGGCACATCCCTAAACAATATCTTTTCATGGTTTTGTAAATATGCAAATTTAAATTTTATAAAAGATTATCCTCTAAAGACCTGTGCCGGTTCCAGGCTGGTAATCCGCCGGATGGCAAACAAACTACCCAAAAAGGCAATCAGAAGCGTGACAAGAAAGAAAGTAATCTTCAGCCAAAGCGGATGCTCGAAGATGGTACCAGTATTGGCTATACCATTGCGGAAACCCTCTATCAGGAAATAGGCAATGGTAAAACCTACCACGGCAAAGATCATCGCCTGCGTCAGAATCAACCTTCGGAGGTATCCATTGGTAGCCCCGATGGCTTTGAGCGTACCATAATCACGGATACGATCGATGGCTGCCGAATAGAGCGTAAGTCCGATAATCACAAAACCCACAATCAGGGCAAACACGATCAGCGTACCAAAAGAGATGGCAATCCCACTGGAAGATAAAACCGTGATGATGGTTTCTTTGGCAAATTCCTGACTATCCCAAGCTCTGACACCGCTGATTTCTTGATTGATCAGGGCGATGACTTGGGCGGGGTCAGCTCCTTTTTTCCAGGTGATCAAAAAGGCACTGGCTTTGCTGTTGGGCAAGTTAGCCAGGCTTCGGGCACGCTCAATGGTGGTAAATCCAAAAGCAGGGTTGGCAAATCCACGCACGCCCTTGGTCTGCCCAGCGATAAAAACCTGACGACCATTGATCTCAAAATAATCTCCTGGTTCGGCACCTCCGAGTGTATTTTTATCAAAATATTCTGTAAAGATAGCCCCATTCTGCACGAGTAGTTCGGGTTTGCCTATTACTACATTCCAGGGTCCTCCTGCAAAATCGGGGGCTTGAGTACCGATGATCCCAATTCCGGTAGATTTTCCATTGGCAAATTTTGCCGAACCCGAAACAAACACAAAAGGATAGACCTTTTCTACCCCATCAATAGATTCTATTTCACGTCCGAGGCGCATATCCAGCGTAGAGAGCGCATTGGCGTTGGTGGTTTTGTTGTCTACAACCCAGATATACTCACTATTATTGCGTACTAGCACTGACATGGCATTGATAAGAAAGATAAAAATACCTGTCTGCTGACCCACCAGGAAGACCGACATCACCACGCCGGCCAGAGCACCTATGGATTTGGGTTTGTCATAAAGAATGAATTTAAAAGCAGTTTTTAACATCTTTGGGTGTATTTAAATGAATGTTTTCATACGATCAAGGGCTTATTCAAATTCAATCACACATTCCACTCGGCTTCCGATGAGTACCTGTGCATTGGGGCTTAGTTCTACCCTTACCTCTCTTACTCGGCGATCTTCTAGGTTGTCGGCTTGGTCGCTAAAGAGCGATTTTTTCTTTAAATAAGGAGAGGTAAAAATGATTTTACCGTCAGCGAGTTTTTTTTGGCTTCCCTGTGGGCGGATAAAGGCTTTTTGTCCGATTTTGACACGATCGGCGTAGAGTTCGTCCACTTCTGTAATAGCCATCAGTGCGCCTTCGGGGGCAAACTCGCCAATAGTGGTTTCATTTTTGACATTACTGCCCAGTTTGGTATCGATGGCCAGTACCATGCCTTTGGTAGGGGCTTTGATGGCTTTTTTGGTCAATACTGTTTTTTGATAATTTAAATCTGCTTGCAGTTCACCGATTTTATTTTCTTGTTGAACCAAGTTTGCCTGGGCGGTTTCTAGTTCTTTGAGGAGATTTTCATAGTTAAACTTGCTATCATCCAGGGTTTGACGGGTAATCGCATTTCCTTCAAACATTTTTTGATTTCGCTCATAATTGATTCTTGCGTTTTCGAGGCGTACTTTGGCTGAAGCCAGGGTACCTCGAAAAGCTATGACAGCCGCTTGTTGGGTCGCAATTTTACTTTCTACTTGTCGGATTTGCGCCGTTTCTATGTCATTTTCCAATTGAACCAATACCTCCCCTTCGTCATAACTTTCATTTTCTTTGGCATAAATCGCACTTACAATGCCGTTGCTTTCCGCATTGAGGGGCAGTATCTTACCCAAAGGCTCGATGGTTGCTATCCCGACTACCCGACTCAGCGAATTTTCCAGTTTTTGAGGAGGGGTACTGAGTTGAGGTTTTTCTGCTTGTTTTGAGCAAGCAAAAAGGAATACAAAAAGAGTAAAACAAAATAGATTTCTCATGGTGTTTGAATAAAATAAGGGATCCATAGTTTTAGTAAATAAAGTATTTTTTACCAGGAATAAGACATGGATAAAAATCCAGCTTTCTTTATGTTAGTGACTAAAATCATTTACTTGAGTGACCACTCCATTATTGACCTCCACGATCTTATGGGCATAACGCTTTAATCGTGGATCGTGGGTTACTACGGCTACGGCCTTTCCGTCATCGGCAAGGTCACGCAGTTCTCCCATCACTACCTCAAGGGCATTTTTATCCAGTGAGGCTGTGGGTTCATCGCACAAAATCAGTTTGGGATTGGTGACCAATGCCCGGGCAATCGCAATGCGCTGCTGCTGTCCACCGGAGAGTTGTTTGGGCAAATTGCGCTTCCGATCGGTCATCCCTACAATACGCAAAGCTTCGGCGGTACGCTTACGGGCTGTCCCGCTTCCTAGCCCTTGTAGCTTGAGGGGCATCATTACATTTTCTTCGGCGGTAAGGGGTGCCAAGAGATTAAAATTCTGAAATACAAAACCGATCGTATGAAGCCGAAGCTTTGCGAGCTTATTTTGGCTCATTCGATTGACCTCCTGACCGTCTACCCATAGCCGACCTTCAGTAGGGTAAATCACGCAGCCCAGCAATGATAGCAAGGTGGTTTTCCCCGAACCCGAAGGACCGATGATTAATAAAAGTTCACCTTCCTGAATCTCTAGCGAGGTTTTTTGAAGAGCCACAATTTGCTGGTCTCCGATTTGATAGATTTTATTGACATCTTCCAAACGTGCGATCATAAAATTTCTAAGATTAGATATGCAAACTTATTATACAATTACGTAATAAATTTATGCAATATTAATACGTTTTTGTATAAATAACAACAATTTAATTTTTTTTTCTGTAAATTTGTTGCGGGATTGTAATAAAAAAAAGAAAACTATGGATTCAAGAGACAAATTAGTAGAGATGGTGAATCAGTTTCACACTTATTTAGCGCATAACCCAGAGGCAGAAATAGAGGATTTTTGCAGATTTTATTTATTGAAGGGGCAGAAGCATCTTGTAGATGCAGATACTTCGGCAGAGTACGCCCGAGAGCGGCATCTGACTGCTGATTTTTTTGATACTCCTTTCACCATCGAGGGGCAATTGGGAAAAGCCCTGGGCAGATTGACTAAATTTTCATTTATGTATTCCCGTAAAGGTCTAACATCTTTGGGTCTTAATAATCTAGAGGATTTCGTATACCTGGTAACTATCTTCGAGCATGGAACTCCTAAAAAAAGCGAAATCATTCACAAAAACCTTTCAGAATTTTCCTCAGGCATAGAGGTAATCAAAAGATTAAAAAATTTGGATTTGTTGTATGAATTTCCTGATGAAGACGACCGCCGCTCGAGGCGCGTAGGGCTTACGCCAAAAGGCATGGAAGTACTCAGGGCTTGTTTTCCTTTGATGACACAAATCGCCTATATGACTTTTGGGGATCTGATGCCAGAAGAAAAAGAAATGATTCTCCACATTTTTAGCAAGTTAGACAAAAAACACAGCGATATGTATGACCGTACCAAACAAAAAACTTTTCAGGAGATTTTGGAAATATTCCAGCAATAAGCCTTCATTTGCCTAAAATGCTGCCTTTTTAGCAGGTATACCCCAACTAAAAAGGCGGTTCGTCATCCGTTCGGGCAGCAGGCGGATTGTTAAAGTTACCGTTTCCGGTCGGATTGGCCTTGCTTGAAAAGGTTATGGTTTTGCCTTTGTGGTCATTGGATTCATTACTGCGAAACTCATCGCCTTCCAGGTTTCCAAATTTGGTGTACTTCCCAATGAATTTAAGCTTTACATCCGCCAGCGAGCCATTTCGGTGTTTGGCAATGATGACCTCACCCACTCCGGCAGTAGGATTGCCTTCCATATCCTGCGTAATACCGTAATACTCAGGTCGATAAAGAAATAACACGATGTCAGCGTCTTGCTCGATTGAGTTGTGTGTCACAACATCATTTGCTACAAAGTTATGAACTTTATCTACCGTAGCATCATATACATCTTCTATACCTAAGGGAGTAATGGCTACAATTTCATCCCAAAGGAGATCGGATTCGGCGAGATGTTTAATTTTCTGAAAAGGAAGCACCTGATGAAATATTCTATTCATCCTTTCTCTTGATATTCCATTATTAAATATAGCGAAGCCTGCATATTGCATTTCCATTTTATTATAAAAAGTTCTCCAACTGATTCCTTGAATATTTTTATAATATTCTATTACTTCTTTCCATACCTCTTGGGGAATGACATCATAGTTTGGATTTGCTTCAATCTTGCTTAAAGCCTGAATCATTTCATTCCTAAGAACACCTCTTTCTCCATAACTATTTACCTTTTGTAAAAATGCTACTTGATTTGTCACACCAGTTACGTGAACCGAGTACATCGTGCGATACCCTTTTTTGGATTCAAGTGATTTTATGGAATTTTGAATTCCCAGTCTGATAAGTAAATGTTGTACTTGTTGCGCCAGAATTTTACTGGAAGTACTATAATAAATGGCAGTAGATTTATTCCTATTTTTTAATTCTTTCCAACTAATATTCCCATCGGTAGCCCAGAGATGATGTAAAAACAGGGCAATACGGCTTTCGTCACATTGAAAAAGAGCTTTGGGCAGTTGTTTTTCGGGGGCACGTACTCGATCCAAACCAAGCCTGTTGTACCAGTCGGTAATAGGATGTTTTTTACCATGAGTCAGTCGATAAGGTGATCTGAGATAGGTGTGCCACCAGTTTTCCTGTCGAACTATGTGGCCTTCTATTCCAAAAAGTTCTTTGGCTGCTTGATTAACTACCTCGATATTGGCAGGGTCGGCACTGGTGTAATGATAGGGTTGTTTGGGTAAAATACAGCCGTCTCCGATTAAATGCGCCAAAAGAATCAGTTCTTGCTCTGAGAGAGGATTGGACGGTTTTTGGATATTAATTTTTCGGGGAACTGCAATTTTATCTCCTACTTGTAATTTATCTAAGCTCATCCAACCGGATAATTTAAGAAAGGGATGGTTTGCACTGGCTTTGATGGATCTTCCGCTTCGGGTTTGAAGTTCAAAAACCTGTTTTTTACCTGAATAAAAGACCTTGACCATGTTTTCAGGGTTTAGCTTGTAGTTTTCATCTACTCCCAGACAAGTGATATTTTCTTGTTGTGTTCTTTCTGCCAATTCTTTGATGGGGGTCAATTCACCAGTTTGAGCATTCAGAATGAGCGTATCCCCGGTAAGGCATCCCGATTCCCTCAAATCCGAAAGTTGGGGTCTTTTATCACCGCCACGGGTTTCTACGGCACGACTTAGCTGAGAGAGTGCTATGACGGGCACGTTGAGTTCTTTGGCGATATTTTTCAGGTTTCGGGAGATGGTGGCGATTTCTTGTTCGCGGTTGCCTTGCATACCTTTGCCTGTGCCCACGGTCATCAGTTGGAGATAATCCACGATGATTAGTTGGATGTCGTGTTGAGCTTTCAGACGGCGACATTTGGCACGGAGCTCTAGCACAGAAAGAGCTGGAGTATCGTCAATAAAGATGGGGGCTTCGGAGATTTTGGTGGTTTTCTGATAGAGTTGCTGCCATTCATATTCCTCCAGTTTTCCGATTTTGATTTTGTTTCCTTCCAATTCGGCTTCGGCTGAGATCAGACGATTGACAAGCTGTAACTCAGACATTTCGAGGGAGAAAAAGGCCACTGGACTGTTAAAATCCACCGCAGCATTGCGTAATGCCGAAAGACTAAAGGCTGTATTGTGCGTCACGGTCATATCTGCGAGTAGGAAAAGCCCGTCGCCGTCCAGCTCAAAGCCACAGTAGCGGTCTACTTGGTCGTAGACTACCTCGATATCGGTCAGTTGCCAGCTTTGAGGTAGATTCCAGGCGGCAGCTTTTTTAGCGGGGTCTTGAACCGGGATTTTGTCCAGGTCGCCCTGCAACAACAATTGGCAGGCTTTATTCCCTGATTGCAAAGAAGTTCGCAAGCCAAGTGTATCGCTGAGGAATTTGACCTGAGATGCCAGGGCTTCGTTTTCAAAGGTAAGTTGATACGTTTGTTCTTCTATCAAATATTCTCCCAATGTATCTACCAAAGCGGCTAACAGACGCAGGCGATTTTCAGTAGAATTTAAAATATATGCTTGAGGAATGGGTTTGTTTTGGACTTGCAGTGCAGTTTGTGTACAGGAATGATTTTCTTCAAAAGCCCAATGATCCACAGTGGGAGACACAGCTACTTGAGTGACTAGGGCATAAGGGTCAATTTCGGTAACTTGCTCAGTAAACTCTATCGCCGTTTTATAACCCAGGCAATTTGCTTTAAAATCATCGGATTTTTCCAAAAAATCTTTGACGGAGATATTTAAAATGCTGTATTCGTTGCTTGGTTTTTTATATTGTAGAGAGAGGATATGGCTTTCATTCACTCGGTAATCCAGGGCATTTTGTTGGCGTATCCAGTACATCTTTTCCCAGCCGGAACCCAGCGAAAGTACTAGGCGAGGTTTGGAATCAGGTCCCATCAGCAGATCACCGATGCGGATATTTTGGGCTTCTTGGAGGCTTCCGTCGTACATCAGCACGAGGGTTTCGGGAGCAAGGCACTTACCCATACCTGGTCTGGCTGCCAGAATGATGAGGTCGGATTTTTGCCAGCCTGCCGTGATTCGGTCTAAAGCCGTAAAGCCAGTTGGTACCCCAGTGAGTCCGTCTTTGATGTCTTTGCGGGCTTCCATTTCTTTGATAGCCTGCTGTACCAGGGGCGACATGGTAGAAAAGTTTTTGCGGATATTGGATTCTGAGATTTGGAAAAGCTTTTGTTCGGCACTATCCAGGAGGTCAAATACATCGGTACTGTCTTCAAAGGCGTCTCTTTGGATTTCGCTGGCAATGGCAATCAGCTCACGCTTGATGGCTTGTTCGGTAATGACTCGGGCGTGATACTCGATATTGGCGGCCGAATTGATGCTAGAAGTAAGCCGCATGATGTAGTGTGGGCCACCGACCATTTCAAGCTTGACTTTTTTGCGCAATTGATTGACTACGGTGAGCATGTCAATCGGTTCGGATTCGGAGAAGAGTTCAAAAATAGCCCGATAAATCTCCTGATGGGCGATTTTATAAAAACTTTCCGGGCGAAGAATATCAATTACTTGGTTTAAAGCTTCGCTCTCGATCATTAAAGCACCCAATACTGCTTCTTCTAACTCAAGCACCTGAGGTGGTAATTTGCCCAGTTGGCCGGACAAATGCGTATTTTGGGTGCCACGATTTTTGGGATAATTACTTTTCGAATCAGCCAATTTCCTTCACTATTAAAATTTAAAGAGAATACAAAGATATGAATTCTAATTATTTAATCAGAATTTAAAATGAAAAATCTAAAAAAAATTATAAATGCATAGAATGAAGATAATTTCTTTAGCCGCAATTTTCGTGCTTGAAAGGGCTTAAATTTTAGAATAAAGCCATTAATTCGAATTTATTTTAGATGAATTTCAAAATATCTCTTGGAAAACGACTAAAAAGTATGGGTGTTATATTGGAAAAGTACAATTAAAGAAAAATACTGTTTTTGAGGCTTCTCATTTGATTATCAAAGGAATAAAGGCAGTTTATGCACTTGAGGGAGTAAAGCCGCTTCCATGTTTTCTGAAAATAAATTTTTAGATCTTCCCTGGATTTAGCACAAGCTGTGCGTCAGCGTTGCTTGTGCCCAGGCAAAACACCCGTGCCTATGCCTACGGAGATACTTAGGCACTAAAAAACCGGTAGAACCAAGATAATGCATTGTTCTCCTTCTCCTTTCCTTCGGCAACTGCACATAAAAAAATAAAAAAAATCAATAATACCTTGCATTACCTACTACCTTTTATTATTATTGTAAAAAAAACAGGGCTTATACATTTTAAATCTTAAATAATGAATTCAGAGAAAGATTACCTGGAAAACACCCAAATACAGATGCGAAAAGGCATTCTGGAATTTTGCATTTTACACATCATTTCTCGTGGAGAAATATATTCTTCACATATCATTGAAGAGTTGCGAGAAGCCAAAATACTTGTTGCCGAAGGTACTTTATATCCCTTGCTTTCTCGCCTGCGAAAAGCAGGTCTGCTGGATTATAGTTGGAAAGAATCGAGTGTAGGTCCACCTCAAAAACATTATCAATTGACTGGAATCGGTCAGGAATTTCTTGAAAAGCTCAATGAAACCTGGATAGAGCTGGTAGAATCTACCAATCGAATCATTTCTAAACATCACGTACATCAATTTCACAAACTTCCTAATATCGAACTGGATGTCTTAAAAGTGCGAAGAAAATCATGAAACGAAACATCAGCATCAACATCAGTGGAATCATTTTTTATATAGAAGAGGATTGTTACGACAAGCTACACACCTACCTCACTTCCATTAATCAATATTTCTCCAAATATGAGGACAGCTGGGAGATTCTGGAAGATATTGAAGGAAGGATTGCCGAAATATTCTGTACCAAACTGGATAAGCACAAGCAGGTCATTGTGATGCGTGATGTCGACGAACTCATGCAAGTGATGGGCAGTGTGGATGATTTTCAACTCGCTGAGGAAGACCCTGCTTTTCAGATGACTTATGGAGAGAAGGCTTTTGAAATCCCGACAGAAGACGATTTTGGGCAGAGTGGGCGCGCCGTGGTTCATGTGAGTCCTCAAAAATTGATTCAGCAGGAAATTTTCTTGGAAGAAGTATCTAAAAAACACCCAAATAAAAAAGAACTAATCTATGCTTTTGGCAAAGAAGAAAGTCAGCAGGAGGATACCCCATTCGAGGAACTGCAAAAAAGATTGTATCGAGACACCAAACGCAAGGTGCTGGGTGGGGTAGCTGCCGGGATGGCGCATTTTCTCAATATTGATCCGATCTGGATTCGGTTACTTTTTGTGCTGCTGCAAACAGGCTTTTTGTTTATTCCGGCTGCTCCCTGGAGTGCTGCCTTGTTGTATCATATTCTTTGGGCGACCCTCCCCAAAAACGACCATTTGGAAGAAAACCCACAATTGAAAAAGCTTTTCCGCGACCCCGAAAAAGGTGTTATGGGAGGGGTGTCGGCCGGGCTGGCGGCGTATTTGGGTGTCAACGAAATGCTTGTTAGAGTTGTATTTATCAGTATTACGGTACTCTATGGCACGGGCATATTTCTCTACATCATTTTGTGGATATTGATCCCGGAAGCCAAAACCCTGACCGAAAAAATGCAAATGGAGGGGCAACCCATCAATTTGAGCAATATACGTGATTATATTACTGAAAATCTCAATTTCAAACCCCATGTAGAACTCAGCGCACTGCACAGAATTATTATTTTTCCATTCCATATAATTGCCATGTTACATCAGAGAATTGCCATCTTTTTAAGACCCTTCGTTTCTTTTGCGGGTGAATCCATCCGGATCGGAGGCGGTTTGATGCTTTTATTTATTTCCCTAGCCTTTAGTGTGGCACTGGTTGCCGCCGTATTCGTTTTTCTGGGCTGGGGAGTCGAGGAAGCCCTTACTTTTGAGGGAATCCCCACTGAAGTACTCTTGAACAGTTTTCCGTTCAACTTTTGGATGATTGCAGGAGCTTTTATCACAGCCTTTATTCCAACGTTTTTTATCGGACTTTTCGGCGTGATGATGCTTCGTAAACAAATCATTTGGAATGCTCCGCTTGGTTGGTCTGTGTTAGCACTGTGGTTTTTTAGCCTTATCGGTACGGGTGTGAGTATAGCGATGATTGCCAGGGATTTTCAAACTGGAGAGATTTTCACCCAAAAGCAAAAGTTCGAGCTTCCAGAGGACATGTTTGTACTCGACCTGCAAAAATCTGGAGAATACAAACAACCCTGGATCACCCTGGAAGCTTATGAGGGTAGCGAACTTGTGCTGGTCAAAGAATTTATCGGCCGTGGTAAAAATCGTAAAAATGCCATCGAGAATGCCCAAATGATTTCCTATCAAATGACTCAGGATGGAAATATCCTGAAATTTGGAGAGCGTATTGACTTCAAAAAAGGGGCGAAATTTCGTAATCAAGAGCTTCGTTTGACTCTCAAAATTCCTTATGAACAGCCTTTTAAAGTCACTCAACATTTTGCAGAGGTTTTCGGATTCGAGGAAGATGTCCAGGATGAAGATATTTGGAAATACAGCCAGGAAGAAGGGTTGGTTTGCATAGGTTGTGATCCCAACAGAAAGCATCAAGATCACGAAGAATCCTTTGCGCTTCAAGACAATGGAGAAAAGGCTGATTATGAAGATTTTAATGAAATTAGTGCTGCGGGTGCTTTGACTCTAAAAATTCATCAGGGAGATTCCTATAGCGTAAACCTAATTGGTGACCCCGAAGCAATCAAAAGCGTTAAAATCGAGCAGCACGGTGACCGTCTCGAATTTGGGCTTAAAAATTGGGACAATCACTCCGAACATCCGATCATCGTCGAGATCGTCATGCCCGATCTGGAAGGAATGGAACTAAGCGGTGCTTGTCTAGGAGAAGTAGAGGGATTTCAACAAGATGAAATCGAGCTTTCACTGAGTGGTGCTTCTCGCTTGAATATCCGCGGAGAAACCAAACGCTTAGATGCCGAACTTTCAGGAGCCTGCACACTCAATGCCCATGATTTCAAATCTCAAGAGGTAGGTATCGATGCCTCTGGAGCTTGCCAGGTACAAGTATGGGCCGAACGCAAGATTCATATCGAGGCCAGTGGCGCAAGTCACATCAAATATCGTGGCAATCCGAAAAATGTTCAAGTTGAGAACTCCGGTATGAGTTCTATCTCTAAAATCTAAAACCAAACACACAAACAAATGATCATACTGATTTTTTTACTGGGAGTAGCTTTGAGCCGCTGGTTATTTTGAAAAAACCATCAAAAATCTCGTAAAACTTCGGCAAAATTCAGAACTTTGCCGAAGTTGTTTATTTATGAAACACATAATTTTTTTACCATGCAAACTATCCAAGCCGAAATCACCATCCAAGCCAATATACATACTGTCTGGCAAATCCTGGAAGACTTTGAAAACTATCATACCTGGAATCTCTTTTGCCCCAAAATCGAGACCACCAAAAAAATAGGCGACCCTTTTATTATGACTGTTTACCTCAGCCGAGGGCGAAAACCCATTATTCAGAAAGAAATTTTTTCGGATTATGAGCCGCCGCAAAAAGTCGGTTGGAGCCTCAATTGGGGCATCTGGCTCAAAACCCACCGCATACAGGTCTTAACAGCCAAGGATGAAAATACCACCCATTATTATACCGAAGATAAGTTTTGGGGGCTTCTCACGCCCCTAGTAATGTGGCTCTACCGCAGTGATATTCAGCAAGGTTTTGATTTTGTGGCGTCCGCTCTTAAAGAAGCCGCAGAAAACACTTTACATTAACCCAAAATGCGTATTCAAAACCCAGAGAAACCTTACCTTATCGCCGGGTTGACGGCTATGGGAATGTCTACTCAATCTGCCAAAAACTAGGAGATAAAAGCCACGAAAGACCTTGTAGCTTCGGGAGCTCACCGAAGTAAGGAAAATCAACAAGTGAGCCGCTTGCCCTACAGATATGAGTGTTCATCCAAGTTGGGAATTTAAGATCTGATATGTTATCACGTACCTTAGTGAATAAAATAAATCTATGGACTACCGACAATGGACTATTGACCTAAAGCCAGCAAACTTGTACCTCTCCAAACCCTGCGAGACATTTACACAGCTCACCTGAATGCAAATCCTCCCAAAAACAGTATATTTGTAGAAGATAGTCCATAGACGATAGACGATAGTCCATAGACAGACTATGGACAATGGACTACGGACTATCGTGAATGGACTATCGTCTGATACATTTCAAGCTTGAATATGAAAACACTACAAAAACTTCCCCTGGGTATTCAGACTTTTCGCAAAATACGAGAGGATAACCTGCTTTATGTAGACAAAACGGAATATATCTATCATTTAATAGAAAAAGGAAGCCGCCTTTTTTTCGCCCGTCCCCGCCGCTTTGGGAAGTCCTTATTAATCTCTACCTTAAAAGAAATATTTTTAGGCAGTCGTTCACTTTTCCAGGGGCTTTGGATTGAAGACCAAATCACTTGGGAGACTTACCCAGTCATTCATTTGGATATGAGTAAATTGGGCGAAAGCCCGCACGTGAATATTGAGGCTTTGCTGGAATTGCAATTATTGCGTATTGCCGAATCGTATGCGCTGTCGCTTTCCCTAAAATCCTCTAACCCCTACGGGTATTTTCAAGAACTTATAGAAGGCTTACACCAAAAATACCAAAAAAAAGTAGTCATTCTCATAGATGAATACGATGCCCCCCTCACCAATGTCTTGGATAATCCCGAAAAACTGGAAGAAAACCGCAGCATTCTTGCCAGCCTTTACGGCAACCTCAAAGCCGAGGATGCCTATATTCATTTTGTATTTCTTACGGGGATATCTCGTTATGGCAAGATGAATGTCTTCTCTAAGCTCAATAACCTCACCGACCTGAGTTTTGAGGAGGAATTTGGTACCATGCTGGGGTATACACAGGAGGAAATGGAGACGCACTTTGAACCCTATATCGCTCATTATGCCCAGAAAACAGGCATTGCATACAGCGAAGCCCTAGAACAACTAAAACACTGGTACAACGGCTACTTATTTGCAGAAGGTACAGCAAGGGTATATACCCCTTGGTCTGTGTTGAGCTTTTGTGTGCATCTCAAAATCAACAACTATTGGTTTGAGACGGGTACGCCTACTTTTTTGATCAAGATGCTCAAAGAACAGCAATTGCCGCTTTATGACCTGGAGCAGGTGCAAGCTGATGATATAACCCTCAAAAACGCAGACCTTGGGGGGATAGATGCTTATGCACTGCTCTTTCAGACGGGTTACCTGACCATCAAACGCTCCACAAACCTGGGAATGGATACCATCTACGAACTCAGCTACCCCAATCAGGAAGTCAGGCTGAGTTTTTTGAATTATCTTTTGGTGGAATATACAGGCAAGGGACTTTCCAGAGTGCAAAACGACATGATCTTTCTTGTAAAAAAAGCCTTTTATGAAAATAACCTGCCGCTTTTTTTTGAAGCCGTCAAAACCACCTTTGCCGGTATCCCTTATAATATGTTTATCCACAATCAGGAGGCTTATTACCAATCGGTAGTGTATATCTTGGTAGAGTTATCGGGTTTGGTTGTGAGGGGCGAGGAGCAGACCAACGTGGGGCGTATGGATGCCGTCATAGAAAGCCCTACACATATTTATATCTTTGAATTCAAGATGACGACCGCTTCGGATGCACTCGCCCAAATCCATCAAAAGAAATATTATGAAAAATATGCCCATTCCCCCAAGGAAATTGTGCTGGTGGCAGTAGCCTTTGACGAAACAAGCAAAAGCCTCAAAGAATGGATAAGTGAGGTGTGGGATCGGTCTTAGGTAAGACTGTACACACCTGCATTTGACCCAAAAGGTTTTTAGCGTGCGATGCAAGTACGTGCAAGTGACTAAAAATCCCTTGGAAAGCCCTGCACACACCTGCTTTTGCCTAAAAAGGTTTTGGCGTGTGATGTAGCTGTGTGTAGGGGACTAAAAAAGTATGATGAACCTCACAGCAAAGTAATTCAAGAATAAAAATTCTAGATTTGTACGGTTATAAAGCAATAACAGAAATTATGGAAGTACAAGAAGACGATAAACTCAAGACATTAAGCTATTCAGGGATATTTCTTTCCTGCTTTGCTGATTATAGTGAAAAGTGTATTCACGCAACGCCGGAACACGTTCTGGTGTACTTGTATTCAGGTGAGCAGGTTATTGAAGACAGAAATAAAATAATAAAGTTACAAGCTGGCGAATGTGCATTTATTCGTAGAGACCACCGCCTGAAAATGTATAAAAACAGTAAAGGAGAAGATTTGTACAAAGGAATTTCACTGACTTTCAAACGAAATGTATTGCGAGATTTTTACAGCAAGTTGAACAAATCTGAAATTCCGACAAATCTAAAAATTTCTGATAAAACCGTCTATAAATTAGAGCCAAGTCCTGCAATAGAAAGTCTGTTCCAATCGCTTACTCCTTATTTTGATAGTAACATAAAGCCAACAAAAGATGTTACCCATTTAAAATTGTTAGAAGGAATTTACGCTTTACTGAACAGTAACAAACTTCTCTATCCCATACTTTTTGACTTTGCCGAACCGTGGAAGATTGACCTTTTGGAGTTTCTGAACAGTAATTATATGGAAGAACTCTCAATGGAACAAATTGCCTCATTTACAGGAAGAAGTTTGGCGACTTTCAAAAGAGATTTTAAGAAAGTAAGCAACCTCACTCCACAAAAATGGCTGATAAAAAAACGTTTGGAAATGGCTTATTTCAAACTTAAAGAAGAAAACAAAAAAGTACAAGAAGTATATGTAGAAGTGGGATTTAAAAACCCTTCTCATTTTTCAACGGCATTCAAAAAGCAATACGGAATTCCACCCACCGGAATTTAAAATTGAGCTTCAGAGAAAAGTAATTTGAGCCTCACAGTAAAGTTACTGTGAGGCTTTCTGCTTAATTTTGATTTCATCAACACATAGTTTTAGAAACACATGGAAGTAATAGCAGAAAATATATTCAGCAGGTTAAAAGCAGGCGAAACCATATTGCCAAGCGACCCCGAAGCTTACAGAATGAGAGAAGCATCTTTTACCACAAAAAAATTATTGGTTCAGATGAATAATTCATCCAACCCTTTTGAAATCAGGAACTTATTAAGCCAAATTACAGCAACTGAAATTGACGAAAGTGTAACGGTATTCACCCCCTTGCAAATCAACTATGGAAAACATACCAAAATCGGCAAAAATGTATTCATCAACTTCGATTGTGTTTTTCTGGATTTAGGCGGAATTACCATTGAAGACCATGTATTATTAGCACCGAAAGTTAGTTTGTTGTCAGAAGGACATCCTATTTCATCTGAAAACAGACATTCACTAACTGTTGGACCTATTCACATCAAAAAAAACGCGTGGATTGGAGCTAATGCTACCATTTTACAAGGTGTGACGATTGGCGAAAATGCAATCGTAGCAGCAGGGGCAGTTGTGTCAAAAGATGTTCCTGACAATACTATTGTAGGCGGAATACCAGCAAAAATTATTAAAAAAATCAATTAAAATAATAAAAATGAAAATAGCGCACCCTGATGTAGGTTTACAACAACTCTATATAGTTCCCAACACCGAAAAAGGTATTGTGGAATGGAAAGAGGCCGTAACCGATGAACAATATTCGGCAGATAAAAAATAATCACTTCTTAGATTCAACGAATAAAAGCAATATGAAACATTTATTTTTGATACTATTGACATTTATGTCAGTTCTTTTAAGTAATGCATCGTCTTGCAACAAAGAAGACAACAGTAATAAAATAGAAAACAATCCTATGGCAACTGGAAAAATCAAGATAACAGTCAATTCTCAAACTTTTACAGCTACGCTTTTGGACAATAATTCAGCAAAAGCATTTAAGGAAATGTTGCCCTTAACAATCAACATGACGGAACTAAACGGCAATGAGAAATATTATGATCTCCCAAACATCCTGCCCACAAATTCTTCTAATCCGGCAACGATAAAAAATGGCGACTTAATGCTATATGGCTCAAAAACTTTGGTACTCTTTTACAAATCTTTCTCGACATCGTACAGCTACACAAAACTAGGAACAATAGATGATAAAACAGGACTAGCATCTGCATTAGGTTCGGGAGACATAACCGTTTCTCTCGAGTTGAAATAACGATAAAGACAAGCTATAGACCACAGTCTTTAACAAGTGCGGTGCAGCAGTATCACTCACACCCACACCGCAAAAGAGTCACGAGATACTCCTGATCTTTAAGCAGCCTCTGATAGAGCAGGTTGATGTTGGTCGTTTTGCCGAACTGCCTAGTGCGCTTCATAGTGAAATATTCCCCAAAGTCGATAAGTTGGATAATATCATCCACTTACTAGAAGTATCTACCATCAAGTGTTTCTCAGGTATACAAAGCCTGGTATCGTTAAATCTTTTTCTCATAGTGCTGTGCTTTGTACAAAGATACTCAACAATCGCATCGGAAATACCAAGCGTGTATTACTTTACTTAGTGTTTGAGTATTGGTATTTTTATCATAGATTTGAGCATAAATTGTTATTTCTCAAAAAAAGATTAGGCATGAAGTCATTTTTACGCCATGTAATGATGGTTTTTAGTTGTTGTTTAGGGGAGGGGGAAGTCTTACAGGCTCAAGAAGCATCTATTGGAAGTATCGTGGATCAATACATCGCAACCAAAGAAAAAATCAAAAATAATCAATTATTCAGCAATACTTTTAACCTCAATGCACGCAAACTTTCCTGGCAATCCTCCATTGTATATCAAAAAACAGAAACCTACTATTATCAATTCTCTGGACAAGGCAAGATCCAATTGAACCTACTCAGAATACTGACCGATTCTATAGCCAGCCGATACGAAATAGAATATTTGTATGACCCTCAGGGAAATCTGCTTTATACCTATGAAAAACAAAACGACCCTCAATACAGCTACCGGGAGCTAAAAGTGTACTTTGAAGGTGAAAAAATACTCAAGGTGTTGGAAGATAATGTGATGGTCAACTCGAGTGCCATCTTTCATAGTTCCAAATTTCGCTACATCCGCGAATCTGCTTATTTTTATCTTCAAAAATTTGAAGATTATTTCCGCCTGATGCCTCAATATTAAAATCTCTCTCCCTGTTTTAGCCCCAAAACTTACACCGTTAGTTGTAAATGCACATTTCAACAACTTAGCAGGCTTAAAAAGCTTTTAAAGATGTATCCAAAGTTGATTGCATGGGTAGAAAAATTATTTTACTTATTTTTTTTATTTCCAGCCTATTGATTCATAGCTTGAGCGCACAAGACAATGTGGCTGGCCCGCGTGAGTATCAAAAAAAGCTTCGACAACTTCGCCAGGAGGCAAGGGAATATTTTTGGGATCTAGAAAAATTACAGGCCTTGCTCAATCTTGAAGAAATTTACCAACAACAAATTGACTCTATCCTGATGGCTCGCCATCAAGTTGAAACTCAATTGGCAGAGTTGGATAAACAAAGTGCCACGATTCTTTTACTCGAAACCAAGGTGCAACAATTGGGTGAAAATATCAGGCAATCAGAAAGCATCCATCAAGGGCATATTCAAGAAATAAAGCAATTAAATCTGCATCTTGACTCAGTGCGTGTTCAAAACACACAGTTGGAGCATATCATCAGCCAACTTCATGAACAAATAGATGATTTTACCTCTCAAAAAAAGTATCGGCAACCCAACCCGGATTCCAGCTACGCCAATACTGACCTCAATCAAGACCTAGGAGTTTCCAATGGCTTTCAGGTAAATGCCATTAAGGCAATCAACCAACTGACCATTCCAGAAGAAATCGAGAGACTCAAACAAGAGTTATTACGCACCAAAATCACGGCTACTAAACAGACAGATATTTTATGGAAATATGCACAAGCTTTGGAGAAAAAGCTCAAACAACACGGGATTGATTATCAAGCTCTCAAACGAGATTACCTGCTCGAGATGGATTCCGTAAAAAACGAAATAGATTTTCTGAATCTGGTCTTGCTTCGCAAAGACGCACTCCGTAAAAAAGATTCGCTGGTGGCCTTTCAAAGAATTCAAATGATCCAAGCAGAGAAAAAGACCTCTGAAACCGCCCGTAAGTTTGCAGAGTTTCGTTATTCCCGCAATAAATTTATTTTCAGCCTTATCGGATTGGTTCTTGCTACATTGGCTTTTGCTTTTTTCTATCACGCCCAAGTGGTAGGAAAGAAAAAACGTAAGATTGAGGCTCAAAACGAGGTTTTACACAATCAAAATCAGGAAATACAAGCCCAAAAAACCTATATTGAAGAAGCCAATGAAAACCTCAAACTTTCTTATCACAAAATTACAGACAGCATTCGTTATGCTCAGACCATTCAAAACGCTATTTTGCCCAATCCCCAGGATTTAAGTCGTTTTGTAGAAGATTATTTTATTCTCTTCGCACCCAAAGACATCGTCAGCGGAGATTTTTATTGGATTGCCACTCTCGAAAATCACCTTTATCTGGCAGTTGTAGATTGTACCGGACACGGCGTACCGGGAGCTTTTATGTCGATGATTGGAAATACCTTGCTGAATAAAATCATCCACGAAGAAAAATATGTCAAACCGGCACGTATTTTAGAGCGTCTGAATGAAGAAGTACGCATTAACCTGAATCAGGAACAAAAAGCCAATAATGATGGCATGGATATCGCTCTTTGTATGCTTGAGAAAAAACCCAATCATCAAACCCTCATAACTTTTAGCGGTGCCAAACGCCCTCTGTATTTTATCCAAAAATCAGATCAGTCACTCAAAGAAATTCCAGGAGATCGTAAGTCTATCGGTGGCTGGCGTATGCAAAAAGCTACATTTGAAAACCAAACCCTCAGCCTAGAGTCCGGCACTATGATTTATCTTTGTACAGATGGCTATGCCGATCAAAATAATATAGAAAGAATCAAAATCGGCACCCTTCGCCTCAAAGAACTTTTACAAGAAAACAGCCACCTGAGCCTCCAGGAACAACATAAAAATTTGGCCAGGTTCTTGGAAATGCATACCTTGAATACCGATCAGAGAGATGACATTACCATCATCGGAATCAAGCTTTAATCAATATTTCTATGGAAATTTGTTATTTGGATTCTCCTGTAGGGCTGCTCGAGATCAGCGGAGATCAGGAGGGAATTCAGGCAGTCAAATTTGAAAACGCCTTTGTAAAACCCGAAAACCTCCCGGAATGTAAAGACTTGCCTCAGCCTCTTGTGGCCGCTAAAAAACAGCTTAAGGAGTATTTTGCCGGGCAAAGAAGTGTATTTGATCTGCCTTTGAAACAAGCTGGTACTGAATTTCAGCTCAAAGTATGGAACGAACTTCTTAAAATTCCTTTTGGGAAAACAATCTCGTATTTAGAGCTAGCGCATCGCCTGGGTGATGCCAAAGTAATCCGTGCCGCCGCAAGTGCCAATGGCAAAAACCCCCTCGTGATCTTGATACCCTGCCACCGTGTGATTGGCACCAAAGGTGATTTGGTGGGCTTTGGAGGAGCATTGTGGCGCAAAAAAATACTACTAGACCACGAAGCCCCTTACCGACAAGAAAAGTTATTTTGAATAAAACCCATATATTTTATACCTTGTATGCGCCTGAATTACCCTTTAATTATCCTAGTCCTCTTGGGGGGCTGCTTGTCTTCTTGCTATCGTAAAGCGCTGATTATTCAGGCTTCTGCTGAAGGCTGTATGATTCCTGAAAGTTCATTTTTATATGATTCTTTGCTGGCAGTAAAGAATAGTCTGTACGAAACGGATACCTTAGATTGTGCCAAAATTCTTCAGAATCGTTTCTCCTTGCGATCTAGCAATATCGCCCAAGATATGCAGATGATTCCTTTGTTGTGTAAATTCGCAAAACAGGAAAAAAACAATACCAATCCAAGTGAATTTATTCAGACTAAAGTCGAGATCCAACAACAAATCCTGGTCTCCATCACAGACCTAAACAGCCTCCTGTCCGAAATCACCTGTGAACGCGAAAGAATGCAAGAACTGTATGATGCGCTCAACGGGCAGATTAGCAAACGAATCAACAAAGCTACGGTTTATTCCATCATTGCTGGAGGGCTTACCACCATCATTGCGGCAGTAATAGCCATCAAAGGGAATGAAGATGTACCTTATTACGAACAAGGAATCGGCATTACGGGCGCGGTAGCCGGCACTTACTGGGGGTTTCGTTCTATTTCGCAGAAGTCAAAGATTAAATTTTTGCACTTCCGTAATCACCTCACAGATATATGGCTACAACAATCTTGGAGCCATATTTATTCGCCTTACATCTGGAATTACCTGAGTAAACCTTTTACTTTAAAAGGGAAAACTACTAATAGGCTTGAATTGGTTTTAAATAAATGGGAAGAATTGGAGCTGCCTCTTGCCAAAGACGATCGTAAATACGAGCAAAAGCTACATCTGATGCTGGGTATGGGAGGGGATTATACGCTGGAAGACCTTGAAAATAGAATCAAAATGTATGAAATATTGGTAGATGAGATCATTACCATCAATTATGATCTGAACCGCTTGCAGGAGGAAATCATGCTAGGTTTTAAAATACACTAAAAAATTAGCTCAATACTTGGGCATAATAAAAGCCAGTAGGATGTATAGCGGAATGCTCATCCCGGTACCCAGCAAAGCACCTAAAATAAAAGCAATACGAATCCAAGTAGGGTCTACCCCAAAATATTCGGCAATTCCTGCACAAACGCCAAATATTTTTTTATCCCGACTGGATTTTTTCAGGCGTTTGTTGCCGTCTAACTTGGCAATCTCTTTGCTGAAAACGTCTTTCACTTGATTCGCTTCCTTGCCAAAATTTGTGAAGTCAATTTGAAAGTTTTTGAAAGTGGAGGTTTTGGTATATTTAGCAGTGCCGCGATTGAGCTCGCTGGCCAATTCAAAAGAAGGATCGTGGGTAGCATCAACTTGTAAAGCCCTTTTGACATAGCTTTTAGCCATTTGGAGGTCATCTTTATTGCGCTTAAGCAGCCAACGGTGCTTGTAAGCATTGGCAAGTCCATAAAGTGCATCGATGCTTCCAGGATTGAGGATGACAGCTTGTCTGAATTCGTCGATGGCACTGTCCCAATCTTCATAACGGCTGTAGCCTTTTCCACGAGCAATGTAATCTTTGATTTTTTGCTTGATAAGCGATAAATCCTCGGGCGACATACCAAGTTCTTCTGCAATTTTCTGCATTTCCTCTACATTCAAGGGTCTTTCTTTTTGTTCCTCTTGAATTTTGAGTACTTTTTTAATGTATTCTTGTATGGTATCCCCCGGATTGCTCATAATCATGATTAGGAAATAATGGTTATATTTTTAGAATTTATGCCTATGGTATCGATGTTATGACAAAATTAGTTAATTATAAACAATTTGAATAAAAAAAGCAAAAAAATTATGCCAAGATAAACTGTGTCGGATTTATGATGAAATTGATGGAGGTTTTATTAAACTCGTCCGGTTGGTCAATATTAACCACATGCCCACAGTCCTTCAAGATAGCCAGGGCAGAATTTTTATGTACTTCTACCACTCTTTTGACCTGGGGCAAAAACATATAATCTTCCGCACCCATAATATACAGGGTCGGAATGGGTAATTCCTTTTCCCGGAAAAAGCGTAACAAGGGATTGACTTCACTGGTGAGCTGATACCAACGGATAAATTCCTTTTGATAGAGCCTTTTGGCTTCATTGATAAACATCAGTCGAGACCTTTGGTGGCGTTTGCTGGGCATAATTATCCAGGCAAAAAGGCTGTAAATCCACATATAAGGCACAAAACTTTTCAGCTTGTTGCCCAAATACATCAGGATTTTAGAGCGTATATTCAAACGAATCACAGCACCGCCCAGGGTCATCGACTTGATGCGGTCGGGCTGTAGCTCACCCAGGCTACGAATGATGATACTGGCCAGAGAAATCCCCACAAAATGTGCTTTTTGAATGCCATTATGGTCTAATACCTCAAGGATGTCTTTACTGATGTCTTTGAAAGTATATCTGTTTTTGAGATAATCCTGCAAGAAATGTTTGGAGCGTCCGTGCCCCCTCAGGTCCAGCAAAAGTACGTTGAAATATTGCCGGAAAGTACGAATTTGCTTGAACCATATAGAAGAACTACCTCCGGCGCCGTGAACAAACACCACCCAGTCTTTTTCGGGAGACAATTCATATTTCTTGAAATATAACATGATTTATCAGATTTTGAAGCATATCAATATACGTAAAAGTAAGAAAAAAAAGCAAATTTTAACAGAGAAGGATTTATTCTGTACTCCAATAGTAACAATATACGCCTTTTTCGGTGAGTATTTTAATGAGTTCGGAGATAACTTCCTGTTTTTGGTGCTTTTTTGAGCCAACAATGATTACCAATAAATTGTTCAGATTATACTTTCGTTCTTTGTAAAGATCCATCTGGCCAAGCAGGCGATTGCGTTCATTGCTTTTTTTGAGCTGGGCGGCAAGTTTGATTTCAATGCCCAGTTTGCCGTGTGCAATATCAATATCGATGCGGTCTTTAGCTCCTTTGATGCCGCCCAGGTAATATTGTGTGTGTACTTCTTCAAAGAAATGCAGCAGTTTATGAGCAAGTAGATTTTCCACCTCACTTTCACTCACATTATCCGGCAAAAAAGTATTTTCTTTAATTTTCTCCAAAATACCCAGCACATTGCGTAAAGACGGTATTTTTTTTCTTTTTTTGTACCAATGTATCAAATAATAAGAGATCCCGGCTGAACCGATCAAAATGCTAATATCAAATATCATTACCTCCGGCTATTAATTGGTTTTGTTAAATATGCTCAATTATTTTTCATGGATAGATTTAATTAGCAAGTTACCTTATTTTGATTTTTGAAACAAATAATTCACTATTTACAAAGGCATTTTCAGGAAAATAAGCATCCTGGATTGTATGGTGCTTGGATTTTGATGCTCATTGCACTCATGACGGCTCGATATGCCTATCGGTGGGATCTTCAATGGGAGGGTTGGACTTTGAATTGGCTTTGGAAAATCTTGTTTTTCACCCTGCCTTTGGCGGCTACGATTGGGATGTTGGTATATTACCAAAAAAGCTTTTATATACTGAAAAAGCAAGATTTCCAGTGGCTTTGCCTCGGAATTTTATGCGTGCTTTGGGCGAATCAATACGCTTTGTGGTATAAATATTTTTTGCCGATACTTCCAGAATATGCCCAGTATTTTGTCGGAAAGCTTTGTTTTAATGTACACGTCAGCACATTTTATATCCTAATTCCTTGGTTATATGGTCGATTTCAAAACCCAGAATCTTACCAGAATTTTTATGGATTCACCCGAAAGGGCTTCAAACCCAGACCCTATATGCTGATGCTACTTGGGATGTTGCCGTTGTTGATTTGGGCATCTTTTCAGGAAGATTTCCTGGTTGCTTATCCACGCTACCGCCCTGGCTTACTGGAAGTTAATACTGGTATCCCTTCCTGGCTTACGGTTTTGGTCTATGAAGCCAGTTATGTGCTTCAATTTGTGGCTTTGGAGATATTCTTTCGTGGATTTATAGTCCTGAACTTGGGGCGATACCTGGGTAGTGGGGTGGTTTTCCCGATGGTGACGGTCTATATGCTGATCCATTTTTACAAACCATTGCCCGAAACCATTGGCTCTATTCTAGGTGGTTATACCCTGGGGGTCATTGCCTGGTATTCTCGCAGTGTATGGGGAGGAATTTTGGTGCATATCGGCATTGCTTTATTGATGGAAGCACTGGCATTTTGGCAATTAGGCTAAAGGAAACCTTAGCCGATAAAAATTCATTCTATCATATTGCTGCAAAAGAACACAAAAGTAAAATCTTTTGTATAGATCATTCCAACTAATAGAGGGCATCTTCAAAAAATTATTCTACCTTATTCTTGTAAATCCAAAAAAAATAATATCTTGATTTTGAAAACTTCAAAGTCCTAACAATATCTGGGTTTTGGCTATTGGGTTGTTTCTGTGATTTGATCAATAATAAGCAATCCCTACAACCCAACTGTCGAGACCGCTTGGTGGATGATAATTTTAAAAATTCTGATTTATTTTTACTAAAATAAGACGTATGCAGATCAAAGTAAATCCAAAAGTATTTGATATAGCCATTATCGGGTCGGGGGCAGGAGGTGGGATGGCCGCCAAGATGCTCACCGAAGCCGGATTTGAGACCCTAGTCCTGGAAGCTGGGCCGGATTATGACTCTTCTAAAGGAGATATGTTCAAATGGCCTTATAATTCACCGCGTCGGGGTGCCGGTACACACCGCCCCTTTGGGGAGTTTGATGCCTGTTATGGAGGCTGGCAGATTGAGGGAGAACCTTACACGACTATGCCAGGAACAAAATTTGACTGGTTTCGCGCCCGCATGTTCGGTGGTCGCACCAATCATTGGGGGCGTATTTCGCTTCGTTTTGGACCTTTGGATTTTAAGCGCAAGACTTTAGACGGGCTGGGGGACAATTGGCCGATTACGTATGAAGACATCAAACCCTATTATGACAAGGTAGATCGCCTGGTAGGCATTTTTGGTACCAAAGAAGGTATTTTGAATGAGCCAGATGGGATTTTTATGCCTCCTCCCAAACCTCGTGCTTATGAATTGCTCATCAAAAAAGCGGGCGATCAACTTAAAATTCCCGTGATTCCTTCAAGATTATCCATTCTTACACAACCTTTAAATGGCCGCCCGCCGTGTCATTATTGCGCTCAGTGCAATCGAGGCTGTAGCACGCATTCTAATTTTTCTTCGCCTTCGGTACTTTTTCCGGCTGCCAAAGCCAGTGGAAAACTCACACTGATTCTTCATGCAATGGCAAGAGAAGTGACTGTGGATAAATCGGGAAAGGCCGACGGCGTATCATATATAGATGTTTTGACAGGGCAAGAGCATCAGGTTAAAGCCAAAATCGTCATTCTGGCTGCAAGTGCCTGTTCTTCTGCCCGTATTTTGCTCAATTCCAAATCTACGCATCACCCCAACGGATTGGGTAATTCCAGCGGTGTAATGGGCAAATATCTAATGGATTCTACGGGAGCTTCTCTGGGAGGGTTTATTCCTTCACTCGTAGATTATATCCCTCATAATGAAGATGGGACAGGAGGTATGCACATGTACATTCCCTGGTGGTTGGATAATAAAACATTAGACTTCCCGCGTGGTTATCACATAGAATTATGGGGAGGTCGGCGTATGCCCTCGTATGGTTTTGGGGGAAATATTCATCTTTATAATGCACTTTTGGGAGAAATTGACCAAAAAAAACGCAGCAATGGAGGCGGAGGTTATGGTGCAGCACTTAAGGAAGACTATCGTCGACTTTTCGGCTCGATTGTTGGTTTTTCAGGAAGAGGCGAAGCTATAGCTTTTGAAAGCAATTATTGCGAAATTGATCCCAATGTGGTAGATAAATTCGGTATCCCGGTATTAAGATTTAATTATAAATGGACTGATTACGAAATACTTCAGGCAAAGCACATGATGGATACCTTTGAAGAAATCATCCATACGATGGGTGGTAAGGTGCTGGGGCAAAAACCCGGCAAAGAAACTGAATATGGACTTTTGAACCCTGGGCGAATTATCCACGAAGTAGGCGTAACACGAATGGGCAAAGACCCCAAAACTTCAGTGCTGAACGAATTCTGTCAGTCGCACGATGTAAAAAACGTTTTTGTCGTTGACGGCGGTTCTTTTGTTTCTATGCCGGATAAAAACCCAACTTGGACAATTCTGGCACTTTCTATGCGTACATCTGAGTATATCACCGACCAAATTAAAAAGCAAAACCTATGAGCAAGATAAGCAGAAGAGATACCCTCAAATATACACTTTTGGCTGGAATTTCAGCCGGAATTTTACCAGGCTGTGACCCCAAATCAAATACCGAATCATCTACGCACGATCATATTCACGAATCCCGCGACGGCTTATTTGGGCTGAGTGAAGCAGATAAAGTGCTCCTTAAGCAAAAGTTTTTTACTTCCGAAGAAAAAGAAACCGTTCGGGTACTTGCCAATCTGATTATTCCGGCAGATGATCGATCCGGAGATGCCGAAAAAGCAGGAGTACCGGCGTTTATTGAGTTTATGATGTTGGATCAGCCTGATTTACAGACTCCTATGCGCGGAGGGCTTCGCTGGCTGGATAAAACCTGCCTAGATCAGTTTGAAAGATCATTTGCCAAATGTACCGAAAAACAGCAAAAAGAAATCCTGGATCAGATCGCTTATCCCGAAATAGCAAAGCCTGAAATGAGTCAGGGTGTTGCTTTTTTCAATATGTTTCGCAATTTTGTAGCGACAGGGTTCTGGACAAGTAAAATGGGCATAGAAGACCTCGAGTATCAAGGCAATAAACCCAACAAGTGGGAAGGCGCACCCAAAGCCTGGCTCGAGAAACTTGGGCTCAGTGATGAAGCCTAAATGTTGGAAATCGGCTTTTAGCGTTAGGCATTGAAAATTAAAGACATTAAAAAAGGGCTTTTTAAAAGATTTAGACATAAATTTTATTATTGGATTTAGATAATTATGGAAAAATTAACGCATCATTCAGCAGTCATCCTGTTGATTCAAATTAGTATTATGCTGCTTTTTGGACGGTTTTTGGCTGAAATTGTCAAAAAGTGGCAAGTTCCCGGAGTTATCGGTGAAATTATTGCCGGAGTGATTCTCGGACCCACCGTGATTGGATATTTGTTTCCAGAGTGGACAACCTTTTTGTTTCCCTTACACGGGCAATCTGCCGTAGTATTAAGCTCTTTTACCTTTGTAGCAGTCATACTGTTGCTCTTCACAGCTGGTTTTGAGGTCGAGTTTCACTTAATATTTGCTCAAGGTTATCAAACCATCGTTACTAGCATTGCTGGTATTGTACTTTGTTTTGTTTTTGGATTTACGATTCCGATTTATTTTGATGACTGGATTCCTCCTCAAAAAACTCCTTGGTTTGTATTTTCGCTTTTTCTGGGTACGGCACTTTCTATCAGTGCCCTACCAGTCATCGCTCGTACCTTGATGGATTTGAATTTGCTTAAATCCAAGATCGGAATGTTGATCATTTCTACGGCAATGGTGGAGGATTTTATTGGCTGGATGTTTTTTGCCATAGTGTTGGGTTTAATCAATACTACAGAATTTGATCCTCTTGGTTTGCTGAAAACTGTATTTCTAACCATTATTTTCGCTGCTTTGGTGCTGGGAATCGGGCGTAGGTTTTTTGACCGTATATTGCCCTTAATTAATAATCGTCTTTCTTTTCCTGGAGGAATCCTGGCTTTTTCTATTACGATGGGTTTGCTAGGGGCGGCTTTTACCGAATTTGCGGGGATTCACGCCATTTTTGGGGCCTTTATTGTAGGAGTAGCTCTTTCAGACTCCATCCACATGAGCAAAAAAACCAAACAAATTATCCATGATTTTGTAGATAATGTGTTTGCACCCCTGTTTTTTGTGTCCATTGGTCTGACGGTGAATTTTATAGATAATTTTGATTTCTACCTGAGTGCACTCATTCTCGTGATTGCTTTACTTGGGAAAATTATCGGTTGTGGGCTTGGGGCTTTGATGGGCGGATTTACTTTTAGAGAATCGCTTGCAGTCGGTTTTGGGATGAGTGCTCGCGGTGCTATGGAAATTATTCTGGCTTCCTTAGCGCTACAAGCTGGGGTGATTGATCATACCATATTTGTGGCTTTGGTAGTCATGGCCCTGCTGACCAGCATCATTGCCGGGCAGTCTTTAAAGTGGATTTTGCCCCAAAAAGTACGCAATGCCTCTACCTCCAACGGTTATATCATTTTTGGCAATAATGAAATCGGTCAATGGCTTGCCCAGTATCTCTCCAAAAGAAAAATTCCGGTGCTTCTGGCGGATCATCAAAAACCCAAACTGACCAAATCTAAAATCGATTTAGTGGCTACTTATTTTGGGAATTTGCTAGATAAAAGAAACTTGGAAAAATTGGATTTAACACGTTATGGAAAACTTTTGGCTGTATCCGAAGATGAAGACCTGAACGAAGCAGTGTGTAATTTTATGGCGTATGAATTCGGCGAAAAAAACATCTACCGACTCATTAGCCGCAAGGAGTCCAAATCATCCAGCTTATCTTTACCCCAAAATCTATTATTCAGAGGGATGCACTGGCATTTTAAATATATTGCCAAATTGCTTAATAAAAGGGATAAACTTATTTTTCAATCTCTGAAGTTCGAGACTTATGAAGAACTTGATAAGTTTATTATGTTGCATAATAATCGAAGGAAGGTACTGCCTTTGTTTATTGTCCATAACAAAGATGAGTTCGAGCCAGTATCTTCTCACGAAATGCACGTTCACCCGGGCTGTGAATTGGTCTATGTGGATGTACCCAAAGAATTGCCTCAATCTGTCAAACCTAAACTGGAAGGAGTTTCCTCAACCTAAATATCTTAGGCTAATTTTATGAATTTAAATCATTCGGAAATCACTAGGCAAATGTTTTTGTCTTTATCCTGGGAGCCTGAGCCCCATTGGAGCTTTTACAAAAAATATCTTCTTGAGTACGGATTTGAATTACACCAAGCCGCCGAAGATTTTTTTAATCGGTATAGCGATTTAGAGATTTATTACCCCATCCCTGAAATCATGCAAAACCCTGATTTTCAGAATCAACTGCTTGAATCCGGTATCCGAGATGAAGCGCAAATTCAGGAAATGCTGGATGAATGGTATCAGCAATCTTTTACATTTGGTACAACTGACATCCAATACGCAAAAATTTATGGGATCAATCTACGAGAATATTACGAATGGGAAAATAAACAATTTTTACCGGTAGGTAGCTTGGATATACAATATGGTCAAAACCCAGTCTGGTCTTTGGTCTATCTGAGTAAAGAAAGAGAGGTACTTATTCCTGATTTGAGTACACAGGAAGCAAAACTACGCTATGCTTCCCCAGATATTTTTTTTGGTAAAATCGCCGAAGAATTTGTACTTGGGAAGAGATGCTTGTTCGATTTAGGTTAAGTATTTGATTACCAAAAAGTATAATTTATTGAAAAAACTGTCTTAAACCTATTTTTTCTTGTCTATTTCATGGTTTTTAATTAAAATTGGAGTTCAAAATACATCGTTGTACCGCCTTATTTGCAGATAAAGATCGTTTTTAAAACTGATCATTTTTCATAGTCATAGTGGTTTTGAAATTTTATGGATGCAATTTATCTAAAATTAGGCGAGTTAATCCTTATAAATTTTGAAAATTACACACACGTTGTTATAGAAATTGTAAAGCTTCAACCTTTCTAAGCAATGGAACAAAATGGATAATTATCTTAAAAATGAACTTTATAATCTTATCCGCAGAGATGAAACTATTTTTGACTTCATCCAAGAAGAAGCATTAAGAGGATTCTGTTATTTGGATTTGGAAAAAAATCACTTTTGGATGAATCCAAAGCTTAAAATGGTCTTGGGTTATGTCTCCAACAATACTTTGGAGGGTTTGACTTGGAAGGATTTTATCCATCCTGAGGATTTTGTACAGCTTAAGCAAAGCTTACAGGAAACGCATTTTTCTCATCAGGTTTTTGATCACAATTTACAATGCTTACATCAAGAAGGCTATTTTATTCGCCTGCAAGGGAAAAGTAAGGTGTTTTTCTCGGATTCAAATACCCCCCATCGCCTTCTTATAGCCCATGCCGAAATCAGCATGGACGCTCGATCTGTTGTTACCAAAAATGTTTTTGAAGACTTTTTTGAGCGTTCCGGCGAATTACTCAGCATAGCTACTCCTGAGGGCAGATTCGTCAAAATCAACCAGGCTTGGGAAAAAACCCTGGGTTATACCATAGAGGATCTTAATTATGGCAAGTTTCTGGATTTAATCCACCCCGATGATATGGAGGCTACCTTAAAAGCTATTCGAGAAGTGACAGAAGGCAAGGAAATCCGAGACTTTATCAACCGCTATCGGCACAAAGACGGCTCTTACCGCACCATAGAATGGCAAAGTATCGTCCGGGAAGATTTGGTATACTCTATCTCCAGAGATATTACCGAGAAGGTTCAAACAGAGAAAAAGCTCAAAAACAATGAAGAAATATTTCATAATATTACCAAAAGCCTCCCCTGTACCATTTTTCAATATCAGTTATTCCCTGACGGTAAGGACAAAATATTGTTTGTTAGCCGAGGTGAAGAACTCCTTCATCCGGTAGACCCTACCGAAGTTCTTAAACAGTCCGATATAATCTGGGCGACTATTCTCCCAGAAGATATACCTCATCTGCGGAATTCTATTTTGGAATCAGCCCAAAATCTGAGCTTTTGGCGATGCGAGTGGCGTACCCGAGGCCTTGATGGCTCGATCAAGTGGATTCTTGGGCAGGGTACTCCAAAAATGTTAGAAGATGGTAGCGTAATCTGGAACACGCTTTCCTTAGACATTACAGAGACAAAAAAAATCCTTGAAGAAAAAACCAAAACCTATGATTTGCTTCACAACCTCATGGATTCTATGGCAGACGGTTTTGTAGCCCTGGATAAAAATTGGATTTATACCTATGTCAATGCAAGTGCTGGTAACATGTTGGGCAGAAACCCCAAGGATTTGATAGGAAAAAATATCTGGGTTGAATTTCCCGAAGGTATTGGACTGCCTTTTTATCATCATTATCACCAGGCTGTTAAAACACAGACCGCTTTTAATTTTGAGGAATACTTCGAACCCTGGGACCGTTGGTTTGAGAACCGATTATTTCCTACCGAGGAGGGTTTATCCATCTTTTTTCAGGATATTACCTCTCGTAAAAAACTGGAACTTCAGATACAAGAGCAAAATTTTTTGCTAAAAGGCATTATTGAAAGCTCTGAAGACCCTATATTCTCGGTCAATACTACCTACCGATATACAAGCTTTAACGAAGCACATCGCCTAGCCTTGAAGAAAATCTACGGCACCGAGGTCAGACTGGGCGAAATCAGCCTGGATTTTATAACTGATAATCAGGAAAGAATGCACGCAAAAGATAAATTGGATCGTGCCTTGATGGGAGAACACTTGGTGGAAGAGAACATCTTTGGTTTGGCTGATTTAGAAAGAAGATACTATAAAGTCTCCCATAGACCTATCTGGGATGATCAAGGAAATATACAGGGTGTATCCATTTTTGCCTATGATACTACCCAAGAGAAAATCATCACACAACAACTCATTGCCAGCCAAGAACGATTCCAGGCTTTGGTGGAGCATAGCAAGGATATTTTTATTCTCACTCACCCCCATCAATTGATTTATGTAAGCCCCAACATCAAAGAAATATTGGGCTATACCGCCGAAGAGTTTGCACAGATTCATCCCGAAGATATTATTCACCCCGATGACTTACCCATGCGATGGAGCGAGTTGCAAGCACCAGGTTCATCCCTAAGTCTGGAATATCAAATTTTACACAAAAATGGGCAATGGCGTTATATAGAAGCCTTCGGGAAGAATCTACACCACCTTGAGCATATCAATGCTATGGTATTTAATCTGAGGGATATTAGCGAACGCAAAGAATATGAGCAGGAAATTATACAAAAGAACCGAGACCTTGCCGCCTCCGAAGAAGAACTCAGAATATCTGAAGAAGAACTCAAAGCCAATATAGAAGAACTTCTTGTAGTACAGGCAGAACTCAAAACTCAAAAAACTGCCCTGGAGGTCAGCGAAGAAAAATACCGAAAAGTCGTCGAGAATCAAACTGATTTTGTACTCCTGTCTTTCCCAGATACTACAATCAGTTTTGCCAATCAACCCCTGGCAGAGGCATTGGGTATATCTCTCTCGGAGATCATTGGCAAAAAATGGGTCGATTTTGCATCAGTTGAAGACCTGAGTTTTGTGGAAAATAAAATTGCTCTCCTATCATCCAGTGATGATTTTTTTATCTGGGAAAACAGAGACCAACGTGCAGGTGGGCAATGGGGCTGGACGCAGTGGGTCAATCAGGGATTTTTTGATACCCATGGCAAATTACTCCAAATACAATCCGTAGGGCGTGATATTACCGAACTAAAACACATCCAAGAAGCCCTCAGCACCTCCGAATCAGAAGCCAGAGCACTGGCCCGAATGTATAAATCCATCCTGGATAGCCAGGCTGTTTATGTAATCAAAACTGATCTGCAAGGCTTTTATACCTTTGTGAATGATTATTTCAAGGAGAAATTCGGGTATTTAGGTGATTTTATCGGTACAAGTGCCCTGGACAACATCATTGAAGCAGACCGGGATGCTTGCCGGGATGCCGTGGAAAAATGCTTTGTACAGCCTGAGCTTCCCCACGAGGTCATCTTGCGTAAAATCGATAAAGACGGTGTAATCAAGGGTGCCAAATGGGAATTTAAAGGCGTATTGGATGAATCGGGCGAAGTATCTGAGATACTTTGTGTAGGCTTTGATATTTCGGAGCAGCTAGAAAGCCTCGATCGCCTCAAACATCTTCTGGATGTAACCAGCGACCAAAATAACCGACTGCAAAACTTTGCGCATATCATTTCACATAATATCCGTTCTCACTCCGCCAATCTTACCTCTTTGGTAAACTTCATGCAGGAAGCCGAATGCGAAGAAGAGAAAGAGATGTATTTTCAAATGCTCGTACAAAGTACTGCCAAACTGGACGATACCATCACCAATCTGAATGAGATTATTTCTATTCATCAGGCATTCAACAAACCTAAAGAAAAACTGCTCCTCCGACAACAAATTGACAAAACCTTAGAGGTACTCTCTGGGTTAGTACTTCAGAAAAATATTCAAATCTATAATGATGTCCCTGCTGAAATATACATTAGGGCAATACCAGCATATTTGGACAGTATTCTACTGAATGTACTGAGCAATGCAGTCAAGTACTGTGACCCCAGTAAACCAGAATTATTTATCAGAATCATCACCTATAAAACTGAAGAGTTTCTCGTGGTATCTATTCAAGATAATGGGCTTGGTTTTGATGCAAAGAAAAACGCACACAAAATTTTTGGAATGTATAAAACTTTCCACAAAAATGAAGACGCTCGCGGACTTGGTTTGTTTATTACCAAAAACCAAATCGAGGCAATGGGCGGGAAAATTGAAGTAGAAAGCGAAATTGCTATAGGTTCAACCTTTAATATATTTTTCCGTGAAAACAGCTAACCTTACTCTAGTCGTTGAGGATGATGAAATTACCTCCTTCCTGATTCAAAAAACCTTGTCCAAAAGTAATGTATTTAAAGAAATACTTTCTTTTGAAAATGGTCAACCCGCTTTGGTCTACTTGCAGGAGGCACTTGCTCAATTAAAACCCATTCCTGACTTAATCTTATTAGACATCAATATGCCCATTATGGACGGCTGGGAGTTGTTGGATGCCCTTCAAGAGCTGCATTTTCCTAATCATATTCCAGTAGTAATGCTTACTTCTTCTATCAATGAGGAAGATAGAAGAAAAGCCAAAACTTATAAAAATGTACAAGGGTATTTTACCAAACCGCTCACCGAGAAGTATGTAGAAGAACTAGTAAAACTCTTGCATTGATGTTAAAATAATTCTTGCCAATCCTAAAACTGATTCGGCTCTTGCAGGCATCTTTTAAAATGAAGGTAATCCCTTATTTTATTGCATAATTGCAATGCCCTTCTCCCTGAACTCCTCCAGGATTTCTTCTTCTACATCATCCTCCGTAATAATCCGACTTACTTCTTTGCAATCACAGATTTTATAGTGATCTACAGCTCCGAGTTTGTCCTTAGTAGCAAGGACTATGACACGCTCGCTGACTTGAGCCATCACCTTTTTGACCTGCGCCTCTTCTTTTTCTAGTGTCGTGATTCCTACAATTGGATGGATGCCCCGAATGCCCAAAAAACAAAGATCAGGACGAATCAGCTCTATTTCACGGGTTACTTCCCAGCCGATACTTACCTGCGACTCCTTAAAAATTTTTCCACCCAACAATTGAATCTCTACCTCCGGAAAATGCAACAATTCCTGGACAATAGGCAAGCTATTGGTAAAAATAGTCGCCCGAAGATTCAAGGGCAGTGCCTTGATTAAGTGCCAGTTCGTACTTCCTCCATCAATCACGATCAGTTGCCCGTCTTCTATCAATGACAAGGCCTTTTGTACCAAAGCAGCCTTGCGATCAGAGACATAGCTCATCCTGTTTTCAAATATTCGTGGTGCCTTCGGGCGGTGAACGGCTCCCCCATGTACCTTTTTAAGCAAACCCTTCTCTTCCAGTTCATTTAAATCTCTTCGAATAGTGCCTTCCGACACCTGAAACTCTTGCCTGAGTTCAGTAGAAGAGACCTTTTGGTTTTGAAGGAGTTTTTCTATGATTCTATGGAGTCTTTCTTCTCGAAGCATTTTACGAAATATTACGATTAATTACGAATTGTTATTGTAATTTACGATTTAATTTCTTTAATTTACGATAAATAGTAAAAATCTTATTTAATATATAAATATTCTAAATATTATACCGATGGAGACTGCAAAATTACAATCCAAAGAACAACCCGGCAATGCCACCGTTGCTTATGAGAGCAAATATCAGCTCAATGAACGCAAAAATAACGAAACTTTACGAGTTCTTACGGAATCTGATTGGGATTTCTGGAAACACAACGGCTATATCATCATCAAAAATGCCGTTCCACAAGAAAACATCGAGGCTACCGCCCAATTGATTTGGGATTTTGAAGAAAAAGACCCTCATCACCCCGAAACCTGGTATGCCGAAGCCCGCCGTGAAATCCGAATGAAAGAACTCACCAACAGCGGCATGGTTGAAATTTATCAGCACCAACTCCTCTGGAACAACCGCCAGCATCCCAGAGTTTATGATGCTTTTGTGGATATCTGGGGGCTAGAAAAGCTCTGGGTGACCATTGATCGGGCAAATCTCAACTTCCCCGTCAGACCTGATTTTGTATTTAAAGGATTTATTCACTGGGATATTGATACTTCATTGAATCCCCGCCCGGTTAACGTGCAAGGCGTACTGGCTCTTTCGGACACAGACGACGATACCGGAGGTTTCCAATGCATTCCCGAACTGTACCGCACCTTAGATGAATGGATCAAAACACAGCCTGCCGACCGTGACCCTTTTAAGCCTGATACCAGCGGTCTTGAAATCGTCAAAGTGAATATGCAAAAGGGTGATTTGTTGATTTTTAATAGTTTATTGGCACACGGCATTCGCCCCAATGTGTCTAATCGCCCACGTATTGCCCAGTACATCTCTATGTCACCCGCCGAAGAAGACAATCAAGAACTCGTCAACTGGCGCATCCATTCCTGGAAAAATCAACTCGCACCCGAAGGATACGCATTCCCTGGCGACCCGCGTGAATGGGAGAAGAATAATTCTGCCCCAGCCGTACTGACCGAACTGGGAGAAAAATTACTCGGATTGAAAAAATGGTAAGATTCATCTGAAAAAACACAGAGAGAGATAATTTTTGTGTCTCTCTTTTTTAGAAAGTAAGAACCTGGAAAGCAAATTGCCAAAACTTATTCTAGGAAAACATTTTCTACATAAAACATCGATTTATTCAATAAAAAGACATATCTTGAATGAATTTTGCATGTCTGAACTTAAATCTTGATATTAAGATACGCATCTCCTCTGTGTTACTTCTGATTAATATAATTACCTATGAAAACCTTAAAGTATTTATTATTTTTTTATTTTCTCTGGGCTTGTTTCGCACTCAATGCACAAACCATCCCGCAAAACCCCAATCGTACCGACCCCAACGGCAAAAAACAGGGTAAGTGGACTATTCTCTATGATCAGAACTGGAATATTATTCAGGACAAGGGAAAAGCTGTTTTTTATAGATTAATCAGTTATAAAGATGATCAACCCATTGGTAAAGTGTATGACCTCTATGCCAATGGTAAAGTACAAATGGAAACTACGCTCATAGCCGACCAACCCCAAGATGTGATGAACGGGCAGACGATCTTTTATCGGGCAGACGGCAGCAAGGAAAAAATACAAATCTTCGACAAGGGAGAACTGATCGATGAATTGAATTATGACACCTCAGGTAAGCTGATTTTTGAGAACTGGCAAATCCTTGATTCTATCGGACAATACAATGCGGATGTGGCCAATTATCCTGCAATAGCCTATGAGGCGTATCACAAAGCCAAACTCAAAGCAGCCAAAGAATTTGGAAAAAAACATCCTAACTATATCCTGACTCTCAAAAATCTTGGCCACACAAGTGTTAGCCTTGGGAATTATGCACAAGCTACAAATTGGCACAACGAAGCTCTTCAGATTCAAAAAGAAGTCTATGGACCCAGACAACTGGAATGTGGCAAAACCCTGATGAACCTCTCACAAATTGCCAGACTTGCCGGCGATTTGAAAAAGGCTGAATCCCTGGGCGTAGAATCTATGGGCATTCTAAAAGATAATCTGGAGGAAAACCATCCTTTGTATATTCAAGCAAGCCAAGTGATGAGTGGGCTTTATTTAGATATGAGAAACTTTGCCAAAGGCGAAGAATATCTGCTGAATATCCTAAAAATCCAGGAAAAAAACTTTGGAAAAACCAATTTGAGTTATGCCCAAACTTTACAGTTTTTGGGTAGATTGTATCTTAATTTTTCAGAATATGCCCTTGCAGAATCCTCCCTCAAAGAATCTATTCAAATACAAAAAGTACTTTCCGCTACCAATAAACCAACGTATGCCTTGACACTTTATCTCCTAGCAAGTCTGTATTCATCCATCAGCCAATATCCAAAAGCAGAATCGCTTCTTAAAGAAGCTGCCGATATTCAAAAACTAATACTCGGCGAAAGACATTCCGACTATACCCAATCCCTTCACGGATTAGCACAGGTTTATGAAGATCAAGGAAATTACGAACAGGCCGAAGTACTTTATCTCGAGTCTCTTAGAATTAGAAAAGAAGCCTTAGGAACTAATCACCCCGATTATGCCATTTCTTTAAATTTATTGGGAGCTTTGTATCAATATAAAGACGATTATGCCAAAGCTGAGTATTATATCCGTGAGACACTCAAGGTTGCAGAAGCAAGTCTAGGCAAAAATCATCACCAGTATGCCAATTATTTGTCTAATTTAGCCGTGTTGTATCAGAATCAGGGCAACTATCCAGCAGCAGAAAAAATTTACCTGGAAAGCCTCAGCATCCTCCAGCAAAGTCTGGGTCCTGAACATCCCTTCTGCGCCAGATTAATGAATAACCTGGGCAACGTGTATCAGAGCACTCAAAACCCTAAAGCTGAAGAGCTACTCCAGCAAGCCACCTCTATTCATAAAAAGGTTTATGGTACCAAAGACGATCGATATGCTTATTCTTTAGGCAATCTAGCAGTTTATTATTTTGATAAAAAGGATTATAAAAAAGCCGAACCCTTACTCAATGAAGCTTTAAGCATTCAAAAAGAAGTATTGGGCGAACAATCAAGAAGTTATATGCTTACCTTGTTCAATCTAGCTTCTTTGAATGAAGCCATTAAAAATTATGATAAAGCAGAAGCTTTATATAAAGAAGATGCAAGACTTTGGAAGGAGGCATTCGGAACTACAAATCCAAACTATGAAAAAGCAATTCGATACTTAGGGCGGTTATATTTTCTAAAAGGAGATTATGCCCAAGCAGAACCTTATTATAAAGAATCTTGCGAACATTTATTAAGACAAATTGACAATAAATTTCCGCATTTTTCTCAAAAAGAAAGAGCCTTTTTTATAAGCAGTTTGGATCATGTGAGCCATCTTTTTTCTGTTTTTACAAGCAGTGCCATCAATCAAAATATCAATACCGCAGGGTGGCTGTATGATTATATACTGGCTGTAAAGGGCATTCTGCTCAATTCACAAGATAAAACCCGGCAAAGAATCCTGAATTCAAAGGATACTACGCTTATCGGGCTTTATAAGGAATGGCAAAGCAAGCGCAATACGCTCGCCCAAGTCTACCAGATGCCCACCGACGAAAAACGAAAAAAAGGCCTGGATGAAAATCAACTGGAAGAGGAAATCAACCAAATTGAAAGAGAACTTTCCAAAAAATCAGAATTATATACCCGGGCTTATGACAAAACCCGATACACATGGCAGGATGTCCAACAAACGCTTAAACCCAGAGAAGCTGCCATTGAAATCATTCATTATCAAATAGATACCGATACTCTGGATCTGAATCATTACCTCGTGCTTGTTATCACTCCAGATACACGAAATAACCCTGAGATGCTAATTTTAGAAAATGGAAAAGATTTGGAAGACGTTTTCTTGAAAAATTATTTGAAAAAAATAAATGCCCAAAAACCCGACCCAGAATCTTACTTGCATTACTGGAAACCTATTCGGGAACTATTGGGAAATACCAAAAAAGTTTATCTTTCCTCAGACGGCGTGTTTCATCATATTAGCTTTAGCACACTCTGGAATCCTGCCAACCAAAAATACCTGCTCGACGAAATGGACATTCAAATCCTGAATACCACTAAAGATCTATTAAAAAGGAAAAACAGCGCCCCCTCTGTTAAAATCGCCCAAAATACACCCCAAAAAGCCATCCTCCTGGGGCGACCGCAATACGATCTCGCCCTTGCCGAACTCCAAGACCTCAGCCGAAATTATCAAGGAAAAAGAGGAGATGATATCGAGTTTTACACCCTGGGCGAAGAAATGAATAATATTCGCTGGAAAGATTTACCCGGCACAGAGAAAGAAGTACGCACCATCCACAACTTACTCAAAGCCAAAGGTTGGCAAGCAGAGCTTTATATCAATCAAAATGCACTCGAAGAAGTCATCAAAGGGGCAGAAAAACCCAACATATTACACCTGGCTACCCACGGATTCTTCATGGAACCCGTTCAGAAACAGAATACAGATGCTACCCAAATCATTGAGTCCATAGACCTGGATTTTGACGTGCAGCTAATCAAAAATGATCAAGATCAGCTTGCATCGAGGGATATCATCCTTACCAAATCCGACCCGATGATGTTGTCAGGCTTGGTATTTACAGGGGTAAGTACCTATGCCAAAAACCCCGAAAAATACCAAAGCGAAGACGGGATTCTGACTGCTTTTGAATCCGCAAATTTGAATCTAGATAATACAGAGTTGGTCGTGCTTTCTGCTTGTCAGACAGGTGAGGGCGCAGTGATAGAAGGTGAAGGGGTGTTTGGCTTGCAGCGTGGTTTTCAGGTTGCAGGAGCTAAGGCAATCCTGATGTCGCTCTGGAATGTTTCTGATGAGGCTACTCAGGCATTAATGATCCTTTTTTATGAAAACTGGATAGGGAAAAAACAAACCAAAAGAGAAGCCTTCAGAAATGCCCAGATAAAATTACGCAAAACCTATCCCCATCCTTTTTACTGGGGAGCTTTCATAATGATAGGCGAATAAGATACTTGGAATAGAAAATAAAACCTTAAAATTAGGTAGGTTTTACAGGAACCTACCTAATTTTGTAAAATTATTATCTAAAATTAAAAACTACCAACATGATTTATTCAACTCAAAATCTGGCTCTTATATTGCTATCGGCCGTATTGTTCTTTAATTGCGGTGGAGGTGAAACAAGCTCAGAAGAAACTGCCGACAAAGATTCAGCACAAACCGAAGAAACTACCAACAAAGCAGCCGAACCAGATGCAAATCCTGAAGCTCTAGAAGGGGATTTGAAAGAATTTTTATTTAGTGTGGATGGAACTTATGGCTGGAGATCCGAACAAGATGAAAATCTGTATGACTTTTTTAAAGACGGACGCTGGATTATACAAGGGCCAGAAGGTGAGGCTACTATGTGGCAAGGAAAATGGACGTTGGAAGCCGACCAACTAAGTCTAGAATGCAAAGACTGTGGCACATTACCCGCCAAACAAACACTAACCGTAAAAAAAGACGGCGAAAATCTAGTATTAGGTGATAAAACCTATACCCGCTACGCCCCAGAGCAGTAGTCTGATAAAGTACCCCAAAGTCAGGGGCATTCATGGATACCCTGACTGATTTGAATATATTCATCTCTGACCTGAACAACCTTCACCTCAAAAAACAACTTAGGAACTCTGATTCCGTAGTAAAATCAGTATATTCATTCAAATTATTTTATTTTTGTATTAAAATCAGGTACAAAACTTGTGATTCATACTATGGTTTTTCCCGATTTTCCAAACCCATATCAAACAGATTTCTTAAACACCTTTGCTTGTGAAAAAAAAACTATTACCTCAGAATTTTTTGCTAAGCCTATTTATTTTTGTAGCTCTCGAACCCCTAGAAGCACAAATTAAGCTACCATTTGCCCATAAAATTACTGTGGAGTTTTTGGACACTCCCGAACTCAGTGTAGCAGATACCACCATCAAAGTTCGCTACAATCTCAAAGGCAGCAAAAAAAGATACTACAACACAAGGTTGTATTATTCAAATAATAGTGGAAATTCTTTCAAAGGACCTCTTCGCTCTCTTTCAGGTGATATCGGCGATAGCACCCGTGCAGGTAAATACAAACAAATCTCATGGTCTTTTATCAAAGATAACCCTTATTTCAACGGCGAAAATATTATGTTTAAAATCGAAGCGGAAGAAGTACCCAAACTCTCTAACGGGGGACCCGCCAATGCCCTCAGGTCTTTGTTAGTACCCGGATTAGGAGATACCAAAGTACGTAATGGCTACAATTATGGACTCATTACAGCCGCAACCTATGGTACCCTGGGTACAAGCCTTTATTTCCATTTGAAAGCCCGACAGAAATTTAACGACTACGAATCCAGAGTACCCAATACAGAAGAAGAACACCAAAAACTTTTTGATGAAGCACAAAAATCTCAAAGAATTTCCAGGGGTTTTCTTATTGCAGGTAGCCTCATCTGGATTGCCGACATTCTGGGGGTTTATGGCAGAGGGATTAAAAATAGCAGAAGATTGCAAAAAGAAAAAGAAGAAGCCGAAAGCACAGGAGAAGCTTCTCTTTGGCCTCAAATCATTCCAAATTCCGACGGAAGAATTAATCAAATCACCCTTGCTTGGAAATTTTAATGGATTCAAAAATAACCACCGAATAACCCTATGAGAAAGTTTTATCAAAATATTATCTGGCTTTGTCTCTCCTTGCCCGGACTGGTGTCTTGTCTGGAAATCAATGAAATTACTTTTATTGACCTCAAAGCCCGCTTCCTGCCTTCTGCTTCTCTGGTTCAACTCGGTACCCCTATTACTTTTAATCAACAATCTACCGCAGTAGCCAGTCAGTTTATCTGGGATTTTGGCGATGGTACTAGCAGCACCGAAGAAAGCCCCCAACATACTTACGACTCCGTAGGGCGGTATACCGTCAAACTTATCAGTATCAAAGCCGACGGAATCACCAAAGATTCTACAAGCCAAGAAATTCTCGTTATCCCCAATACCGATTCTGTAAGCAACTATGCCACCTTCGGAGATGCCCTCAGCGAAGAAATCGGATTTAGCTTGGTACACAGACCCAACAACGGCTACCTCTTCGCCGGGCGGAAAAACATCAATACCCTTTTACTCATTCGCACCGATGAAAATTTGCAAGAGATCTGGCGGAAAGAATTTAATAATATTGCCAATGGCAGAGGGCAAATCTTTCCTATGGATGTAATCTCTACCATTGACAATGGTTTTATGATTGCCGGATTTTTTGAGTATAATATAAACGAAAATGACGGATTTGTACTCAAAATCTCTGAAAATGGAGACGAACTTTGGACACAATACGCCAAAACCCAGAGAGATGAAAAGTTTAACCGGGTCATTGAGATCAATGGCTTGTTTCTGATTACAGGTACAATCGCTGAAATAAGTAGTAATGGTAATAAAACTCCCAGCCTCTTGCTTTTAGCCCTCGAAGGCAACGGCGATATTGAAGACCTTTTGATTCAAGGATCCAACTGGACTACCAACGATTTTACTTTTACTTTTGACGGAGGCTTTGCTTTTGCCGTTACCGAAGGAGATCGCCCCCGAATTTTTAAGTTTGACCCTAGCTTCGCCGAACTCCAAAAGTTTGTTCCAACCATTGACGACAGCCCCTTTGAAGGCAAAGCACTGGGTATTGTACAACTTGACAATGGCGACCTGGCTCTCGTAGGAGAGGTGAATTATGAGAATACCGTAGAAAATGCCACAGATAGCAGCAATGCCTTTATTGCAGTATTTGACGAATTCGGCAGCCAACAATGGATTGACCAACGGACCTATTACCACGAAAGATATTTGGATGTGATACAAGCCACAGATGGAAGTATTCTTGCTGTCGGTACTCATCAGAATCCCCTCTCCGGCAAAGATATCCTGGTAGGAAAATACAGCCTGGATGGATCAGACGTTCAAGTTAAACTTATCGGAGGTACACAGGATGATGAGGGTTTTAGTGCAAAGCCAAGACCCGACGGAGCTTTTTCTCTCATAGGCAGTACCCGAAGCTTTGGGAGTGGATTGAGAGATTTTTATTTTATTCAATTAAATGCTGATTTAGAATAATTATATTTATATAAAAATAATACAAATTTTGGAATTATGAGAAAATATCAAACCATCTACATCATGAGTTGCCTGATCCTTTTCTTGGGAATGGTAAATCTATACGCACAAGAAGAAACTCCTGCGCGCAAAATGGCTAAAGATGCAGATTACACCCGCGTTAAAGATTTTAATGTTTCTTTTCTTTCCGAAGTATTTGATGCCTCAGACTTGGATTTTGATGTGGTCGGAGGTAAGAATTATCTGCTGCTCATCGCCTGTGATAAGTATAAATACTGGAAGCCGCTTTTTAATGCCGTAAAAGATGCACAGGATGTGAAAAAAATCCTGATGGATCGTTATGGATTCGAACCCAATAATATTTTTGAGCTCCTCAATGAAGAAGTAACCTTAGAAGCCGTAGAAGCGCAATTTCAAGCACTCATTAAAAAAGGAACTAATCTCGATAATTTATTAATCTATTATTCCGGTCACGGGTATTATGATTCTTCCTTTGATCTGGGATATTGGGTACCCTATGACGGGCGAACCAACAGCGCAGCTACTTCTTCCTACATTCCCAATGATAAAATCCGAGACTATATCAAAGAAATGAATTTCCGACACGTGTTTATGGTGGCAGATGCTTGTTTTTCAGGCTCTCTTTTTTCCACTGAAACAACTCGCGGCTCGATGAAAGAAGAATCCGTCAAATCTCGCTGGGGACTTAGCTCAGGCAACCTTGAGGTAGTATCTGATGGTAAAAAGGGTGAAAACAGCCCCTTTGCTAAGGCTTTTATGGATTTCCTCAATTCCAATCTTCAGGATAAACTATTGGTTGACCCTCTTATACAATACGTCATCAGCACCGTGAAAGAAAACTCCGAACAAGAGCCACGAGGAAGTGAATTGGTAGGTGTCGGTAGCGAAGGCGGTCAGTTTGTATTTACACTGCAAGGGCAGACAGAAGCCACCGAAGAAAAAGACCCCAAATCAAAAAGTAAATCCAAAGAGTGATTTTACTCGTTTAGTTTTTTTTGTTTAGTATATTTGTGCGAATTTAATAAGAATAAAAATGCTCAATATACTAAACTACATCCTCTGGGATGTAAGACCTGAAATTTTTAGTACGGATTATGTAACCATCCGGTGGTACGGTTTATTATTCGCCTCCGGTTTCCTAGTTGGGCAGTGGATCATCGCCCGAATCTTCAAAATAGAAGGAAAACCCGAAAAAGACCTCGAAACCCTCATGATCTATATGGTACTGGCTACCATTGTAGGTGCACGTTTGGGGCATTGCCTTTTTTATCAACCTGATCACTATCTCAAAAATCCTATCGAGATCCTTTATATCTGGGAAGGAGGCCTTGCCAGCCACGGAGCCGCAATCGGAATTTTACTTGCCTTATATTTATATTCGCGCAAGCGTATCGGGCAAAGTTTCCTTTGGGTAGTAGATCGTATCGTGATTGTAGTGGCACTAGGAGGAAGCTTTATCCGATTCGGTAATCTGATGAACTCCGAAATCATTGGCAAACCAAGCGACATGCCCGCCGCATTCGTGTTTGCCCACAGCTTGGATGAAGCTTTTCAAGACAAACGCTTCCACGTGTTGGATATCGAGAAAAAATTACTTCCCGACCCGGATACCATCATCAATGGCATAACCCACACCCCGATGGATATTACGATTAAATTTGATAAACAATACGTACAGTCAGACCCACTCAACCCCCCTCATCAACAATTAATCGTAAACAAAATAGAAGAAGGTTTTGAATTTAATAATGAGGTAAATAAGCACTATTATATCAATCAAGCCAAACTAAAGGTGCGTATTACAGAAGATAATACGTCTACCATCTGTAATTTCCAAGCCTGGGGGATTCCCCGACACCCGGCGCAGTTGTATGAGTCTATATCTTCACTCCTTATATTTTTGTTTTTGCTTTGGTTGTATTACCGTAAAAAAGAACAGACACCCCACGGACTTTTATTTGGTCTTTTTATGATTTTGATCTTCTTTCTAAGATTTATTTACGAGTTCTTCAAGGAAAATCAGGTCGAGTTTGAAAATGATTTGGTTTATAATATGGGTCAATTGCTCAGTATTCCAGCCGTTATCGTAGGAGTCGTCGTATTGGTGATGGCACTTCGCAGGCCGAAAATCAATCCTTTAGATTAAAAAAACAAAGGCTTTGGAAAAATTTTCAAAGCCTCTGTTTGCAGATACAAGTTTATTTTTTATTCCATTGATAGCTGACCGCCAAGGTCAAAGCCCTTCCTTTGGCTACAAAATTACCACTCGATCCTCCTCCACTAGATAACCAGACGCCCAGATTCTTGGTAGGATAACCCCCAACCTTAAGCTGAAAAGCCGTAAATTCCAGATCATTCACATAAAGTCCACTATGCAAAGCATTTTCATCATTAAAATCTCCATTCTCAAAAGATTGTAGTATCTCAAGAACAGCAATCAAAAAAATTCGCTGATTGTAATTGACTCCTGCCTGAAGACTCGAGAAAAACTGATGGCTATAGTTATTGATGCGCAGATTAACACCCACTTCTGCCGTAGCAAAGAAATATGTAGAGCCATAGCCTCCCGTCAGCGAAGGAGCAAGACCCCAGGCATCATAGCCGGTTCGAAGCCCCGTAGGTGCATCATAGGAAGCTGTATTCAGATCTAGGCGAAGCTTGGCACTTGCCACCCAGTTTTTGGTTTGAGGTAGGCCATATACACCCGCAATGCTGATATTCCCTAGCGCAGAGAGCGAACCGCTTTCCAGTGTGTCGGGAAAAAACTGTGTTGAGAAAATCTTATTTCCCGTTTCTAAAAGTTTAAAAGGAATAGCCGTTACCAGCGTAAATTTGTCACTGAGTCCATACTCTCCATAAAACTGTAAGGTATTATCGGTGACTTCACGCCGTAGATTGATTTCAGAAATGTCATCCAAATTACTGTAAAGACTGTTGGCAGAAATGTTGCTAAAACCCAACTGAGCATAGCCGCCTCCTTTTTTACGCGTCCAAGCTTGTGCCTGCGCATTGTCGTTGATAATACCTAAAGACAATCCTAGGCTCAACATAAAAATAAAAAAAGTAAGTAATTTCATCAGGGTTTGTGTTTGTTTTGGATAAAATATTGGTATACCCAGATACAACTGATTTTCAATATGAGACTCCTACGGGGCAAGTTTTGAAGGGCTTCATGCTTAAAATTCGGAAAACCATTTTGATTTGGGTATAAGCAAAGAAATAAAAAAAAAACAATCAAAAATGACAGCCATTTACTTGTTTATTTAAAAAAAAATACTTGGGTTGAATTACGATTTTTCTTGGATAAAAAATCACGAAAACTTAATTTTTTGAGATAAAAAAACTATCTTTGCGCTCCAATTTAATAAAGGCTCAATTTTAATAAGTATATGAATATCAGAATCGCCAAAAAGATATTAAAATCTCAGGATCAATTAAAATACACCAAAAATCAGCTTAAAAAGGCTGAGACAATTCAGCGTCGCAAAGCAAAAAGCATTGCCAAAGCGGTTGCCGGTGAAAGTTCAGACCAAGAAAAGGCCTCCGCAGAGTGAGGCTTTATTTTTCTTTGCCTTTGAGGATAATGACAATTTCGCCTTTGATGTTTTTTTCTTTGTAGTGATTCAAAACATCTTCCAAACTTCCATTAATGGTTTCTTCATAGATTTTGGTCAGCTCACGAGATACAGAAACCTGGCGATCTGCTCCAAAATGACTTATGAACTGCTCCAGGGTTTTAAGTAAGCGATGCGGAGATTCATAAAAAATCAGCGTTCGTGGTTCATGAATTAATTGATCTAAACGGGTTTTGCGTCCTTTTTTATGAGGCAAAAAACCCTCAAAGACAAATCGTTCGGTCGGTAAACCAGATTTGAGCAATGCCGGCACAAAAGCAGTCGCTCCCGGAAGACATTCCAACACAATGCCTTCTTTGATGACCTCCCGTATTAATAAAAATCCCGGATCGGATATTCCCGGAGTACCCGCATCGGAAACCAAAGCCATTTTCTCTCCGGTCTTGAGTTTATCTATCAGGTTGGAAAGAATTTTGTGCTCATTAAAATTGTGATAGCTCTTAAGCGGTTTGGAAATCTCAAAATGTTTTAACAAAATGCCGGTTTTACGAGTATCTTCACAAAGAATCAAATCTACCTCTTTTAAGATTCTTAAAGCTCGGAGGGTGATATCTTCCAAATTGCCGATTGGGGTAGGTACAATATAAACAGATGTCTGATTGGGTTGATCCATAAATTGTTTTTTTAAGGATTGGTTCGGAATAAAGCCATCAGATTGTAAAATAAAGATATAAATTTTATAATTTTGCACCGAGTTAATAATTTGTTAAAACTTCATTGCAGTTCAACCCCGGGCACGGTCGTGCGTCTCAATGATTTGGGGAGACCATTACAAAAGGTTTTTTAATGTCAAGGGTATGCAAATCAAAAAGGCTGAATACATAAGTAGCCATACAAACTATCTAAAGTGCCCAACTCCCAATAAACCGGAGTTTGCACTCATTGGAAGATCAAACGTTGGTAAATCATCGTTGATCAATTGCCTTACACAGCGAAGCAAACTGGCAAAAACATCCCAGAAACCAGGTAAAACACAAACTATCAACCATTACTTAATCAATGACAATTGGTATCTTGTTGATTTACCGGGATATGGTTGGGCACAAACCAGTAAGCAAAATCGCTTTCAATGGGGACAAATGCTCAGAGATTATTTTATACAACGTTCTAATCTTTTAGGTGTATTTGTGCTAATAGATGCCCGAATCAAAGCACAGGAAATTGATCTGGATTTTATGCGCTTTTTGGGAGAATCTCAGGTTCCTTTTGTGATGTTATTTACCAAAACAGATAAATTGACTCCAAACAAACTAGCAAGCTCTTTGGCTGAATATGAAAAAGTAATGTTGGAAGAATGGGAAGAAATGCCGATGTATTTTGTGACATCTGCAATCACTGGTGCAGGAATGGAGGATATTCTTCGGTTTATTCATAAAATTAATCAAGAAGCAAAACTATCATAATTCATAAACTATCATTTCTCGAGAATTCTAAAAAAAATTAAAGTACTTCATGAAGTTGAAATTAAAGGAAATTGCCGCAATTTCAGGCAAACCGGGCTTATTCAAAATCGTAAAACCCACCCGTGCCGGAGTCATCGTAGAATCTCTGGATGAAAAGAAGACTAAACTTTCAGTGGGGGCTGCCCACCGGGTCTCTATTCTCAAAGAAGTATCCATTTATACCAACGATCAGGAGGGTGCTATTGCCCTGGAAGAGGTACTTCATCGTATTTATGAACATTATCAAGGAGCTTTACCTTTTGACAATAAATCTGAGAAAGACGAATTAACGGAGTTTATGGAAAAAGTCCTGCCAGATTATGACCGTGACAAAGTATATGTATCCGACATGAAAAAACTGGTAAGCTGGTATAATACCATTCATCAATATTCACCCCTTACGCTTCAATATTTGCTTCGGGAAGATGAACTGGATCAAATACCCGACCCCAACCCCGAAGAATCCATAGAAGAGCCCGCTCAACCCCTTACCGAAAATCCTAACCTAAGAACCAAATCTAAAAAAAATAAGGCTGCTAAAAAATCTAAAAAAGCTCCTGAGGAAAAGAAACCGAAAAAAACTCAAGAAGTTACACCCGAGACACCTGTTGAAGAGCCTGCCTTAGTTGTAGAAACTACTCCCGAAGAGCAACAAGAAGAACCCCAAGCACTTAAAAACCCCAAAGAATTCTGGAAAACCAAAGGAAAAGCCAAAGCCGAAAAACCTGAGATGAAGCAGGAAAAAACAGAAGGGGCAAGCAACTCAAATCATGGCAAGCCAAAGAAAATTCAGGAAGAACCAGAAGATGAAAATCAAGGAGATACAGATGATGTTTTATTAGATTTTGCGTCTGAGCTCGAGCAAAAGTTTAAAGTAAAAAGAGATTCTAATAAAAAAAGAAGAAAATAACCTTTCTTTTTTTAATTAATTTTCCTGTGAATTTAAAAGCTTCTTTCCTTTGGGCTGACGGAGGTGACTCACATCCTGCGCCTTGATGATCAAATGCGTTACCTTAGATTCATGATCTAATTCAGGCACAAATAGAATTCTGAATGTAAATATCTTCTTGAGCTTGCGATTTACGATCTGTTCATCCACCTCAAAAGTTTTGCCTTGAAAACCTCGGCCACAATACTCAATCCAGGCATCAAATTTCTCTTGGGGGAATGTATCCGGGAAATAGTATTCAGGCTGAATATAAAAATGCCATAAAAAATAGGTCTCTTTCATTTTTTTATTGGCAGCAATGATCTGCAAATGCTGATCTACTTTAAGAATTACCTCATCGTGAGTAAGATCAATAGCACTCAGCAGTTCTTCCTGTTGAGATTTTTGATAAATGTGGTTTTGAATTTCTGCTTTCAAAGATTCAGCTTCTTCCTTAAACTCACGAAGTTTGGTATTGATATTAAAATGCAATCGATTTCTTAGCTTTTGTTTAAACAGGGTTCTTTCTTCCTGAAGTTTTTTCATCGAGCTCGTAATATCCCAGGCTGAAATTACAGCCATAATGACCTCATGCTTGGTATTCTTGATCGGTTCAAAGCGAATAGAATAAACTTTGTAATCCTTTTGATAATGATTGGGGAAGATCTGGTCTACCTCAAAGCTTTCTCCCTCTAAAGCTCGATCACAATAATGTAACCATTCCTCGTACTTGTGTTGTGGGAAAGTATCCGGTAAAAAATATTCCAATTGCAGATAAATATTCCAAAGACGATAGGTGCGTTTGGCTTGTTTATTAAGCTGTACGATTTCATAATCATGATTGATTGCCACTGCAAGACAATCCAGCTTATCAAAAAAGTCAATCTGGCTTTCAGTGGCTTTAGCCTGACTATCGAGCAGACGAAGTTTTTGCTCAAAAAAGGCTCTCTCCCTTTCGTGCTCAACCGAAGCACGTGCCAAAGCCTGTTTTTGATTTTCAATGATCCTTGAAGTACGGTTGGCTTGTTTTTTTGTAAATTCTGAGATGTCCAGCTCTCTTTGTTTACGCTGCGTAATATCTCTTGAGAAAATAGCAACGCCTGTTACGTGTTCATTTTCATCCAAAATCGGATTAAAATAAATACTGAGATAAAATTTTTGATTGGTTTTCTCACTAAAAATAGCCTGATCAATAGAGAATTTCTCACCAGATAGCGCTCGGTCATAATAACCTTTCCAGATGTAGTAATAATTACGAGGAAGAACATCTAGCACACTGGAAGAAATTCGGATAGTTTCTCCCAGTTTTTCATAAAATCTTCGGGCACTTTCATTCATCAGCGTAATTCGATAATTAGTGCCAATGGTATAAATCGCATCTTCGGTATTATTGATCAAAGCCGTCAGGTTGGCTTCTTTGATCTGAAGTTCTTCCTTGGTGCCGATGATACGTGCTTCGGCATTTTTACGGGCAGTAATATCAATGATAAACTCGATGATTTTGTATGGCTGCCCGTTAAGATCCAAAATCGGGTTAAAACTTCCCTGAAACCAAACTGCCTTACCTGATTTGGTGATTCTTTTTACTTCACCGATATGATAGCTGCCCTGTCGGAGTTTATGCCAAAGTGCCTTGTACGATCTGGATTCTTTTTCATCGGTAGGTACAATAATGGTATGATCACGACCTATGATTTCTTCCCGTTTGTATTCCATCATTTCCAGAAAATTATCATTGGCATCGATAATTTTTCCATCCAGATTAAACTCTACTACGGCACTGGATCTTTTAAAGGAATCCAATTGCTCTTTAAAGTCAAGCCTAAGTCTTTTTTCTTCCGTTACATCAAAGGCTAGTTTTAAAATCTTGTAAGGAACTCCGTTTTTATCCGTAATGGGAGAGTAAGTCGCTTTCAGCCATACATCGCTGCCGTCTCTGGCAATTCTTTTATACTCGCCATAATGTGGGATGCCCGCTTTCAGGTCACGCCAGAGCCGTTCATATTGGCTTTGGTCAATTTGTGTGTTGGGTACTAAAAAGTCGTGTGTTAGACCGATGAGCTCGTCTTCGGCATATTTAAGAGCTTTGAAAAACAGATCATTGGCACTCAGCAAGCGTTTATCCATCCCAATCTCTACGGTAATCAAAGTTGATTTGATCGCAAAAGATTGTGCTGCCAAGGCCTCTTGATTTTTTTGCATTTCAAATTGCGTTTCTTCAAGTATTTTCAGGCTTCGAAGCATTTCCTGTTCCTGTTTACGCATTTGCTCCGTAATAAAGGTAGATTCTATGAGTAGTTTTTTGGTTTTTTCGTTGGCACGCGCTGCATAAAGGTTAGATGCAATATTTTCGCTTAATTTTTCAAGGAAGGCAATTTCGTAATTCTTGATTTCGTAAAAAGAGGCCAGCTCAATTACACCATAAACCCGATCACTCATTTTAAGGGGAACCACCAGCACACTTTTGGGTTGTGTACCACCTAAGCCGGAAGTAATATCTACATAATTTTCAGGAATATCAGTTATATAAATAGTATCCGCATCTTTAAACACCTGACCTACCAGCCCTTCACCAATCTGTACGCTTTTTTTGAGGTATTTTCGGCGATTAAACGCATAACTGGCAATCAGCTCAAGGCTCGCCTGCTCATTTCTTTCTTCATCTTCATTGACAATAAACAAACCTCCCTGATTGGCATCCAAGTATTTAACTACGTTGGATACAATTTCATACGAAAGTGTCTCGGTATCATCATTGTAAGTCTGGAGGATTTCCCCAAAAATAGCCAAACCTTTGGTAGCCCAATTACGCGCTTCTTCATCAGCTGCTACAGCTTTCATTTTCTCACGCATATTGATCAAAGCACCAGCAAGCGTATCTTTCTCCAGGCTTATACCATTGAGCCCTTTGTAAGAAACACCCAAGTCGCCTTTTTCAATACTTTTGATAAAATTAGTCGCATTACGAATTTTATCAACCATGCCATTGAGTGCCTGAGCTACCATACCGACTTCATTCTTAGAATTATACTCAATCTTTTGAGTCAGATCTCCCTGACCAATAGAGTGAGCCACCTTGGAGATTTGATCCAAAGGTCTGAAAAGCCAGCGTGCTATGAGTATACTCCCCCCGATGATAAAAAAGATATTGACCATCAATAAGAATAGTATCTGAGTTTTGGTTTGTGTGATCCTTGCATTAAAATTAATCTGATATTCACTGATGAGATCAGAATGTAAATTAACCAATGCCTGATTTTCGGCCTCCAACACTGCCAATGCTTGTTTCACACGGGGATTAAGCATCCTGTATCGTTCAATGGCAATAGAATCTATAAAAGTATCTTCGCTAAAAATGGTTTGAGCTTCTTCTTCAAACTTGCCTTTGCCATACCAACCCGCCTGGATATCCTGAAAAATGGGTATGATGGATGGAGGAGGGGGAGGGAGGATTATTTTTTCATCCTCGAAATACTCCTGACCACCTGTCTCAAGAAGATTCAGATTTGTTTTAAAACTACTAATCAGGATATTGAGGTTATTTTTAAGTGCCTGACGATCGTCCGTAGAAAGAACTAAATTGCCTGATTCAGCTATTTGATTGGAATAAATTACAATTTGCTCAACAATATCCCTGTTTTTCCCCGCAATATTAATCATCAGTTGATATTCTTTAAGGGAAGAAAAAGAATTGGTTGTAAACCAGTAACTTGCTGTAATTGTAATGCCAAAAAAAGCAAAAAATAATATAAGTCTGTATTTAATAGACCAATTATTTTTTAATGATTTTCCCATATCGGTCCTAGATCAAAATAACGCAAGATGAGGAATAACTGCCCTTAGCCTATCTCATAAGCAAAGATAAAATTATTCTTTTTAATATACTTACAAAAAGCGTACTATGAAATGATTTCGAGGTAATTCAGCCCTTATTTTGAAAAAAATTATTTTAAAACTATTATTTTTCTAATTTTGCGCCCTATTCAATATATTCACACCATGAATCCAGAAAAGACCTATCAACATATACAAGCAGATGCTGAAATTGACCTCGTAGAGATCTTATCCAGCGTGGGTTTGGTAGCATATAAACATTTAAAGATGTTACTTGTTTTAGGCATCTTGGGCGTTTGTTCGGGTTTCATCTATGCATCCCTGCGATCACCTTCGTATTCTTCCAGGCTGGTGCTAGAGTCCAAAGTAGTGGGTTATGCAGATTTATCTCCCTTGTTACAAACCCTGAATGAACTCGTCAAGGAAGATAATCTCCCTGAACTCGCCCGAAAACTTAACATTACCCCAGATATTGCCCGGAAATTAAAGAGCATCAAAGGCATCAATATCTTTCAGGAGGAAATCGGTCGCCCGGAAAAAGATTTTATTTTATCCTTTAAAATTGCCATTAAGGTAACAGTCGCCTCAAATGACATATTGCCTGCGATAGAAAAAGGTATTCTTTATTACCTAGAAAACAATGAATATGTCAAATCCAGAATCGATACGAAAGTGAAAAATCTGGAGACTCAGATCAATAATCTGAAAAAAGAAATCCAACAAATGGATAGCCTCAAGAAAAGCATCCAAACACTGATTAATCAGCCCCAAACTACAAGTCTATATTTGCCTGATTTGGGAAGCCTGTTTGAACAATCCAATAATTTGCATAAAGAAAAGCTTGAGATGGAATATGATCTTAAATTTTCTAAAAACTTCCAGATTTTAGAAAAATTTACAGCTTTTATTGACCCGGTCAGCTTTGGGATATTGGGCAGCGGGGCTATAGGTGGAGGTATTGCTTTTGTGTGCTGGGTGCTGATGGTAGTTTTTCAAGAGCTGGGAAAATTACTCAGGAAACGCCGCGTAGAGAATACCCTCAAATAAAAAGTCAAAAGCTATTGATAAATCCATTGATTTTTCAATGGATTTATCAATAGGCAATATCTCCAAATTGACGCAAAAAACGAATATCGTTTTCTGTAAAAAGTCTAAGGTCTTTGATTTGATATTTAAGCATCGTAATACGCTCAATACCCATTCCAAAAGCAAAACCGGTGTATTTTTCCGGGTCAATCCCACAGTTAGCCAGCACATTGGGGTCTACCATGCCCGAACCACCGATTTCTACCCAACCTGTACCTTTACAGATGTTTTTAGCTCCTCCACAAAGTTTACATACTCCAGGTTCGTGCAATCCACAGGAAATATCAATTTCGGCACTTGGCTCGGTGAATGGAAAGAAGGAAGGTCTGAAACGCACCTTGGTATGTTTGCCAAACATCTCTTTGGCAAAGTGGTACAGCGTCTGTTTCAAATCCAATAAACTCACATTTTCATCAATAAACAAACCCTCCACTTGATGAAAAATACAATGTGCTCTGGCCGAAATAGCCTCATTTCGGAATACACGCCCTGGCATAATAGAACGGATGGGAGGTTTTTGTTTTTCCATCAATCGTACTTGTACAGAGGAGGTATGCGTGCGAAGGGCAATATCTGGGTTTTTCTCAAGAAAGAAGGTATCCTGCATTTCCCTTGCCGGGTGATTGGGGGGAAAGTTTAGGGAGGTAAAATTATGCCAGTCGTCCTCGATTTCGGGACCATCAGCCACATTAAAACCAATTCTTTCAAATATCTCAATAATACGATTCTTAACAATCGTCAATGGATGAATGCTCCCTAATTGATGGGGAATGACCGGAAGCGTCAGATCCAGGTCGTGTGATTGGGATAGACCCTCTTTTTGAGCCTCAAGTTGAGCCTGTACCTCTTTGAATTTGCTTTGGGTTAGTTCTTTGAGAGCATTCAGGGCTATTCCAAAGTCTTTTCTATCTTCGGGGGCTACTTCTTTGATATTGCCCATAAGGGCAGGGATTTCTCTTTTAAGAAAAGCCAACCGGAACTCCTCCAGTTGGGCTTCATTCTCAATGGGATAATCTTTAATTTGTTGCTCTAATTCTTTTACCTTTTCTAGCATCATAGCACAAATATAGGCAAGCATTCAGAAAAGCTAAAAATAATCTTATCGGAAATTTTAAAGGCTGCCAATACCTACCACCTTGGGGGTATTGATCTCAGGATGCCCTTCAGGCACTATAATAGAAATAGGTGCCGGATAACCCACCTCTCCAGGGGCTTTATCCAACCATATTTTGTAGATTTTACCCTGAATGGCACTTTCACCAAAGCCGCTCGTGACTGGCATCGGATTGCAGTTTACCCGGCTGATTTGTAGGGGAGAGGCATAAAATTTGACATTTGTAAAATCTTTCTTGAGGCTATAAGGCATGACGGTTTCTCTGAGTGTTTTTCCTCGCTCGTCTACCAATCCACCTCCGGCAATTTTGACAAATTCCTTTGCACAAGATTCAAGATCAGCTGAGTTTTTGAGTATGTGAATATATGTTTCAAGCACTGTTTTGACCTCTTGGGGTAAATCGCTTAGGGCAATGTCATACTTTTTAGATTGCCCCTGAGCTTGAGAGATAAAAAACAAACACGTACAGATCAGCCAAAGATGGCAAAAAAATCGGATTGATTTCATAAAAAGTGTCATTTATTTTACTTGCAAGTATACATAAATACTTGGAAATTGACCCAAAAGAGTAGACTATCCTCATAAAAATCCTTTCTTATGTAGGAATTTCGACTTTTCTAAAGATTACCAGTTTTTTCGCGCCATTGCATCAGTAGCTCGAAGGTATTGTTGGATTTGGCATAATCCAGATACCCTGACTCACTCTGCGCCCCAAGTAGTTCTTGAAAAGCCAGTTTTTCCTCCTCTGTCGGATTCGCTGGCAAAAAAAGCAGCAGCTCCTCCAGCTCATACAGCCGAAGTATTTGTTCAGGTTCAGAGATTTCATATTGTTTGCAGAAGTCTTCCAGATTGTTCATAATTATAAATTTTGATATAAAACCATTTAATTTTTTGGTAAATTTTTTATCAATTGTTAATTTTAAAGAAAAAACATGTCCAGACAAATTATACTCAACTTTCTCAGCGGCTTACAAACAAACAACAATCGTGAATGGATGGAAGCCAACAAAAAAACTTATCAGGATGCCAAAACCGCTTTCGAGGAGTTGGTTCATGCCTTGATCCAAAAGATCAGTGCTTTTGATTCGGATATTGCCGACCTTGAGCCCAAACAATGTATTTTCAGATTAAATCGTGACATTCGCTTTAGCAAAGACAAAAGCCCTTACAAGCTTAATTTTGGGGCAGCTATGCAAAAAGGTGGAAAAAAATCCAGAGCCGGCGGCTATTATATTCATATCCAGCCCAATCAAGAATCTTTTGTGGGTGGAGGGATTTATATGCCTGATGCTTCCGAACTTGCCAAAATTCGGCAGGAAATAGATTATAATGGAGAAAGTCTCAAAAAAATTATTCAAAATGAAGCTTTTATTCAAAGATTTGGAGAAATCTGGGGCGAAAAGGTTAAAAGTGCCCCCAAAGGTTACGCCAAAGATCATCCTGATATTGAACTGCTTAAACTAAAAAGTTTTGTAGTATTTGAAAAATTCAACGATCCGGATATCCTAAAAGATGATTTTGCAGATCGATGTGTTGCCGCCTTCCAGGCTCTCAAACCCCTCAATGATTTCCTGAATGAAGCTATCTTATAGGTGTTTGGAGTTGGGTGTTGGGAGTTGGGAGTTGGGAGTTGGGTGTTGGGAGTTGGGAGTTGGGAGTTGGGAGTTGGGAGTTGGGAGTTGGGAGTTGGGTGTCGGGAGTTGGGAGTGAGGTGTCGGGAGTTGGGGGTTGGGAGTTGGGAGTTGGGTGTTGGGTGTTGGGAGTTGGGTGTTGGGAGTTGGGTGTGAGGTATAGAATCATCTGACCCCTCGCTCCTGACCCCTTGCTCCTGACCCCTCGCTCCTGACCCCTCGCTCCCGACATCTGACCCCTTACTCTTTTACGGAGCGATAGGTAAATAATTGGGTGTCGTTGCCATCTTTGATAGAAAGGGTCATTTTTTTGGAGCTGATTTTGACGATGTCAAAGCTTTGTGCAGGACCTTCTTCGGGTTGGATAGTTAGTTTGCCTTGATCTTCGCTGAGTTGCCATTTATTTTTCTTCAGGATGCGTCCTTTTTGGGTATAGATATACAGGTAACAAACGCCTCCTGACCTGAATTCCATGACAGTTTTTACGGAGCTTTGCCTTTGCCGCTCGAGCATTTCTTCGGAGATGGTACTGCCCTCGATGTGCATCTCGATCATCTCCCATTTGCGTAATAAAGCGTTATTTTGACCCTTTTGGGCGAAGCTCTTTATTTGGGTAGTGAATAAAACTAGGAATGTTCCGATAATAACTTGATAGTTTTTCATATAGGTTTGATTAAGAAATAATGCCTTAGGTAATGGATGCTTAGATAACGATTTTGCTCAATAAAATTATATCACAACACATAAAAATCACTCAAATTTAAGCTCAAATTGTTGCTCGGTTACTTTTCCGGGATGATCCTGATTATGATATCTGCGCTCTATGAAAGTCAGGCGATTGTCATAGTCGAGCAGCCATATAGAGGAGGCGTGTGTACCATAATGAGGGCTCTCGATAAAAACCGAAGAAAGCATTTTTTCTTGTTCCTGAGGAAGACCGGTCTGCTGGATTTGTGCAGTTTTAGGTTTTTCCAAGTCATAGAGTGCCTTTAGGAGCATTTCTATATCAATACTGTCTTTTTGGAGTTCTTCGGATAATTTGTCTTTGATTTTTTGTACTTTGTACCAGGGGGTGTCTAATAAATGATTGCTGAGACCGTACAGACCTGGTTTCAGCCCTCTGATCTTATTTTCATAGTTGGAGAAATAGTACAATTCATCGAGCGTCCCTACCAGAAGATTAAAGCCGTTGTACGCATCTGCTTGTGGGGCAATTTGTTCCAAATAAAGTTTGGGGGAAATGTCTGTTTTGAGGAAATTGACAGTAAGATCTCCCCTTGAAGGGGCTGCTGCTTTGAGGTTTTTTAAGTCTCTGTAATTGGTGAGGGCTGTAAATCGCCCCTGAGTGTGAATGCCCATCCAGGTACCGCCAGCTTCCAGGTCACGCCCGGCAAGAATTCCGGGATAATCCTCCCAAAAGTGAGCGGCGGCTGTTTTGCGTTGATAAAACTCATCCCGGTTTGCCAGAAGTATGAGTTTATAGGTTGCGTGATTTTTCCAATTAAAACCGATGAGGCACATAATCTAAATTTTTTATTTTCAAAGATACACTCGAATCCCGAGAAAATTCAGATCAGCAAGGGGATTGACGCAACAGACGTTCAAGGAGCTTTTGTTGTGCTTCATTGGTTTTTTCCTGCGGACTAAGTTTAAAATTCACTACTGGTAAATGTCTGAGTATGACGGGGATTTCTCTAAACAAACCCTCACGAATCACCTGGAAGCGCAATGTCTCGCCTTCATTTCTGAATGAGAGCCAATGCGCTATCTCCTCAATAGCCTGGCCGTTGATACTTACGATTTTGTCATAGGCCTGAAGCCCCGAATCATAGGCACAGCTATCTCTTTTGACAAATGTGATGAGGTTATCGTTGAGAGTCATTCCAGTATCAAGCCCTTCTTTGGGTTCGTGGATAAGCTCAAGCCCTACCCAATCCAGATAAAAAGCATAATCGATCTCTTCGGTGCCGTGGATGTATTTCTCAAAAAAATCTTCAAGAGGTTGTCCGGTAAAATGCTCAAGGTTTTTTTGGAGTTCTTCCTCGCTGAAGCCTCGGCTGTGCTTTTTGTAATACTCCTGATACAAAGACTGCATCACTTCATCCAGGCTGTAACGCCCTTCGCTTCTATAAATCAGGGTCAAATCCAATAAAAAAGCAATTACAGCCCCTTTGGTGTAATAAGAAACAGTTGTATTGGCTGAATTTTCATGGGGGCGATACGCTTTGATCCAAGCATCCAAGCTAGATTCGCTCAGAGATTGAATCTGATTTCCGGGCTGGTTTTCCACATAATTAATGCTTTCGGCCAGGCTTGAGAGATATTCTTCTGTACTAATTAGCCCAGCTTTCAACATAATCAGCCGCTCATAATAACTTGTAAAACCCTCTGCTTGCCAAAGAAGCGTGGTATAATTTTCTTGATTGTAGTCAAAAGGCCCGAGCGGATATGGTCTGAGGCGTTTGACATTCCAGAGGTGAAAATATTCGTGAGCCAACAAGCTCAGGAATTGCCTATAGCCTTTGCTGGTTTGTACTTTTTCACGGGAAAATTGCAGACTGGTAGCGTTGGCGTGTTCAAGTCCGCCCCCGTTTTTCTCTGTAAAAAGAATGATAAATGTATAATCCTCCACAGGAAGCTCTCCAAATATGCTTTTGGAAGCTCTTACGATACTTTGAATATCTTTGACAAGGATCTCTGGCTGTGGTAGGCGCGGCAGACCGTAAATAGCAGCCTTGTGTAAGACACCTTCTGCCTCAAATTGTATTATTTCGTGTGTGCCTATTTCTATGGGCGAATCTACCAACACATCATAATTAGGAATAGCCAGCACAAAGGGGTCTGTTGCTGCGGGACTCAATGGCGTAGAAATCTTTGTCCAGGCTGTATATGGGTGGATATGGAGGCTCGCCGGAAGATGCTCTAGACCTTCTGCAAACATAAAAACCGATGCACCATTCAGGTAAGCATGGCTTTCATCCAAGTAGCTCGTTCGGACACTTAGGTCAAAGGCATATACCTTATAACTTACCGAAAAATCAATGCCTTTAAAAAAAACTCTCCAGCTATTTTTGCGGGTTTTTTGTGTTTTCAAAGGCTTTTTACCTTGATCCTCAGCCCTGAAGGATTCTACGTGGCGGGCGTACTCCCGGATAAGATAAGAACCCGGAGTCCAGACCGGCAGCGTAATATCCATAAAGTCCTGATTTTGATGAGATAGGAGGGAAGAAAAATGGATAGACACCTCAAAATAATGGGTATGCGGTGTAGGCATAAAAAGGCTATAAGCAATTTGGGGAGAGGTTTCTTTCATATTTTTGATGTAAAGCTTTTAATCGATATGGTGCAAACTACCCGTAATCAAGGTGGTTTTATCATCGGCCAAAGATAAAACCAATCGAGCAATTTTCTCATTTTCAAGATCGCTGAGGCTTGTTTGGTTTTCGGGGCGAACGATTAAATTGATACGCACATTCAGCTTGGCAGCCTCAGTGGCTACCGACCTTACTAAACCTGCCATAGCAGCTTGGTCGGTGCCGATTTGTGATGAAATAATAACAATGCTTCCGCCTCCACTTTTGGCGATGAAGGGAATAGCGAGCTTGATTTCTTGCCAGATGACTTTGATTTTTTCGGATAATAATTGCACCGAAGAAGCAATGTCATTCAATACCAACAAATGCACCCCGCCCATAAATTGCTGCGCCTCTTCCAAATACGCTAGGGTGTTTTGTTCTTGAGAACCTTCTTTAAATAAAAAATACTGATGCAGATTGCTTACCGAATCTTCCTTTTGACTATCCACCAAAAGCAATTTCACACCTTCATTTTCCAGGCTCTTTATCAGTGCTTTTCCAAGCTGATTATTGATACCACAAATAATTCCTATTTTATTTTCCAAAATTCGCATATTCCAGAGGCTGATTTTTGCTACAAATCTATAAAATTCGTATATAAAACTGTTTGAGAAATTAAGGGAATTAAGGGAATTAAGGGAATTAAGGGAATTAAGGGAATTAAGGGAATTAAGGAATTAAGGGAATTAAGGGAATTAAGGGAATTAAGGGAATTAAGGAATTAAGGAATTAAGGGAATTAAGGGAATTAAGGGAATTAAGGAATTAAGGAATTAAGGAATTAAGGAATTAAGGAAATTAGATTAATTAAAGAAATTAAATTAATTAAGGAATTAAGAAAATTATAAATTTACCTTGTTAGAAATCGGATTTACTTTCAAAGAAAATAGCTAATAAATTGTATTATTCCAATTTTTAATTAATGAAAATATATTTTTAACTAGAAATTATAAAAAAAATAATGCTTATAATTATCTGATTTACAAAATTTTATAAGAAATTATTTTAATTATTTTAATTATTTTAATTATTTTAATTATTTTAATTATTTTAATTATTTTAATTATTTTAATTATTTTAATTATTTTAATTATTTTAATTATTTTAATTATTTTAATTATTTTAATT
>JANRIC010000207.1:0-4838 GCA_033765345.1 Microscillaceae bacterium
CGAAAGCCTCTGGATGCAGTCTTTCGGGTTTATTTTTTTCTTCTTGAGCAGCCTACGGCCTTCTGCTAGCGCAGAGTAGATGCAATCTACTGTAATTGGCTTCCTTAGAATTATTCTAAGGAAAACGTCTTATTTTTTAGTATCGAACACTACCGAGAACGGGGGCGTTAGCACTACCTTGCAGATATCGGAACCCAGAACCGACGAGGACATGCACGAACGCCTTATATCATCACCTTGTACAGTCAAGGTCTTGCTGCTATCGCAGAGTAGTTACAAACTACTGTAATTGGCTTCCTTAGAAGTATTCTAAGGAAAACTTTTTATTTTTTAGTCATTCTCCGGAGAACGGGGGGGGGTACAAATAAATATTTCTTTGCTTAAAACCTCAATTTCTTGACCTTCAACAAATTCTAATATAAATAAGGATCTTCCATTTTCATCATAGTCAAATAACTTTTCATCATTCTCGATCTTACATCTGCTAAAATTATCAAGGGTTAAGACATTTGAAACTACAAAATTTATTTTTAAGATTATTACATTTTTAAATATTAATTCTAACCTATTCATCTTATCAGAATCAGAAATAAAATATATTTTAAGTGATGAATCATTATCATTAAATAACACTTGAGTACAAGAATAATCGTTATGCAAATCTATATCTAATCCATTTTTATTTATTTGGATCAAATTTTCGAAAAATTCTATATCTGGTATTTTAAATTCGATGTGACGAATCATAACAAATATTAAGGGTTTTTTTCAAGATATTTTCTGACAAGCCTAATTTCTTGTTGAGTCATTGGATGAGCAACTTTGCTTTCTCTTGTTATACTTTTTACTTCACCGTTTACAAAATTTTTATTATAAACTTGTTTATGGGGAGTAGGGACTCCTCCGTGATCTTTACCAGCTAAATCATATCTTATTTGTTTATTAGGAGTTTTAATTGTAACACTATTCTTTCCATTATTCAATGTGTTTTTAACGGTTTCAGCTTGTTGTTTTAATGATGGTGTAGCTATTTTACTTGTCGTTGTTGCTTTAGTAGCTGTGGAGGTTGCCCTTGAAGCGACAACTTTAGAAACTCCATTAGCAATTAATTTTCCTCCTGCACCTGTAACAGCACCTATTGCAGCTGATTTAGCAATTGATGTACCATTAACATCAGTAAAAGATTTTAATCATTTTCCGGAAGATAAATTCGAGACGACTTGCGAACCATAATCAATAGCTGCTCCAGTAGCTGCCCCTATCAAGGCTGTTACACACAAAGGGCAATCACCATCAGGATCATTATAGCGCACTGGGTCGTTGCCCATTGCATTATATGGACTAAGGCTCCTTAAATTTACCCCATCTTCATCTTCTTCCGCCTTTGGATCTACTTGATGCCATCTACCAAGTTGTATGTCATAAGTTCTGAATTTGGTTTCGTACCAGTTTAGACCAAACTCAGTATTTTTCTCAGACATTTTGTTCCATTGGAATTTGTGATTTGGCTCTCCCTTCTTCTCCAGCGAGACGATATTAAGTCCAAAGGGATAATAATGGTTTTCTTGGGTGATGAGTGCTTTGTCTACGGTGATTTCAAGGTCATCAAACCAAACGTCTTCATTGCCTTCGTTGGCTACGAAGATTTCTATGTAGCCGTTTTCGGGGGCTTCAAAGGCTTGGCTGTTCTCAAATCCGAGGCTTTGCCCTACACCGGAACTTTGACCGGCGATGCTGCCATTGACGTATTTTTTAGCCCCCCCAATATACTTATTATTTTGATCATAAAAAAGATATTGGAGATATGCTTTGATTTCTCCGCTCTGGGGCTGGCTGCTGGGGACGTAGCCCAGTCCTACTCGGAGGTTATTCACTAGGCTGCTGTTGTTTTGCAGGGTGTTGCCGTCGGAGTCGGTCACGTTGCTGTAGCCTGGGTTGGCTTCTAAGAATAGGCTCAGCCCTGGTGGTGGGATGCAGACTTTCGGGTTTATGCTTGGCTTCTTCAGCAGCCTACGGCCTTTGCCTTCGGCAGAAAGCGGACGCTTTCAGGAATACTTGGCACAAGGAAATCCTTGCGCCAGGTTATTTTTTTGGCTCTTACTTAGAATTGAACTGATAGTTTTAGAAGGTAGTCTTTTGGCGAAATTATGGGCTCAAAATTATTGAATTTTAGTTATCAGTCTGAATTATGGTAAGAGCCTTATTTTTTAGTTAATTTTTTCAAAGTCCAAGTTGTCTGCGAAGCCGTTCACTTGTCCCCGTGGGAAATCTTTATTAGTAGTCTGTCGTCCGAGTTTTTTGAAACACAAATTTGTCTGGGCTCTATTGCTACCAACGGAAAAGGCTTGGCGAAGGCGGGGAAATCAAGCACAAAAGCCCAAAATTAGCACCCAAAACCCCTATATTTATTCAAAAGTTCATTTTAACACCTTAGCCCCGCTTTTGCCAAGCCTATGTTAGCACCTGTTTTTATTGTTTTTCGTTACGAAGTTGCTCTATTTGCTCACCTGTTAAATCTGTCATTTGAGCTATAAAATTATTTTCAGAACCTGCTAAAACCATTTTTCTCGCAATTTCGATTTTACTATTCAATTCTGCTTGTTCTACTGCCTCTTGTATTCTCGCAGTTTCATCAAGGTAACGTTTTTGTTGGGCATCATAATATTCTCGTTCTTTTTCGTTCAAATACATTACATCCAGCCTTTCACTTGCTTTTTTGATAGATTCCACTTCCGCCAATTCTTGCGGCAAAGTATCTTTTGAATAAAGGTCTGCATTGTTTAAGAATTTTACCCACCTATCTAAAGTAGTTTTCAAAGTTTTATATTTATTCTCAAATTTCTCTAATTCTATAAAATACAAATCTAAATAGTCTAAGTCAGGGTGAATTTCGTCTGTTTCTCGGTCTTTGAGCATAAAGCAACGATGGTATTTATCGTCATCAAAAAACTCGAAGTCCATCAAACTAATCACAATGCACTTATTTAATTCAGAATACGTTTTACGTTTTTTCTTTTCCTTTTCTTCCGATTTGAGATAGTCTAATTGAGAGCCAAAAATTTTTGCCCAATAATACAAGGTTCGTTTGCCGTAAAAAGTTGTACCTTTGATTTGCATTTCTATGTCATACAAATTGCCCTGCTCGTCTTCTGCTTTGATGTCCAAAACAGTTAGTTTACCTTCTATATAATCTGAAACATTATAAGGATTTTTGATTTTTACTTCTACAATTTGCTGATTTTCAGGCAATACGGCATTTATCAAAGACAAAAGTATGTCTTTATTTTCCTCTGAACCAAAGAGTTTCTTGAAAACTAAATCTATTTTGGGATTTACTTTGCTCATAAAATTTTAAAATTTTATTGTTTCAAAGTTACAAATTTTTTACGAGATTTAAATTAAGAGGCTGAAAATAATGAGGACACCTAACACCTTCATTGGTTATCAACTGAATCAGTCAGAAATGGCTAAAGCTCTCCACCGAAGATGTTCAAAATTAGGCATTCCAAAAGCGATTCTTCTAATACTTCTGATGAGATTATTTAAACCTTCTGTAACGGCATTGGAGAGCTTATCTTGGACATAATTGGCGATGTATTGTTTGGTACTTTTTAAAGTTTTGGTGAATGTTTCAAAGACGATCAAATCCTTTGCTTGAATGTCCTGAGTCCAACGATCTATGTCTTGCATCGCCTTTTGTACTTCCTCATTATTGTCCAGGATATGATGAAATTTTTCTCTGCTAAAATATACTTCTTTGAGCTGAGGGCAATCCTGAAAAGCTAAGTCTAATTCGTCCAATTCTTGATCGGACAAGGTGTGGTATTGTTTATAAAGTATCCATTTAAGTTTGCGATAATTTTCATTGCTAGGGGCTGATTTTCTCAGGGCTTTGCGAAAGTCATCCACACAGGCATTGAGCAGTTTAGTCACGTGAAATCTATCCAAAATAATATTTGCCTGAGGGAAACAGGTCTTGGCTACCGAGATGTAAGCGTCCCAATAATCACAGGAAACATCGGTGATCTGAGCACAAAAATCTTTACCAAGTGACTCAAAATGAGCGATTAAGTCCTCTTTTTTGCGACTCTCTAAAATATCTACCAAAGTCCCTCTATCCAAATCCGTCAGCACACAAAGGTATTTCTTTTTACCTTTGCGGTGGCTCTGTTCATCGATGCCCAAGCGACGTACCCGAGCATAACGTGCTTCAAGAGCCGCTGATTTTTTACAAGCTGCCAACACGACACGTTCTACCGTTTTAGGAGGTGTATTCAAAATCAAGGCCGCCTCCGCATAACTTTGTTTGCGACCGACCATAAACATAAAATCCTCCTGACGATGTGTATGAGACTTATTTGGATCGGCAAACTCAAGACTCTCCGTAAAATAACGATGACAGTTTTTACAGTAAAATTGCCTTACCTTGACTAATAAATAGACTTCCCTAGCGGCCATATTCAAATCCCGAAGTCTGCGCGTATAGCACTGATGTACTTCCGAACACAGGTTTCCACAATTTGTACATTTACGGGATTCTACCCTTAGATGGCAATTGATCTCTATACGATTCTTTTCTAGCTTTACACCATCCAGTACTAATTCTGGCAGGTTTAATAACGCCTCATATATGTGTAGTTCTTCCATAGCTTAAATATAGCCCTTTTTTTGATTTTCACATAAATTGTCAGAGAACCAAAAACACTAAAGAATATTACTTCCAAGATGTGAATATATTCTCTGGTTATACCAATGCTGGATTTTTATTGTATCAAGGATTATATGTAATCTCAGAAACCATGGTTTTTGAAATATATTTTGATGCAAATGCCTTGATA
>JANRIC010000082.1:0-8912 GCA_033765345.1 Microscillaceae bacterium
ATTTCCTTAATTTCCTTAATTTCCTTAATTTCCTTAATTTCCTTAATTTCCTTAATTTCCTTAATTTCCTTAATTTCCTTAATTTCCTTAATTCCCTTAATTCCCTTAATTCCCTTAATTCCCTTAATTCCCTTAATTCCCCTTTGTTTTTTGTAAGTTTGCGTGTTAAGAAGAAATAACATGAAGCAAAATACCCAAATAGCCAAAACGACACGCTTATTCCGTAAGATACATCGATGGATTTCAATTCCTTTATTCATCTTTTTCTTCTTGATAGGTGTCACTGGGCTACTTTTGGGCTGGAAAAAACAGATATTGTTATTGCCCAAAACCCAAAAAGGGAATAGCATAAAAAGCAAAAATTGGTTAAGTATTGACACAATCCAGTACATAGCTGCTCGACACGCACAGCATATTTTAAAAAAAGATGCTCAGATAGACCGAATTGATATTCGCCCCGCAAAAGGAGTAGCCAAAATTATTTTTTTAAATCACTTTACAGAATTGCAGATAGACTGCACATCCGGCAAAATACTGTCTGTAAACAGGCGTAATTCTGACATCATCGAGAAAATCCACGACGGCTCAATCATAGATTACTGGATATCCACGGCAAATGATGAAGTCAAACTGTTTTACACCACCACCGTCTCTTTGAGCTTGATATTGTTGAGTATCAGTGGTTTTTTTCTTTGGTATAACCCTATCCGAATGAGAAAAATCAAACAAGCACCCAAGCCCTTTAGCCAATAAACAAGCCTCTACCAACCTCTGATCATCTTGTGAAAATGTTATTAGCCAAAATAATTTTACCTATTTTTTTGCAACGTTATTGCAAATAATCAAATAAAAATACATCTTGCAACTATGTTGCACTGTTTAAAAATTTTTCTGGTTTTTTATCTGATGCTTTTTACTATTCCCAAAGTTTGGGCGCAAAATGCTGAAAACTTTCCGCCTCCAGATTCGGCTAGTCAAATTTATGCCCAAAGGACATCCGAGCGCATGACGATGGATGGTACGCTTCTGGAGGCTTCCTGGAAAGATGCCCCAGTCATTGAGGATTTCTTCAGGATAGAACCGCGCCAGGGAGGAAATTATCTGTATAAAACCCAGGTGCGGATCCTCTACGATGACAAGAATTTGTATTTTGGAGTTTTTTGTGCAGATTCTCTAGGCAAAAAGGGCATTCGTGTACAGGATTACAGGCGTGATTATGCTTTTTCTCAAAATGACGGGTTTTTAATTCAATTAGACCCTCAAAATCTCAAAAGATACTGTATGTCTTTTCAGACTACACCTCTGGGTACACAAAGGGATTTGCAGGTTTTTGATGATAGTTTTTTAGACAATGATTGGGATGCCCTTTGGGATGTTCGTACCCAAATCACTGCTGAAGGGTACACGGCTGAGTTTGTCATTCCTTTTAAATCCCTGCGTTATGAAAAGCCAAGTAGAGGTGATTCACTCAGTTGGGGAATTACCTTCTCCAGATTGGCACGCCGCAACTATGAACAAACCGTATTCCCAGCTATTCCTCAGGCATTTTCGCCCTATCGGATGACCTATGCCGCCCAACTCAAAGGCATTGAAGTACCACAGCCTTCAGTCAATCTACGCATTCAACCTTATGCTTTGGGGCAATACAACAGAGAGGTGCGAGAAGGAAAAGCAAGCGGCGATTTTGAAGCCAAGTTCGGAGGAGACATCAAATGGGCCTTAAACTCTCACGCAGTGTTGGACATGACTTTTTTTACGGATTTTGCCCAAGCTGATGTAGACCAAGCAGTGAATAACCTGACCAGATTTAATATCTTTTTCCCGGAAAGAAGGCAATTCTTCCTAGAGAACTCAGGCATTTGGGCTGGTACAGACGTTGAGGGGGTTAAGCCCTTTTTTACCCGAAGTATCGGTCTGGACAGCGGCTTCAATGCCGATCCTCTGGATATTCAGGGAGGTCTACGCTTTGTGGATCGTACACAGAGTCGCAGCATGGGGGCTTTGTACGTCCGCCAGGAAGCTGGTAGGTCTACCGGAGCTTCACACTTCTGGGTTGGGCGATACCTGCATAACTACGGCAAACAAAACAATGTAGGGTTTATGTTTACTCATCGCTTAGATGAATCGGAAGACTCCAAAGAATTTTCTACCATCAATAATTCTACACTCAGTATAGATGGCTTTTTCAGACCCAAAGATGAGCTCACCGTACAGTACCTCGTATCGGGTAGCCGTGATAATACCAGCGATAGCCTGGGTACAGCAGGGAGTATCTTTGTGGGGTACACACCTAATCATATGTACTGGGGATGGGTGAGCAAGTGGGTCAGCCCTGAATACAATTCCAGGATGGGTTTTGTGTTTCAGAATGACGTCATCCAACATAACCCAGGAGGGTATTTTATCATCCGACCTAAGCAAAAACGCTGGCAGTGGATTCGTCGTTGGGATCCCGGCTTTTTTGTAGATTATTATCAAAATGCCTCGGATGGCAAATTCCAACAAGCCGAAGTTTATCTCTTTCCTATTTATCTTGTTCTTCAGAATGGCGGTTTGATAGAATGGGCATTATTTCAAAACCTACAAAACATCAATTTTGATTTTCGCCCCTTAGGAATAGAGATCGCACAAGATCAATACGTTTATTTCAGTCAGTATGTGCTTTTCAGGAGTGATGCCTCCCGTAAGTTTTCAGGAAATATTAGATATCGCTGGGGGGGCTATTACAATGGTAAATTAAATACTTTGACTACCGGACCTCGATACGCGCCCATTCCGAATATTGCTGCTACCCTGGATTATGAGTGGAATCAATTCAAAAAAGTAGGCATTCTTGAACAAAATTCCAACACACATCTCATTACCGGGGGGCTTCGCTTGGCTTACAATCCCCGATGGCTGCTATCGGTCTTTTATCAATATAATTCTTTTAATGAGCAAGGCCGCTGGAACATTCGGGCAAGCTGGCAATTTGCCCCCTTGTCTTTTATCTACTTGGTATGGAATGACAACTACCTGAGAGAAACCGATCTCCGCAATCAATCGACCATTGCCAAAATCACCTATTTAAAACAGTTTTGAATCATTTATCAAACAAAAACCTTATGATACACGCAAAAAATCTATCTAAAAGCTACGCAGGCAGTACCGCCTTGAAAGATTTAAATCTACTGGTCAATCCTGGAGAAATCTTTTGTCTTTTGGGTGCAAATGGTGCCGGTAAAACCACCACGATCAATTTATTTCTCAACTTCACACAAGCCACCGAAGGCCAGGCACTCATTTGTGAAATGGATGTAGCTCGCGAACCGCTCAAAACCAAACAATACCTGGCTTACATTCCCGAAAATCTACAGCTCTATCCCAACCTCACCGGATTGGAAAATCTACAATATTTCTCTGGGCTGGCGGGTAAAAAACACACCAAAAGCGATCTGGAATTTCTTCTCAACGAAGCAGGGCTTCAAAACGATGCTTTTATGAAAAGAATTAAATACTATTCCAAAGGAATGCGCCAAAAGGTAGGTATTGCCATTGCGCTTGCCAAAGAAGCCAAAGCATTGCTTTTGGACGAACCGACCTCTGGGCTTGACCCCAAGGCCAGCAACGAGTTTGCTGCACTGCTCAAAAAAATGAGTGGGAGGGGAGTCGCTACTTTGATGGCTACCCACGATTTGTTCAGAGCCAAAGAAACCGGTACACACATCGGTATCATGAAAGAAGGAGTATTGCTCCAGACCCTCAGCACCGACCAGGTCAGCTATGCCGACCTGGAAAACTTATACCTCAGTCACATGAATTAATCCACTCAAAAAATTTAGACGATGATTTGGAATATTACACGCAAAGAACTAAAGGAAAATCTGAGAGAAGGACGCTTTCAGATTGCTGCTCTGATTATTTTTGCCTTGTTGCTCATTGCTGTTTTGATCAGTAAAAACTACTACCAAAATATGCAGGAACAACACCGCCAGGCTCAAAACAACGAAAGAAATATCTGGGAAAATCAGGACGAGAAAAATCCCCACGATGCAGCTCATTATGGCACCTATGCCTTCAAACCCAAATATCCACTTTCACTGATAGACCCCGGTGTGGATAAGTTTGTGGGGATTTCTATTTTTCTGGAAGCCCACAAGCGAAATGAAGCCCAGTATCAGGCTGCTTCCGATCAAACCGGGCTGGCAAGATTTGGAGATTTGACACCAGATTTTATTCTGCTATTCATCTTGCCCCTGTTGATTATTTTGATGGGTTATAATGCATTCAGCCGTGAGCGCGAACAAGGTACGCTGGCTTTGCTCAAAAGCCAGGGTTTGAGCCTTTAGAAACTCTCTTTAGGTAAATTCGGTGGTACTTTTATGCCGATCTTTTTTATCAATACTTTTTTATTCGCCCTAGCAGCCTTCTTGATTGACTCTTTGCAGGATTTTGGAAAGTTCAGTCCTGGGGCACTTCTGATGCTTTATGCAGTTTATTTGCTGTATTTTGCGGTTTTCTGCAATCTTACGTTGATTGTTTCTGCCTTATCCAAAAATTCATCTATTGCACTGGTCATTCTCTTGGGTATCTGGATGTTGAGCTGTTTGGGGGCACCTAAGGCGGCTGCTAATTTTGCCGATGCCTTGTATCCTTATCCCAGTCGGCAAGAGTTTTTGGCAGAAGTCAATAAAGACAAGGAAAAAGGGCTTAACGGACACAACCCCTGGAGCAAGGAAGCCCAACAATTGGAAAAGGAAGTCTTAAAAAAATACAAAGTAGATAGTCTTTCTCAGCTTCCCTTTAACTTTGATGGCTATCTCATGCAAAAAGGAGAAGAACACGAAGCCGAAATATTTTTCAAACACTATGCCCTGCTCAAAGCCCAGTATCAAAACCAAAGCACTATCTATCGTGCGTTGGCCTGGGTTTCACCTTTTTTGCCGACCCGCTTTTTATCCATGGCAATTGCCCACACGGATTATCAGGCTCATTGGAATTTTGCAGATGCAGCCGAAAAATACCGAGTGGCCTTACAAAAAGCCCTGAATGATAACTTTGCTGAAAACTCCAAATATGGCGATTGGGAGTACCAGGCTGATAAAAGCCTTTGGAAAAGTATTCCCAAATTCAGCTACGAGCCGCCTTCACTAGGGTTTATACTACAAGAAAATCTAAGCAATTTAATTGTATTGCTCTTTTGGCTAGGGGTATCTTTTGCAGGTTTGTATTTCATTTCACAAAAACTCTAAATCTGAAATTTATGCTTTTTTATCATTTAAAATATGAATTTATTTCTCTTTTCCGCAACCGCTGGATTCAGACACTTTCGTTCTTGCTGTTGATTATGTGCCTTTTTGCCGCTTACAACGGTCAGCAAAAAGTAGTCAAGCGCGTGGAAGATATTCAAAAAGCCAAAGCAGAAGTACAAAAGGGAGATTCCCTGGCTCGGCTTGTGCTAGATTCGTTGGAGGCAGGTCATGAAGTGAGTATCCCCGAATGGCGAAGACCCAACCTGCCCACTACCATTGGATTTCGTCACCCTCGGGTAGCTGATATGCCACCTGCGCCTTTGGCTTTGATCGCAGTAGGGCAAAGTGATATGTTTACCCATTACGTGCAGCCTACCCTTTCAGGAGAAGACTTTACGATGAATTTCAGTGAATTATCCAGCCCCGTTCAGTTGCTTTTCGGGAGTTTTGACCTAGCATTTGTATTGATTTATCTGTTGCCTTTGGTGGTGATAGCCTTTAGTTATAATTTGCTTTCAGCGGAGCGCGAGCAAGGTTCACTGCGCTTGCTTGCTTCCCAGCATGTGTATTTACTTGCTTGGTTGTTTCAGAAGGCTATGCTGCGTTTTATGATTTTGACAATCGTTATAATTCCGGTCATTGTGATTGCTTTGGGGGTTCAGGGTGTCAATCTAGCTGATAATCTAAGAGCAATTGGAGCCTTTTTGGGGCTGAGTATCGTATATGCACTATTTTGGTTTAGCCTCGCTTTGGGTGTCAATCTTGTGGGTAAATCATCTTCTGGCAATGCCATCAATCTGTTGGCACTTTGGGTGTTTTTGGTGCTATTAGTTCCCTCTGCTGTTAATCAGTTGGCCAATAGTCTCTATCCGTTGCCGTCCAGAGCACAAATGATCAATAATATGCGGGTATTGCAGGCAGAAGCAGAAAAAGAACAGGATAAAATTCTGGACAATTACCTAAGAAATCATCCTGAACTGGCACAAAAAGATACTTCAGCACAAGAGGAAAACTGGTGGTTTGGCTATTTTGCTGCGCAGGATTTGGTACGGAATAAAATGCGCCCCATCGTAGCCCAGTATGACGGTCAACTTGTGCAACAGCAGACTTGGATCAATCAATGGCGTTTTTTATCACCTGCCATTTTGCTTCAGGACAGCTTTCAGGAATTGGCACAGACTTCCACACGGCATTATCAAAGTTACAGGGAACAGATTATGGCTTTTACCGAAAGCTGGCGAGGTTTTTTGATACCTTTAGTATTCAAAGATCAAAAGGTAGATCAAAAGATACTGGCTTCCTTGCCTAGGTTTGGCTATCAGATAGCTCAACTGGAATCCCATTACGGGTGGAATCTGGGAGCTATGACGGCTTATGTGCTGTTGCTCTGGGGTTTCAGCGTTTTGGTATATCAACAGAAAAAAACCGGTTTGGCCTTGGGCTAGTCTTATTGCATATACTTTGCGTAAGCAGAAAGCTGTAGGCTGCCAAGAATAAAAACAAACCCGAAAGCCTCTAGATGCAGAATTCGGGTTTATGCTTTGCTTCTTGACCTCTTGTTCATCAAGGGTATTGGGTCTGAGCGAGACGACTCAGACCAGTGGCGGGACGGGGAGTTTTTTTTCGTATTTTTTTCTTCTCGTCAGGTGACGACAAGCTTTTTTTCGTATTTTTTTCTTCTCGTCAGGTGACGGGGAGTTTTTTTTCGTATTTTTTTCTTCTCGTCAGGTGAGGGGGAGCTTTTTTTCGTATTTTTTTCTTCTCGTCAGGTGACGGGGAGCTTTTTTTCGTATTTTTTTCTTCACGCCGGGTGGCGGGGAGCTTTTTTTCGTATTTTTTTCTTCTCGTCAGGTGGCGGGGAGCTTTTTTTCGTATTTTTTTCTTCTCGTCAGGTGGCGGGGAGCTTTTTTTCGTATTTTTTTCTTCTCGTCAGGTGAGGGAGGTATAGTAACAACCCGAAAGCCTCTAGATGCAGTCTTTCGGGTTTGTTCTTTGCTTCTTGAGCAGCCTACGGCCTTTGCCTTCGGCAGAAAGCGGACGCTTTCAGGAATACTTGGCACAAGGAAACCCTTGCGCCAGGTTATTTTTTTATTCTTTAGCCATCCTGGCACCAGATGGGGGGCTACGCCGAACAGAGTAACAGCTAACTGTTGTCTGTCCCAATAAAATATCTCCTTTGGCAAAAAGAAATTCTAAAAAATCTACTTCAATTGACCATCTTTTAAAATCATAAGCTGGAGCATTTATCTGTATAGTCAAAGAATCATTTTTATAATCAGGACCCATTGAATATAAGTATACAGTTTCTATGCTTTCTTTATTCTTCTGTACTTTTAATCCCAAACCGTACCTCATGATTTTTTGCAATTCTGGACTTCGCTCGTGATAGTTTTCTTTCTCGTGCATATTTATATACTTGATAAAATCTTCACTTGAAGAAGGATAACTTCCATGTTCAAAGCAATAATTTTGCAAAACATTCCATATAAATCCAACTTGTGAATCGAGAATATCAATTTCATATTTAAAAAAATAATAGGATTTATAGTGCTTGATCATGATATTAGTTATTGCTAGTGAAATTAAAATAAATATAACCAGTAAGAACCTTTTATGATGTGTTTTTTCATTTTTCTACACTTCTACTTATTAGTTGTTATTCCGTTGTGATTAATTTTATATTCTCCATTTAATATCCTTAAAACACCCCCGCTCTTTTAAGCCACAAACAAACCGTATTTTGATTCAAAACAAACAACCCCCGCTCTTTGAAGTGTTGCGCAGCATCACTTAAAAGTATTCGGAAAGTCTACGAATTCCAGCCGAAGGCTTGGGACGTTCTCACTACGAAAGCCTAAGATAAAATATTCTTTGCGAAATAGCCAGTTTTTTACATAAAAACCCGAAAGCCTCTAGATGCAGACTTTCGGGTTTTATGCTTTGCTTCTTGAGCAGCCTACGGCCTTTGCCTTCGGCAGAAAGCGGACGCTTTCTAAATACTTGGCACAAGCACCGCTACGCTCATGCTTGCGCCAGATTAGGGCCTTTGCCTTCGGCAGAAAGTGGACACTTTCAGGAATACTTGGCACAAGCACCGCTACGCTCATGCTTGCGCCAGGTTATTTTTTTTTATTTAGTTCCCATCCTTGCGCCAGATGGAGGAATAAGCAGAACAGAGGCTAATTTTTGACATTGTTTATCATATAATCATATAAAATTTGTATTGTTAACTCTTTTTCTATTTTCCTCTGTCTTTTTATGCTAAATAAAGATTTCAATGTAAATGTATTAAGTTCAGCTTCATCAAAGAAATATTGATAGAATTCAAAGTTTTCAAAAGATACATTAAATTCTTCTTCTAATGATTCTAACAAATAAACAGCGGTAATACCATCTGTACTGCAATATTCTCTTATTTCTGTCTTAGGGGTAAACGTAAGGTCATAAGGGTATTCTTTTGAAAAAAAAGAAATAAGATTATTAAGTGTTAGTTTCATAATCATTCATTTATTTTATTATAAACAGCTTGGCCAACTTCTGCCCCCGCTGTGCTTAGTTTGCAACTAAGCACGAAAATTACGTGAGTCTGCGACTCACCTGCGAAGCAGAAGGCCTTGGCGCCCCCAAAAAGCTCGTTTTTCAACAAATCTTATCGCTTTGTTTTATTGCAATGTAGGCGAT
>JANRIC010000237.1:0-61277 GCA_033765345.1 Microscillaceae bacterium
CTTTGCAGGAAGAATTCGACCATTTGGGCGGTTATACAATTCAATCCAAAGCAGAAGAGATTTTAGAAGGACTTGGCTTTAAAACTGAAGAATTATCAAAACCTTTGAAAGAGTTTTCGGGAGGCTGGCGTATGCGTGTAATGTTGGCCAAATTGCTTTTGCAAAAACCTGCACTCTTACTCCTTGATGAGCCTACCAACCACTTGGATTTGCCTTCTATCCAATGGATTGAGAATTATATCCATAATTACGATGGAGCAATTATCGTTGTATCTCACGACCGCGAATTTGTAAACAATACGGCTACCTCTATCGTAGAGGTGAGCAATCGCCAACTAAACCAATATTCGGGGAATTACGACTTTTATTTGAAAGAGAAGAAGCTCAGGGCTGAAATTCAACAATCTGCCTACGAAAACCAACAACAAAAAATCAAACAAACCGAAAAATTTATTGAACGATTCCGAGCCAAAGCCACTAAGGCCAAGCAGGTGCAATCTAGGGTTAAGGAATTGGAGCGCCTAGACCGAATCGAAGAGGTAGCAGATGACAATATGGTGGTTAATTTTAAGTTTAATTGTGGACGGCCTTCGGGCAAACAAGTCATTAAACTTGAGCAGGTGGGCAAAGCCTACAACGATCTGGTCATCCTCAAAGAGTCGGATGCAGTCATTATGCGAGGCAATAAAGTCGCACTCATTGGTGCCAACGGAAAAGGAAAATCTACCCTTCTACGAATCTTGGCCGGTACCGAACCCATCCAAGGTAATCGCGAACTGGGTCACAACGTCAATTTCGCCTTTTTTGCACAGCATCAGCTCGAATCACTGAACGTAGAAAACGAAATTCTTGAAGAACTCAAGCAAGCCGGTACCGGCAAATCCGAAACCGAATTGAGGAATGTACTGGGATGTTTTTTATTTGCTGGAGATGAAGTTTTCAAAAAAATAAAAGTACTTTCAGGAGGTGAAAAATCCCGTGTAGCTCTTGCCAAAGTGCTGATTTCAGAAGCTAACTTCTTATTGCTAGATGAACCTACCAATCACCTCGACATGCAATCGGTAAATATCCTGATTCAGGCCTTGCAGCAATATGAAGGCACTTTTATTGTGGTTTCGCACGATCGTTATTTTATATCACAGATTGCCAATACCATTTATTATATTGATGATCAACAGATTAAACAATACCCTGGCACCTACGACGAGTATGAATACTGGCGTCTGAATCTACTCAAAACATCTAATCAGAATAATACTCAAAATCAAAAAAATAAGGACAAAGATAAAAAAACCAAGCCCGAAAAAAGCCCTGAAGAGAAAGAACTGAGGAAAAAACTTCGAGACCTCTCTGCTAAATTAGAAGAACTTGAGATGAGTATTATGCAATTGGAAGAAGAAAAAATCACTCTCGAGAAACAATTATCACAGCCGGAAATCTATGAAAACCCTGATAAAATGCATCAAACTCAAGAAAAATATCAAAAAATTAATGCTACCCTGGAACAAAAACAAGCTTCCTGGGATACTTGGGCATTGGAGATCGAGGAGCTGGAGAAAAATCTTAAAAATTAATCCCAAATGTGATTGGATTTCAGAGAAGATTGCCCTAAATTGAGTTATATTTATGTAAATTGTAACAACTATGGATGAAGGAACTCTACAAATTCTATTTTATGTAGTTATAGGCTTGATCTTGGTCTTTTTCGGAAGTGGCAAGAAAAAACCTGCTACCACTACCGAACCCAAAAAAAATCAACAAACTCCTATTTCAGAAGGGCAACCTACTTTGGGTGAACTGCTCAAAAAACTACAACAAGCCGGAGATGATCCTCAAAAAAATACCGATTATATGAGTTCAGAGATTTACTCGGAATTGAGTAAAAATTATTATCAATCCAGCAAACCCTCCGAACTGGTCAAAGACCAACATTTAGCCCCCTTTAAGAAAAAAAAGAAACACGTATTGGTAGAAGATTTACTAAGCAACCAAAAAAATCTCCGCAAAGCATTCCTGATGGGAGAGATTTTTAAGACTAAGTTTTAGCAGCTTGCCCTCAGGCAATATTTAATGCATTCGGTCACCCCGGATTTCCATATCTTTCATGATTTGAGACTCGGCTTCCAGCAAATCCTGTAATCGGGCTTCAACTTCATATTCGGGCATATATTCTTTGGCAAGTTTTACAAAATTGACATAATGATTGGCTTCTGAGATCATGAGTTCGTGATAAAATTTTTGAAGACTTTCATCAGCAATTTCCAAGGATAAAAGCCTGAACCTTTCACAGCTTCTGGCCTCGATCAAGGCATTGACCAATAATTTGTCCATCAATTGCAATTCAGGATGCCCTCCTTTTCTTACCAAAGCGTTTAGTTGTACGACGTATTCATCTTTGCGCTGGCGGCCAAGTGGTATATTTCTTTTTTTGAGTTCTTTGAGTACCATTCTGAAGTGCCCCCATTCTTCACTCACTACGGGGCTCAGTACTTCAACCAGCTTATGGCGTTCGGGGTATTGTACAATCAAAGAAATACAACTTGATGCGGCTTTTTGCTCGCAATAGGCGTGGTCAATGAGAATATCTCCGATATTTTTTTCGGCGATATTTACCCATCGTGGGTCGGAGGCTAGTTTTAATCCCAACATGGCTTGTGATAATTTATAGCAGAATTTAAGTAATTCTCAGAATTAAATATAATTAATCAAAAAACATCCAATTGACGCCGAAAATAAACGATCTTGGTTGACCTGGGTACATAGGACTGGTTTCATAACCTTTGTCTGGTCTTTCATTTAAATGAATGAATTTTAGGAAAATTCGTACATTTTTAATCCGCATATTAAAAAACACATCTACAATAGGGTAGGCCTTTACTTCAAATTCATTTTGTAAGTAAAACTGCTTACTTACAGGCATATAACTATCTGCAAAATAAGCACTCTTAAAGTGCATTTCCAAACCGATCTGGGTTTGCAGAAGTTTTTTCAACAGACAATCTTCACAATAAACTCTAGAATTGGCAAATAATCTAGGAACACGAAAAATATCTGCCCCCAAGCTTTCGGTATAGATAAAGTTGTTTACTGTTTTTACACGCCCCCACTGATAATCCAGATTCAGTCCGATCTGGAGCAACTGCAAGGCTTCTGCAGTTTGTTGTGGTTGGACATTTTCATCAAAATAAATGTAATTGGTCACAATTTTATACGATCCAAAAGGATTGAGTCTTAACTTGCCAAAAGTAAAATCGATACTCCCTGAAAATTCATTACTGAGGGTATTGCTGAACAAACGCCGCCAGTCAAAAAAATTGCTTGTAAATTGTCTTTGAACCAGGGTTGGTGCATATAAAATACTTTTGAAAGTCAGAGATAAATTTCTATTATAAAAAGTGCCTTCCAACAGATAATTATCTCCCAGCGCAAATTCAGCTTTGGCAGCCAGGCGTGAATTTTCATTAAATTCATAAAAAAGCTCTCCTCCTAAGAAATTCTCAATTTCAGCAACTCGAAGGTTCAGATTTTTAAGGGTATCCAAAATGGTAGAATCCTGATTTAATCGTATCAAATTTTGCCCTTCGTAAGACGAATTCCAATTGTAAATCTGATTGCGGAAATAGGCAATATAGTTGAAACCCGAAATCTTGCCTTTGATTCCAAATCTATTTTGGTACTGCCAATAAATATTCCCTTCAAAAACGCCTTCACTACTAAAATTAAATACCCGAAGTGTGTCTAAGACATCATCTTCATCAAAATAATTGATCACATCGTTTTGCACACGAGGATAAAAATCCAGGTTTCCCTGTATGTCTGCTTCGGTATAAGTATTTCTATGTCGTTGAATATCAAGCACATGGAAAGCAGTAAAACCCTTTCCTAGTAGTTTGTATTGATGGTATATATGGTGGTTGTTTTGTGTTTGCCAACTTTCGGCCGAAATGCCCAGATTCGCATCGGATTCAAGAAAAGAGAAAAGTCCATTATTGGGCAATGCAGCGTCAAGAGCAACACCACCCGACTCCTCGACAGGCTGGTTCAGGTGAGTATAATGATAAAGGAATGTATAACGCTTATTCTTGCTGTAAAACCCTGTAAAGGCTGTGAATGAAATATTATCTGCCAGGATTTCTTCATTATCGCCTCCAAATAAACGATTGGAATTGAGGCGAATATAGTGCATGCCAAAGTTCCAGTATTGATTTACATTTCTTGAAAATACAAAATCAATGGATTGATCGGCATTGGTTCCCTGCACATAATAAGCCTGTGTAAAAGGAGATTTAGTATCAAAATAACGCACATTGTCCGGTCCGAAAGCAAAAGCCTGATAAGGGTCTATTCCCAGGCGGGTACCTACCCTATCGGGCGACTGAAAAAATACCGGGCGTAAGGCAGTACCAAAGCTGCCTAAATCCTGATAAAAATTCCTCGAGCCATTGACTTTGTTATATTGATGAAAAGCATTTAAAGTAGTATCAATAATTCGTAGACGACCATTATCTTCCAAAATATCTCTTTCCAGAAAATACGAAGTCGTTTTAGGCCCATATACCTGTTTGGTGGTATCATCCAGAATTTGCGCCCTTAGCCCAGAAACAAAACTACCGCCCAATAACCCTAGTATACATAACCAGAGGATCAATACAGCACTCGGATTTACTTTCAAAATAAGTAATTTTAAGAGATTTCTGAGCAAAATAAATGCATATCCAGCAGATGACCAAAGATTATCTTAAAGCTTTAACATCTCTTAACTTTATGAAGAAGTGTGTAGCTTCATTTTTTTAATTTTTAAAGTGTTCTGTTTTGATAAGCTCCAGATCACGATCAATGGCAGTGATGATACCTTCCAAATTCTCAAGTCTTTGATGGATTTCCAAGTCAGACTGGCTCTTTAGGAGTTCTATTTTTAATTTTTGTAACTCAACTCTTTTCATTCTCAAGCGAAAGAAATTATTGATCAACAGACTACTAATCGCAGTAATCATAATTGGCTCGATCACACCTGAACGCGTTAAAATATGTAGGATTTCTATCATTATTTTAGGAATATGGTTTTAAATTAAACAAGTATGCATTGCAAGGTACTAAGTTATAAAATATAATTGAATAAATAAATCATTCTTAGTATTTTTTTAGTGAGCCTTGTCATTTGATTTGGAAAAAATTTAACAAAAAATTGATATAATTTGATTGAAAATTAATTTATCAAAACTTCTGCACTGAAAGTTCGTAAGCATAAATGATTGACTTTGAATGAAAAGCTTATTCCAAATATGTCAATCCAAATTAATAGCAAATCAAATATTGATTTTTTCCTCCACCTTGGTCTCTATTATTGAGCAAGGAAAGACACCAACTTAAATTCTATGCGCTCAAACCAACAATAAACTCTCTTTTGAGAGGTATAAATCCTGCCTTGAACTCAGGCGGAATCTAAGTTTACAACCAACAGAAAAATATCTTTAGAATCGAACATTCTATTTAAAAAACCAAATTGAGTCAATCCATCTAGCTTTGACAAAAACCAAACTATTAATCTTATAATTGAGTCAAATAAGATGGCTAGGCAATGTTTGATCTTAACTGCAAAGTTGTTATTACTTTGTGGAGTGCTTCATGCACAAAGCTTAAGCGAATACAAGGCAAGGGTCTATCAGATACATTCAAATCATCAGGAATTTCAGAATTTAAATTCTTATCTGATGATTTTGCAGAATGTAGACGAAAATTTGAGTGCCGAAGAGATTCAAAAACTGAGTCTGGAGAAAGCTCACCCTTATTATTCACCCGTCCAGTCGACAATGCGAAAAAATGCTGTTGTTTGGGGGAAAATTGTATTGCTCAATACTTTTGAAGAAGAGTACGAGTGGTTGTTGTTTACCGGAAATAATGATCTGGTGGAGGTCTATGTCTTACAAAAAGACGGAAGCCTAAGTCTCAAAAAAAGCGGCAGTAAAACTCCTCTTTCGGAAAAAGACATCAAGAAAGGCAATGAGAGTCTGGTATTGCTACATCTCCTACCCCACCAACCCACCGAGATTTATATCAAAATCAAACAATACGGACAAAAAACCCCTGTTTTTGATCTTCAATTGGTGCATCCCGAAGTCTGGCAACAAAAGATTTTGGGGCGTAATCTTTTTCAAGGTCTTTTTCAGGGGATTTTATGGATGATGATCTTCTATAGCTCTTTTATAGCTTTGGTCAGCAAAGATCGTCCTTACGCCTATTATGCATTATTTTTATTCCTTACTTCTGTATTTTTTAATCATTTTCATTATCTCTCTGCCGAGTTTTTATTGGGTGATTTTCCCTGGTTGAATAGTGCTTTGTGGTTTGTTTCGGCTTTGATTCCTCCGGCTTACCTTCAATTTGTACGATCTTTCCTCAATATTCGGAAGATACTCCCCTATTGGGATCGGGTAGCTTTGATGCTTATTCGTGTAGGCTTGTTAATATTTGTACTCGAAATTTTGGTTTATTCATTTACCCTGCACGAGCAGTTTTTGAGTTATATGCATATTCATGCGATGATGGGCGAATTGATTGCTTCATGGGTAGTTTTGATTAAAATTTTCAATACCCGCCAAAAAATCGCGCGATATTTTAGCATGGGTGCTATGCTGTCGGTGGTGAATGCCCTTGTGGGAATTTTTTTAATTCATTATTTACACATTCAAGAGGGGATTTATTGGATTCAAGTAGGTCTGATTCTGGAAATTCTGGTCTTTTTGTTCGGACTGGGTTATGGGATATTCATCAAAGAAAGCTACAGACGTAAGATACAGGAGAACATGATTGCTCAACTTCAAAAAAATGAGAAATTACAAAACAAACTCAATCAGGAACTGGAGGAAATGGTCAAAAAACGTACTGCTGAAATTGAGCAACAAAAAAACAAACTGGAAGAGCTTAATTTTATTAAAGATAAGTTATTCAACATCATCTCACACGATCTCCGAAGCCCTCTGACCTCACTACAAGGCTCTTTACAGGCACTTCACTTAGGCTTACTCAATAAAGAAGAAGAAAAAAGTATTTATTTTAATCTGAATCACAAACTCAATTATACCAAAAGCTTGCTGGATAATCTTCTTTACTGGGCGATGATTCAGATGGAAAAAGTAAGCACCCGCTTTGAAGAAATTGATCTTTACAAGCTTGTCGGTGAAGTACTGCAAAACTTCCAGGCCAGCAATAACAAAAAAATAACCCTCAAAAATAATGTCCCTGAAAATAGTTTTGCGATGGCAGATCGTAATATGGTACTTGTTGTAATTAGAAATCTAATCAGCAACGCCCTGAAATTCACCCCAGAAAACGGATGTGTACAAATCAACGGCCGAGTAGTTGACAATTACCTGGAGATTGAAGTGGAGGATAATGGCATTGGGATGGATAAAGAAGAAGTAGATCGTCTTTTTAAATTGGATACTCATTTTAGTAAACCCGGCACTGCCCTGGAGAAAGGCACAGGGCTGGGTCTGTTGCTCTGCAAGGAGTTTGTACTCAAAAATGAAGGAGATATCTACGTAAAAAGTAAAAAAAATCAAGGTAGTAAATTTATTTTCACACTCAAACGCAAAATGAATCTAATCAAAAACAGCCCAGAAAAATACGGTTTTAGTTATGTAATTTTGGTCTAAAATACGATCCTCCTTGCTGAATATTGTCCAAAAAATTGCTTCGCTAATGCTCCTGTAGGCTTGACTTGTCTTTATTCTCTTCAAAAAATAAAAAAATCTTGATCCAATGCTAAAAAATTGTTAAATGAGCCGTAGAAATGATGGCAGAGAACTTGTTGTAGGCGACAGAATAGGCAAAGAAATGAGAAATCAGCTTTTTTTATCCATGTCAATCAAGGGAAATCTCACTCGATGATTACTCAGAATACTGACTTGTTTGCGTGATCAAGTAATTTTTAGGTCTACAATTTGGCATGAATTATGGGCTTGTAAGTATCTAAAAGGATTTAGGAATATTTAGAGAAATAAGATTTTCCACTCTTTCCCTAAATCAAATAAATCACGTATAAATTGCTATATTTAGGCATTTATTCTAATTCTCTCTAAATCGTTTGTTTAAATTCACAATGTTGGGTATTTTAAGCCTTTGAATATGAAGAGAAGTCTATTTTTAAATAACCTAAAGAATTCATGAGCGAAAACCAAGAAAAGGAGCAAATCCTCTATGTAGATGACGAACCGGATAACCTGACAGTATTCAAATCTAATTTTCGCAGATTTTATAAAGTACACACAGCTTCGTCAGCTGGTGAGGGGATGGAAATCCTGAGAAATCACGATGTCCACGTAATTATTACAGATCAGAGAATGCCTGAAATTACGGGTGTCGAGTTTCTGGAAAGTATCATTGATGACTTTCCAGACTCTATTCGGATGATTTTAACCGGATTTAGTGATGTAGAAGCCATCATCAAAGCCATCAACCAGGGACAGGTATATCGCTACATTACCAAACCCTGGGATCGGGAAGAGTTAAAAATTACGATTGACAAAGCCCTTGAATCTTTTCATCTCAGGAAGGAGAACAAAAATCTGATTGCCAGCCTCAAAGAAGCCAATCAAAATCTTGAAAGAAAAGTGCAGGAGCGTACCGCAGAAGTAAATGCACAAAAAAAAGAGATTGAGAGTTTATTGCACAATATCCTTCCAGAGGAAATCGCTGCGGATCTTCGCCAAACAGGTCAGGCTACTCCCAAACATTATGAGTTGGTCACGGTTTTGTTCAGTGATTTTAAAGGTTTTACCCAATTGGCCGAAAAACTCAGCCCGGAAGAGCTTATTCAAGAGCTTAATTATTGTTTCCTAGGCTTTGATGAGATTATTGAAAAATACAATCTAGAGAAAATCAAAACAATCGGCGATGCGTATATGTGCGCTGGCGGAATTCCAGTAGCCAATACCAGCAACCCAGTAGATACCGTCCGGGCAGCCATAGAAATGCAAGCCTTTATTAAACGATGGAAACAAGATAAAGAAGCCAAAGGAGAGCAATCCTGGCATCTTCGAATCGGTATTCACACTGGCCCGCTAATTGCAGGTGTTATCGGGAAGAAAAAGTTTGCCTACGATATTTGGGGAGATACCGTAAACCTGGCAGCCCGTATGGAATCCAGCGGTGAAATAGATACCATCAATATTTCAGGCTCCACGTATGAGTTGGTAAAAGACCATTTTCATTGTACTTATCGGGGAAAAATTCAAGCAAAAAATAAAGGAGAAGTTGATATGTATTTTGTGGATTATCCCATTGGCTAAGGAATATCTGACCTATATATTTGAAAAACAAGCTTAAAAAATTTGCAAATTACTTATGAAAGAGGAAAAAGCACATATCCTTTATGTTGACGATGAGCCGGATAATCTTACGGTTTTCAAATCAACCTTTCGTCGGTTTTACAAAATTCATACAGCCAATTCAGCTTTGGAAGGCATAGAAATCCTCAAAGAAAATCCTCAAATTGAGGTCATCATTACCGACCAGCGTATGCCTGAAACCACCGGAGTAGAGTTTCTCGAGAAAATACTTCCTGAATATCCTCATTCAGTGAGGATGATTTTGACTGGATTCAGTGATATAGAGGCAATTATTGACTCTATCAACAAAGGGCAGGTCTACCGATACATCACCAAGCCCTGGAACCCAGAAGAGCTCCAAATTACTATTGATAAAGCCATACAAGCACGCCGAAGCAATAACAGTCAAGCGAATTTGTCTTCTGATATTACCGAACAACTCCAAAAATTTGAGTCTGAAATTTCCCAACTCAAAGAAGATCTTTACACCAAAAATCTGGAAATCAATACCAATCTTAATTATTCCCGAAAGATTCAAGAGGTCTTGCTTCCTGATGCTGCCCTTTTAGCCTCCAATTTACAAGAATCCTTTATTTTCAATCGCCCTCAAAACGTAGTTTCGGGTGATTTTTACTGGTTTATTCCTCTGGCAAATAAAATTTTGATCGGCGTGGCGGATTGCCCAGGGCACGGTGTTTCGGGTGGCTTATTGAGTACCATTACACATAGTTTATTACAAGAAATCATCCACCCTGATGACCTGGCTTCTCCTGATCTGATACTTGCTTCTTTGGATCGGAATATCCGTAAAATGCTGAAACAGGATGAGACGGATATCCAGGATAACATTGCCATTTCTCTGTGTGTGATAGATAAAACCGCCAAAACTTTGGAATTTGCCGGAGCAAAATCGCCCTTGGTATATGTGGAAAATCATCAGCTTCATGAGATAGACGGAAATCGCCGAGCAGCCGGAGGTATTTTAAAGCTTCATGAATCAGAAAGAATCTTTCGAAAACATCTGATAAACCTGCACCCAGAACAGGTATTTTATTTATTTACAGATGGGTATCAAAATCAGTTTGGAGGTCCTGACCACAAAAAGTTTAGAAGAGAGGCTTTTAGAGACCTTCTTCTGGAAATCCACAGAGAACCACTGAAAGATCAAAAAGAACTTCTAAAAGATCGCCTGAACGAATGGATGCAAAATGAAATTCAGGTGGACGATATTCTGATTTTCGGTTTTAAAATATAATCGAGTTACTCTATGAATATCTTAGAGGTAAATAACTGATTGCCTTTTATAATCCGAGCGAAATACATTCCTGTTCCGTACTTTCTGAGGAATATTTCTTCGGATTGCCCACTGGTCATTAGACGACTGATGATTCTTCTACCAGTATAATCATAAATTTCTACAATCGCTTTTTCTTCATCAAGCGTACTTGTTTGCAAACTGATGGTTATTTTATTATCGGAGCTATTGGGAAATATTCGGACGATATCCTCTTGTTGGTGTGCCAGGGAAGCTTGGTTGAGTATCTCGATATTCAGTTGGTCTGTGTGCCCGGGTTCTCCCTGGGCATTTTTTTGGCTATAAGAAGTATAGCTGAGGGTATAAAATCCGGCTTGAGGATACCAGGAATAATAATCGCCACGATTATCATCCCCCCAAGCTGCAAAAGGAGCAAGGTTTTCAGTTTGTTTTTTAATAACCCCTAGCCCTGTTTTGGTGATTACAAAGTCAACACTTTGGGCACATTTGGCATCTGCTCGGATATTAATTCTTGCAGGGAGGTTGTTTAATTGCAGTACTACGTTGCCATCTAAAGGAAGTGTACGAATATCCTGGTCGGTGATTGCGTTAACAAGCGTCAATTGCTCGATGTAATATTCCCCTATTACTTCAAAGTCTATATTGATACTTTGGCCTCTTTCTCCGGTCAGATACTTTCCGGAGTATGGAATGGCAATCAGCCGGTATTTTCCGGGGCAAAGTGATTCTCCGTGAATGAGCCCTCCGGTAGAGTCTCCAAAAAGCACATAAGGAGTCAGGTTTTCGGTTTGTTGATGCCCAAACTCGCCTTCCAGCCACAAACCCACGCTGGCAGGGTTATCTGTATTATTAGCCTGAATACTTAGTTTTCGAGTATTCAATTGATTTAGATTTAATTTGATTCCGTCATACATCTGAAGAATTTCTGCTTTTTTATCGGCATCTAGCAGACTAAAGCTCTTGAGAGGCGCAGCAATATTATCAACCAATTCAAACTGAATGAGCAATGGAGTGCCTGGGATTCCCTGGCGGTTGATTTTGGTATAGGGTGTAGCTTTCAGCGTGTATTTTCCGGGAGTCAAGGTCTTTCCTAATATATTTGACCAGGGGGCATCTCCAAACAAAGTATAAGGTGCGATGTTTTCTATTTGTATGTGATTAATAGGTCCACTTAGTTCAAAATAAATACTTCCTTCTACATCAAGACTTAGCTCTGCTTTGAAACTCAGCTCATTGGCATCGATTACATTGTAACCTATTTTATCAAAAGGAAGCATTTTTTTAATGACTTTGTCATTGTTCGTATTGATCAGATAAAGGTTTTTAATGGCGAGCGGCACCGCATTACGATTGATCATCAAAGCTTTTTGTGCGTTGATCCTTCCAAAACCGTGATAAATATCCCAACCTTTGACATCTTCTTTCGGATCACCTACCTGATCTTCGGCAGTCAGGTGAAGAATCTCGCGTATTTCTTCTATACTGATGTAGGTCTTTTGAGCAATCAGAAGAGCCGCCAAACCCGAAACCAAGGGGGTAGCCTGGGAAGTACCTCCCCAATAAGAACCATAATAATTGTTATTGAGATGATGCAGCCCATACATATAATTCCCTGGGGCTACTACATCTATATGGTTTCCGTAATTACTACCACTACTGGTAGACCAGAAGAAAGGAGCTGATCTGCTATCATCTGCATCTGTAGAACCTACTGCAATGGTGCTGGGATACGCAGCTGGGTAATAAGGAGTGCTGTTGTTATAATTCATCATAGAAGCTACTACAAGCACATCATTTAGCCGAGCATACTCGATAGCATCTTGTAATAATTGTGAGCTTCCTGCCCCGCCCAAAGACATATTAATTACGTGTGCTCCTTGATTTACTGCATAAATAACTCCCTGAGCGATATTGGAATAGGCACCGACGCCTTGTGCATCCAATACTTTACAAACCAATAGTTTACAATTCCAGTCTACTCCGGCATAACCGATGGCATTATTCCCGTTGGCAGCCAAAAGCCCACTTACATTGGTTCCGTGTCCGTTATCGTCTAGGGGTTGATTATCCCGGTTGATAAAATCCCAGCCGTATAGATCATTGATCAATCCGTTTTGATCGTCATCTGTTGTATTGTCGGGTTTCTCGATTTTATTGCGCCATAATCTGCCTTTGAAATCAGGATGGTTCGGGTTGATACCAGTATCCAAAATAGCTACTATGACATTGGTATCGCCCTTTTGGATCTGCCAGGCGAGATCCATGTCTATGTCGGCATCTTTACGGCTTGGCATCTGCGTAAAGGTAGCATCGTTGTAGTGCGACCATTGCCGATTATAATAATAGGTATCATTAGGTCTGAGACCTTCTACCTCTTCAGTAGTGCCGGCTTGGTTTGCCAAATAATCAGGCTCAACATATTCAAATAAGCCGCTGGCCTGATATAGTTGAATGAGCGTTTGAATATTTTGCCCTGGTGCAAACTGAATCCTATACATAGAAGATAAAAAATTAGATTCAGTATTATCGGTTGCTTTAGCACTTATCGGAGCTGCATAGATTGTCTGAATATCCTTAATTTGTTGATAGCGAGGCAATTTTTGCCAAACATTTAACTGAGTGATTTTTGCGGTTTGTTCTTTACGCAACTTTACAATCAATCGGTCTTTTACAAACGGAGGTTCAGTCTGTGCCTGGTTTTTCTGAAACCAAAATAAGAAAAAAAGGATTAGTAAGGATAATTTTTTTTTCATAAAAAATCTAGTAAAAGTTAAGTAATCAAATACCGTTTTTTTGAGTCTAATTTGGTTAAAAACTACCATTTGCCTACGTTTAGGCGTTATGGATTGCGTTTTTCTACCGCTTTATAAATTGACGAATGATTACAGTCGATGTTGAATGAATAGAATTTTGCATATAAATTTTAAGTAAATAATTCCCATTTTGTAGGTTCAAAGCACTAAGGTCTATCTGCAATTGATGGGATTTTACTTTGATCGGATCAATGCTTTGATAGGCTATATTTCCTAGGTAATCGCTGATTTCTACTCGAACATTTTGCTCAATTTCCTGCAAGAATTCAAGGTGAAGCATCTCATCCTCCACCGGATTAGGATACATATCTATTAATTGAATCTCGGAAGCATGCAAATTCTCAGTTCTATTCATCGTATTCAAAGTCAAATTATCTGGCCTTAGTTCAAAACTTAAAGACATGGACTGCCCTTCATTTCCTTGGGTGTTGGGTTCACTGTAAGGTTTTACAAGCAATACATAATAGCCTTCCGAGAGGTTTCCGGGCAGATAATCTTTTTTATTTTTATCTGCAAAAAGGGCAAAAGGCAGCTCGTTTTCCACGTTTTGATACAGTACATTTCCGGCTTGATCCTGGAGAACAAATTGTACGCTTTTGCTGCAAGGGGTATTGGCTCGGATTGATAGTTCAGCAGTCGCCCCTGAAAATGTAATTATATTCTCCGAATCAGGGTCTAAATTTTGAATATCTGTATCATTCTGTGTGTCAATGAGTGTCAGACTTTCTACAAAAAGGTTTCCAAGCAAAGTAAATGTAATCTTGAGAGGGGTGCCACTTAATCCCTGTCTTTGAGAAGCTTTATAAGGGATGGCTTCCAGGGTATAGATTCCGGGGCAAAATTCCCTGCCTTTGATCAGCGTTTTTTCTTCACCAAAAAGGGTATAAGGAGCAGAATTTTCTGTTTTAAAGGAATTAAAAGCTCCTTGCAGATCGAAAGAAATACTCCCAGGCTGTGTTGGTCCAGTTTCAGCCAATATACTAAGATTATTATTTTGCAAAGAGTACAGATCGATGATTGCTCCGTCTTCAAGAGCCATAATTTCGGTTTGAGTAGTAGCATCTATCAGTTTAAAGTTTTTGACCTCAATCGGTTTATACTCTTTCAGGCTAAAATTCACAGAAAAATCAGGGCTTACTGCACCTGCCAGTTTTGCATCAGAGTAAGGAACCACAGAGAGTTTATAATTTCCCATAGGCAGCGCACGTCCCAATATCCGTTTGGTATGAAACTGATCTCCAAAAAGAGAATAAGGAAGATGATTTTCGGTCTGTCTGTGTGCAAAAGCCCCACTAAGGCTAATATCCAAACTTCCTATTGTGTCCGGGTCAGTTTCTACCTTAATTCCCGGTTGGGTAATTTTTGTAAGATCAATTTCAATTACATCTCCTTCTTTGATCTCAGTGATGATTTGTTGTGTTTCGGTATTGATCAATAGTACTCTATCGATGAGGATTTCAGGAGTAGTGGGCAGATCATTCCAGGCATCAGTAATAAACACTCCACGCCCGTGGGTAGCAACGGCCACTCTTTTATCGGCGGGGCGAACAGTGAGCATATCACATCTTACGTTGGCTAACCCTTGATTGGCATTTTGCCAGCTTATATCTTGATTTGTAATGTTTGAAGTATACCATACGCCAAGTTCGGTGGCAAGCATTACTTCCTGATAGTTTGAAGGATTAAACAAAACCCACCTCACGGGCATATCTGGCAAGCGATAAGCAGGCTTATCTTTACTCTGCCAGTGCAGACCGCCATCTTGGGTATACCATACCGATTGTACACCATAATTGGAGAAGGCTAATAATAATTCCTCATCACTTGCACCGATATCTATGGAAACAATATATCCCAAAGCTTGAATATCGTGGGTAATATTTTGAAAAATAGGTGTACTGCGGGCATTTTCTACCCGAAATATTTGGCCTCTATCCGTGCCAATAAAGAGTCGATCTGGGTTATAGGGGCTTACCTTAATGCTTGATATCAAGGCACCATCAAAAGCATCCGTTAGCAATGAAGTAGTAATGACTTGCCCAAAAAAATTGCTATAACGCATCAATTCATTGCCGCTTCCGGCTGCATACAAAATATTGTATCTGGAGTCATAATCACAAGGATTGATGGGGCGGCCTTTTGACTGAAATCCGGCTACCTGATCAAAGTTTATTCCTCCATCAAATGAGCGGTAGTAGGTATTATAAAATCTTGAAGCAATTACAAAATTGGGATTATCCCTGTCAATGAAAGTAAATGCGCCATCTCCTTCAAGTACTTCTTCAGTAGACTCAAAGCCCTGGCTATCAAATCGTTGAGTACCGTTATCCTGTGTACCTCCCAATAAAAATTCTGATTTCTGCACATTATCAATTGCCACGGAGTAAAACTGAGTCACATTATAATCCTGATTTCGGGGTTGAAAAGTAGGCTGGGAATCGACGGCAGCATCAGTTGAGTAGTAGACGCCTCCGTCATTGGCAAAAATCATATCCAGAGAGTTATCAGGGCGAAAGATAATTTGGTGCTGATCGGCGTGCATATAATTTTTAGAAAATCTGCCTTGCCAATGAGAGAGTCCTTCCCAACTTTGCCCCCCATCCATACTTTTATGAATATCTATTCCTCCTGCAAAAATGATTTGTGGGTTCTGTGGATGTACGTTTAGGATTAAGTCATAGTAAGCATGTCCACGGGTAAAATGATTTCCACTCCCATCAATCATCAATGGAATATTCAGGCTTTGCCAGGAATCTCCTCCATTTTCGGATTTGTACATCCATTTAACATCTTTGCTACCTAATCCTCCGCCGGCCACTGCATAAAGAATTGTAGATGCATGAGAAATATTATTGGTGCTTGCTACTGCTAATTCAATTCTATTTCCACCGATGTTGGGTGTAATATTCTGCCAGTTTTGGCCTTTATCAGTAGACCGGAAAATACGTCCTTCTGTAAAATTTAGCCCAAAAGAGGCGAATAAATCTCCATTGGCTGCAATTTCAATATCAGCAGCCCAATCATAAAAAAATCCCCCCAATTGGTTTTTGAATCGTGGAGCCAGGACTTTGGTCCAGGATTTCCCTCTGTCTGTGGATTTCATGATACCTCCACGGTTGGGCAAATCTCCGCGCGTTGCGGCATATACAATCCCTTGTGGGTCAACGACAATCTTTTGTATATATGCAAAATCAGACAGGCTAAACTCCGGTCCGGGGGTAGTATTATCAAGATGTTCCCAATTTAAACCACCGTCTTTTGTTTTCCAGATTCCTCCTCCCCTCACGGCATCTACATTAAAAAAGCCTTCTCCTGTTCCCACATAAAATATTTGGGTATTATGAGGATCAAAAGCGATGGTCGTAATTGCTATATTTGCCCAAAAATCATCCAATCGTATCCAGGGAGATGCCTGATCGGTAATATTCAGGTTATACCAAAGCCCACCTGCGACCCCTCCGGCCCAGACTTTTTGATGATTAGGATCATTGGGATCAAACATCAGTGTCCGGGTTCGTCCTGCTACATTATTGGGTCCTTTTTCTGTCCATTGAATATGCGCTGCCTGGTTTTCTACGGTATAGTTAGTATTTTTTTGTGCTTCCCAATTTTCCAAAAAGGCTTTCAGTCCGCGGTCACTGGGTACGTACCCCAAATAAGGATCCATAGTCATCAAATAATTCTGCTCCATTGGCAAATCTGGGCGGTCACGCTTAGGGATAGCTCTAATTTCTTCGTAGCTCAAATGAGGGCGATGATTGTAAGGATGATTAGCCATCAAATTGTTGTAAGCAGCTCGATATTTTTCAAAGGTGATTGAATCATTTTCTATGAAAGTCTGATTTGTTTGTTCTCGATTCAAGATATTTATTTTCTCAAAGCCTGAATAAGACGGGGGAGAGTTTTTTGAAAAATATTGTGGATTGGGTTCTAAAATCGCCGATTTAGTGGAAGATTTAAAAAACCCGCCCAAACCAAACACCCCAAGTATGAGGATAAAGATATATATTTTTAGTAAAATACTTCTCCTAGTTTTCATTATAAAAAGGTTTGTTTTGCAATCCTTGTTTTTGTACTTATCATATTGATAGGGTTATAAAATAATAACTCTTTGAGATTAATTATTTCCAGATTTTTTAAAAAAATTATCCTTTAAAAACCTGTGCATGGTTATAATAGGCTAACAAATACACCTAACTGCTTGTGTATTGACAATATGCAAAAATTTATACGAAGAATATCCGGATAAATGGGTTTTGAATAGATAATGAGGGTGAAGAATGGAATTATTATTTGTTTGGGATTAAATCTCAATCGTTGGTAGTCAATAATATATATTTAATCCCAAACAAATTTGCTGCTGATAGTACTTTAATACAAAAATAATAGAATTTATCCAAAATAAAACTTTGTGTTTCTATTATTTTACAAGAATAATTTGATTGACAGGCAGCATTCCTGGAGTCGTCACTCGCAGGTAATAAACACCTGGAGACCATGATTTTTGATTGGGCATCCATTGAAGCACTTTTTGCCCTTTCACAGATAGAATGGTTGCATATTGGAGTTTGCCTCGATAGTCCCTCAGCTCAAGTTCAACATCTTGGCTTAGAGGCCGAGAAAATTCCAGATTGATGACCGGGTCTGTAAGAGGGTTCGGATAGAGGTTATTAAGGCTAATATCCACAGATGATCCAGGAGAGGCAGAATTCAATACAGTAAATGTATAGCCAAGATTGCCCAACAATCCTACTGCATTTTTATCTCTGTAATAAAGCACCTCCAATATATAATCGCCGGGCTGAGGTTGCCAAGCATTTGGAAAACCTTTATTGTCTCCAAACAAATTAAAAGGGCGAAGATTCTCCAAACGGGTGTGAATCGTCTGTCCGTTTTGGTTTTTAAGTATAAAACGTACACTTTCTACGCAGGGGATTTCGGCGCGAATCGTCAGATTAATGCCCGTTTGTGCAAGATCAATGGTATCATCTCCATTCAAAGCAAATAATACTTCATTAACAGAAACATCTACCAGATTGATGGCTTCGGGTTTGGGACTTCGAATCACCTGAAAATTGATTAAAACCTCTTTTCCAGAAATTCCCTGGGCTTTTTCACCAAGAAAAGGAATGATACTCAGCGTATAAAAACCATCGCAGAGCGTTTGTTCTTTAAAATCTCCGCCAGGTCTATCTCCAAAAAGAGCATAAGGTTGAATTTCTTCAATCTGGACGTGATTTAAGGTGCCTGTCAAAGTCATTTTCACACTTCCGATTATACTTGGATCAGTAGTAGTGAGGATATTTATTTGTTCAAAACCTAACTCATCCAAATTGATGACTGCACCCGGAGTGAGTGCTTGTATAATTGTGTCTGCATCAGCATCGATCAGAAAGACTTCTTGAATTTCAGGTTGGGTAATCCCTTCAAGTGCAAAATGAATGGTTAGTTTTTCGCCTTCCACACCATTTTGATCAGGCAAAGGATAAGGAATGCACTCGATAAAATAATCACCTGCTGTGAAGATTTTACCCACAAAACTATGGTCTAAATTCTCCCCAAATAAAGAATAAGGGCGTAAGTTTTCCAATTTAGTCTGAGTAATAGGTCCTTGAAGATCAAAGAAAACACTTCCTACTCGTGCAGGCTCAGTAATGGCACGAATGGTCAGAAGTTTTGCATCCAAGGCAGAGAGATTGATGGTACTTCCTTCCTTGATAGGCATTATATCTTCTCTTCGAGTGGCATCCACGAGCATCAATCCGGTGATTTTGAGTGCAGAAATACCGCTTCCTGCTAGATTTAGGTTAAAAAGTGCTTGATTTTCGGCATTGCTACGGATTTTGAGCTTTGCCATTGAAGAACCGGAGGATTTAGGAAGAAAAATGACTAAAAAGCTTGTAAATTCACCGGGATTAAGGTTTGTATTGGTGTTGCTTAAATCCAGGCTAAAATTATCCGAAAAATCATCGATAATTTCAATAAAATTATTCAAGCCCTGGTCTTGGACAAGCTCCAGGTTTGCACTTCCAATATTCTGGATTTTGATTTCAAAAGTTTTTTGTTGACCTGGTTTTACTAGGCCGAAATCCAACAAATCTTGCTCAACGAAAATTTTATCATTCAAAGATACTTCTATCAGTGGTTCATTAGAGCCTCCTATACGACGAACCCGATTATTCTCAGTATCTGAAATATATAGGTTTTCATTTTTATCCAACAACAAGCTCACTCTACTACCGATTTGAGCCGCAAGTGCTGGGCCATTATCACCACTGTAAGCCGGGTCACCATTTCCAAGAATAGTCTGGATGATTCCTGTGGATGCCAGGACGATTCTAATTTTTGCAAATTCAGCGATGTACAGATTTCCTGCTTGGTCTATGAGCAAATCTACGGGGTTTTTAAGAGCGGCTTCGGTAGCCAAACCTCCATCTCCCGAAGAACCAAAAGAGCCATTTCCGGCTACAGTTGAGATGATTCCTGTGTTTAGGTCTACTTTTCGAATTAAATTGGAAGTAGCGATGTACAGATTTTTTTCATCAGTATCCAAAGCCAATCCTTTGGGCGTACTCAAAGCAGCGCGATTAGCCTGCCCTCCGTCACCGCTTGTACCAAAAGTTCCATTGCCTGCCAAAGTGCTTATAAATCCGGTAATAGCATCCACTTTACGAACCCGATTATTGAGTTCGTCGGCAATATACATATTTCCGAGTCGGTCAATCACCAAAGCGGCAGGGCGGTTCAAAAAGGCCTCAGTGGCTGATCTTCCGTCGCCGGCAAATCCGGTAGCACCCGTCCCTACTGCTGTAGAGATGATTCCGGAGACAGCATCAATCCTACGCACACGATTATTGCCCCGCTCCAAGATAAATATGTTTTTATTTGCATCTATTGCTACGTCTACAGGTTGCCCGATTTGAGCCTGTAAAGCCGGAATGCCGTCGCCATTGTAGCCGAAAACGCCTGTCCCGGCAATACTAGTAATAATCTTTGTTGAGGCATCTACTCTCCGAATGAGGTTATTTTCAGTATCTGCGATGAATAGATTATTTGCTGAGTCAAAATCAAGCCCGGCAGGCAGGCGAAGGGTTGCAGAGATTGCAGGGTCTCCGTCACCTCCAAAAATAAAAGAGCCGTTGCCTCCAATGGTTTGAATAATACCAGTACTAGCCTCTACCTTTCTAAGTCTATTATTGGAAGCATCTGTAATAAAGAGATTGTTTGAATTGTCTAAAAAAATATCAGCAGGGTTGCTTAGAGATGCTTGAATTGCCAGTGCGCCGTCACCTGAAAAATCCTGAAAGCCATTTCCGGCTACTGTGTGTACTATTCCAAGATGATCTACTTTCCGTACCTGATGCGAATTCAAGTCTGTGAAAAAAATATTTCCGTCTGAATCAACCCTGACCGAGCCTGGGAAGTTGACAGGAGTCAGAAGTGCTGGAGTTCCATCGGGTGCAAAGCCAAAATTTCCATTTCCGACCACTGTACTGATAATTCCAGTCTGTGTATTTACCTTTCGGATTCGGTTATTGTTTTGATCTGCAATGTACAAATTACCTTGTGTATCGAGAGCCAAACCAAAAGGGCTGGATAAAGAAGCATTCAAGGCATTACCTCCATCTCCTGAGTAATTGGCGTCACCATTTCCGGCAATGGTTGTGATGATTCCGGTCTGAGCATCTATTTTACGAATACGGTTATTTAATAAATCTGATACCAGAATATTACCCTGGGCATCTACGAGTACAGCCACTGGGTTAGCCAGATTTGCCTGGTTAGCAGGTCCGCCGTCACCTTGAAAGCCAAAATCTCCGGTTCCGGCAATGGTGGTAATGATTCCTGTAAGTGCATCAACCTTGCGGATACGATTATTAGATTGATCAGCGATATAAAGATTTCCTTGTGCATCTAGGGCAACTCCCCCTGGAAACCCGAGGCTTGCAGAAAGTGCCGAACCTCCATCTCCTGAAAAACCAAAGTTTCCATTACCAGCAACAGTTTGAATTGTTCCCCGAATTGGGTCAATTTTTCGGATACGATTATTGCCCAAATCTGAGACATATATATTGCCTTCAGCATCCATAGCAAGACCGGTTGGGCTGGCCAAGTTTGTGTTAAGTGCAGTTCCTAAACCGGTGAGCCCACCAGCATAGGTAGTAATATTTTGGGACAAAACCTGGTAATTAGATACCAAAATTAGAGAAAACAAGAGCAAATTGCTTGTATAAAAACTATTAAGTACCGTAATAGGGCTTTTAAAGCATCTCATGATGTTTAGAATTAAAAGGTTGATTGTAGCTTGATTTTAAAGAAATAAATTTAATTTAGAAGCTAAACTCTAAGCGTTTGTGTACTGACCAAAAGATTTATTTTATGGAAGTTCATCGTTTGCTTCCAAACTTACACGTGCAATTTTTATGCGAGGCTTATCAAAATCTTGAGATAACATTTCAATCAAAAAAGCCCCGACAAAATCGGGACTTTTTTATAAACTTATCAATTTGTCTAGTGTTTGATTATTTTTTTGGTGATCAGTGTTTTGTCCTGTGTAAATATTTTTAAGTAATAGCTTCCTTTGGCAGTTATTGTTTTTAAATTGAGTTCTACTTTATTTTCTTCATTTAAATAAAGTTCAGTATGGTAGACAATTTTTCCTTGCTGATTTACGATCAAGAGCTGGGTATTTTCCGGAAGTTCCATACCGAAAGATAAGGTAATATGATCTTCTGTAAACGGATTGGGGAAAATACGGAGCATATTTTCAGCAAAAAGCTGCTCTGTATCCAGTTCTGGGGTAGCAAGTTTGATTTCTGTTTGGGCGGCGTTGGAAGATTGCCCAAAGAAGTTAAAAGCAATAGAATGAGTAGTGCCTGTGGACCCTCCTGCCCTTACTTCGGCATAGGGAGTGACGTCCAGGCGGTATGATCCCTCGATAGGAATCCAGGAAAAATAATCTCCCAGATGGTCTCCAAACAGAGTAAAGGGGGCTTGGTTTTCAATTTTGGTATGAATGACCTCCCCTTGTGCATTATAAAGGACAAATTTTACACTTTTTGCACAACTGGAATTGGCGAGTATGCTCAATTCCGAACCTATTTCGGCCAGGTTATAGCTTGAATTATTGCCTAGAAGTCCGATTGGTTTATCGGTTGATGCGTTTAATAAGGTCAAATTCGGGATGACCAAAGAATTGATTACCTGAAAACTAATGGTCTTTTTATCGCCGATTTTTCCGCCGAGATTGGGCAATTCATAAGGAGTAATGGTAATATTATAGAAACCCGGACAGAAATAAGTTCCGGTATAATCTAAACCATTTTTATCGCCAAATAAGCTAAAGGGTTTGATATTCTCTACTCTGGTTTGCTGAGAAGGCCCGTTTAAGTCCATTTGAACACTTCCTACCAGTGCGCTTGTATTGGCCTGAATGCTGACGCGGGTATTATTGATTGTGTTCATATCAATAATCATCCCTTCACTGATGATCAATACGGGTCGGTCTTGATCTGCATCAATCAGGTTAAGGTTAGTTACCTGGAGTGGCGAAGCCTCCCCACTCAGCTCAAAATTTATTCTTAGAGGTATATCTGCCTTGCCTTTTAATCCGGCTTCCGAATAAGGAGTAGCCAAAATTGTATATTGCCCAGGTGACAGTACTCTTCCTAGATAATCGGGGCCTGCTTTATCCCCAAATAAAGTAAAGGGTGCTATAGATTCTGATTGCGTATGAGATACTGCCCCGATGAGTTCAAACTTGATACTACCTATGACAGCAGGAGAAGTAGTAGCTAGAATGCTTAAAGTTCGTGTATCTAAATTATCAAGTTGGATGATTTGTCCTTCGGACAAGACGGTAATTTCGCGGTCATTGTCTGCATCAATCAGCGTCAATTTTGCCACGGTGATTAGTTGAGCTTCCTTGATTTCAAAATTTACCGTTTTTTCAGTTCCTTTAAATCCACCAAGGTTTTTGGCAGCGTAAGGGCTTCCAGTAAATTGATATTGCCCCAAAGGGAAAACAACTCCGGTATAGTCTGGTCCGTTGGTATCTCCAAAAAGGCTATAAGGTGCCAGATTTTCGGCTTTGGTCTGTGTGATAGGGCCTTTCAGAGCCAGGTTGATACTTCCTACCAGGGCTGGGTTTGTTGTTACTTGAATGGTTAGTTTTCTCTGAGATAGGTTAGGAATCTGAATAATATCCCCATCGTTGATTTCCTGAATGATTTGGTCGGTATCAGCATCTATGAGGTTAATTCGGCTTACTTCCAAAGGTCCTAAATCTATGAGATTAAAATTAATGGTATTTATCTGCCCGGTGGAGGTATTATCTTCTTTTTTCGCAAACGGTGTTGCCTGGATCGTATAAGCTCCGGCAGAGAATACTACTCCATCATATTGGCCTTCACCAGCATCTCCAAAAAGCGTATAAGGGGCTATTGTCTCCGTCTTGATTACATTCAAAGGTCCAGAGAGTTGAAATCGTACTTTGCCTATCAATTGTGGGCGGGTAATCGCCAAAATACTTAGTTTGCGATTTGCTAGATTGTACAAAGAAATAGATTCGTTATTTTTCAGTTCTGTGATGATTTCATCTTGATCAGCATCTACCAATAAGAGTTGTGTGATGGTGGCAGGAAGAATATCGAGTGTACCGTTTTCAAAAATAAAATTATAGCTTTTATCCTGCCCGCCCGAAAGAGTGATAGGGTATACACCCACGGGGCTATTTATTTCGGCGGTAGTTGTTAGGAAGGGTTCCTGATCTAATAGAGAAGCGTTGTCATTATTCACAAAACCCTGGTACTGAAGCGTAAGCGGAGGGTTAATTTCTTGAAAATATCGGGTTTTATTTTCTGCTTTGACGATCAGGCTTGCCTTTTGGATGGTAAGTGTCTGACTCACTGACGGAGCAGCTTTGAAGCTCTGATTTCCGCTTTGAGAGGCAGTGATGGTGACCTGTCCGGCTTGTTTGATAGTCAAAACCCCATTGATTATCTGTGCGATGGTATTGTCAGAAGATACAAAACTTACTGGTAATCCTGAGCTGACAGTAGCCTGAATTTGGATAGGAGCAACTCCATAAGTAACATTGGGTAGTGCAGCGAAAGTAATCGTTTGGTCGGCTTTTTTAGTCCCGGAAATTCTAAAATTATCCATAGCAAAACCTTCACGGGTTACTGAACCATCAGAGCGGAAGACAAATCTGAATTTGACAGAAGAATGACCTGCAAGTTGATCAATCGGATGAGAAGCGGTGACCCAGTTGTTGTCTACTTCTCCACTCCAGGCTATATCTCCAAAATCATTGAATGGAAGTTGAGCAGCATTGCTATTGTACCAGTTATTACCTGAGCCATAGCCACCTACAGGCATCCAAGTTTTACCACAATCTGTACTTGCCTGGAGTTGCACGCCGTCCCAGTGTTGCTCGGTACGGCGGAAGATATCCAAAGTAAGGGTAGCAGTTCCCAGTTCACTCATATTCATTAGGGGGCTTTCCAGATAAGAATCCTGATTACTGTTATAATTACCTGTTAGATTAGTAACCCAAGCGTTTTGCCCATTAGAAGCAGCTTTGATAAACTCCTTGGCGGGTTTGCCCAATTGCCAGTCATTGATAGAGCCACCACTTTGCCAACCAGCTGCTCCATTTTCAAAACTTTCCAGATAAGGAAAGTTTTGAATTGTAGAAAGCACATCAAATTCTTTGATCTTGGAATCGTTTGAAGGGTTTTCGTCATTTATTCCATTGGGATTCAGCGTAATGACCGAAAATTGTTGGGCAAGTCCCTCAGGAAAATCTATTTCAGGGAGTGTAATTTCAATGGAGTTTTTGGGTTCAAGTTGTCCGATCCAAGAAAAGCTTTGGAGCGTTTCTTCGTTAACCTGATATTTTAATTCAAAAGAATGGATTGGAGTATTTCCAAAATTTTTCAAAAGGACAATTGGCTGAATTCGCTGATTACAACCAAGAGCATTAAACCCAGAGATTTGTACTACCCCAAGATCATTGTTGAATACAGAAGGAGGTTCAACTCCGGAGACAATCAAAGAAAAGTTTTGCAAGCCAGAAGCCAGTGTTTTCTTGTGAGTGATGGTAAGGGTATAAACTTTATTGGGATTCGGATTAGCGATATAAATTTTTTCAACATTATCTCTAAAGTTATCTCCGGTAAAAGCGGGTGCATCCGGATTAGAAGGATCCAAGATGTAAGGAAGGTAGGTATTTGTACCGTCTGAAATACGCATATCCAGATCATTTATGAGCATTAAATCTACCGGATTGAGAGATTTTAGTGGACTTTTGCCGGCTGGGTCAGTCCAGGAGATGGTAAATATGAGGGGTTGGTTTCCTGTTGGGGTAAAAGATTGGGAGTATATATCTCCATTATTGAGTTCGCGTTCGGAGATCAATTGTCCGTTTTGCTGGGCGTTTTTAGAAATTAGTTCGGCTGCCCGCGCTGTATTCATAAGTCCCCAGCCGAATTTGTAATCCGGTCCAGCAAAACTACCAGTTTCATCAGCGGTATGTATCACAAGTGCTTTAAGGGTAGCAGATCGCATAAAATTTCCGTTCCCGTTTTCATTTTCATAATGCTCTTGCAAAAGCAATAAAGAACCGGAAACATTCGGCGTAGCCATAGAAGTACCTGAGTAATAAGAATAGGCATCGTCAGAGTTAGCTACGGAAGAGAATATTCCTACACCTGCACCACAAATGTCCGGTTTGATCCTACCATCATCTGTTGGTCCCCAACTACTAAAAGAAGCCACAACGACACTTGAAGGTCCATTATATGAAGTAATGGGGTTTACTGCACCGACAGTAAGAATATTTTTTGCATTCCCATTCAGAGAAATACAGTCATAACCATCGCTACCGCCATCTTTTTCAGCCGTAATTGGGCTAGTACCCACGCCCTCTCCTCGATCGTTTCCAGCAGATTTGACTATCAAATAATAAGGTGCATTGTAGGCGATATTGTCCCATTGCTCACTGGTACCATCATAAAAACCAAATTTATAATCTTCTACAACACTTACGCTTTGATCTCCATACCAAAGCCAAGAGCCTCCACTAGATCGCCATCCGGCAATAAATCCGTAAGAGTGATTGGAAATAAGCATGCCTCGGGAAGCTGCCAGAGCCATTTCGGATTCGTCGCTGTTCCAGTCGTGTGCATCCAATTGTGCTCTCCAAGCCATTCCTTGGGCTGAAGGATTTGCCCCTCGCCCTACCAAAGTACCCGAGACGTGTGTGGCGTGGTCGTTGAGCGTACTTACATTGTCTCTTTGGACAACTAGGTTATCTCCATTTTTGAATTCATTGTGGGTTTTTCGCACTGCTCCCCCATCCCATACACCCAGTCGTGCATAAAAAATATTATCAATTTTGTGGCTTAGTCCAAAACCCGAGAGGTTTAAGCCCAAGTCTCCTCCTGACCATAGACGGTTGGTGGATAAGGTTTGGGCTGCTTCCAGGTTGTCGGTTTTATAATAAAGAGGTTGGCCGTTTTCGTCTATTTTGATGAGTTCAATTACACTTCCATCAGTGAGTACTTTACGAATTTCCCAGCCGTTTTGTCGGGCTATTTTTTCAGCTTCGTTTTTTTGGTCTAAGGCGGTTTGCTTATAGGCATTACTCATTCCCCTGAGCATAGTCACATTGGTTGCTTCCAATATCTTATTTTTTGGGGAGTTTATTTGAGCTATGGTGTTTTGCCCAAAAAGTATCCAAAGCATCAGGAAGAAAGTTATTTTGGAAATAAATAACCCCCTATCTCGAGTAGTTCTCCCTTGTTGACAAAACTCGTGATGTAATAAGGCTGTCATCGTAATTATTTTTAATGTAGTGTAATGTCTATTCATGATCAGTATATCTTCATTATCATTGCCCTAAGAGCTTGATTTACAAGTAATCAATAAAAAAATCTTGTAATACTAAAAAACTTGATTGCGATAAATAATTAAAATTTGTTTATTTATCTGAGTTTAATGAAGTTAAGACTATTGATGAATAGTTGAAATTTGTATTGTTGAGAGGAAGAATATAATTTTGGACTGCAATATAGCTTAATCTGATATTCTATGCAAATTTAGCTTCAATTATTTTAATTTAAGCACGCTTGTAAGATTTTACGTAAAAAATTAAAAACCGGACAAATTATACACTACTTTTTCAGCTTTGAATATGAAAAAAATGATTTCCTTCTTCATCGGGTCTTTATTCCTTGTTTTCTTTCAGAATATTTATGCTCAAGGGTTGGAAGTGACTACCCAAAGGGAGGGATTAAAAGTAAGATTTTATGCTCAAAACCTAGGTTTCTGCCCTTATCAGTGCCAGATAACGATCTTAAAACCCTCTTTGTTGGATACCAACTCTATAGAGCCCTACTATGTGATTGTCCCCCCGCAAAGTCCAAAAGTTTTTTTATTTGAAGTCAAACTTAAGAAGGCTGACTCCGAACCTTTGACTTATTCCAAAAATATTGTAATGGGGGATCCCAATACGGTTAAACACGAAGATAATTTTATTTATATGTTGCCTTTTATGCATCGGCAAAAATTCAGGTTGATTCAAGGCTACAACGGGCGTTTTTCCCACCAACGCCAATATGCCCTGGATTTTAAGATGCCTGAGGGTACGCCTATTTGTGCTATTCGAGAGGGAACGGTTATAGAAACACGTTTTGATTCTGAAAAAGGTGGAAAAGATGCCTCATTTGCAGATGATGCCAATTATATCATCATTTATCATCGTGATGGCACCTTTGCACACTACTGGCACCTCAAAGCTGGAGGGGTTGCCGTCAAACCAGGACAAAAGGTAAACGCTGGTGATATCATTGGCTACAGCGGCAATACAGGCTGGTCTTCTACGCCTCATTTACATCTTGTGGTCAAAAAACCAGCTTATTTAAAAATGGTATCTATTCCTACCTTATATCTCATAAAAAAAAATAAAAAGAAATATCTGCGTTCTTGGGCAAGATATAAGGCTTATCATCCGAGGTAATGAAAAATTAAAAAGATGAAGGAATTCGTTGTATATGAATCCTTCATCTTTCATGGGTAGCACTATTGTTTTTTAATGATTTCTTCCAAGAATTCTTTCTGGTTGCTGAGTTTCATTTCTACGCGACGGTTTTTGGTTTTTCCTGCTGCGGTAGCATTATCGGCTATCGGGCGAGATTCGCCGTGGCCATTGGTATACACCCTTGTTTCGGCAATGCCTTTATTGACCAAATATTCTTTGACGGATTTGGCTCTATTTTGAGACAGGGTCATATTATCCTCGTCGGTACCTTCATTGTCGGTATGCCCCTCGAGATATATATAAGAGTCGTCATATTCTTTCAGGAGTGCTACAAGTTCATCTAGCAAGGGGAAGGACTCAGGCTTGATGAGGTCCTTGCCTGTCTCAAAAAGTACCCGACTGGCTTTATTCAAAATATCCGGGCAGCCTTTATTGGCAACCGGTCCGGGTACATCCGGGCAGTCGTCTTGCCCATCCAATACAGTATCGCCGTCACGGTCGGGGCAGCCCTGTGTTTCTTTGGGTCCGGGTAGATCGGGGCATTTATCTTCTTTGTCGGTGATGCCGTCGCCGTCCTTATCTGGGCAGCCGTCTAATTCTTTGATCCCAGGAATATCGGGGCAAGCATCGTTTTTGTCGGAGATGCCATCTTTATCGCGGTCGGGGCAGCCGTTCATTTCTCTTGTACCGGGTTGGTCGGGGCAGTCGTCTATTTTATCAGGGATTCGGTCTTTATCACGGTCAGGGCAGCCACTAGATTCTACGGTGCCGATTTCATCTGGGCAAAGGTCTACCATGTTGGGAGATCCGTCCTGGTCGTCATCAGGTAGGCATCCAAAAGCATCTACTTTGATGCGTATTTTGACCCTTTGTTTTTCTCGGATTACTTTACCTTCGGCATTGAGGAGATTGCCCGTAAACTCCACGTAAGACGAAGGATCGAGTGCGAATATTTGTTTTTGAAGGCTATCAATTTTTACCTGGAAGCTATTGATTTCTTCATCCAGTTCTTTTTCTTTGACATCGCGGTCTTTACTTTTCATATCGGCATAAGCCCCGTATCGTTCAAGCAAGCGTTTTTTTTCTCTTTTGATTTTGGCTTGTTCATTCAGCAGTTGGGTACGTTCATCCTGTAAAGGCAATTTATCATTGAGAATAAAATCTTTGAGATTATCAGGCAGCCATATAATGATTTCCTCTCCAGAGATTTCGTCTACGATGGTAGCCCGACGGCCTTCAATCTGCGAAAGCGTGGTAGGGCATTTATCTTGTCCGCTCAGGTCTTTTACACCGTCTCCGTCAAGATCATCGGTATGAATGGCACTTCGGTTATTTTTTTGAGCCTGAATCTTATTGGTAGAAAAAATCATGATACAGAGGATAAAACTCAGAATCAGGGAAAAGTTGGTAAATTTCATAAAAATATAATGTTTAAAACAATGTATTATTTTCACAGATATAGAATTGCCTGTATTTTGGCGATTAAATTGCTTACAAGATTTACATTCACTTTAGCAAATTTTATGAAAAGAATCCTTATTTGCAGTATATTTTTTACGCTTTTCCAAATCACCGATACTTTGGCACAACTTCGTATCGGCACAAGCTTCGGCATCAATGTACCAGTAGGCAATGTAGGTACAATCAGTAAAAACGGCTACGGAGGCAGTTTGAGTGGAAAATATCATCTTTCACCCCGTTTTGCGATTACTTCTAATTTCAGTTTTTATTTGTTTGGCAAAGGTGGGGAAAATATCGGTGAATTCGCCGAATCATTTGGGATCAGTCAAAGTACGATTAATTTACTGACGCTCATCGGTGCCGATTCCATTCTAAGTATTCCCAAAATTCATTTTTTTCCGGTAAATGTAGGCTTTGAATACTACATTTTGCAAACTAAGGTAAGGCCTTATGTGGGTTTTGATATAGGTTTGTATACGTCTCATACCGAAAGCATTGAGGTGAATTTGAGTGAATTAATCATTGGTTATTTTGAGCAACTCAATCAGCCTCCGCCTCCTGTGAGCTTGGGCAGCATTGACCTGACAGCCAGTGATGCCAATTTTGGGATGGCAGCCGTGCTGGGTTTGGCTTGGCACATCAATGACACTTGGAGTCTGGACTTCAACGGCAAGTACAACGGCATTTTTTTCCCGGATAAAAAGGCGGTGCCTCAGGTAATGACTTTTAATCTGGGGGTATTTTATCAACTGAATCAAAGGTAAGGGTTGGGTTTTGGGTATTAGGTGTTGGATATTGAGCCGTTTATGCCTAAAATAAGGACACTATCGCACAAAAAACATTTTGATTATTTGTAGCGACGTTGCAGTGCAATGTCGTCACAAAATTTTAAGAGGTAATAAACGACAATTTCCCAATCCCTAACATCTAAACTAAAGCCCAAGACCTGATTTTATTGTGCTGAGTTATCAGGGTAGAGCAGGTATTTTTTACGCATTTCCATATATTCCATCAGAGGTTTCTCCCAAGTCTTACGGATCTGATTTTCGTTCAGGCCTGATTCTATTTGGCGGCGCAAGTCATCTGTTCCGGCGAGTGTATCAAAATATCCATTAAAAAACTTCGGCTTATTCTTATATTTTTTATAAAAATCAATTAGGTACTCGAGGGTAAAAGCCCTGGGTACAGACCTTCTCCTAAAATCAACCCCATAACACGTTTCTCCTTTATACAATGGATTTTTAGACATCCCAACGATACTTTCGGGGATAAACTTGAAATTGCCGAGGTTAGGCTGTGGTGCGCCGATGACCTGAAAGGGAAACTCCGTGCCTCGCCCTACACTGATCTGAGTACCTTCAAAAAGACAAAGAGATGGGTACAGTGCTATAGAAAGATCATTGGGGAGATTGGGAGAAGGCTTTACGGGCAATGAATAAGGTATATCGTGCCGATAAAATCTATTTTTGACTACTTTCAAATCACATTTAAGGGAATTATGCAACCATCCTTCGCCATTGATCATCAGTGCCAGTTCGCCTACGGTAAGTCCGTGTACAATCGGAATAGGATGCATCCCTACAAAAGAAGTGTACGCTTCTTTACGAATTGGCCCGTCTACATACGCTCCATTTGGATTGGGGCGGTCTAGCACGATGAAGTGTTTTTTATTTTCGGCGCAGGCCTCCATAACCAGGTGCATGGTGCTGATATACGTATAAAACCGCACACCTACATCCTGAATATCGAAGATGAGCACATCAAGATCTTCTATTTGGGTAGGTTCTGGTTTTTTGTTTTTGCCATAAAGTGAGATGATGGGCAGGCCTGTTTGAATATCGGTAGAATTGCTTACCTGCTCTCCTGCATCGGCATTTCCCCGGAATCCGTGTTCGGGGGCGAATACCTTTTTGACCTGAATCCCGAGGCTGAGTAAGGTATCTACCAAGTGCCTTTCGCCTAATAAAGAGGTATGATTAACCACCAAACCCACTTTCAGATCTCGCAAATCGGGCAAATAATCGGGCAATTGGCTGGCTCCGATTTTTAAAGCAGAAGAATAATCCGTATCTTGCGTCTTTTTCTCAGATTTCCTAAGCATTGGTTTGATCATTTGTACCTTACTTGTGTAGGTGCGCCCAGGGATACTTGGGTTACAAGTGAAGCAAATCATAAAGATCGGAAGAAAAAAAGATTTGAAAAAAAATCTTCTTTTCCAGCCTTGTGTGTAGTTGGCGTATTTCATCATTTTCATAGAAGCAGATATATATCAAAACAAACTCAGTGACTAAGCAATTTTAATACGAATTTTTAATAATTTTGTCATAAAATAACGATATATTTTGAATACATATTATTTTATTGCTCGAAGGCTCAATAATTCCAAATCTTTTTCTTCTATCGTCAGTACCATTGCCATCATCAGCATTGCGCTAGGTCTGGCTACAATCCTCGGAGCTTTTGCGATCCTGATCGGATTTCAGGAAAATATCCAAAATAAGTTATTTAGTTTTAGCGGGCATATTCTGGTTACACAGCGGAGCTTGAATAATTCTTATGAGGAAACTCCCATTTCTATTAATACGAATCTATACAAAAATTATGACAAAATTTCCTCGATAAATCATCTTCAGGCTGTGGCTCAAAAAGCAGGTATCTTAAAAACTGAAGAAGAGGTGCTGGGAGTGGTTTTTAAAGGAGTAGGGCAGGATTATGATTGGGATTTATTTAAAGATAATTTAATTGAAGGCGAATTTTTCAAGCTTCCTTCCAAAGGATATTCTCAAGAAATCATCATCAGCAAAATGGTAGCCGATAAGCTGAGGTTATCCTTGGGCGATTCGGTGGTGATGTTTTTTGTACAAGACCCTCCCCGCTTACGCAAGCTCAAAATCAAAGGCATTTATCAGACAGGCATGGAAGAGTTTGACGAAAAGTTTATTCTGGGTGACATCAATCTGGTGCGCCGACTGAATAACTGGGCGGATACGCTGGCGGGTTCTTATGAAATTTATGTAAAAGATTTTGCTCAATTGGACTCCGTAGGGGCTATTCAGGTCTGGGAAGCCATGGGATACGATATGGGTCTGGAGACAATCACCAGCCAGGGAAGACATCTGGACATCTTTGACTGGCTCAATCTGCTGAATAAAAACGTAAATATTTTTCTGGTACTCATCCTGATCGTGGCAGGTTTTAATATGACCTCTATCCTGCTTATTATGATTATGGAGCGCATCAAAATGATCGGTATTCTCAAAGCTTTGGGAGCCACCAACTGGCAAATCCGTCAGATTTTCATATTCAAGGGGATGTTTCTGATCCTCAAGGGCATGGGCTGGGGCAATCTGATCGGGCTGGGTTTTTGTGCGGTTCAGTATTATTTGCAGATAATCCCATTGGATGCAGAAAATTATTATATGAATACCGTACCCATTGAGTGGAATTGGCCTGTAATTCTGGCAATGAATTTATTGGTATTTACGATTATCAGCCTGATATTGCTTATTCCTACGTACATCATTTCCCGGATCCAGCCGGTAAAGACGATTCGTTTTGATTGATCTTTCTTCGGTATTTTTTGAAAAAACTCCGAATTTTCATCTGGAATACGCCCCAAAAGGCTTCTCTGAAGATTTTTACAGACATTTTGGACTGCCCACGGGTACGGTCTGTGAATACAATGGGGATTTCTTTGATCTTAAAACCGTATTTCCAGGCTTCAAATTTCATCTGAATCTGAAAGGCATACCCCACAAAACGAATTTTATCCAAAGGAATGGTCTCCAGAACCTCCCGGCGATAGCATTTAAACCCTGCTGTGGCATCCATAATGTGCATTCCGGTCACTTTACGCACATAAAAACTGGCAAAATAAGACATCAGTACGCGATGCATCGGCCAGTTGATCACATTGACACCTTTGATATAACGCGAGCCGATCACCAGGTCATACCCTTCTTCGCAGGCCTGGTACAACTGTGCCAGATCAGCCGGGTTGTGTGAGAAATCGGCATCCATTTCAAAAATATAGTCATAATTATGTACCAGGGCATACTTAAAGCCGTGAATGTAAGCCGTCCCCAGACCCAGTTTGCCTTTACGCACCTCTAGATGCAGGCGTTGAGGATATTTATCCTGCAAATCTCTTACTACCTCGCCCGTACCGTCCGGAGAGGAATCATCTACAATTAATAAATCAAAAGCAAGCGGTTGGGATAATACCTGCTCTACCATATCCCGTATGTTTTCTATTTCGTTATAGGTTGGGATAATTACAATTGACTTAGGCATGTTTTCAATCAAAGCTAATGGAGTTCCTTCGGTTCTACCAAATTTCCAATCTTTTAGCATACAGAATTGTAAAGTTAGTTCATATTTTATTAATCAAAACTTAAAAAAATTTAATTAGCTTTAAAAAAAATTCATAAGCCTCATGCCCGTCAATCGAAATGCACTCATTCGCTATCGTACCATAGATCAATGCCTCCAAAACCGAATGCGTACCTGGACGATCGAAGACCTGGTAGAAGCCTGTTCGGATGCCTTGTATGAATACGAAGGCATCGATAAAGGTGTCAGCAAAAGAACCGTCCAGGCGGATATCCAAGTGATGCGTAGTGAAAAACTGGGTTACAATGCCCCTATCATCGTCATTGACAAAAAATATTATACCTACGAAGACCCCGATTATTCTATTACCAACATACCACTGACGATACAAGACCTGGGTAAACTGCACGAAGTCGTAGAGATTCTAAAGCAATTCAAAGGATTCAGTCATTTCAAGGAGCTAACCGGGATTGTACAACGCATCGAGGAAAAAATCTACCGCAGCCAATCCCCTCAATCTGCCGTGATCGACTTCGAGAAAAACGAAGACCTGAGAGGGCTGGAATACATCGAGACACTCTACCAGAGCATTTTACACAAAAAATCCCTAGAGATTAGCTATCAGCCCTTCAAAGCACCTGAACCGAATACCTTTGTATTTCACCCTTACCTGCTCAAAGAATACCGCAATCGTTGGTTTGTGCTGGGCGTGCGTGATCAGATCAAAAATATTTTTATCCTTGCCCTGGATCGTATCCTTGAGATCAAGGCAAGTGACGAAATTTTGATTGAAAATACCCTCCTGGATACCCAAAACTATTTCAGGGATGTAATCGGTGTCAGTGTATCTCCGAATCAGCCTGTGCATCAGGTGATCCTTTGGATCAATGCCGACAATGCCCCTTATGTACTCACCAAACCCCTACATCAGTCGCAGCAAATCCTTGAAAAAAACGAAGAAGGCATGATCATCTCCCTCAAAGTACAGCTCAACTTTGAATTGGAAAGAGAAATCCTAGGTTTTGGGGAAACTGCCAGGGTCATCGCCCCTCAGGAATTGCTAGAGAAGATCAAGGGAAGGCTGGAAAAGGCTGCGGAGGGGTATTTGTGAATGGAGCGTGATTCCTGCTCACGATTAAGCTTAAAGATTTTCAGTTTTTACTTGATGCTTATGAACTCAACGCTCCTTCCCTTCTCCAACCCTAAAAGTAGCTTGATACGAAACGACTTTCCCTTCCGCACTGAATCCTTGAATATCAATGATATATTCTCCAAAATCATCGGAAGTATAGAACTCAAGGTGTAAGGAATCACCCGATGCCAGCTTGATCTCAGGATTCCAATAGAGCTGCTCTCTGAAATCAGGAATGCGGGATGCTTTGGCTTCGGGCGAATGATAGAGGGGTTGAAAATAGAGCTTGGAGGGCTGTGTGCCAATAAAACTCCTGCGAATGGCTTCAGGAGGCAGACTGATTCCCTGGAAATCTCCTTGATAGGTCTCAAAGCTGACGATCCCCTGGCAATCCAAAGCTCCTTTGAAATAGCGGCTGCCTATGACTTCTAAGCGTTCGATTTTTAGGGGGTCATAATTCAAAAAAGCGTTTATATCAAATACCGGAACGCCGTCTAGGAGTACAAAAGCCTCTCCGTCTAAGGGGAGATCGCTTCGGGATTTGCTCACTTTTACAAAATAACGATCGTCTTTTCTCCGTAGAAAAACGGTGTAAACAATCTCCCGAAGTACTTCTTCCATTTTGCGAAAGCGTGTATAGTCATCCAGCCTGTATATGGCATCGGGTTTTTTATAAAATCGGGAGTAGCCCGAAGATAATACTGAATCTTTTTTGAATTCAAAATAAGCATTTTCTACCTGGATATGCACTGCCTTTGTAGCAAGCCAAGCAGAATCAATTTTATGCAAAAGGGTTTGATTCGGGGCTAAGGTTGGATACTCGATTTGAAAGTCTTGATCTAATGTAATTTCAATATCCTCCTGATTGGTGTTTTGGGTTTGGATAATGAGTTCGGATTGCGTGCTTAAACGGCTGATATTAAAATAAAATCTGCCTTCAGCATTGCTCCGGGTAGCATCGAAATAATAGTTTTTGGAGGGAACAGACAGATAAATCAAGCGATTGGACAAAGGTGCTTTGCTTTGAGCGTGGCGCAATGTACCACTAAGAAGCATTCCCCGCAATTCTGGTAAATGGGTATTCAGTGGAGGAGCAAGGTTTTTTGGTTTGGTAGACAAGTAGTTTTGGATGTTTGCGGTGGAGAAATGAAACTGAGGTTGTTTTTTTCTCACAGAAACAGACAGATTCACCAAGTCAGGATTTTGATTTTGATCCAAAGACAATTGCAATTTGACGGCTTCCCGATTTTGATACACAGTCTTGTCAAGTGCTACCTGAATCGGATACAAAGAGAAGTTTTGATTAGATATTTGGGAATTGGAGAGGTCTGCGATAGAATCGGGAAGCGATTGAAAAGGGTTGATAATAAGCAAATTACTTTGAAAAAAATCTTCTATGCTAAAATTTTGCATCCAACGGGTATAAGCCACAAGGCGGTAAGCACCCGTTTTGAGATCAGAAGGGATAAAAAAATCCCCGTATCCGAGTCCGTCTCGAAGTTCGATTTTAGTTTGCAAGGCGGGTTTTTGCTGTGTATCCAGCAATTCCACATAAGCTATTTTGCTGAATAAAGAAAGGTTTTGGTTTTGCTGATTCAGACAATAGACTTTAAAAAAAAGCGTCTCCCCTACGCATATTTCGGCAGTATTTTGATGGAGGTAAATGGATTCACGGATAGGTTGTGTTTCAAAAGTCTGAGTCAGGGTATTTATCCTTGGAGTTGTATGCTGTGATTGGGCTGTCAATTGACTGATAAGCCCGAAAAAACAGCCTAAGATATTCCAATAGCGCATATTTTATTCATTTATCTCCAGAAGGAGGGTCTTTTTTTATCGGCAAATCCAGTGCAATTGGCACAGGCCTTAGGTACAATCACATAAAATATATCTGTAAATCCAAAGGCTCCAAAAGAATCCCAAATTTCCCTACTTTCCAAATTATTTTCGGTCAGGAGGTACTCCCCGATCCTGGCTTCGGGGATGGTATCTAAAATAAAACAATTGGCAAAATAGGAAGGTCGTACAAAACCCTGGTCATTAAAATCACTAGGCACAAAAAACTCCCTCAGCGTGCTGACCTGGCTGGCATCAAAATAACCCAATACAATTTCATTTTTATCGTCTAAAGAGCGGATATTTCCCTGAATGATTCCCGGCTGAATATCAAACAGAGAACCTTGCCGGGTTTGGGATTCCTGCAAATTGCTCCAGAAAGTAAATGCTTCTTCACTCAGGGCGTATTGTTTGACCAGGATACTGTATTTGGTGCGGATTTCTTGGGAGAATTTATCCATAAACCGTACCGGAAACCTTGATATTTGATCGTTTGCCAGCCCAATGGTGTTTTTGATCAGAATGGTACTTGATGTATCGCTTTTCCAGCAGTTGCCCACGTTTTCGGTGCGGGGGCGCACTTCATTGCCCTGAATCCACTCAAAGATAGAAGCAAAAGGTACTACGATTTCATAAGTTTCTTCCCATTCCCAGCGATAGTAGCGGGTTTGATTGCTTGGGTCGTGGCTGTCTACGTAGAATTCAATGCCGTCAGGGCGATTGATGAGCCCGGTGCGGTATTCGGCATAGATGCTGTCAATCGGTGGGCAGGATTTGAGAGTCACTGCGTCGGAGCGGTAATTCCTACCGGAGCTTGTCTGAATCAATAAGGTATAGCTTTGTCCGATTATACCTGTAAAATTGGGTGTAGTGAAGTATTTTCCAGGTTCTTTTTCACTGAGCGGAAAGCGGTTTCCTTGTTCGTCTTCTATATGAACCTGAGCCTCGGTTTCGGGTATAAAAACCAGGCTATCAATCGGAGAAGTACGTGAAATCAGAATTCGGTGTGCTTTGGTTTCGTTGGTGATGAGCCCCTCTACGACCAGATAGTCTTCAAAATCCTGGGCATCAAATTCTTCAAAAGGCTCTACACACTGTGAGAAAGCCCAAAGTAGGATAAAAAATCCCAATATATTTTTCAAAAATCCTTTCATATTTAAAAGCTAAAATTATAAGTAATTGTAGGAATGGGTGCCCCGAAAACGGATAATTTTCTGCCCTGAATTCTGCCTTCTTCAATCACAAAAAAGACAGAATAAGGATTTTTTCGTCCCAAAACATTGTACACTGAAATTGACCAGAAGCTATGCGCCAGTTTTTTGATTTTATGATTGCCTTCTATATTAATTCCCAAATCCAGGCGATAATAATCCGGGATTCTAAACTGATTTCTTTGGGAAAATAAGATCACATTTCCTCCGGCGATCTGGTAGTTGCCAATCGGGAAAGTAATCGGCCGGCCAGTACTGTATGTAAAATTGGCTGAAAAACTGTATCGTTGGGTAAGGCGATAATTGGAAATAATGCTGATGTTATGCGGTTTGTCATAATTTGCCGGAAAAAAATTGCCATTGTTGACGCGCTCTACCTGAAAATCACCGTCCAGTTTTAGGAATGTACGTGAAAAGGTATAACTGATCCAACCGTTGAGTTTGCCGCTTTTTTTACGGAGCAATACTTCAACTCCATAGGCTTTGCCCCTTCCCTGGAGTACATCAGTAGCCAGATTTTCATTCAGAATCAAGTCCGAACCTACTTTATAATCCAACAGATTATTTAATTTTTTGTAATAGATTTCTAATGAAGTCTCTATGTTGTTGCCATTGAAGTTTTTATAAATTCCTAATGAAATCTGATCGGCAATTTGAGGGGCAATATGCGTATCGGAAAGCTTCCAGGTATCTGTTGGAGCTATGGAAATGGTATTGCTCAGGCGATGTATGTACTGGCGGGTGCGATTATAGCTAAGTTTGAGGGAGGTTTCGGAATTCAATGCATATCTGGCTGCCAATCGCCATTCAGGGCCATGATAGCTTTTGATAATTTGCGCCGATTGAAAATCTGTGGAATCCACAATGTTAGACAGCTCGCGGGGAGATCCTGACTGAAAATCAAAAACCTGTGCTGGCCCGAAAGCTCCAAACCAGGAATAACGAATGCCCAGATTGAGCGAAATGCGTTCGTTGAGGTCTATCTGGTCAGAAAAATACAAGGCAGATTCCAAGCCTTGTTCTTGGTCTATTTCACGCCGGGAAACCAGCGACTCTTTACCAAGGCTTTGGATGTAACCCGGTTCTAAAAAATAAAATTTATTGACCAAGCCAAAATCAAAACGATGGGCATTGCTCTGGTAGTAACTTACATCGAGTTTGAGGTCGGTTTCGCGTATTTTGAAACCCAGCCCAAAGGCATCGACCGGAATCGCCTCATAATCCAGGGTATAATCGTATTGGCTGTACGCTGTACTGAGTACGCCATAGAATTTATTGTTGAAATTATGCCGCCATTGGAAGGAAGCATTAAAATTACGGTAGCTAAACAAGCTATCTGAAGAAAGCCGAAACTTGTCCTGACTCAGATAAGAAGATAGATAAAGGGAATTATTTTCATTGATCTGGTGGCTAAGTCGCAGAACAGCATCATAAAAAGAAGCCCAGCTATTTCTGAGGGCTTCATCAGGCACTAGATTCAGCACCCAATCCGAATAGGTTGTCCTTCCGGCCAAAATCAACGAGGTTTTTTCCTTCACTAAAGGAATCTCCAGGCTTAGGCGGCCAGTCACAGGCCCTACTCCCCCTTGCCCTGAAAATTTCTTTACATTCCCGTCTTTCATTTGAATATCCAGAATAGAAGATAAGCGGCTACCGTAACGTGCCGGGATACTACTTTTATGGAGTTCGGTTTTTTTGATCACATCGGCATTAAAAACCGAGAAAAAGCCCAAGAAATGAGAGGTGTTAAAAATAGGAGCTTCATTGAGAAGTACGAGATTCTGGTCGGAGTTGCCCCCCCTTACGTGAAAGCCTGAGGCACCTTCCCCAATAGTTTGTACACCGGGGAGGGTCAAAGTGACCTGAATTAGGTCGTTTTCACCCAAAATTTTAGGAATATTTTTAATTGTTTTTACATCGATACGCTCCAGCCCCATTTGCACGCCAGATACATTCAGGTCTCTGTCGGACTCTACCAAGATTTCATTTAAGGAAATCACATCTTCCTCAAGCTCAATATCCAATTTGCCATCCGAATAAAGAAGCGTGCCAGTTTGGGTAGGTTTCATACCTGCAAACTGGGTTTTGAGTACGTGCAGCCCGGCACTCAGCGTAAGGGAATAGTAGCCAAAACTATTGGTGCTGATTGCCCGAAAGGGGTTTTCTACATAAACCAATGCGCCTACGATGGGTTCACCGTTTTTTTTCTCTCGAACATAGCCAGCAAGTGTGACACTTTTACCAGGAATCATCAGGGTTTTGTTACCAATTTCAATAGGGGCTTTTTGGATATTTTCATTCAAATTTAATTCATTTTCACGGGCGAATATACGGGAATTGGCTGTTTCAGAACGGGCGTCGGGAGATTCCAAAGCTGCAAATTTTTGAACTATCGGATTATCCCTTGAAAGTATTACTCGATCTCGGTAGATGATCGGGTACAAGCGGGTGCTGGCCAGGACTTTGGTCAATATTTCGTGAAGGGTTGCGTATTCAAAATCGGCTGTAATTCGGGTAGAATCCAACCAGGAGTCTGCATAATAAAAAGGAAGCATACTCTCTCGCTCTAAACCCAATAATGCTGTTTTTAGGTCGGTTTGATTGAATTGTATAGAAAAAAGCGGGGCATTCTCTTGAGCCTGAATAGATATGGTGTATGATCCTATCAAAAAAGACAAAAAAGATAAAAATTTCTTCATGGTAGTGGAATGAGCTGATCGCAAAATTCGCTTAAACGAATCAAATCAGATTCTTGGGTGGGTTTAATTTTTAATTGATTTTGACGAATAAAATGATTGATTTCCACTTTGCGGCTTGCAAAAAGCTCCAAAAAGTCTTTTTCACGATTCAGGTTGCTTGCTGAGTTTTGGTAGAGTAAATAAAAACTGCTTTTTTCTCTAAATTGAATGGTCTTCTCTTCAATATAATCTTCTTTATATCTCTTGGCGACTAGTTTGAGGTTTTTTCCTTTGTATAGAATCTCATAAAAACCCGATGCAAGCTTTTTGTTACTTTCTGAGCCTAGGTATTCAAAATACTTTTCTTGCAGCGTAAAAAAACGAATTTCTTCTTTAAATAAAAGCAGCCAGTTATTTAAGTTGCTCTCGTCTATGTGCCGAAGAATCAGTTGATCTGTAAAGGCATCATACATCAAGGCTACTTGAGGATAAAACTGCCCTTGATAGTGTAAACTACCATATTTCCAGTCTCTCCCCTGCCAAAAAGGATGTATTTGGGCATTGATGTATTGTGTTTGATAAAGACTTCCATTGATCAGGCCAGAGCTATGGATGCCCACCAGGCTATCAAATTGCTGTACCCAGGTAGTTGGGTTTGTAAAAAGACCGGATAATCCTTGTGCTTTCAAGGTACAGAATTGTACTCCAAAGGCTGTTAGAAAGATGCCAAAAAAAGTTAAAGTTCCTACTATTCTTTTGCCCAAAATGTTTAAAATTGATTTAACAATTAAAGATAATTTATTCTTTTGATTATACAAGTTATTGTTAAATATTTGTGTTTTGAGACACAAGCATAGATCTGGGTCAGACTCCCAAACGAGGGTAATTGTGCTAGTTTATCTATTGTATAAAAACCCTTCTGAGGAAAAATTTATGTTTGATAAACAGGTAGGGCTCTTACCTTAAAGCTGCTTGATGTTCTCAATCGTTCGGTTTTTATACCCAGATTAAAGTGATTTAGGAAATACAAGACCCCTGCGGGGCAAGTTTTCTTGATTGATTAGCTTGATTATTCATGATTTAAGCACTAAAAGTTCCCCTGTAAGGATCTTGTTTTTGTATTAAAACCACTTCGGTTTGAGTATAAATACTGTATTTGAATAATAAGCAGGATTTTAAAGCTATCCATTTATACCCAGATTGAAGTGATTTGCCTGATTTTCTTGATTGATTAGCTTGATTATTAATGATTTAAAAGCTAAAATCTCGGAAAACCACTTCGGTTTGAGTATAAAGTTAGGTAAGAGCCTAATTTTATTTATCAACCTGTCAACTGATAAGCTCTGTCCCAATCCTTCCAGACGGCTTCATAGCCTTGTGCTTGAATCACCTTTTTGATTTCTTCGGGGGAGCGTTCATCAGAGATTTCAAACTGTTCCAGGGACTCAGGCTCTACCACATATCCGCCGGGGTTGGTTTTGGAGCCAGCACTCATTGAGGTGATCCCTAATGGAATGATGTGATTGCGGAATTTCTCGCTTTCGCGGGTGGATATAGAAAGTTCTACTTCTTCATCAAAAAGTCGGTAAGCACAGATCAATTGTACCAGTTCGTGGTCGCTCATGGCTACTTTGGGAGGCAAACCACCTGAGTAAGGGCGTAAGCGAGGAAAAGAGATGGAATATTTGCTCTGCCAGTAGGTTTTCTCTAAATAATTCAAATGTAGTGCTGTAAAAAAACAATCTGTACGCCAGTCTTCCAAACCAATGAGCACCCCCAAACCCATCTTGTAAACACCTGCTTTACCCAGGCGGTCGGGTGTATCGAGGCGATAGTAAAAGTTAGATTTTTTACCCTTAGGGTGGTGTTTTTTGTAGTCTTCTTGGTGATAGGTTTCCTGATAAACCAATACGGTATTCAATCCGTAATTCATCAGAACTTCGTATTCTACCTGATCCAGCGGTTGTACTTCCATAGAAATATGTGCAAAATGAGGGCGAATTAACTCGAGTACTTTCTTGAAGTAATCTAAACCAACGCTACGATTTGCTTCTCCACTAACTAACAAAATATGCTCATAACCCAATGCTTTGATGGCTTCTACTTCTCTGAGAATTTCTTTCTCGGTGAGTGTGCGGCGGCGTATTGGATTATCCAAGCTAAATCCGCAATAGGTACAAATATTCTGACATTCATTAGAAAGATACAAAGGCAGATATAATTGGATAACCTTTCCAAAGCGCTTTTGGGTGATTTGACAACTGATTTGAGCGATATACTCAAGATAAGCTGCGGCTGCGGGTGAAATCAGTGCCTTAAAATCTTCCAAATTTCGTTTTTCTTTGCCTAGGGCTATTTCTACGTCTTGGGAAGTTTTGGCATAGATGCTTTTTCGGGTATCATCCCAGGCATATAGATCAAATATTTCTCTAAAATTACTCATCTAAGAAGGCAGTTAAGGGGCTGGTAGCCATCGCTTTCCAGCCGGGTTGAGCTAATTTGGCTTCATAGGCCATTCTTCCGGCCTGCACGGCCATTTTAAAAGCTTCGGCCATAGCTATGGGGTCTTGTGCTACGGCGATAGCTGTATTCACAAGTACGGCGTCAGCTCCAATTTCCAAAGCTTTGGCAGCGTCCGAAGGAGCACCTATTCCTGCATCTATTACTACAGGTACTTTGCTTTGTTCTATGATGATTTCCAGAAAATCAAGGGTTCGAAGTCCTTTATTACTGCCAATCGGCGAGCCCAAAGGCATGACGGCAGCCGTACCGACTTCCTCCAGCCTCTTACAAAGTACCGGGTCGGCGTGTATATAAGGCAAAACGATGAAGCCTAGTTTGACCAGCTCTTCGGCAGCTTTTAAAGTTTCTATCGGGTCAGGCATCAGGTATTTGGGGTCAGGGTGAATTTCTAGCTTGATCCAGTTTGTTTCTAAGGCTTCCCTTGCCAATTGAGCAGCAAAAACAGCTTCTTTGGCACTTCGCACACCCGAAGTATTCGGCAGCAAATTAAACTGAGGGTGTTTGAGATGGTTCAAAATATCATCTTGCGGGTTCTGAATGTCTACTCTTCGGAGGGCAACTGTCACGAGTTCGCTGCCTGAGGCCAGAAGTGCCTCCTCCATCAAAGTACTTGCGCTAAACTTTCCCGTGCCTGTAAACAGGCGAGAGTTGAATTCTTTATCGGCGATTTTGAGTATTTTCATTTTTTGACAGGATTTCAGGGTTTACGGGTTTCATTTTCTTTTGATAAGATTTCAGGATTTACAGGATTTGGTAGAGTTTTTCTACCAATTCTTTGCGATTTTGGCTATGTGTAATCAGTCCGGAGACGGCGATACCGTGGATACCTGTTTGTTTGAGTTCGTCGACGTCTTCCAGGAGGATACCCCCAATGGCAATAATGGGCGTATAGATTTTACTTTGGCGGCATTTGAGTATAATTTCCCGATAAGCTTCCAATCCCAAAACAGGGCTTAGATTTTTTTTGGTTGACGTAAAGCGAAAAGGTCCCAAACCGACATAATTTATTTCTGATTCAATAAGCCAAACAATATCTGTAAAAGTATTGGCAGTACCACCGATGATAAAGTCAGGGCCTAGAATCAAACGGGCTTCGGAGGGGGGCATATCCGTTTGTCCGAGATGCACACCACCTGCGGCCACTTCTTTGGCTAGATGCACGTGATCATTGATGATCAGCTTGGCGGAGTATTTCTGGCAGATCGCTTTTGCTTGGGAGGCAATTTGTTGCATTTCTGTTTCGGATTTCTCCTTCATGCGCAATTGAATCCAACGACAACCGGCTTCACAAGCTTGCTGAATCACTTGAATGTGGCTTAGGGTATCGGTTTCTTGAGAAATATAATGTAGTTTATCTATGTTCATAAGCTTAGGTTTTGAGATGCTTAATTCTTTCAATTTTTAGTTGCTTCAAGGGTGGTATCCAAGCAGCGTTGGGTTACTATCCAGAAAACGGCTGATATAGGTTTTGGCTTTTAGGCAGGCTTTGAGCAAGGGGTATTCCTTGGCCAGATTGGCGGTAATTGCTGAAGAAAGCACACAACCAGAGCCGTGTTTGGGGCTAGGGTTTTTAGTTTTTGGATTGAGCGGATAGATTTTGTCCTGATGATAAAGAAAATCTTTGCCCAAATCCATCGGATTATGCCCTCCTTTGAGGTATACTTTACAGAATAGGCTCAATTCTTTGGCTCCTTCTTGAGCTTCTTTTTCTGGGAAAATCTGCTGTATTTCCGTCCAATTTGGTGTAATCAAATAAAGTTTTCCGGCAATTTCCAGAAATTTTTCCTGACTGATCTCCTGATGAAAGTCAAATCCTGCACTGGCTTTAAAGATCGGGTCAAGAATTATCCTGGTAGATGGAGTTTTCACTTTCATATAATCAATAACTTGCCCCAGAACCTCTAAACTTTCTATCAAGCCTATTTTAGCATATTTGAATTGAAATTGTCTTTGTAGTATTTCAATTTGACGGATGATATCATCGGCTTGTGTCCATTGCAAGGCTTCAAATTCACGATCATTTTGAAAAGTCAAAGCCGTACAAACGCCCATTCCCAGCACTTTATGTGCTTCAAAGGTCTTGATATCAGCCAATAAACCGGCTCCTCCGCTAGGGTCATACCCTGCAATGCTCAATACGCTTGTTCTAAGTCCTGGCATTTATCTCTGATGATTTTAAAATTTTCCAAGACTTTATGCTCATTTTGCCAGACAGCCCCCAGCACTGCCACGCCATCAAAACCCAGGGATTTGGCACGGGAGATTTTATCTACCCCAACTCCTCCCAGGGCTATCAATTGCGGTTTTATTTGAGTTTTGATTTTTCGGACATCCCACTCGTGTTGGGGTTTATAGCCTTCTTTGGAAATGCTCTCAAAGACAGGGCTGACAAATACATACTCGAAGTAGCTGGATTCTTGTTTTAAATCCGATATTGTGTGTATAGAAGTACTTAAAATACGAACTTTTTGTTTTTCCAAATAAAATATCTGATCCTGCCTTTGTGCGATGCTTTTCGCGAGAAAGGTTTTGCGGTCGGGTTCTCGGAGATGAATTCCTTTCAACGAATACTTTTCGGCAAGTTCGTGGTGATTGTGTAGGACGATCATTTGATGATACATTGGATTGATTTCATGGAGGAAGGTTTCCACCTTGCTCCTATTGCTTTCAGGTTTACGCAAGTGAAAGCAATCCAGCCCCGACTCGAAGAGTTGGTTTACCCAATGCGTTTCTTGGTGGATTGTTTGAGGAGGGGAAATCAGAATTAATCGCATACACTTAGTTTATGAAACCTATAAGGTTTTGGAAACCTTATAGGTTTGAGGTTTTATAAATAAACTTCGCCGCCTTTTTCTACAAATTCTTTGGATTTTTCTTCCATACCGATCAGCAAAGCTTCTTCGGCATCCATACCGTGTTCTTTGGCATAATCACGCACATCCTGGGTGATTTTCATAGAGCAGAAGTGCGGCCCGCACATCGAGCAAAAGTGTGCTACTTTGGCACCCTCTGCAGGAAGCGTTTCATCGTGAAATTCGCGGGCTGTATCTGGGTCCAGGGAGAGGTTAAACTGATCCTCCCATCGGAACTCGAAGCGTGCTTTGCTGAGTACATTGTCACGATGTTGTGCACCGGGATGGCCTTTGGCGAGGTCGGCGGCGTGGGCAGCAATTTTATAAGTGATTACACCGTCTTTTACGTCTTTTTTATTGGGCAAACCCAAATGTTCTTTGGGAGTAACATAACAAAGCATGGCGGTACCATACCAACCAATCATGGCAGCTCCGATGGCAGAGGTAATGTGATCGTATCCTGGGGCAATGTCGGTAGTGAGTGGCCCTAAGGTATAAAAAGGAGCTTCTTTACAAAGATCGAGTTGTTTTTCCATATTTTCCTTGATCATGTGCATCGGCACGTGTCCGGGTCCTTCATTCATGACCTGTACATCGTGTTTCCAGGCGATTTGGTTGAGTTCGCCTTGGGTCTCAAGCTCGGCGAATTGAGGACGGTCATTGGCATCAGCGATACTTCCGGGGCGTAAGCCATCGCCCAGAGAGAAAGAGACATCATAAGCCTTCATAATTTCGCAGATTTCTTCGAAATGTGTATACAGGAAATTTTCCTGATGATGAGCCAGGCACCATTTGGCCATAATAGAACCTCCGCGGGAAACGATCCCGGTGACTCGCTTGGCTGTCCAAGGGATGTAACGCAACAAAACTCCGGCGTGAATCGTGAAATAATCCACTCCTTGTTCAGCTTGCTCGATCAAAGTATCTCTGAAAATTTCCCAGGTTAGTTCTTCGGCTTTGCCCCCTACCTTCTCAAGTGCTTGATAAATGGGTACAGTTCCAATAGGTACTGGGGAGTTGCGAATAATCCATTCGCGGGTTTCGTGGATGTTTTTACCAGTAGAAAGATCCATAATTGTATCCGCTCCCCATCGGCAGGCCCAAACCGCTTTTTCTACTTCCTCTTCGATGCTGGAGCTGACGGCGGAATTCCCGATATTGGCATTGATTTTTACCAAGAAATTACGCCCTATGATCATTGGTTCACTTTCAGGGTGATTGATATTGGCTGGAATGATAGCCCGGCCTGCGGCTACTTCCTGACGTACAAATTCCGGCGTAATTAAGAATTTAGGCGTGTTGGCTCCAAAATTTTGTCCTTTGTGTTGCTGAACTTGCTCTTGTAATTCATCTAGGCGTTGATTTTCACGAATGGCGATATACTCCATTTCGGGGGTGATGATACCTTTTTTGGCATAGTGCATCTGCGTAACATTTGCACCGGCTTTGGCACGGAGTGGTTTACGGATATGCTCAAATCTCAAGGCATCCAGATTTTTATCATTCAGGCGTTCCTCACCATATTCGGAGGTCACCTGAGTCAATTGCTCTACATCGTTGCGCTCCAGAATCCAAGCTTCGCGCAGTCTTTTAAGACCCAGGCGTACATCGATTTCTACTTGGGGATCGGTGTAGGGTCCGCTGGTATCATAAACCGTAATGGGTGGGTTAGGCTCATTTTTACCGTTAAATAATGCTTTTGTATCGCTCAGAGAGATTTCACGCATAGCTACCTCGATAGGAAACAGTCTGCCTTTCACATAGATTTTGCGGGAGCCCGGAAAAGGTGCTGTGCTGATCACACTTTGGTTTGGAATTTTATCTTTTCTCATAATACATTTTTGAATTCGGTGAAATAATTTTAGTGTAAGTTTGACTTGGAAGAATACAATCCACGGTTTTGAGGATTTAAATTGTCAATTGTTTATTGTTCATGATCAATTATCTATTCAAAACTCAACCTCCTTGGGTAGCCTGAATCAAGATAATTTTATCGTGATTTTTGAGGGAATGGTCAGGCCATTCATTTTTAGGAATGACTGCATCATTGACTGCAATGGCAATACCTTGAGAAGAGAGATTTAAATGAGTCAGGAGTGTTTGTAGGTCTAGCTCCTGTTTGAGTGTATGGGGTGTATTGTTTATGAAAATTTCCAACATATTTGATAAAAATTAAATGGAAACCATAAACTTTAGGAGTGCAGTTAAAATACGATGAGATAAAAATATCACAGAGCATTATTAACTTTTCCCTTCGGCAGTACGAACTGCATCAGGTTCAAAGGGTATAATCTCAGTCTTCTTTTTAAAGACACCCCTAAAGTTGAATTTAAAGTTACAATAAAAAAAACTAAACTTCCTAATACGCAGAGAAAAATTCTCTTTTTAGTGTATGTTTTAATGTACTTATGTAACTTTTTGTTCAGATGAATGTTTTGCAGCTTGTTTGTAAAACTGGGGTTAAAATTTTAAAATTTTATCAACATCCTTCAAATTTTTAGTGACCTTTGGGTCAAAATCAGTCCTGGGTATATTAAAAAGCTGCTATGAAATTTTATTCCCTGTATATTCATTTATAATTATCATTTAAAAATATTAAACTCAAATGAACACAAAATTTACACGCTTTTGTCTTGGAGCGTTGTGGGGGATTTTTATTTCTCAATCCCTATTCGCCCAAACAGACAGTACTCAATTATGGAAGGTGACCGGAGCTACTTCTTTGGGTTTTTCCAATGTAGTATTGAGCAACTGGGCTGGTGGCGGTGATAACTCCCTCTCTATCAGCGCATTGATTGATCTTAAGGCTGACCGTGAAACTAGCAAAAGCTATTGGTCTAATATTTTCAACTTTAAATTTGGGGTAGCCCGTGTGGGTAATTCCGATAATCTTTTCAAAAAAACCAATGATCAGCTCATCATCGGTACGGCTTACAACTATAAGTTTGATGATCACTGGAGTCTGGCATCAGGTCTGGAACTGAGAAGCCAGGTAGCACCTGGATATACCTTTTTTATAGATGCGGATGGCAAAGAACGCAGAGATCAAACAATTTCTCAGTTATTTGCTCCGGCTTACCTCAATACCAATCTGGGTATTACCTACAAGAACAAAATCCTTACAGCGACCCTTTCCCCATTAAGTAATAAGCTTACCTTTGTGTTGAATGATTCGTTGTCGCAAGCAGGAGCGTTTGGGGTAGATCCAGGCAAGAAAGTACGCTCTGAAATCGGCCCTAATTTTAACACAAAGCTTGAGTTTTCACCCATTGAAAACATTATTTTCAAGAGTTCGCTGTTATTATTTACCAATTATCAAAGGCTAGGCAATATTGATGTAGACTGGGAAACCCTGCTGGTGTTTAAGGTCAATAAATTTTTTGATGCCAGTTTCGGAACGAGGTTGATCTATGACGATGATATTCTGATCAAACAAGATGATGGCACTTCAAAAATTGCGGTGCAATACAGCCAGGTATTGAGTATTAATTTCGGTTATAAATTTTAAACTTTCATTTCATCTACTCAAACTCAAAATTTTACAAGTATGGATTTTAAATTTTTATATCCCTTAGTTCTTGAATACGGCGGAAAAATTGCCTTGGCTATTTTGACGCTTCTGATTGGTTTTCGCATCATCAGTGCCACCGTCGAGTTGCTTATGAAAGGCTTATCCAAGAGCTCAGAAGATTTAACTCTGAATAATTTTCTTCGGGCTTTGATCAGTACGTTGTTAAAGGTGGCTCTTTTTATCAGTGTGGCTCAGATCGTAGGCGTTGAAACTACCTCCTTTGTGGCTGTAATCGGGGCGGCTTCCTTTGCCGTTGGATTGGCTTTGCAGGGTAGTCTAGCAAATTTTGCAGGTGGTGTTTTGTTAATTCTTTTTAAGCCTTTCAAAGTGGGTGATTTGATTGAGGCTCAAGGCTTTTTGGGGAATGTACACGAAGTACAGCTTTTTGTAACTATTCTCAAGACATTGGACAACCGCACCGTATTTATCCCCAATGGTCCGTTGGCAAGCGGTAGCATGATCAATTATTCTACCGAACCTGTGCGCCGGGTAGATATGATTTTTAGTGTTACTTACAAGGCAGACATTCTGAAAGTCAAAGAAGTAATTCAAAAAATCACAGAGTCTGACCCTAAAATTATGCAGGAAGCAGGCAAAGAGCCTTTTATCGTAGTCTCAAAATTGGCTGATGCCGTACAGATTGAAGTGAGGGTTTGGGGCAAAGAAGCTGATTATTGGGATATCTATTTTGGTATGCAGGAAAATATCAAACTTACTTTTGACAAGGAGGGTATCGTTTTTCCTTCTCCTAAAATCGATGTATTCTCGCACAATGTTAGTTAAAAAAATGGTATCTTAGCCATCCAACGAGGAATAGTTTGCACCATAGCATATTCCTCGTTTTTTTTATATAATCCAAAATGGTGTGGTTCACGATAAATAAAATCCAGGTACTTAGGGATAATTCCCGATCAAAAGTTTTTTTGTTTCATAATAATCCACTTATTTTAGTACGCAATATTGGTACACCCCTTAAATTTGAATTAATATGCGCACAGTGAATGGATTAGAAGAACTCAAAGCACTGGTGGGTCAGGAAATTGGCATCAGTGAATGGATGAAAATTGATCAGCAAAGAATCAATGATTTCGCAGATGCTACCCTGGATCATCAGTGGATTCACATCAATGAAGAAAAGGCTAAAATGTCACCGATTGGTTCTACCATTGCTCATGGATTCCTGACTTTGTCTTTATTGCCCAATTTTATGGAGGAAATCTGGAAAATAGATGGTATAAAAATGGGCATCAATTATGGCCTCAACAAAGTACGTTTTACGGCTATGGTGCCTGTAAACAGCCGCATCAGAATGAAAGCCACCCTGAATAGTTTAGAAGATGTATCTGGGGGGGTGCAAATGACTGTTACGGCAATTTTTGAAATTGAAGGGAATGACAAACCGGCTTGTATTGCTGAAAGTCTAACCCGATTGTATTTCTAAATAAAGTTTTGGTCTAAATTAATTTTCCATACATGATGATAATTTTTGACAGTCCTTATCTGAAGATTCAATATGACGAGCAACTCCAGGCAATTCTTGAAGAATGGAAATTAGATTTTACGGTGATCGTAGCCGGAGATAATTTCCGCAAACCGCTCACGACGCTCATTCAGGAATTTAAAAACCGTAAATTATCCAAATGGCTTTGCGATATTACCGAGCAAAAAACGCTCTTGTCCGAAGACCAGCTTTGGCTCGAGAGTTATTATTATTCTGAACTCCTCAAAAACGGTTTACATACGGCTGCTTTGGTAAATGCCAAAAACATTCTGGGTACTGTCAACGCTAAAAACTGCCTGGAAAACCTTCACGGTGACAAAATTCAAATTGAAGTATTTAACAAAAATCATCTGGCCAAAAGCTGGCTTGCTAGTTTGACTGTCTAATCATTTTATTAAATCGTCTGTATACTCCAGAGCCATGAAAATACTCCGCGTCAAGCAAATACAAGCTCTCGATCAGCATACTATGCAACAACAGGGAATTCCCTCGGTTGATTTGATGGAAAGAGCCTCAGAAGTTTTTGTAGAAGCATTTATGCGTAAATTCCCTACAAACAAACATGTCTGTGTATTTTGTGGATTGGGGAATAATGGAGGCGATGGTCTGGCCATGGCAAGACTTCTCAGACAGAAGAATTATTCGGTAGATGTGTGGGTAGTTCGTTACAGAAATGAAAATACCCTGGATTTTGCCATCAATTACCGTAGATTAAAACAATTTCTTGAGCCTCACGAAATTTTCAAAGAAGAAGATTTTCCTGAAATTCTCCCAGGGACAATCATTATTGATGCCCTGGTAGGTTCGGGATTAAATCGTGCTTTGGACGGGCTTCTTGAATCTGTGGTGAATAATATCAATTTTTCTCCTGCAATCACTGTTTCTGTGGATATTGCTTCGGGTTTATTGGCCGACCGTGCGACAACAGGCGAGGCGATCATCCAGCCTGACTATACGTTTAGCTTTCAACTTCCCAAACTGGCTTTTTTCCTTCCGCTCAATAGTCTTTATGTGGGCGATTGGGAAATTTTAGACATTGATCTAGATCGTGAATTTATCCGCCAAGCCCCTACGTGCTATCATTACCTTGATGAGGGATTGATTTACCCTTTTCTGAAAAACCGCCCTAAATTCTCCCATAAAGGCACTTATGGTCATGCACTTATCATTGGAGGCAGCTATGGCAAAATAGGTGCCGCTATCCTGGCAGCCAATGCCGGGCTGCATTCCGGCGTAGGTTTGATGACCGTTCACGTACCCGCCTGCGGCTATGAAATTATCCAAAGCACCCTTCCCGAGGCCATGGTATCCGTAGATCGTGAAGAAAAATTCATCAGTCAAATCCCTGAGCTTCCTGAAAAAGGCTACTCTGCCATTGGGATTGGCTGTGGATTGGGTCAGGAAAATGCTTCACTAAAAGCCCTGGAGCAATTGCTAGATAGGGTGAATGATCCGGTGGTTTTGGATGCCGATGCACTCAATTTATTGGGAGCAAACAAACATCTGCTTGAGAAAATACCTCCTTACAGCATCCTCAGTCCACATCCTAAGGAATTTGAACGCCTCACACGACCTACAGACAATCATTATGAGCGGTTGGATTTGCTTCAGAGTTTTGCCCAATGTTATCAGGTTTTTGTGGTTCTAAAAGGTGCGCACAGTACCATCGCCACTCCGGGTGGAAATATATACTTTAATTCTACTGGCAATCCGGGTATGGCTACAGGAGGAAGCGGAGATGTACTCACTGGCATTCTAACCGGGCTACTTGCCCAAGGCTACAGCCCTATGGAAGCCACACTTTTGGGTGTATATTTGCACGGATTAGCTGGAGACCAGGCATTGCATTACAATAGTTATGAATCTCTGGTGGCCTCAGATATCATTTATTCACTCGGAGAAGCCTTTAAGTCCTTAAAAACGGTTGGAGAAGAATCTTATGACTGACTTTGACAAGACACTCGGCAAAAAACGTTTTTCAATCAAAAAATTCTTTTGGATTGTTTATAAAGTATTTTTGTTTTGGTTGATATTCACCCTGATTCAGGTCATTGTCTTAAAATGGGCTCCTGTGGCATTTACACCCACCATGTTTTTCAGGAGTATAGGAGCTTATTTGCAAGGAAAAGATGCCCGGATTTATTATCAATGGGCAAGCTACGCTCAGATATCCGACCACGCTAAGGTAGCCGTAGTAGCCTCAGAAGACCAGCGATTTCCCAGACATTTTGGAATGGACCTGGCTGCTTTGAATGAAGCCGTCAAAGACTATAAAACACGTGGAAGACTGCGGGGCGGAAGCACCATCAGCCAGCAGGTAGCCAAAAATGTATTCCTCTGGCAAGGAGGTGGTTTTGTCCGAAAAGCCCTGGAAATACCTTACACACTTCTGATTGAATTGATTTGGGGCAAACAGCGTATTCTGGAAGTGTATCTGAATATTGCCGAAATGGGTCCCCAAACCTTTGGCGTACAGGCCGCTTCTAAGAGATTTTTTCGTAAAACAGCCAAAAACCTCAGCCCCACCGAAGCCGCTACCCTGGCAGCAGTGCTTCCCAGCCCTTTGAGATATTCTGCGCAATCGCCCTCTTATTACATCAATCTCCGCAGCCAACAGATTCAGTATCAGATGCGTATGTTGGGAGGATTTAGCTATTTGCAGGGTTTGAGGAAATTTTAAACAAGATTGTATTATCCGCCAAAAATCACTATCTTTAACCTAAATTACGAATAAATTTTTATGATACAATTCACACCAGAGCAAAAAGTTTTGCTGGATGTTTTTGCCAAAGATTTGACTTATATCATCCCCGAATATCAGCGGCCTTATTCTTGGGATAGTATAGGAAAAAGTGATAAAAACAATCAGGTAAATGTTATGTGGCAGGATTTGATTGAGTTTTATGAAAGTAATAATCCTAATATTTATTTTTTAGGCTCTATGGTAGTGATCGGAGACACAAGTCAAAGAGAATATGAAGTAGTTGACGGACAACAAAGGCTCACCACCTTAACTTTGCTTTTTGTATCCATCAAATGTTTTTTACAATCTTTAACACAAATTGACGAAACTAATCAACAAGATTTAGAAGTCTTTATTAAAGATGTAGTAGATGATATGGATGACCTTCTCTTCAATAAAAAAAAATTAGGTTCTATTACACACACCAAAAAAGTCAAAATTGAAAGAAAGATAGGCTTTGATTACGATCAAGTACTACAAAAAGTAATAGAATGTAGAAAAATAGATGACATTAACTTAGCTGAAGCCCATGAAGAACAAAAGCAAATCGCCCAACGTTTTTTTGATAATCAAAAATATTTTATAAGTAAGCTTATGGAAAAATTTGTTGATCACAATAAATTTACCTACAACAATGCCCAGGATTTAAATAAATTTATTGATTTTCTTAAAAATAGGGTTACGGTTATTCAGATTCGCTGCCCTAGTTTTGATGTTGCTTACCAAATTTTTGAGATTTTAAACAACAGAGGTTTACCTCTATCCAATAAAGATTTGTTCAGAAATTTTCTCATTAGTGAGTTTAGTGAATTAAAGGCTACGTTACCATCCCGTGGCATAGATCCCAACCAAAAATGGTATCATTTAGAAAACAATTATGAGCTTGCCCCTGAATTTCTAAGTCGTTATGTGGAAAGTAAAAGAGGTGGAAACCAACAATATTCAGCCTTTAATGATCTACAGGATATTTATAGAGAAAATTTCAAAGATTCTTTGAACAAGAAAAAAATTGAGAATTTTTATGCTGATATCGAGAAGAATCTTGACATATATACACGCATTACAACGTCACAACATCCTCAAAAAGAAATTAGAAATAGAATTTCTTTTTTATTACAAACAGGGAATACTCGTTATATCACAAATTTTTTGATGTCATTATTTAGAAATATTCATTCCGATAAAGTATGTCTCGATATATTAAAAACATTTGAGAAATATATACTTTACATTTGGTTAGGTTCTTCAAAAAGATTTAGTTCCAAACAAATCTATCAAGCTATTGGGCATCTGAACACTCAAAAGCCCTCCATAGATGAGATACTTGATATTTTTAGATTAAATACTCAGCAAACAGAAGAATTAAAAAATGCTTTATATGATGACATTGTTGATAACAATACTGCAAAGCTGATTATTGCAAGATATTTATGGGCTTTTGATAATTTGAATGCAGAAGATATAATTCAGATTGATTTTGATTATGATAGAGCAACACTTGAACATATTATCCCCCAAAGTCCAAATCCAGCCAGCAACTGGTTAAAAGATTTTACCCCCTCTTTTAGGAAGGAGTACACTTACAAATTAGGCAATATGACCCTATTAACTCAAAAAGTCAATTCATCGGCAAAAAATTATGACTTTAATCGCAAAAAAACGATCTATTCCAATACAAAACTTTTTCTAAGCAATGCCCTCTCAAAAATAGACAAAATAAGCGAAGAAGATATAAAAAAACGACATCAGGAAATAATCGACCTATTGTTTAAGGATTTAGAATTGTCATAGTTAAGGTTTTGATCATGACCTAGTCCCGGCATCCAATACATCATCAGGTTCATCGTCATATATATCGCTTTCGGTTTTGAGATTCTCCACGATGAATTGTTGTCTTTCAAAGGTATTTTTACCCATATAATAAGAGAGTATTTCTTTGATAGAAGTATCTTTTTTGATCGTGATAGGCTCCAGGCGAATATCCTTGCCGATAAACTTCCCAAATTCATCCGGGGAGATTTCTCCCAAACCCTTAAAACGCGTGATTTCAGCCTGCACACCTAATTTTTTGAGGGCTTTTTGTTTTTCATTTTCGTCGTAGCAGTAGATGGTTTCTTTTTTGTTTCGCACCCTAAAAAGTGGGGTATCAAGTACGTACAAATGCCCTTGTTTGACCAGATCAGGGAAAAACTGCAAGAAAAAGGTCATCAGCAAAAGGCGAATGTGCATTCCGTCCACATCAGCATCAGTAGCAATTACTACTCGATTGTAACGAAGATTTTCGATGCTTTCTTCAATATCAAGTGCGTGCTGAAGAAGATTAAATTCTTCATTTTGATAGACAATCTTCTTGGTCATCTGAAAGCAGTTCAGCGGTTTGCCTCGAAGGCTGAATACTGCCTGAGTCTGCACATCGCGGGCTTTGGTGATAGACCCACTGGCCGAATCTCCTTCGGTAATGAAGATGGTGCTGTCGTAGCGTTCGTCTTTGCGTTGGTCGGTAAAGTGAATGCGGCAATCTCTTAATTTTCGGTTGTGTAAATTGGCCTTTTTTGCTTTTTGGTTGGCTAATTTTTGAATTCCGGCGATTTCTTTGCGTTCTTTTTCGCTTTGTTTGATTTTTTCAATTAATGCGTCGGCAGTTGATTTATTTTTATGCAAGAAGTTTTCAAGTTCTTTCAGAAAATCATTGAAAAAGGTACGAATCGTTTGCCCTTTGGGCGACATATACTGCGAACCCAGCTTGGTTTTGGTCTGTGACTCAAAAATAGGCTCCTGAATGCGGATGCTGACCGCCGCCACAATAGAAGCCCGAATATCGGCCGGCTCAAAAGATTTTTTAGGCGTGAGTGCCTGCAAATAATTTGAGACTGCCTTCGTGTAAGCTTCCTTGAATGCCGAAAGGTGTGTTCCGCCCTGGGTGGTATTTTGGCCGTTGACAAAGGTGTAATACTCTTCACCGTATTGGTCGGCGTGTGTGACGGCTACCTCTATGTCCTGCCCTTTGAGGTGGATAATTGGGTAGCAATTGTTTTCCGTATCGGTTTTGTTCTCAAGCAAATCCAGCAAACCGTTTTTGGAATAATATTCTTTGCCATTAAAAATAATCTTGAGCCCTGCATTGAGATAGGCATAATTCCAGAGCAAATCCTCGAGAAACTCCGGTTTGTAATGATACCCCTCAAAAATTTCATCGTCAGGCTCAAAAATGATCAGCGTGCCGTTTTTTTCTTTGCTAGCATTGAGCTTATGATCGGCAATCATCTCTCCTTTGGCAAATTCGGCTACTTTTGTTTGCCCTTCCCTAAAAGATTGTGCCTTGAAATAGCTAGAAAGGGCATTCACCGCTTTTGTACCCACCCCATTTAGACCTACAGACTTTTGAAAAGCTTCAGAATCATATTTACCCCCAGTATTGATTTTAGATACACAATCAATCAGCTTACCCAAAGGAATACCCCGACCAAAATCCCTAACTTTCACCTGCTTATCTGTCACCTCTACCTGAATTATTTTGCCAAAACCCATCATGTGCTCATCGATAGAGTTGTCTATAATTTCTTTAGTAAGTACATAAATCCCGTCATCGGGTGAGCTGCCATTGCCCAATTTACCGATGTACATGCCCGGTCGCTTTCTGATGTGTTCACGCCAGTCTAGAGTCCTGATATTATCTTCGGTATAGCTTACGCTCATATATTTTTATTTTAATGATAGTCAAAAATAAGCTTGTTTTTTATATTTTGGTAAAAAAATCAACCAAAATATACGCTAAGATACAAAAAATTGCTTTAATTTATGAGTAATGTTATAATTTTTATCAAATCATTTTCAAATAAAAAGAAATTTTATTTATTTTAAAAATCATTTGCCATATTCCATCAGTTAAAGTGACGATTCGTATGCTTTATTTGGTAATTTAAAATTTTACACTTAAAAAATATTAGCCTTTGTATGCCATTGTCGATATAGAAACAACCGGGCTTCGGGTTCAGGAAGATAAAATCACCGAAATAGCCATATTTATTTATGATGGAGCACAGATCGTAGACAGTTTTCATTCACTCATCAATCCTGAAAGATATTTGCCCGAATACATTACACAATTGACCGGGATTAATAATGAGATGTTAGAAGATGCCCCTAAGTTCTACGAAGTCGCCAAAGACATAGTTCAAATTACTGAAGGAAAAGTTTTTGTGGCGCATAATGCTCATTTTGATTATACCTTTCTCAAAAACGAATTCAAGCAGTTGGGTTTTAATTTTCAGCGCAAGACTTTGTGTACGGTGCGCCTCTCCAGAAAGCTTTTCCCAGGATTAGCTTCTTATTCTTTGGACAAAATATGCAGGCATTTTGATATTTCTATCACAGACCGACACCGGGCTGCCGGAGATGCTGAAGCTACTACCAGGCTTCTGGAAGTACTTCTTCAAAAAAATGAAAAAAAGCTCAATCAATCCGTCATTGATCACGAAATCAACGCCAAAACCCTCCCTCCCAAAATCAGTCGTGAGGATTTTAACGCATTGCCCGAAGAAACCGGCGTGTATTATTTTTTTGACGAGGATGACACGATCATTTATGTAGGGAAAAGCAAAAACATCAAAAAACGCATCGCTGGGCATTTTGCGACCAATCTGGAAAATCGAAAAACCATTGAAATCAAAAATCGAGTTGCACGCATAGATTTTGTACTTACTGGCAGCGAGCTCATTGCATTGCTGCTGGAATCTGACGAAATCAAAATTCATCAGCCGCTTTTCAACCGTGCCCAAAGACGCACCCGCTTTCATTACGGGATATTTACAAGGAAAAGCCGATCAGGTTACTTACAGTTTTATGTGGAGCGCACCAAAACTCAAACCAAAACCGCCGTGTATGTGGCGGTGAGTGCGATGGCAGCCCGACAAGTACTTTATAATAAGGTAAAGGAGTTTCAGCTTTGCCAAAAACTTTGTGGCTTGTATGACATAGGCACGGCCTGCTTTGGCTATCAGATCAAAGAGTGCCTAGGAGCCTGCCTGGAGTTGGAAAGCCCCGAAGATTATAATGTGCGTGCCGAAGCTGCTTTGGATAGTTTTAATTATTTTGCCCGAAAAAGTTTTATCATCATCACAAGGGGGCGCAGCTACGACGAAAAAGGACTGATCTGTGTGGAAAACGGACGCTACCTGGGTTTTGGCTATATCGATGAAACCGCCCAAATATCCCACCTCGAGGATGCCAAAATATATATCCAACGTTACCCTGATAACAAAGACATACAGAAAATACTCTGGAGCTGGCTTAAAAATCATCCAGGAGATGCAAAGGTGTTTAAAGAAAGTCATTAAGACGAAAGATAATAGACATACTTCATAGTGTTTTTATTTCATTATTGAAACTGTTTTTAAGCCAGATGCTTGTTTGCACTGTTTAGCCGAGTGTTTTCAAATTCATACTAAATTAACAAATCCAAAAATCCACATAAGCCCGCACCCACTATAATTGTCCAGGAAATCCAGTCCTTAAATTCATTGTTTTTATGTTTGAGAAATAAAATATGTAGTACTAAGTGTACTATCATAAAAATGTTAAATCCCTTCATAAATGCTTCTATGTCTTGACTGTGAGTTAATTTCCAAAAGATAAAGAAGAACAAAGGGAGATGTGCAAAAACAAAAATTATGTGCCCTAATTTGTCACTAAGCAATGAAAGCCCTGGGAAAATTCGCCATTCTCTGCAACGCATGGCATCCATTTCGTGCATTGTCAAAAGTGAAAGGCCTAGATAAAAGAAAATATGTTCTTTCATTGTATTTTGTCTGTTTGATTTTTTCTGTCTGTGTTGTTTTGGGTATAGTCTATTCGTTTTGCTTTTTCTGTTCAGCAAGTAACTTTTCTATTTGCTCGACAGTCAGATTTGTTGCTTTTACAATAAAATCAGTATCAGAACCTAACGAAATTAAATTTTTAGCAAAGTCTATTTGTGCTTCTTCTCGTTCTTGTTCTCTTTCCAATTTAATTACTTTTCGTTTAGAAGCTTCAATTTTCGCCTGTTCCCATTCTTCTGGGGTAATATTTTCGTAACTGACAATTTCAGTGGCTCGTTTCACTCCTGCATTTTTTGTATTAACTTGTGGATTTTCGGGGTTGTGTATGCTTTCATAAATCAAATCCAACCAATCTCGGTAATTTGGCGGTGTATCTTGTCCTTTATAGTTTGGATTTAAGTAAATAAGTTCGTGATTAAACAATTTACGTTCCAGTCCTTTCAAGTTTTTAGGGTTAAGATTAGAAATTAAAACCTCGTCTTTGTAAATTTCCCTCGTTTTTTCATGAATTTTATACGGTGCAGTCATAACCACAATCGTATAAACTGTTTTCTCAACAGAATAATCTTCCGAAGTTCGTTGTTGTTCGGTAATGGCTTGTAAATGATAGTGTAGAAACCTATCAAAATTGTGGTCATACTCTACTTTTTGAATTTCTATCACAATTCTACGCTTCACGTCTTCTGCAAAAATATCATACTTAAAAGCAATATTCCCCAATTTGGGCTGAAAAGCCTTTTCAGTTTCTATCTTGGCAGGTTCTACTTCGATGCCAACAATATCCTTGACAAAAGCCTTAAAAACAATCTCATCTGTAAAGGCTTTTTTGAAAAAAACTTCATTATCTAGGCGGGCAAGTATCATAAAATTTGTTTTTATTACAAATTTACAACAAAAACATGGCAACAGAAAAAATTAAAAACATCCAACAGAGGAAGCCAATACTCCGTGTTGAATACTAAAATTCGCTATATTATTTTCTGTTTATTGTTAAAAATTCTGACTAATGTTTTTAAAAAATTGGTTCTCTGACAATTGATGTGGGAATGATCCATACAAGTATTTTCAAACAATGATTCTATAAAAAATAAGTGCATTCAATTTCCGCTCTTGATGATCAATTTTGCCACGAATGCACGAATAAACGCCCTTATTCGTGCATT
>JANRIC010000245.1:0-17780 GCA_033765345.1 Microscillaceae bacterium
CACGAATAAGGGCGTTTATTCGTGCATTCGTGGCAAAATTGATCATCAAGAGAGGAAATTGAATGCACTTATTTTTTATAGAATTATTGTTTGAAAATACTTGCATGGATCATTCCCACATAAATTGTCAGAGAACCAAAACTTTTTATTATACAAACTAAAATTTGTAGTTAATTTTATTGAAAATTTCTGCCAAGATTACAGCCTAAGGATTAACCTGCTAAAATCAAAAAAATAAAAAATAATAATTTTACCTACATATTGCCTTATTTTTGTTATTAAATGCACTAAATTATAACCTTAATTCTTACTCAAAAACTAAAAATATGGCAGAAGATACAAACCGTGAAAGAGACCTGGTACTAGCCCCCAATGAATACGCTTTCATTTCCGACCAAACCAAAGGAAATATCAATGTCTACGTAGGCCCTTACAAAACAAGCTTGGCCAATACCGATAAACCGGTAGTTTTTGATCCTTACTCCAAACGTTTTGAACGTTGTAATCTGGACGAATCCATTCAGACTTTTACCATCGCCCCCGAAGGCTGGTATGTAGTCATGAAAAACCCACCCAAAGACACACAACAGCCCAAAACAGGTACCAGCAACAGCCTTATGGAGCTTCACGTAGGCCGCAAGGTCAATATACCCGGACCCGTCAATTTCGCCCTTTGGCCTGGGCAAATGACCAAGGTCATTCGAGGGCATCATCTGCGTTCCAATCAATATTTGCTGGTCAGAGTCTACGATGAAGAGCAAGCCAAAGCCAATTGGGCAAAAGCCGTAATCAAAACAAAAGGCACCAGCGAAGGCATTGAAGAAAGCCCCGACATAGTTACCAGTGCCGAAGAAATACCTGATTTGACTATGGGCAAAACCCTGGTCATCAAGGGGGAAAACATAGCCTTCTATATCCCACCCACCGGCGTAGAAGTAGTCAGAGATGAAGATGGAGAATATGTGCGTGAAGCTGTAACCCTCGAGCGGCTGGAATATTGTATCTTGCTGGATGAAGACGGAAACAAACGCTACATCCAAGGACCTGCTGTCGTTTTTCCGGAGCCTACCGAAGAGTTTATCTATAAAAATAGCCTGCGTAAATTCCGAGCCATTGAACTGAATGAAATGAGTGGTTTGTATATCAAAGTGATAGCACCTTATACAGAAGGTAAAATCTCTTACAAAGAAGGGGATGAGCTTTTTATCACTGGCAAAGATCAGATGATTTATTATCCTCGCCCCGAACACGCCATCATTAAATATGGCAAAAAAGAACGCCATTACTCCATTGCCATCCCTCCGGGCGAAGGTCGATATTACCTCAATCGCAAAACTGGCAAAATATTCCTCCAAAAAGGACCTATGATGTACCTCGCCGACCCTCGGGAAGCTGTGATGGTACGCCGGATTTTGCACCCCAATCAGGTCAAACTCTGGTTCCCTGGTAATCAGGAGGCACTCGAGTATAATCTTAAACTTCAGCAACTTAGCAAAAGTGAAGTCGCCGATTTTGTAGAAGATTCTGAATTGTCTTCTCAAGAAAAAGGTCTGGAAGCCCTGCCCAAGCCCGCAGGTACCGGAAAAGCTATGAAAAAAGACAAGGTATCCAAAGAAATCGCAGGCGAAGAATTTGAAAGAGACCAAGCTTTTACGCCTCCCCGAAGCATTACACTCGATACTAAATACGACGGTGCGGTTACCATCCGTGTTTGGACGGGCTATGCCATACTAGTAGTCAGCAAAACCGGTACCCGCAAGGTAATCGCCGGACCGCAAACTTATTTGCTTGAGTACGACGAAACGATCGAAGCCGTAGAACTCTCCACAGGTACTCCCAAAACCCACGAAAATATCTACAGAACCGTTTACCTGCGTGTTTTATATAACAAAGTATCAGACATTATCCAGGCCGAGTCTCAGGATTTTACTCAGGTAAGCATCCACCTTTCCTTTAGGGTTAATTTTGAGGGAGACCCTGAGCGTTGGTTTAATGTGGAGAACTATGTCAAATTCCTGACCGATCACATGCGCTCATTTATCCGAAATGTGGTACAGAAATATACCATTATGGATTTTTACAAAAATGGCATCGAGATCCTCAGAAATGCCGTGTTGGGCGATCAAGGCACGGATGGCAAAAGACCAGGAAGGCTTTTTGAAGAAAACGGCATGCGTATTTATGACCTGGAAGTACTCGATATTCACCTCAGCGACATCAGCATTGAGAATCTACTCATTGCTTCTCAACAAGATGTAGTCAAACAAAATCTAAGAATTGCTTCTGAACAACGTAAACTCGAATTCACCCGTGAAAGCGAACTCATCAACCAAAGCATCGCCTTGGCCAAATCTGAAACGCTCAAACAAATGCTCGAACTCCAAAAACTGGAGGTTGAATCCGAACTACAACTAACCCTGACCAAAACCGAAGCCGAAATACAAAGCAAACAAAAACAATTACAAGCCCAACTCGATGAACAGGCTACTCTTAACCAAATCAATCAGGCTGAAATAACCCGTAAACGTGAAAAAGAAGAACTTCAAATTGAACTGGCTCAACTTGAACTCAACCAAACCCTCGAGGAACTCAAAGCCGAAGTAGCAGCCGTAGTAGCCAAAGCTCAGGCTGTATCTCCAGATTTGATAGCCGCCTTGCAGGCATTTTCCGACAGGGCACTTGCCGAAAAAATGGCGCAGTCTATGTCTCCCCTGGCTATCTTGGGAGGCAAAAGTATTGCCGAAGTATTGTCTAATCTCTTAAAAGGTACTGTCATAGCACAAGTATTGGAAAAAAACCAAAACGGTTATATGACCGAGGAAGAAACCGAATAATATATGAATTTTCATTTATTGTGGATTACTGAAAATTATTTTCCAAGCAAGGGAGGAATGGCCGAATCCTGCGATAGGATTGTGTATCATTTGCGCCAAAGGGGAGTCACCGTAGATGTGCTGTATTTCAGCCAACGTGCCACCCGTATTCAGCACGAGATAGTACAAGGTGGAAAGACATTAACCTTTCCCATCGAGGAAGAAATGGCTCATAGCTTTAACCTTGCCTGGAATTTCTTGGAAAATTATGAAGAAAAAACTCGTTTTACACACCTAGTAGCTTTTGGTGGTTTTGCCCCTTTGGTTTGTAGCCCAATTTACGCTGCTTGGTTAGACCTTCCGCTCATTACCCTGATTCGGGGTAATGACTTTGATGCAGGGATTTTTTACCCCCGAAGAAGAGCTATTCTACAGGATGCTTTGCAAAGCTCGGCTTGTGTATGTTCGGTTAGCAAAGACAAAATCTGGAAAATCAACCGACTATACCCCCAAGTCAATACCGCTTATACCCCTAATGGCATCGATCTGGACAACTGGCATTTGCTGGCTTCAGACCGCCAAAGAGCCCATGAATGGCGCAATGAAAACGTAGAACCCGGACGACGAGTGATTGGTTTATTCGGTCAGCTCAAAGCCAAAAAAGGAGTTCAGTTTTTTCTCAGGGCATTAGGAATCTCCGCATGGGCACCCCAGGCTCATTTACTTTTTATTGGCGATCTCAACGAAGAAATTGAAGATTTCCTCAAAGACTACCAAGAACACTTCTCGTATTCACAGTATGAATTTATGGATCGTTTTTCTTTACTTCCTTATTATGCAGTCTGCGATGTGATTGCAATCCCTTCTTATTATGATGGTTTGCCCAATGTCTTGATGGAAGCAGGTGCTTTGGGGATACCTTTTATCGCTTCAAAGGTAGCCGGTATGGCCGATGTGCTGGAAGATCAAAAACACGGATTTTTATTTCAACCCGGAGATACCAAGGACTGCGCCAGGGCTATCCATGAGTTTTTTCAGGCCAATGAACTTGTTTTAAAAGATATGGGTAATCAGTGTTATCTGACAATTAAAACCCAACTCAGCCATACCCAAGAGTGTGATCGATACCTGGAGGTTTTTGAAAATTATGCCAAAAAATAAAACCCAAAACCTAACTTGTTCGTTTTCTGGCTATGAATTTGGATAATCTATACAAACTAGCAAGTGAAATCAGACTTGGCGAATGGGGACCAATTCACAGTATATTGGTGTATCAAAATTCGCAGATTATTTTTGAAGATTATTTTGAGACTTATGCAGGGGACATCTTGCACGAAGCCCAATCTGTTACCAAAAGCCTGCAAAGTATTCTGGTAGGAATAGCCTTCGATCAGGGCTGTTTGAAGGATCTGGACGAACCAATCAAAGATTATTTTTCTGATTATCAAGGAATTGATTGGTCTGAGGGCAAAGATCAAATCACTATCCGACATTTACTGACCATGACCTCCGGGCTTTCTTGGAACGAATCTCAAATACCTTACACGGATATACTGGATAATGACAGCAACCGACTCGTATTGAGCGATGATTGGATATCTTATCCCCTTCAAAAACCCATGCAGGCTTCTCCCGGTCAGATTTTTAATTATAGCAGTGCAGCCCCAATCTTACTCTCCCATATCATTGCACTGGCCACAGGGATGGACAATGAGGTCTTTGCCTGGGAATACCTTTTTGATCCCTTACAAATAGAAACTTATGCCTACCAAAAAAGCCCGATGCAACCTCACATCCTGGGTGATATAGACCTGCTGCCCCGTGATATGGCCAAGCTCGGACTGCTGATGCTCAATCAGGGCAGATGGGAGGGAAAACAAATCCTCTCCTCCCAATGGGTAAAAAACTCACTCGATACACACGTAATACTTGATGATCGAGCTTATGGCTTTTGGTGGTGGAATAGAACCGTCTTTTCCACAAAAATAAAATTTGAAATATATTATGCCTGGGGATACGGTGGACAGCATATTTTTGTGATTCCTGCATTGCAAGCGGTCGTAGTTTTTACTGGAGGATTTTATGAGCTGACTCTTGCTTCCGAACCTTTTCGGATTTTGGACAACTTTATCCTCCCCGTTTTGGTATAAATTAATTAAATAGGTGCCCATTTAAGATATACCATGTTTGATCCCGTGTTGAGTATCCCTAAAATATTAAAAGCGTTGGAGTTTGCTGCCGAAATGCATAAAAAACAGAAACGCAAAGGGGAAGAAGATATTCCCTATATCAATCATTGTATCCACGTAGCCCGACTCATCAGCGATGTCGGACAAATACAGGATGAAAATCTACTCATTGCCGCTATTTTGCACGATACCCTCGAAGATACAGAAGCACAACCCCGAGATATACTCACGCTGTTTGGTAAACCTGTGCTGGATATTGTCCTCGAAGTAAGTGACGACAAATCCCTGCCCAAAGCTGAAAGAAAACGATTGCAGATTGAAACCGCTGCCAAAAAATCTTCCAATGCAAAAATTCTGAAAATTGCCGATAAAATCTCCAATATCCGTGATATTATTGATCATCCTCCCAAAGATTGGTCTATCAAGCGACGTTTGGAATACCTCGATTGGTCTGCACAGGTAATCGATCAAATCCGAGGTGCTAACGATCCTCTCGAGGCACTTTTTGACCAATATCTCCAAGAAGGCAAAAATCTTTTGAATTCAAATTGATGCTTTTTGCCCAAAAAAACCTCAACTTCTTTTTACAGCCATATTCTTAGAAAAAAAAATAAAAAAATCATTTTATATAATAATTCTGTAATTTTTTTGTAATTTTCTGTGGTTTATCTGGAACTTTTTATCGATCAAAAAGTTTTACTAGCTCCGTAATATATAACTTTTATGTATTTTTTAGGCATAGATATAGGAACTTCATTCGTAAAAGTATCCGTTGTAGAGAGTAATCAGGGCGTATTGTTAGGATCCGTGAGTTACCCAGATCAGGAATTAGGTATTTTGAGTGTTCAGGTCAATTGGGCTGAGCAAGAGCCTAAGGTCTGGTGGGATTGCACCAAAAAGGCAATCTTAAAATTATTTCATACCTATGACATCCGATCAAGAGAAATCAAAGCCATCGGAATTGCTTATCAAATGCACGGATTGGTATTGGTAGATAATAAGCAACAAGTGCTGCGCCCCTCGATCATTTGGTGTGATAGCAGGGCAGTAGAAATAGGCAATCAGGCATTTCACGAATTGGGTGAGCAAAAATGCCTTACTCATTTACTCAACTCCCCCGGAAATTTTACCGCTTCTAAGCTCAAATGGGTCAAAGACCACGAACCCAATCTATATAGCCGGATAGATAAAGTCCTCCTTCCTGGTGATTATATCGCCATGGAGCTGACAGGAGAGTGCTGTACCACCATTTCGGGACTTTCAGAAGGAATATTTTGGGATTTTAGAAACCATCAACTGGCTGATTTTTTATTGAAATATTTTGAGTTTGACCCCAACTTTATCCCTAAAATAGTACCCACCTTTTCAGAGCAAGGTTATCTCAAAAAGGATATTGCCCAGGAACTAGGGCTTAGACCAGGCATCCCCGTTACTTACCGCGCAGGCGACCAGCCCAATAATGCCCTCTCTGTTGATGTGTTTAATCCGGGCGAAGTAGCCGCCACAGCAGGCACTTCCGGTGTGATCTATGGAGTGAGTGATGTGGTTAAGTATGATACACTTTCTAGGGTCAATACCTTTGCACACATCAACCACGCCCAAGAGAAAATTCGCCTGGGTATTCTACTTTGTATCAATGGAACAGGCATTTTGAATTCCTGGATGAAAAATACGTTATTCAGAGAAAAACTGGATTACGATTCCATGAATTTTTTGGCCAGTCAAGCACCTATCGGCTCCGAAGGTTTGGTGGTATTACCTTTTGGCAATGGGTCTGAAAGAGTCCTTAAAAACCATAAAGTAGGAGGGCAGTTTTGCAACCTGAACTTTAATGTGCATCAGATATTTCATTTTTTCAGGGCTGCCCAAGAAGGAATCGTGTTTTCGCTTAAATACGGACTGGATATTATGCAAGAAATCGGTGTACAGCCCAAAATACTGCGCGCAGGAAATGCCAATATGTTTCTTAGCCCTACTTTTAATCATACCCTGGCGGGTGTCGCTCATCTGCCCATCGAACTGTATGATACAGACGGCGCACAGGGGGCAGCTCGTGGCGCAGGTATCGGTTCGGGGCACTTCTTGACCAAAGCCGAAGCCTTCCGTGGACTTGAAAAACTCAAAACCATTGAGCCGAATCCCGAAGATAAAGAATTGTACGAGGCAGCTTATCAAAACTGGTTAGAGGTGCTTATCAAACATACACGAGATTTGGAATAAGCCCCTATATTAGAAACCTACCCAAAACCGTATCTTCAAAACGACCCAAAGTATCTTCAGGGAGATGCTCGGCACGATGTAGAAGACCTAAAGTATCTTCAGGGAGATGCTCGGCATCATGTAGAAGACCCAAAGTATCTTTAGGGAGATGCTCGGCATCATGTAGAAGACCCAAAGTATCTTCAGGGAGATGCTCGGCATCATGTAGAAGACCCAAAGTATCTTCAGGGAGATGCTTGGCACGATGTAGAAGACCCAAAGTATCTTCAGGAAGATGCTCGGCATCATGTAGAAGACCCAAAGTATCTTCAGGGAGATGCTCGGCACGATGTAGAAGACCCAAAGTATCTTCAGGGAGATGCTCGGCACGATGTAGAAGACCCAAAGTATCTTTAGGGAGGTATGTAAGACCCTAAATATATTCCAAAAGAGACTGCATTATTTTCGGCTTTGGACTTTTTGTCTTAATTTTAAAACATGGATCATATCACCAAAACACTTACAATCATCCATGATTGTATAGAAAAGAGGCAATACCGGGAAGTCGAGACCGAGAGGCTAGAATTCAAAGATTTATCTACCAGAGATAATTGGAGAGAATTGTATTGTACTGCCTGTGCTTTTTTGAATACAATGGGAGGTATCATCGTATTAGGTATCAAGGACAAGGGCAACGAAAAAAATAAAGCAGACCGACATTATCGATTTACGGGCTTTAACTATGATTATGAACCTAAACTAAAACAAATCCCCGAGCATTTTACCAATTCTGAAGGTCAGAATCTAAATTTAAGCACCTATTTTAATTATGAAATTCGAGATTTTCGTGAAGGTAAAATTGCCTTAGTGTATGTAGAAGAATTGCCTGATGATCAAAAGTATGTGTTTTTTGAAAATCAGGCCTTTCAACGCAGAATCACCGGAGACCATCGCCTAAGCCCACAAGAAATAGAAGTATATGAAGAAATTAAAAAGGATATCATCAAACACCAGGAACTGACTCTCCTCAAGGAGTTTGGCCATGAAGCATTGAACATAGATACCTTAAACCAGTATATCATCAGATATAATCAGGGTAAGAAAAAAGGCGAAACCCTAAAAACAAGCCTGGAAAACGCTTTATCTTTCTTAACACGTGAAAACTTTGTGCGTGATGGGCATCCTACCCTGCTCGGGATGTTAGTCTGCGGGAATGATGTCGAGAAGTACATCCAAGGGAAATGTGAGGCCGATTGTTATGTGATTAGCCCAAATAATGCTCAGATAGCAGAAAGTCAGGAAGTCATCCTTGGAAATATTGTTGAACTGATTGAAAATTCATTCAATTTCATCTGGAGAAATATCAAAATCGGCATTATCTCCAGCAATAGTGGTACAGCCAGCCCTGAGTATCCCCAGGAGTTGATCAGAGAAAGCATCAACAATGCTTTTGCACATCGCAACTATGCTTCGGATCGATTTGTAATAGTGGAAATCCGGACTCAAGAAAGCCTGGTCATTAGAAACCCGGGGATGTTTGAAAAGCGTCAGAGAATTTTCCTAGATACAGAATTTGGCAAAATAAGAAGAATCATCCCGATACAAGTAGCCAGAAATCCGAAATTAGCCCATTTGCTAAAAAGTTTTAATTATTGGGAAGGAAGAGGTACCGGTTTGGCTTCTCTGATTGATAATTGTCTGGATAATGAAATCGATCTGCCTTATTACTTACTCAGTGCCGATGAAATAAAACTGACCATCCCAAAGGGTAAAGTATATGATGATGACATGAAAGCCTGGCTCAGTAGCTTTGCTGGATACATACAGCAAAAATTCGGTCGCCCATTGAATGAGCCTGAAAAAATTATAATGAGCTTTTTTCGTAAATCGGAATTACTCAATCGCTTGGAGCGGTACACCATCTTATTGACGATGGGTAACAATCACAGCGAAGTAATTGCTGACCTTGAGGAAAAAGGATTGATCTTTAAGAATACGCTTAGTGCGGATATTTATCCTGTTTATCAGGTAGATAGAAATTTAGTCAAAGATGATTTTTCTGATCTTTTGAAGGAGCTTTATCAAGAAGTATGGGATGAATTAAAAGTCGATTATCAAGAAGTATTAAACGCCATTTACCTGCATAATCATTTTGGAATCAACACTGAAAGCGTAAGTGCCAATAGCATCGGGACTTTTTTGTACTTGAAGCACCACAAAAAGATCAAAAACATAACAGACTATGAAAATTTTAAAAGAAAAGTTCGGAATATCTTCAATCAACTGGAAAACAAAAACTTAATCATCCGAAAAGACGGAAAAAGCAAAAAAGACGGCGGTAAGCCTGATTTTAGGGTTAATATACCTTGAATAAATAGCGGACAATATAATCCTCCAGATGATTGATTATTGGCTAACTACCACCAAATCTAAACCCTTTCCATCAACTTCTTCACCATCTGGTTTTTCCAACCCAAAAAAGTGCCTTGCTCGATCTGTGCCCTGGCTTCACGCACAAGCCAGAGGTAAAAAGTCAGGTTGTGTACGCTGGCGATTTGTGCGCCGAGGATTTCCTTGCTTTGGATGAGGTGTCGCAGATAGGCCTTATTATAATGGGTACTTACATAACCGCCCAAGCCTGGGTCAATGGGGCTATGATCGTTTTCCCACTTTTGGTTTTTGATATTGATAATGCCTTCAGTGGTGTATAGAATCCCGTGGCGGGCATTCCGTGTTGGTAACACACAGTCAAACATATCAATGCCCAACGCAATGCACTCGAGGATATTTTCAGGAGTACCTACGCCCATCAGGTAGCGGGGTTTGTCTGTGGGCAGTACAGCACAGACGAGTTCTGTAAATTCGTACATCATTTCCTTCGGTTCACCTACCGAAAGCCCCCCAATGGCATTGCCCTCACAGTCGGTGGCCGCAATCGCCTCGGCGGAGGCAAGGCGCAAATCCTTGTAGGTGCTGCCTTGCACGATGGGGAAGAGTGTTTGAGAATAACCGTAAAGCGGCTCAGTAGTCCTGAAACGTTCCAGACAGCGATGCAGCCAACGGTGAGTCAATTCCATAGATTTTTTGGCGTATTCGTAGTCGCTGGGGTAGGGGGGACACTCGTCAAAAGCCATCATGATGTCTGCCCCGATGATGCGTTGGGTATCCATCACATTTTCGGGGCTGAACTCGTGCTTGGATCCGTCTATATGCGAATGAAACATAACGCTTTTTTCATTGATTTTACGGGTATTGGCCAGCGAATACACCTGATAACCCCCGCTATCGGTGAGTATGGGGCGATCCCAGCCATTAAATTGGTGCAGTCCACCGAGTAGCTGAAGCGTACCCAAGCCCGGACGAAGATACAGGTGATAGGTATTGCCCAGGATGATCTGCGCCCGGATGTCATCTTTGAGTTCTCTTTGATGTACGGCTTTGACAGAACCTGCCGTGCCTACGGGCATAAAAATGGGAGTTTGTATCTCTCCGTGGTCGGTTTGGATGAGTCCTGTGCGGGCTTGCGTAGCCTGATCTTGTGTTTGTAAGGTAAATTTCATAAGCCTCTTTCATGCAAAGATAGATATTCTATGGAAAATTAAGATTTTACTTTACTTTGAGAATTAGATTATTTAAATTTACGCCTATACACATTCTTCTTATTTGAAATCTGACACAAATTATGAAACTTATCGGTCTGAGTCTCTTATTCCTGTGTTTTTGTATGGATCAACTCAAAGCCCAGGAAACTATCCTCGGGAAGGTATACGCCGAAGATTCTACATTAATCACCGACGTAAAAATCCAAATTGATCAATATCTGCCTTGTGTAAGCAATAGTGAGGGTGAGTTTACCCTTATTCGGAATGATACACAGTTGGTATTCAGACCCAAAAAAATACACATCCAAAAACCCGGATATTTATTAAAAACCTGGCTTTATGGGGATAAAACCCTCACCATCATTCTTGAACCCTCGCTCAAATTGGAAGGAAAAGTAGAAAGCAAAGACAAACTTCCTATCCCGGAGATGCATATTATGGTAGTGGGCTGTAGAGGAATCAGACCAGGAGTCACGGATGCACAGGGGAAATTTATGATGGAAGTACCCAAATCATTGCCCATCAATCAAAATACTGTGATGATTGCCTATGATTCTGAAAAATATCGAAGCAAGATTAACTATGAGGTGTTCATCAGCAAAGATAATTGGATCAATTTTCAGGTAGAATTTGTGCCGAGGCTTGTCAAACGAGTCAAAATTCTGGATGAAGATAACAAATTTATGCCGAATCAAGAAGTATTCATTGATGGGATTAGATATCTAAGTAATCACATGGGCGAATTACTTCCCAGGCATTTTATCACGGATTTGAGCGGATTTAAGTTTGAAAATTATCTGATTACCCGCCTAGAATATGATTTTAACCTATCTGAAATGCGGGTTACGGTGCGATTGCCGAAGGAAGGAGAGGAAATTCGCCAGGTAGAGCTCAAGGCACTGGAAGATCGCCTGATCAGAAGCCAGGCAAATCATTAAGTTGCGTGTTGAATTTTAATGATATTCCTCAATTTTACGCCTGGCTAAATTCAGCACAAACTCCGCCTGTTCGGTAAAAGAAATATGGGTAGAATCTAACAAAATGGCATCTTCGGCCTGTACCAAAGGGCTTTCTTTTCGAGTAGTATCAATTTGATCTCTGTTGCGAAGATTTTCGATGATTTCTTCCAGGCTAAAAACCTCTCCTTTCGCCTGGAGTTCTTCTAATCGCCGTGCTGCTCTGGTTTCCAGGTCGGCAATCATAAAAATTTTGAGTTCGGCAAAAGGGAATACCTTTGAGCCAATATCACGTCCGTCCATCACGATTCCCTTGGATTCGCCCAGTTTAAGCTGAAGAACCATTACTTTCTGGCGAACTTCAAGCAGCTTACTTACATCACTGACGTAATCAGACACATACATTTTACGGATTTCTTGTTCTACATCTTCACCATTGAGGCAGGTGATGCTTTTTTGTTGGATGGGATCATATAAAAAAGAAATATCCAATGCTTCCAGCGCACGATGTACCGCTTCGGAATCATCCAATGCAATTTGATGACGGATAAAATAAAGTGTGATCGCCCGGTACATGGCACCAGAGTCTACATAATTATATTTCAATTGGCGCGCTACTTCTTTGGCGGTGGTACTTTTACCGGCCCCAGCGTAGCCGTCAATGGCTATGATAATTTTTTTCATCAGCAATCTTTGAGCGGACAAGGTATATTTCCTTTTTTAGGAATTTTTTTATGTGGTTTTTTCTTTTTGGGCATGTGGTCGTTGCACGAATCCAGACCAACCGTAATCGTAGAAGCGATTAAAAGCACAAAAATCCATTTTTTAAAGAATCTGATTAGAAGCATGATGCGGTGATTATTTTCTTTTTTTGGTTTTGGGCGGTTTGGTCAGGTCTTGTTTTTTATGATTGTTGGGGATCCACACCTGATTGGCATTGTAATAACTGCTGCAAGAGCTTAATAAAAAAGTAGCAAGCACAAATACGATCAATAATTTTTTCATAATCTATTCAATAACGGTGATTCAGTTTCAAATTAAAGGATTACTATATTTTTAACGCAAATTTTGTGAATTTAATGAAATGATCTTAAAAAAAAACTGAATAATTTACTCAATTGTTATGGTTTCGCCTTCAACACCTAAAAAAGTATTTTCGAAAACCGTTCTAGCTTCTTCCAAAATGGGTTTAAGATCTTTATAGCGAGAGGAGAAGTGTCCGATGACCAGTTTTTTTACTTGGGCTTCTTTGGCAATAGTTGCTGCTTGAAACGCAGTAGAGTGGAAAGTTTCTTCGGCTTTGTCTAAATCTTCGTGCAAAAAAGTAGATTCGTGATAAAGCAGGTCTACTTCTTGGATTTGGGGAATAATTTCTCTGGTAAATTTGGTATCAGAGCAATGTGCAAAGGAATAACGGCGAGGAGGAAGGGTATAATCCTCGAGTTTATAAAGAAGTTCGCCGTTTTCATCTTTTACATCTTTGCCTTCTTTCAGTGCTGCGATAGATTTCCAGGTGGTTCCTTCGGGTAGTTTGTCCATGAGTACCTTTCTTTTTTTATTTTTTTCTTTGAATAAAAAGCCCATACAGTGGATTCGGTGCGTCATAAGAATCGTTTCTACCTGAATTTGATCATCTTCATAAAATATTTCGCCTCCTGTTTCGGGCAATGGGAAAAAAGATATTTTATAATTTAATCGGGTTTTAGCCAGCTGCAAGTGCAAGCGAATTACTTCGGCAAGCTCTCGAGGAGCAAAGATGTTGAGTTCTTGCTGTCTTTTCTGAAGGTGCATCGTTGAGAGCAAACCAGTAAGCCCCAAGTAGTGATCGCCGTGCAGGTGTGTAATCAAGATTGTTTTTATTTTATTAGGCTTGATTTTATAGCGTTGCATCTGCATTTGCGTACCCTCCCCACAATCTATCAAAAATTTAGTATGGGGGAGGGTAAGTACCTGAGCTGTTGGGTGTCGGGCATAAGCCGGAGTAGCCGCACTAATTCCTAAAATAGTTAGTTCGTACATATTTATACTCAAACCGAATAGGTTTTTGTAAAGAATAAAACCAAAACCCTTTCAAGGAGTTTCAAAATCAAATTAAGACCTTTCATAGGGCAGGTCTTCTAAAAAAAAGCCAGGATGCTCAAGGCACAGATTTTAATTCTCAGATGTAATCTTCTCAAAAGGTTGTTTACAAGCCAACAAAAATCAGATGATCCTGTGAAAGACAAAATTGCCGGATATTTGCATGACCAGATACAAGATATATTATAACTGAGAATCTTCCGATTCTTCGTTTTGTGCTTCTTCCGTCAGATCTTTTTCGAGGCTATTCATAAGCACCAGATCTACAGATTCTTCCACTGTATTGAGAATATTCAGCACTTTTTCAAGCTGAGAGATTTTGACCAGTTTCATGACGTGGTCGGTAAGTCCTGTAAGTGCCAAAGTGCCTTCTTGCTCATTGCAGAGTCGGTTAGCGATCAAAATGGCACTAAGTCCTGAAGAATCCACGTATTTGACTTCACTCAGATCTACAATAAAACTTTTGGTGCCTTCGGCATTGAGGGTTACAAAAGTTGATTTTAGTTCGGGTGAAACGGTAGCGTCCAGTTTTTCTTCATTCAACTTGAGCAAAGTATACTTTTCTTGTTTGTCCACAGAATATTTCATCGGGAAATTAATTTAAATTTAATAATCCAGTCACTAATAATTTCTCTGATTCCGGTAGCTGATATATTTTATTAGAGAAAATTTTGCAAATATAAGGCAAAGCTAAATAATAACTTCTTTTATTTAAAATCTTAGAGCAATAAGTGTGCTTTAATCCTTTGTTCCAGAGTTTCTAAGCGTTGGGAGTTTTCTATGCGTTCAAAAGCTTTTCCGGTGAGTTGCTCATAGAGTGCAATATATTCATGGGAGATGGCTTGAATCCATTCTTCGGACATCTGCGGGATTTGTTCTTTGGAATTTCCCTGAAATCCGTTTTCGATAAGCCACTGGCGTACCATTTCTTTGGAGCGGTGGGTTTGTCGCACTCCGGCGGCTTGTCTTTCAGCATAACCAGCTTTGTCGAAATACCTGGAGGAGTCAGGTGTATGTATTTCATCTATGAGGTATACCTGGCCATCCCAAAGGCCGAACTCATATTTGGTATCAATCAAAATCAAGCCATTTTTATCGGCAATTTCACTACCTCTTCGGAATAAGATACGGGTATAGGTTTCTAATTGCTCATAAATTTCAAGGTTGACGATTCTTTTTTGTAGGATTTCATCCGTATTGATATCCTCATCGTGTTGTCCTTTTTCTGCTTTGGTAGCAGGAGTAATGATGATTTCGGGGAGGGGATCGTTTTCTTTGAGTCCTTCGGGGAGGATATATCCGTTAAAATTGCGTTTTCCTGTGCGATAAGCTCTCCAGGCACTTCCGGCCAGATAAGCTCGCACAACCATTTCTAAGGGGATAGGCTCGCAACGAAGCCCAACGGTAACGTTTGGATCTGGGCTGGCAGTGACCCAGTTGGGTACTTCTGCTTTGGTAGCTTCCATAAAAAACAAGGAAGTTTGATTAAGCACCTGCCCTTTATAAGGGATTGGCTGAGGTAGTACCACATCAAAAGCCGAAATCCGGTCGGATGCGATGACTACCAGGTGTTTTTCAAAGATGTATACATCCCGGACTTTACCTCGGTAGAAATCTACCTGTCCGGGAAATTGAAAATGGGTTTCTGTGATGCTGCTCATCCCAAATAATGCTTAGTCGGATAAAGAATATATTTCAACTATTAATTCTGCAAATATATAAAAAATCCTACCATCTTATGAAATTCGAACAGATAAGTCCCTATTTTTCAGAAATGATCTTGTCGGCACTGTATACGACGGTTTTGCTAAGTACCCCAGCTTGGTCAAAATATTTCCATTCGCCATCTTTTTTACCATAGCGGTAGATACCCAAGACGGATGGTTTGCCATTGGAGTGGAATGCTCGGTAGGTACCTGCTTTGACATCATAACGATAGGAAATTTCCTCTGTTTTTTTGCCTTCTGTATTATACAGGGTTACCAAGCCGAATATTTTTCCCTTTCGGTATACTTCTTCTTTTTCTAGTTTTTGATTATCGTGATATGTTTTGCGTACTCCTTCCAGGGCACCGGCTATGTAAGGTTCCTCGATGTGTAGGTTGCCGTTGGGGTGGTATATTTTCCAGGTGCCAAGTGCGATGCCATCTTTGTAGGCTTTGGTGGCTTTTAGGGTACCATCTTCATAAAATTCCTCAATTTCTTGGTCTTTCTCCTGATTTTCATAGTTTACTTGTTTTTGAATTTGTCCGTTGGCGTGATAGAATTTTTCTGTACCCACTCGAGATCCGTTTTTAAATACCGTTTCTTGTTGAGGTTTGCCACTGTCATAAAATACCAGATAAGCACCTTCCACTCGATCGGCTTTGTAGGTAGTTTTGATGATTACTTGTCCGTTGGAAGCATATTGTAGATAAGGACCGTCTTTTAAGCCTTTTAGATTGTTGGCAGAGACTTGCAATTGATTGCCAGCATTATCAAAATAAGTTTTTTGTGAGCCATTCGGGATTCCGGCAAGGTACTCGATTTCGGATTCGGTGCGGCCGCTTGGGTAGAATTTTTTGCTGATTCCTTCCAGTTTGCCGTTTTTGTAGTGACTGAGTTCCTGCATTTGTCCGCCTTCGTAGTAAGTTTCTACGATGCCGTTTAATACTCCACGCTCGAACTGACTTTTTTTGGAAATTTCTCCACTGGGATAAAAAACCGATAAAAATCCCTCTAAGGTATCATTGATATATGTTCCTTCCTGGAATTTGCGCTCATCCTCGAGGTAGACTACAAATTTACCGTTTTTACGATCCTGTTTGAAGGTCATTTCAAATCTTTTGATTCCATTGGGATAATAACCAATAAAGACACTGTCTTTGAGGTCATTGCTAAACCTCCCCACGGTTTCCAGTTTGCCGCCCGGATAAAAGCTTTGATAAGGGCCATTTTTAATGGTTTGTCCACCCTGATTGACTACATAATACTCCTCTTTGACTTGATTGGGGATAGTATCAAAATATACCTGAATTTTTTTGGCATCTTGTGCCTGAATAAGCTGAAGAGACAAAAGACAAAAAGCAAAAAAAGTGAAGAAGAATTTCATAGTACTAACCTTGTTATTTAACCTATTTTATTATTTTTATTAATTTACTGTATTTTTAACGAAATCGGTGAAGGCTTATGAGATTTTTTTTGTCAAAATACGCTTTTTTTTGGTGGATGACAATTTTTGGCTGTATCAGTATTCAGGCTTTAAAAAGCCAAAGTTTTCCTTAGTTGCTGTTCTAAGGAAGCCAAGACCTTCCGTTTTGCAGGTGAGTCACAGACGAACGAGGTTTTCGTGCTTAGAAACACGCTCAATACAACAGGGAAAAAAGTCACGTCAGAAAGACTGCCTTAAGGAGCTTTGTGCTGGTCCTGGATACTTATAAAGGAGGGATGATACCCTGATAGGTGGGGGGGGAGAACCTTTTTGGTGCAAGCGAGAACCTTTTTGGTGCAAGCGAGCAGCAGAGAGGTGGGGGAGAGTACCCTTGTAGGTGCAGGCGAGAACCTTTTTGGTGAAAACGAGCAGCAAAGAGGTGGGGGGGGGGGGAGTCAAAAGGGCGGGGGGGATACCCTCTTTTGTGCAAGCGAGAACCTTTTTGGTGGAATGGAGCAGCAAAAAGATGATCTTGAGCAGCTTTTGGGTGATCGTGAGCAGCAAAAGGCTGGGGCAATGCCCCTTTTTGGTGCAAGCGAGTACTTGTAAGACATATATTTTTGTTATAATGTAAATGTTTTGTATTGTAAGGGAACGTTCACCATAAAAAATAAAAAAAGATAGCTGTTCGGGAATTCCGATTCCCGAACTGAGCGTAGGGAAGGTTTGCAACCCGAACTTGCTTGACTGCTAAAGAATCCAAAAACAAACTCAAAAGTCTGCATCAAAAAGGCTTTCAGGTTTTTACTAAAA
>JANRIC010000250.1:0-16582 GCA_033765345.1 Microscillaceae bacterium
GTCTGGACAAAATTACTTTTGTCGTATCAGATCAGTCATCGATACCCTGCTCAAAAGGAATATCCCACTCATGCCTACTTTACAAGAAATTTGTAAATTAAAAACACAGTAAGGATAGATAAGATATTCCTGAGTAGTAACGAGAAATGTAAATTTACAAAAGAAGGTGAAAAGATTTTTTCAAGTTTGGCAAAATTCTTAGCAAATATATCAGCTTAATACCTAGCTCAATTGATATATTCCAATAGTGGCATGACCATAGATTTTGTCTATATTATCATTTAAAGAATCGTTTTTATCGCTCAACTTTACTTAATATATTTGTATAGTTCAAAAGACTTTGGATTATTGTATAGTCATTACAAAAAAATTCATCTCCCCTACATTATAAATAGTCAAATTTTACTTATAATGGCATTCGGGGTGAATTAGAAAAAATACATAAGATTTATAAACAAAGATTAGCGTAAATTTTTTATTCATCACAAAAATCTATCAAAAATGGAAAATGACAAACATTCCAGCACATCAGCAAGTGCTACAAATTACAGCACTAATGGCAGTTCCAAGAGCAAGTGCCCTTTTATGGGTGGAGTTCTAACACAAAGTGCCGGTGGAGGTACATCCAATCGTGATTGGTGGCCTAATCAGTTGAAGTTGAATATCCTTCGTCAACATTCTTCCTTGTCCAATCCGATGAACAAGGGTTTTAATTATGCCGAAGAGTTCAAGACCCTAGACCTCGCTGCCGTAAAGCAAGACCTCTATGACCTCATGATCACGTCACAAGAATGGTGGCCGGCTGACTACGGACACTACGGTCCCTTGCTTATTCGTATGGCCTGGCACAGCGCAGGTACCTACCGCATTGCTGACGGCCGTGGCGGAGCAGGTTCTGGCTCTCAACGATTTGCACCTCTCAACAGTTGGCCTGACAATACGAACCTGGACAAGGCTCGCTTGCTTCTCTGGCCGATCAAACAAAAATACGGTAAAAAACTTTCTTGGGGCGACTTGATGATTCTTGCAGGAAACTGCGCCCTGGAATCTATGGGCTTCAAAACTTTTGGTTTCGGCGGAGGACGCGAAGACGTATGGCATCCTGAAGAAGACATTTATTGGGGTTCTGAAGCTGAATGGCTTGGAGATAAACGATACACTGGAGACCGCGAGCTGGAGAATCCTCTTGCTGCTGTTCAAATGGGGCTAATTTATGTAAATCCAGAAGGACCTAACGGAAACCCTGACCCGCTTGCAGCGGCCAGAGACATCCGTGAAACATTCGGACGTATGGCAATGAATGACTATGAAACCGTAGCTCTTATTGCCGGAGGGCATACATTCGGCAAAACCCACGGTGCCGCCGATCCAAGTAAATATGTAGGTGTCGAACCCGCCGCAGCAGGTGTTGAAGAACAAGGACTAGGCTGGAAAAATACCTTCGGTAGCGGAAATGCACAATATACCATCACCAGCGGCCTTGAAGGAGCCTGGACAACAACTCCTATTCAGTGGAGCAACAACTACTTTGAGAACCTATTCGGCTTCGAGTGGGAGTTGACCAAAAGCCCCGCAGGTGCCCACCAATGGAAACCAAAAGGAGATGCAGGGGCAGGCACAGTACCCGATGCACACGACGCTACCAAGAGTCACCAGCCTTTCATGCTTACCACGGATATTGCCCTGAAAGTAGATCCTATCTATGAAACAATTTCAAGACACTTCTACGAAAATCCAGATGAGTTTGCAGATGCTTTTGCTCGTGCTTGGTTCAAACTTACACACCGCGATATGGGACCTCGTGTGCGCTATCTTGGAGCAGAAGTACCAGAGGAAGTACTGATCTGGCAAGACCCTGTTCCGGCACTTGACCACGAACTCATTGATGACCAAGATGTTGCCACCCTAAAAGGCAAAATCCTTGCCTCCGGATTGACTGTTTCTCAACTGGTATCTACTGCCTGGGCTTCTGCATCCACATTCCGTGGTTCTGACAAACGTGGTGGTGCCAATGGAGCTCGCATTCGCCTGACACCACAAAGGGATTGGGAAGTCAACAACCCGGCTCAATTGGCAACTGTACTTGAAACTCTTGCAGGTATTCAAAAAGAGTTCAACAGCACTCAGTCAGGTAATAAAAAGGTTTCTATCGCTGACCTAATCGTGTTGGGCGGATGTGCAGGCATCGAGCTGGCAGCTAAAAATGCTGGTTATGAGGTGACTGTACCTTTCACACCAGGGCGTACCGATGCAACTCAGGAGCAAACCGATGTGGAGTCTTTCGCTGTCCTTGAGCCGGCCGCAGATGGATTCCGCAATTATATGAAGACTCAATACACTGTATCAGCAGAGGAACTCTTGGTTGACAAAGCGCAACTATTGACTTTGACCGCACCCGAAATGACAGCTCTTATCGGTGGAATGCGTGTCCTGAATACAAACTTCGATCAGTCTCAGCATGGTGTCTTTACCAAACGCCCAGAAGCACTTACCAACGACTTCTTTGTTAACTTGCTTGATTTGAGCACTACCTGGAAGGCGACTTCTGATACACAAGATGTGTTTGAAGGGCGTGACCGCACAACTGGCGAACTGAAATGGACTGGTACCCGCGTTGATCTTATTTTCGGCTCAAACTCAGAGCTTCGGGCACTTGCTGAGGTTTACGGATCTAATGACTCTGAAGAGAAATTTGTGGAGGATTTTGTGGCGGCCTGGAATAAGGTGATGAATCTTGATCGCTTTGACCTGGCCTAATCTCTAAATCCCTTAAATTTCGTCTTTATATTGGTAATTCCTGACGGGCTCGTCAGGAATTACACGTTTTATGGCATTGCTTCTGGCTTCATCAATAAACTAATGTTTTGACTCTTTACACAATTCTTGGGCGTTTCGGGATTTGTTCCCGGGTTTGAGCATTTTTACTCAAGCTCTGTATTCTGTGCTCAAGACTGGGTTTTTAATTCTTGTTCCTGCTTATTACATCGGTTCAAGTGAGGACGCTTAAACTAGCACAGGAGATAATATGCTACAAAAATAAGAATTACTAAAACAAAGCATCATTATTACTAAAACAAAGCATCATTATTACTAAAAAAAATGCCAACTTTCATCTCAAGTTGGCATTGTAATAATCAAAATTCTTATTTTCCTAATGCTTCTAGCATGGTAGCTCCAAGGTTGGCGGGAGATTTTACTACGTGAAGTCCGCATTCGGTCATGATTTTCATTTTGGCTTCGGCGGTATCGTCTTTGCCACCGATGATGGCGCCGGCATGACCCATACGACGACCTTTGGGGGCAGTTTGTCCGGCGATAAAACCTACCACAGGTTTGGTACCGTTTTCTTTGATCCAGTAAGCAGCTTCGGCTTCCATACCTCCTCCGATCTCACCAATCATAATGATACCATCTGTGTCGGGGTCATTCATCAAAAGCTCTACGGCTTGTTGGGTCGTAGTACCGATGATGGGGTCACCGCCGATACCGATACAAGTAGATTGTCCGAGTCCGGCTTTGGTAATCTGATCTACTGCTTCATAAGTAAGTGTACCTGAGCGAGATACGATACCAATATTACCAGGATTGTGGATGAAGGCGGGCATAATACCTACCTTAGCCTGACCTGGTGAGATCACTCCGGGGCAATTGGGTCCTATCAAGCGGGAGTTACTCCCTTTTAGATATTCTTTGACGGCGATCATATCTTTGGTAGGAATACCTTCGGTGATACAAATGATCAGTTCTACTCCTGCACGGGCAGCTTCCATAATGGCATCTGCGGCAAAGGCTGGGGGTACAAAAATGATAGAAACATTGGCATCGCTTTTGGCTACGGCATCAGCGACGGTATCAAAAACCGGGCGCTCAAGATGAGACTGACCTCCTTTGCCAGGCGTAACGCCTCCGACTACATTGGTACCGTACTCGATCATCTGGCCTGCGTGAAAGGTTCCCTCTGATCCGGTAAAACCCTGGACAATAACTCTGGAATTTGTATTGACTAAAACGCTCATAATCTATGAATGTATGGGTATGGAAATTTTATTTCTGGGACAAAAATAATTTTTTTTTTAAGCTTTTAAATGAAATGCCCGAAGCATTTTTGGGCATATTAAACATTCTTGAGCATTATTCAAAATCAGATTGTAATTTATGTGGTTTTTAGTGCTAAAATGATGAAATGGCTTTGTTTTTTGGGGAGAAAGATTTTCTAAATATTTGGGATTTGGAAAATCTCACGCTTGCTTGAGTTTCTACACAAAGAATCCTTTATCTTGGCAACAAAGTTTACAAAGATTATGATATGAATGCATTCGTAACCGGAGCCAATGGCAGGCTGGGTAATGTAGTAGTCAGGCACTTACTGGAGGAAGGTCATACAGTGAGGGCACTTGTAGCACCTCATCACCAGGATTTAAAGTCTTTAGAGGGTTTATCCCTGGACTTGATTGAGGGAGATATTCGAGAGATTTCAGGTTTTGAATCCGCCCTTGAGGGTATAGATTGGGTATTTCATTTGGCAGCCAAAATTGCCCTGAATCCCGACCGTGACGGCTCTATGTTTGCTATCAATACAGAGGCTACTCGTAAGTTGGCAGAACTCTGTCTGAAAAAGGATGTGGGTCGCTTTGTGTATTGTAGTTCGCATCACGCCCTGATGATGAAGCCATACAACCAGCCCGTAGATGAAAATCGTGCTTTAGCTACACGGGAAGGCATTGATTATCACCGTACCAAGGCACTGGCTGAGGTAGAAATCCTTCAAATGTCGGAAAAGGGTTTGGATGCTGTCATTGTGAATCCCGGTACACTCATCGGACCTTATGATTTTGAGCCTTCTATTTTTGCACAGGCAATGATTGATTTTTATAAAGGCAAAATTCCTTTTTTGATGGAAGGGCTAAGTGATTATGCAGATGTAAGGGATGTGGCGCAGGCCATCGTTCAGGCTGCCAAAGTGGGTAAAAAGGGCGAACGCTATCTGCTCACAGGTTGGATGCTGGAGATGAAAGATGTGCCTGGATTGGTACAAAAGATTACTGGGAAGAAAATGCCCCGCCGGATTCTTCCGCTTTGGGTGATGTATGCATTGCTGCCTTTTATTCAACTAAGCAGCAAACTTAGCGGCAAGGCACCGCTTTTTACCAAAGATATGCTCCACGCCTCCCAGTCTAACCCTGTGATTTCACACGAGAAGGCTCGCCGTGAATTGGGCTACTCTCCCAGAAGCCTAGAAGATACCTTTGGAGATGCTTTTGCTTGGTATAAAGAACAGGGGTGGATTTAAAAAATTTAATTTATTTAAAATCTCAGCATCAAGGCCACTCAGTACTCAATATTAATTCTTCAAAATCGAGCAAATACAAATCACCTATGGTGAGATACGCTTTTCCTTCCAACCATTGAACACCGGTCCAGGGGGCATCTTCTACTTGATATTCTTGTTGGCGGAGCAGTGTACCCTGAGTTACATCCAGGACAGAGACCTGCAAGCGACGAGGTAGCTTTAGCCCTTGTATACAGTACAGCATTCTTCGTTCGGTATGGAGTTGCAAGTCCAGGTTTTGATCCATGGATAAAAAATCCAGGCTAGCATCCAGCAAGAAAGTCCATAAAATTTTGCCAGAGTCTTTTTCAATGCACCAGAGTTCCATGTGGGAGTTTTTGGATTTATTCCAGGCTTGTATATACAATCTTCGGGCATCTTCGTGGAGAAATTTTAGTTCGTAGTCTCGTGTTTCGTATAGCATTTGAGATTTTCCGGTATTGTTCTCAATCTTTATCACGCGGTCATATCTTCCGTTAGGGTCTTGCCCAATTTTATAAAAATGCCCGTTGCTTTCATAAAAATCTTCCAGGGTGATCTGAGCGGGTTTTAGGATTGTTTCTCGGGTCAGTGGCACTTTCCATAAACTTTTGCCTTCGGGGAGTTGAATTTTTTCAATAAAATCCTGATTTTTTTGTGTGAAAAGTAAGTAAAGTTGTTCCTGATGAAGTATGGTATATTTTAGATTTTGGGGCAAAGCGACGGATTGAACTTCTTTACCAGAAAGGGTATTGATATAAATCCACTGATTTTCAGCATTTCCAGAGTTCATGCTAAAAAGAATGATTCCTGAATTTCTGAGCTCAGGTTGTAGATTGAGAAGCTCTTGGGAAATCGTGGCAGGAAAGTTTTTCTCCCATAGAGGCATACCAGTTATCAGATCAATACCTTTGAGTCGGTTGGAATGAGTTTGCAGGAGCATTACTTTTTGCTTTTGATCCAGTTGTACGCAATGCGTACAACCCTCGGGTAGGGCTTCATTGAGTTGGATATGCCATTTTTCTTTTCCTGTTTCTGGTGTATAAGCCCAAATATCCTTTTGAAAAGCGGCATAGATAGAACTTGAGTCCAGTAAGAGGGTTACTTCCGGGAATCCATTGGGGTAAAAGTGTCCTAATTTTTTCTCCCAGAGTACTTCGGCTTTCCCTATTTTTTTGCAGGTAAGCAGGATTTCATAAAATTTTTCAGGATTTTTCTCCTTGATAATTTTAGTAATTTTCTTTCGTTCAGGTCGTGTATTTAAAAAAAGTACGTATCGGGGTCTTGGATCATTGAGTGGAAAGGTGTATGCTTTTCCCCAAACTTTCCGTTTTTCAACCTTGGTCACATCTACGTAGTTGCTAAACCAGTCGGGTAATTGAATGAAATCAGGCAACAAAAAAACAGCGAGTACCAGCAAAATAATGGCTGAAAGAATGAGGTTAATGAATGCCGCACAGCCCCGGCCGGTGCTTTCTTCGCTTGAATGGCTCATGCTGCTTAATGGGATAAGGTCGGTTTGGTATTAGTTGAACGCAATTTTGAGAAATATCGGGCAAATTTATCTTTTCAGATAAGTTTACCCGATCATATCACAGTATCTCATATTACAAGCCGAAGGCCTGTTTAATCTGGTCTACATAGTCGAGTTTTTCCCAAGTAAAAAATTCCACTTCTTTTTTAATTTTTTTGCGGATTTCCTGCTTTCCGTGTTCATCTTCCTGTATAGTAACCGGGAAGATGTCCACTTCTTTTTTGAAGGGTTCACGTCCCATGTGCCCATAAGCGGCTGTTTCGGAGAAAATCGGATTAGTAAGTCCCAGTCGCTCTACGATGGCTTTGGGGCGCATATCAAAAATCTCGGCTACTTTTTCGGCAATGGCTTCATCAGAGAGGCTTACACGAGCAGTATTGTATGTATTGATATTGATGGATACCGGACGGGCTACGCCAATGGCATAGGCTACCTGTACAAGGATTTCATCGGCTACTCCGGCAGCTACCAAGTTTTTGGCAATATGGCGTGTTGCATAAGCGGCACTTCGGTCTACTTTGGAAGGGTCTTTACCTGAGAAAGCACCACCTCCGTGTGCACCTTTACCTCCGTAGGTATCAACAATAATTTTTCTCCCGGTCAGTCCGGCATCTCCGTGAGGTCCTCCGATTACAAATTTGCCGGTAGGGTTGATGTGATATACGGTGTTTTCGTCCAACAATTCGGCAGGAATTACACGAGGAATCAAGATATTGATCACATCATCGGAGATTTTCTGTAGCATTGTTTTGTCTTCATCAAAATCATCGTGTTGGGTAGAGACCACGATCGTATGCACTCTTTTAGGTAGATTATCCGATCCGTACTCTATGGTCACCTGTGCTTTGGCATCTGGGCGAAGGTAAGGCATCAGGTGAGATTCTTCTTTACGAATGTTAGCAAGTTCTTTGACGAGGCGGTGAGAGAAGGCCAGTGCCATCGGCATCAACTCAGGAGTTTCTTTGCTTGCATAGCCGAACATCATGCCCTGGTCACCGGCACCTTGTTCTTTATCGTCTCCTTCATCAACACCCATAGCGATATCGGGTGACTGACTATGCAGACTGACCATCACGCCACAAGATTCAGCGTCAAAACGATAATCAGGGTGATTATATCCGATTTTTCGGATGGTTTCACGGACTACATCCGGGATTTCTACGTAGGCCTTGGTAGTGATTTCACCGGCTACGACTACTTGTCCAGTTGTGACAAGCGTTTCACAAGCAACGCGTGATTTGGGGTCTTGTGCCAGCATGGCATCCAGGATTGCGTCAGAAATTTGATCTGAGATTTTATCCGGATGACCTTCCGAAACTGATTCGGATGTGAATAAATATGCCATGGAATGTATTTCGTTTATTTAAAGTTTCACAAAGTCCACAGGACTCTTTACAAATGAATTGATTGGCCAAATTAAGGTAAAATCATACAAAATGAAAAAGCCTGGTATAAATATGTACATTTATAAAAAATGAAAAAAGGTTGAACGAAAATTTTCATTCAACCTTCATGAGTATCCTTACAAATATTATTTAACTTTTTCAACAATAGCCTGAAAAGCATCAGGGTTGTTAAGTGCCAAATCAGCCAGTACCTTTCGGTTGAGTTCTACGTTGGCCAATTTTAATTTGTGGATAAACTCTGAATAACTTAATCCGTACGCACGAACTCCTGCATTGATACGAAGTATCCAGAGGCGGCGAAAGTTACGTTTTTTGACTTTTCGGTCGCGGTAGGCATAGCCCAAGCCTTTTTCGATGGTGTTTTTGGCGACCGTCCACACATTTTTTCTACGCCCAAAGAAACCTTTGGACAGCTTCATCATTTTTTTTCTACGCTTTCTTGCAGCGACGACATTTACCGAACGTGGCATATTTTTAAAATTTAGATTTTTGGCGAATAAGCATTCCATAGAGGAACAGCTTACTACTTGGGGGCCTCAATCAGTGAATAAATAAACAGATTATATCCAGAGAAGAGCTTTTACGTTATTTTCATCAGACTGATGTACAAGTGTATCATGAGTTAAATTACGCTTTCTTTTGATAGACTTTTTGGTAAGAATATGTCTTTTAAAAGCGTGTTTTCTCTTGATTTTACCCGTACCCGTCAGTTTGAATCGCTTCTTAGCTCCGGAGTTTGGTTTAACCTTAGGCATTAGTAAATGATTAATTTTACAAATTTAAGGCTGCAAATATAAAAAATATTTTTGAAGAATTGTATCAATTGTTTTCTTTTTCCTTATTACTCACCTTGTTTTCTTTTTCTTTATCCTTTTCTTTATTCTCTACGGGTTTTGTTTTTTTGCCGGATGGTTTAGGGGACATGATGAGGGTCATTCTTTTTCCTTCTAGTTTAGGCATTTGTTCTACCTTACCATAATCTTCTAATCCCTGGGCAAATTTAAGCAATAGGATTTCGCCACGTTCTTTGAATACAATTGTTCTTCCCACGAAATGAACGTAAGCCTTGAGCTTGGCTCCCTCACTGAGGAAATTTTTGGCGTGATTTAATTTAAAATTAAAATCATGATCATCTGTATTAGGTCCAAACCTAATTTCTTTGACGACTACCTTTTGAGCTTTGGCTTTGAGTTCTTTAGCTTTTTTCTTAAGCTCGTATTTAAACTTAGAATAATCGACTATTTTACATACCGGCGGATCAGCTTGGGGAGCGATCTCTACTAGGTCAAGTCCTTGGGATTCAGCCAATTTGATAGCTTCCTCAATGGGATAAATCTTGGGCTCGACATTATCACCTACCACACGCACCTTGGGAGTTCTAATTTTATGATTGATCCGGTAAGGCTCTTCTTTTCTCCCGCGGGTGTTTTTTTTGAAATTCTTATTAATTTTTAACCTCCTTTATTTAGTTGAACAATATTATTTTTAGATAATATAATCTTTAAAACTCAAATATAAAAACTAAGTTCCAATTATTTTAATTCGAACTGATTGATTCCGATTTCCTGATCTTCCAGCCCTTTGTTTACATCGGTCAGGTATAAACGTACCGAATAAGTCCCACTGGCACGGCGATCGAGCATTCCGTTTTCAAACTCCAAGATTACCTTTTGGTTGGTGGGGTCTGCGGGGGCATTAAATTCATTTCGATAACGAGGATTAATGGGCACTTCTTTATTAGCACTGTCAAAAACCTTAAATATCAGGTTTTCGGTAGGTTTGGGAGCTCGGCTCAGCGCGAATGTAACTTCTAATCGGTCTGTATTTTGAGAGCGGGTAGAAGGTGAGAACTTTCCTCTTTTCAGTTCGCCGGGTTGGGCTTTCATACGTGTCGTAAAAATTGCCGTACGATTATCCGCATTGCCGGTAGCTGCCAGAAGTTCGCGTTGTAATCGCTGGTTTTCTTGAGAAAGGGAATTTCTCTCGGCTGTCAATTGTTGAATTTGTTTTTGAAAATCTTCGCCAGATACGCCACTGTTGGCCAGAAGGTCATCGTATTTTTTCTGTACTTCGTTCAATCTTCCCTGCAACGTGTTTAGTTGTTTCTGTAGTTGTGCGATTTTGGCTTGTGCATTTCGTTCATTAGCACGGGTATAAGCCAATAGTTGGGAGATAGAATCTTTTTCCTGAATCAGTCTTTTTCTTTCGGCATCGAGCTGAAGGGCTTCTTTTTCCAAGCGGAAGGCCTTGTCATCCAGGTTTTTGATTTTTTGGACGTACTCGGTAGATTTGTCTACCAAGCTATCAATACGCTCCGTATTGACTTTATTAACGGCATCAAGCTTGCTACTGCTTCTATAAAACATAAAAGCGACTACGGCTGCTGCCAGAAAAAGGATCAATAGGACGATATTTGCCGGATTGAAGGCAAATCGATTTTCTATTTTTCTGTAAGTCGTTTCGTGATTTGTCATTCCAATATTTTAAAAATGATATTCTAACAAATATAGAGGTAATTTATTAAAAAACTATTCAAAACGCAAAGATTCAATCGGATCTAATTTAGAAGCTTTGTAAGCCGGATAAAATCCTGACGCAATTCCAACAAAAACACACGTAAAAAGCGCAATAATCATCCAAAGCCAAGGGATGATAAATTTTTCCGAACCCAAAAACACGGCTACCCAATTGCCGATCGTGATCCCCAAAATGATACCTGCGATCCCTCCTAACTGGCAAATCACAATGGCTTCAATCAAAAATTGCTCTCTGATGCGCCTTGGGGTGGCTCCTAAAGCTTTTCTAACGCCGATTTCGCGGGTTCTCTCTGTGACCGACACCATCATAATATTCATCAGCCCAATGGCTGCCCCCAGTAAGGTGATAAAACTCACTAAACCACCTCCCAATTGAAAATAACTCGTGATGTTATTAAGCCGCTCAATCAGGGTTTCACTTCTTTCAACCTCAAAAGATTCGGGCATTCCTAAAGGATCTTTGCGAATTCTGCGCATCAAGCTAGTTGCTTCTCCAATGGCATAATCAAAATCAGTAGTAGAATTCAAGATGGTCGAGATATTGTAGGTAGGTTCATTGCTATCTATTTGGATGCGGGCATTTTCAAGTGGGATAAGCACCTGTCGGTCGCCGCTTCCCCCCTCACTGGTGCCTTTTTTCTGAAGTACACCTACTACTTTGTATTTATACCCCCGGATGTTGATCAGTTCATTGATAGGATTTGCCTTATCAAAAAGGGTTTCGGCAATTTCAAATCCAAGAATTGCCACAAAACTAGCCTGATTCAGCTCAATGGTTGAGAAATTTCGCCCTGATTCCAGGTCAAGGCTTTGAGAAAATAGATAATGTTCATTGATGCCTATTACCATCACATTTGGATTGGTTTTTTTGGACAAATATTTCACTTCGGCAGCACCTGTCACCGATACACTCAGACTGATTTTGGCATCAAATGCCAGATTATCTACATAGGCTTTGGCCTGGCGGTATTCTATGGGGGGATACACTTTGTCTTGTCGTCCGAAAGGTCCGCGTTGGCGTTCTGGCACTTTGATATCAAAAGAATTTGCTCCCAGATCAGCAAAACTATCCCTAATTTGTGCTTGCATACTGTCAATGGCAGTCAAAATACCCACCAATGCCGTAATCCCAATGGTAATGATCAAAGCTGTAAGAACCGACCGAAGCAAGTTAGATTGAACCGACCGCAAGCCCTCTTTAACATTTTCTAAATAATTCATGGTTTTTATTTGCTTATATGAAATCTCGTGCGTAGGTTATGCATAAATTTAACAATATACTATGAGTCCAATTTAAGAATATTTTGTTACATTTGTATAAGTCCAAATATCCTTACTAGAAAAATAAAATCCAACAGATTCATGCAAAAGTTATTCTTGTTTTTTTTACTCCTCCTGATCAGCCCTCTTAGTCGCGCTTCACATATATTTATCCCCATGGATGAAACTCAGGTGAATCACCTAAAAGCTTATGGTATAGCTTATTGGGTACTTACGCAAGGCTCCGAGGCAGAATGGTTGCTCAACTACCGAGGCGGAAGCTTTATGTTTACGTATAATCAAAAATTTGAAGAAGAATTACGCATCAGAGGCGTGAGCTATCAAGTGATTTCCGATGCTCAAGCAGCCGCCATTTTAGAAGAAATCAGCAGTCCAGAAGCCAATATGGATGCTATGCGATTGGATAAAGCTCCTAAAATTGCAGTTTATTCCCCTAAATCCAAGCAGCCTTGGGATGATGCCGTAACACTGGTACTCACTTATGCTGAAATCCCTTATGACGTAATTTTTGACGATGAAGTCATGCAAGATGAACTACCTAAATACGACTGGTTGCACCTACATCACGAGGATTTTACCGGACAATTGGGTAAATTTTATGCCCATTATCGCAATCACCCCTGGTACATCGAGCAGAAAAAAGAATTTGAAACTACTGCCAAAAAATACGGCTTCAAAAAGGTTTCTCAATTAAAACTATCGGTTGTTAAAAAAATACGAGATTACTGCGCCGGCGGAGGTTTTCTCTTTGCGATGTGCTCTGCAGCAGATACCTACGACATCGCCCTGGCTGCCGATGGACTTGATATCTGCGAAAGTATGTATGACGGCGACCCTGCAGACCCTCAGGCACAAAGCAAATTGGACTTCAGCAAGACTTTTGCCTTTGAAAACTTTAAACTGAATCGTAATCCTTATGAATACGAATATTCGGATATTGATAATCAACAGTTCGAGCGCGGACTAAGAGAAAATAACGATTTCTTTTCTTTGTTTACCTTTTCTGCCAAATGGGATCCCATTCCTACAATGCTTACCCAATGCCACACCAATATGATCAAGGGTTTTATGGGGCAGACTACTGCTTTTAAAAAATCGCTCATTAAATCTGATGTGGTGGTCATGGGTGAAACTAAAAAAATTGATGAAGCCCGTTACATTCACAGTACGTATGGCAAAGGTTTTTGGACTTTCTATGGGGGTCACGATCCTGAAGATTATCAGCATTTTGTAGGTGAAGACCCAACCGACCTGAATCTACACCCAACCTCCGCCGGATACCGACTAATTCTTAATAATATTCTCTTCCCGGCAGCTCGCAAAAAGAAACGCAAAACCTAAGTCAATGGGTAATGAGTAATGGTTAATGGGTAATGGGTAATGAGTAATGAGTAATGGGTAATGGGTTTATATCATTCATGATCAAATCCCAGCGAGAACGCCGGGATTTTTTTTGCCTAAGAAAAGGGGTATGGTGATATTTTTAATCGTGTCCTTTGGTGAGTTTGCTCGCCGATTCGGTTTTATTTTCTTAAAAACGAAACCTGGTCGCCAGCCAAAAACTGCTACCATAGCCGTCAATCCCCGATCCGTGTGTACGATACGCTTCATTCAGGATGTTTTGCCAGCCGGCATTGACCTGAAACCACTTGTACTGATAGCCCAGATACAAATTGAATAGCTGAAAGCCGGGCGTACCTCCTGCCGGAATGCGGTTATCGGATCTATCGCCGTTGGCCAGGCGGGTTTGTTTGGCAGCATAGAGGCATTCTAGGTTTGCCTGAAATCCAAAATCGCTTTTATATTTCAGCCCAAGTCTGCCATTCAAAGGAGGAATCCGACGGATAGGCTCTTCGGTGGGTTTGTTTTCGCCATAGGTAAATACCAAACTTCCATAAGTTGCCCAATGATCGGCAAAGCTATAAGCAAAATCCATCTCAACTCCCTGAATAAAGGCTTTAATCACGTTTTCTTTGACATACACCGCAATGCCATTGATAGAATCTGCCCCATTAAAAGTACCTCGAACACGGGTGATTAAATCTTTTAATTCATGGTGATACAAGGAAATATTGGCAGAGAAATTTTTAAGGTTGGCTTTGTAGCTGAGGTCAAAATTGAGCGATTGCTCCGGTTTGAGGTCATAAGCAGGTACTTCATAGCGGAAGTCTACAATGCCCAAAGTACCCATATCATTGATATTGGGGGCTCGAAAGGTGTTATTGACTGCTGCAATGAGGCGGTGCTGTGGGTGAAAAGCATACTGTATGGCAAAATTACCAACCAAAGCCGAAGGTTTGATGGTGGATTCGCCTAGGTTTTCATCCGGGACTTTGATCACAAAAGTATTGTAACGCAGGCCACCTTTCAAAGAAATTTTACCCAAATCCAGGCTATGCAAGCTGAAAATCGCCAGATTGCCATAGGTGGAGCCATCAGGATACAAACCTCTGACCTCTGCGCTCGAGTTGTCATTGAGGTTGATACGGGTGGTAGCACTGGACACTTCATCATAATAATATTCTGCACCGGACGTAAATTCCCAGATTTTAGTGGGCTGGGAGTAGATTTCCAAGATACCCCCGCCAGTCTTGACAATATCTTCTTCTTCTATAAAGGTCGTTGAGTTGTTTCTTTGAGACTGCCTTCCCTCATCGGATTGGGTATATAAGCCCGTCACGCTGACTTTCTGAAACCATTTATTTTTGTAAAAGCTTTCCCAACGCAGGTAGCTCAAAGTACGCTTTTGGGGATCAAACTGATTGATTTTAAAATCATCCAGTTGAATTCTGTAAAAAAGTGGCACGTCTTCTTGCTTTAGATACTGATAGGCAAAGGTTAGTAGATTTCTTGAGTTGAGTTGCCACTTGGCTTTGAGGTCTCCGGCGATTTGCTCATAGCCGCTTGGGATTTGCTTACCGATTCCTTTTCCGCCCTTCACATCTCCAAAATCACTATAAGTAAAACCTCCTTGCAGAACAAATCTAGAGTTTGATAATTGTATATCTCCACGGACGGTATTTTCCATATCGGCACTCATATATTTGAGATAAAGCTCGCCCGAAGCTTTCCATTGTTGGGTAAAGTAGGGGTCTTTGCTAATGAGCTGCACGACTCCACCCAGGGCGTCACTACCATATTGTACCGACCCTGAACCTCGCACGGCTTCAATCCTTTCCAGGGTGAGCGGGTCAATGGTATTGAGGTATTGGTTGGGTCCGAAGCGAAAGGTAGAATTATTGAGGCGAATGCCATCGATCATGATGAGGGTTTGGTTACCCGTAAGCCCACGGATAAAAGGGGTACCTCCACCGTGATTGGTTTTTTGTATCCATACGCCAGTCATACCCATCATCGCTTCAGGTGTTGCCCTTGAAGCAAGCTGAGTCAGTGCGTCTCGCGTGAGTACCGAGGTCACTTCTGGGGTCTCGAGGGGAGAAGTTTCTCGTCTTTGAGAGGTAATGACGATGCCTTTGTTCAGTTCAATGATAGAAGGCTCAAGGGCTATCTGCAGATTTTGCGTTTCGCTGGGGACTTGGACGGGCAGCTCGATGAGTTGGTAGCCTACGTGACTGATGCGGAGGGTATAATTTCCGTTGGGGATATTTTCCAGTTTGAAGCTTCCATCTGTGGCCGAGACCGTACCTCGAGCCGTATTCAGCAACACAACATTGACACCAGGAAGGGGCGTATTTCGCTCAAGTTCTGTTAATTGTCCCTGAATACTTTGTGCATAAAGCGAAGAAAAAAGCCCGAATAAGGCTATAATGCCTAGTAGAATCTGTTTCATACAAAATTGAATAAGTTTGTTTACAAATCACTTCAAAAAAAGGAGGGCTTTCAAAAAAAGGAGGTTAAGTTTCTGTGAATGTATCGAGAATTTGATTTGTAAGTGGTTTTTTAAGTCTGTAAGATGCCTGTATGCGTTTGCCAAAGGCTTGTTCTAGTGCGTTATGTTTGAATTATAGTGTGTGATGTTTGAATTATAGTGTGTGATGTCTGAATTATAGTGTGTGATGTCTGAATTATAGTGTGTAATGTCTGAATTATAGTGTGTAATGTCTGAATTATAGTGTGTAATGTCTGAATTATAGTGTGTAATGTTGGAATTCTAGTGTATGACGTTGGAATTCTAGTGTGTGATGTCTGAATTCTAGTGTGTAATATTAGAATTATAGTGTGTAGTGTTGGAATTATAGTGTGTGATGTTGTATTGAAAGAAAGGTTAGCAATGACATAATCAATGCTTCATTGCAATTATTAGCAAAAAAAATCCTCCAAACACTTGCCTATTTAGCCCCATATTCTTAACTTCGTAATAGGGACGGAGAACCACTTTTGAGGGAGAATCAACACATAACTATCACATTTTTAACCTTTTAAGCTATGCCAGACTACACACACAAATCCAACTCGGAATACGAGGACGATTACGAAGACGAAGACTACGAAAACATAGGCTTTGACCTTAAAAACCGGAAAAACCCCGCACAGGTCTTTGAGGAGCGGCTCAAAG
>JANRIC010000254.1:0-21149 GCA_033765345.1 Microscillaceae bacterium
TTAATTTGCTATATAGCCTTGTGCATTTACTATATAGCCTTGTGCATTTACTATATAGCCTTGTGCATTTACTATATAGCCTTGTGCATTTACTATATAGCCTTGTGCATTTACTATATAGCCTTGTGCATTTACTATATAGCCTTGTTGATTTACTATATAGCCTTGTGCATTTACTATATAGCCTTGTTGATTTACTATATAACCTTGTGCATTTACTATATAGCCTTGTGCATTTACTATATAGCCTTGTTAATTTACTGTTTTGAACCAACAGCATCACTTATTTAATACTATCACAGCCTTTGGGCAAAGAAAACATCAACCAAACTTCCATCCAACATCTCCAAAATCTCTACCCACAGAACTTTCAAAAAAATCTGGATAAACATACCGCATAACCTTGACTTCCTGGGAGGGATACGTTTAAAGGCTTTTTGACTGTATCAGCGTCGGGATGGCGGGATTAGAGCCTACGGACTCCACGTCCCAAACATGGCGCGCTACCAGGCTGCGCTACATCCCGAAAAGGCTACAAAATTATACAAATTTTGATTTTTGTGCAGATGAATTTAAGGAATCGGGTGCGTATTTGAAAATCAAATTTTTGATTGTTTTTTCTGTTTATGAAAAACATTGTAAAGCTGGGAAATGACTGTAGGATTTTTATTTTCTGCTATTGATTTTTACGTTTCGAAAAAACATGATAAATTTGGAATATGGCACAGGTAGAATTTAAAGTTTCGGCGCGCGCAGCAAGGCTAATTGGTAGAGAAAATGTGGCCAATGCAGAAGGGGCAATTATTGAATTGATAAAAAATACCTATGATGCAGATGCAAGTACTGCAATTCTTGTATTTAATATCAAAAGTGATTGCATGTATATCATTGACGATGGAGAAGGCATGACTGAACAAATCATCAAGGATCATTGGATGGTGGTGGGAACCGACCATAAACAATATGACTTTAAAACTGACAAAGGCAGAATAAAAACGGGAGCAAAGGGTATAGGTCGTTTTGCTTTGGATAGATTAGGACAAGAATGCCTCATGCTTACTAAAACTGAAAAGGAAGTAGGTATCATGTGGAAAGTAAACTGGGAAAAGTTTGAGGAAAAGAATAAAACTATCAATGAAGTAACGGCAGAATTAAACATTATTGAAGATTTAACTCTTAAAGAAGAAATCATTAAAATTCTAACACCTTTTGAATTGCCCTCGAACATCTTGGATAACTGGAATTACAATAGAGGAACATTCATCAAAATCTCCGGATTAAGAGATATTTGGGAAGATAAAGAAATCAACCAACTTTACACTAATCTGGAACTTCTTATCCCGCCTAAGGAAGAAAAAACTTTTGATATTTTTCTTTTTAATACACTGCACCCAAAAAATTATGGTAAAGTGCAAGCTACTATTTGTGATGATTATGATTATAAATTGTTTGCTAGAATTACAGAAGATAAAAAAGTTACCATTGTAATAAATAGGAATGAATTAAAAATAGAAGATCTTGAGAAACTAGATTTCTTTTCATCTAAAATCTCAAAGAATAATCAATTTAATCCTGAAACATTTAAGAATAGTTTTTTAGAAATAGAAACTACGGTGAATCAACTTCTTCCTGGCTTTAAGGATATTGATGAAAATAATAATCTTGAAAAAATAGGTTCTTTTGACTTCACCTTTTATTTTATGAAAAGAGGTGGAGATACCAAAAATATAGAAGCCTATCCTTTCAAATTCTTTAACCCAAGAGACCGAAAGAATTGGCTGGATAAATTCGGCGGAATTAAAATATTTAGAGATGACTTTCGAGTGAGACCTTATGGTGAAATTAAGGGAAATGCATTTGATTGGTTGGATTTGGGAAGTAGGTCAGCCAGCAGTCCGACAGTTACCCGGAGAGGCTACAAAGTTCGTCCACAACAAGTCTATGGTGTCATTAATATTTCGCGTATAGATAATATAAACTTTGAAGATAAATCCAGCAGAGAAGGATTACAAGAGAATTCTGTTTTTTTAACTTTTAAAGAGTTAATTATTGCTATCATTGAGGTTTTTGAAAAAGATAGAAACCAAATCATGATGTCTCTCAAAGAAATCTATGATAAAAAAAATCCTAAAAGGTCTATTCTAAACCAAGCCGATGAAATCATCGAGTCTGTAAAACAACATAATCCAACTAATGGACAAATTACAAATTACCAGCAGAAAGATGGAAATACACTTATTTCAGCTATTGAAATCTATAAAGAGGAGCTAGATGAATTAGAGGAAGAACAAAAAATATTGCGTATTTTAGCTGCAACAGGATTAATTATTACTTCTTTTACTCACGAATTTAAATCCCTAAGCAGATTAATAGGATCAAGAAATGTAGAATTGAAGACCCTCATTCAAGATTTGATTAAATCTGAGCAGGTTGAACATCTCCCGGATTATAGAAATCCTTTTGTTTTATTGGAAGATATAAAAAAACAAGACGAAAGATTAAAATATTGGTTGGACTTTTCCATAGAAGCAGTCAGGAAAGATAAAAGGACAAGAAAATTAATTAACCTTATTGATTATTTTAATAGTTTTAAAAATACGTGGAAAGGAATATTATCCGAACGTTGCACAAAGATTGTTATAGATAATAATCATCTGGAAGACATACATTTTAAAGCTTTTGAAATTGACCTGGATGCCATTTTTAACAACTTAGTAGCAAACTCAATTGATGCATTTAGTCGACGTGATGCTCCTAACTCCCGAGAAATTAAGATTAGTTTGAGTTTAGAGGAAAATATCGACATCATTTATGAAGACTCTGGTCCTGGACTTTCAACAGACATACCTCATCCGGAAATTATTTTTGATTTATTTTTTACGACCAAAAGAGACAAACATGGACAAAAAGTAGGGACTGGCCTAGGGATGTGGATAGTAAAATCTACTCTTGAGGAATACAACGGCTCTATTGGATTTCTAAATATCAGACCAGGATTTAAAATAAAAATAACATTACCATACAATAATTAAAGAAACAAAAAATGTCCAAATACACAATTGCTTATATAGATGAATTCGACCAGGATACCAAACAATTTCAGCGATATGCCGATCAGGATTTTGAGATTATCCCATTACTCCCAACTGAAAACATAGATGATTTAATTGCTCAAATCCTGGAATCAGAAGTTGACGCAGTAATCATTGATTTTGATCTCACAGAAAGAAACTCAAATATTCAGTATAAAGGAGATGAAGTAGTTAGAAAAATCTTAGAGATTCGCGAAGACTTTCCTGTGTTTATTTTTACTAGTTTTGATGAACAAGCCATTCAACAAAATGATGATGTAAATATGGTCTATGAAAAGGATGTTATGAGTGAGCCGGAACTTAATAAAAAAATCAAATTTAAGGAAAGAGTAAAAAAACAAATTGAACACTATAAACAAAAGTTTGAAGATAGGAAAAAAAGGCTACAAGAATTAAATGAAATTAAATTAACAAAGACTTTAACTGCTTACGAAGAAGAAGAATTGATTGAATTGGATGATTTTATTGAAAGATATGTTTCCAAAAAAAATAAAACTCCTAAAAAACTGAAATACCGGGAAGGTTCTGAACAACTGTCAGAACTTATAAAAAATACCGAAGAAATCCTCAAAGCTATTAAATCGCAAAAATGATTAAATTTAGAGAGCACTTACCTAAGAGAACCTGTACAAAGGTTTATGAAAAATATACTAATTATAAATCTTTTTTAAGAAAGGATTTTCATAAAAGGTGTGGATATTGTAATGCTCCCGATTTTATTAAGAGGACAAGGGATTTCCAGATTGATCATTTCGTTCCGAAAGCTTTTTGGGGAGGAGTTATCCAGAAAAATAATTATTATAACCTTGTTTACTCTTGTCAATTTTGCAATAGAGCGAAATCTCAAAAATGGCCCACGTGTGATAGAACAAAGCCTCATAATGGAATGAAAGGATTTATCGATCCAGTACGCCAAGAATACGATGAACATCTTGGTAGAACTAACAAAGGCGAGATTATTTATAAAACTCCGCTCGGAGGGTACATTTATAATGAGTTAAATCTTTATCTTAAAAGACACGCAATCTTGTGGAAATTGGAAAGATTGGAGGTTAACCTAAAAGAAGTACAAAAATTAAATAGTGTAGACAATGATCATAGTGAGGTTTTAGAAAAACTTGAATATACGCTTTTAGCCGCAATCAAGAATTATGAATTTGAACTGGAATTAGAAGAAAACTATTAAATGTCCATTAATTATAAAAACCAAAACGAGAAAAAATTACAGGGAAAAGTTTATACCCCAGACAATATTGTAAAAAAGATTTTAGATGAAGTTGGATACAAAAATAAAGAAATTTTAGGTAAAAAAATTCTTGACCCTTCTTGTGGTGACGGGCAATTTTTGAAAGAAACCGTTAGAAGAATTTTGGAGTATTCACCTAAAGATGACATTAAGAAAAATCTGGAAAATGTATATGGTTGGGATATAGATGAAGAAGCTATTGAAAAGTGTAAAATAGATTTAGATTCATTGGTTAAACAATCTATACAGATTAAAATTAACTGGAACATTGGAAGATTAACCTGGAATATATACGAAGAAGATGCTTTAAAAAAAATTGAAAATAAGCACAATGAAAAATTTGATTTCATTGTAGGTAACCCACCCTACATTCGTGTACATCATCTACCAAAAGAAGACAGACTATATATAAAATCCAAATATGCATTTTCTAAAAAAGGGGTGATTGATATTTACATTGCATTCTTTGAACTGTGTGATCATTATTTAAAAGAAAATGGCATCTGTGGGCTAATTACACCAAATTCGTATTTTTCAACCGAGAACGCCCGTTATTTACGGGATTATTTTATTGAGAATCAAAATATCAAAAAAATAATCAATTTTCGCGACCAATTACTTTTTCCAGATGCACAGACTTACAGCGCAATCACAATATTTGATAAGAAAAAAAAACAATCATTCCATTATATTGAGCAAGTACCCCTTGATAATGAGAATCCTCCAGACAGAATCATTAGTTTTAGTGAGTTTAAAGAAAATTCAGCCTGGCAACTATCAATTAATAAACCGGAAAAGCTAAAAAAAGGAAAAACTTTAAAAGAAATCTGTGATATTCACGTAGGATTAGCTACATTGATGGATCGAGCTTATATATTCCGAAAAGATCAATCTACTAAAACATATTATAATACACATAAAGGAGAAGTAGATTTAGAACCTGAAATTTTAAAAAAAATTATTAAAGCTTCTCGCTATTCAAAAAATCGAAAAATTGAAGAATATATTTTATTTCCTTACGAAAAAATTAATGGTAAACATCAAATTATTTCCGACAAGGATTTACAAAATAAATTTCCAAAAGCTTATCAATATTTAATATCTATCCAAGAACAGCTTGCTCAAAGGGATAAAGGAAGTCTTAAAGCTCCTGAATGGTATGCTTTCGGAAGAAGTCAAGGACTTGATACCAGCTTTGGAGATAAAATAGTTTTTAGTTATATGAATAATGAGCCTAAGTTTAATTTTGTACAAGATAAAAATAATGAAATAACGTTTTATTCAGGATATTGTATCAAATTAAAAGATAAGACTCTTAATTATCACAAACTACTTGAACAACTAAACTCTGAAAGAATGAAAGAGTTTATTCATGTATCCAGTCGATACTTTCAAGGCGGTTGGCAAGCTTACAACAAAAAAATTATTGAAAATTTTATTATCGATCTGGAGAAATTTTAATCGCCCTGTTCTTGGAAGTGCTGCTCAGCGTCACTTCATAGTGTAAATAAAAAGAAAGTCTTACGAATTCTATCCGAAGGCTAAAGTTTTTCTCAGGCCAAAAACCTTCAAAACAAATCAAAGAATTTAAAATAAAAGCAAATAATTCTGAAAGCCTTAAGCGTGAACAAGCACTTCCCACAACACGGCATGATGAAAAAAGGGTATTGGTGCGTAATTTGGGTTAGTGTATTCTTTATGGATTTTTGTAGTATATTAAATTTTTGTACCGCTCATTCTCCTTCTTTATACATACTTCTCCGCACTTGGCCATAATACCCTCTTTTCCCAATCAGGAAAATAATTGCTGCCTCCTCGACTATTTTTTGTACTCCGGCAAGTAGTTGATTTATTTTACCCCTATTTATCACAGTTAAGACTTCCGTAAAAATACAACGCTTTCTTTTCAAATTAATAAAAAGCCTTCATGGTTTTTTATAAATTCGAAATAATTTCAGCCATTTATTAGCGAATCTTATAATTTGTTTCTAACATTGTGCTATGGTATATGAATCCCGTACATATTGTTCTATCCTAAGTACACACCCAGTACGTAACCCACGCCCTCTCAGGGCGTAAAAATACCATATTGCCCCCTGGGGAACTTTTCTCCCCGTTTTTCCCAAAGAATTCTTCTATTATTTATCTAAATTCTCATACTTAAAACAATATTTTCGAGTCTACAATGAAAACTATCCATATACAGGTAGCTAACGAACAGCATTTTGAATACGCCGAGCGTATTTGTATCATGATGGAAGAAGCCGCTAAAATCCGCGGCACGGGAATCGCCAAAAGATCCCCAGATTATATCCGAGTGAAAATGCAGGAAGGAAAGGCTATCATTGCCCTGAGTGATCTGGGTGAACTGGCAGGCTTTTGTTATATCGAGACCTGGTCGCACGGCAAATACGTCGCCCACTCCGGGCTGATCGTCAATCCTGATTTCAGAAGCATGGGGCTTGCCACCAAAATCAAGGGAAAAGCCTTCGAACTCTCCCAAAAAAAATTCCCAGAGGCTAAAATCTTCGGACTGACCACCAGCCTGCCTGTCATGAAAATCAACTCCGAACTAGGCTACAAACCCGTCACTTTCTCCGAACTTACCCAAGACGATGAGTTCTGGAAAGGCTGCCAAAGTTGCGTCAATTATGATATTCTCAACCGTACCCAGCGCAAACACTGCCTCTGCACTGGGATGCTCTTCGACCCCAAAGAAAAACAAAAATCCAAATCCTGGGATTATCCCTTTAAGGTTTACGAAAGATGGCTTAAATTTAAGCGTCATATACTGCTCCGTTTGAAAGAGACAGGGAATTATATCAAAAAAATGGATAAAACGAGCAAAATTTTAATCAAATGAATACCCCCAATCAAAAAGTTGTACTGGCATTCAGCGGTGGTCTGGATACTTCTTATTGCGTAAAATATCTTTCTCAGGAGAAAGGACTGGAAGTGTATTCTGCCATTGTGAATACTGGAGGTTTTTCTTCGGAAGAGCTCCAAAGCATCGAGCAAAAGGCCTACGCCCTGGGAGTCAAAAAACACGTGTGCCTGGACGAAACGACAAATTATTACCAAAAATGCCTCCGCTACCTGATCTATGGCAATATCCTGCGGAATAATACCTATCCGCTCTCTGTCAGTTCGGAGCGTATCTTTCAGGCTTTGGCCATTATACAATATGCCCGAGCGTTGAATGCAGGTTTTGTAGCACACGGCAGTACGGGTGCAGGAAATGATCAGGTACGTTTTGATCTGGCTTTTCAGGTATTAGCACCTGATATAGAAATCATTACGCCTATTCGTGATCAGAAGCTTTCCCGACAGGAAGAAATCGAGTACCTCAAAAACCACGGCGTAGAAGCCGACTGGACTAAATCGGTTTACTCCATCAACAAAGGGCTTTGGGGTACTAGCGTAGGCGGCAAAGAAACCCTTACCTCTCACCTTCACCTGCCCGAAGCCGCTTTCCCCAGTCAATTGGAAAAACATGAACCCCAGACCGTCACACTCCTCTTTGAAAAAGGAGAATTAAAGGGCATCAATGATTCTTTGTATGAAAATCCAGTAGATGCCATCCGTGACTTGGATGCATTGGCTGCTTCTTATGCCATCGGCAGAGATATCCACGTAGGTGATACCATCATCGGCATCAAAGGACGGGTAGGTTTTGAAGCCGCCGCAGCCTTGATCATCATCAAATCTCATCAATTACTCGAGAAACATACACTGAGCAAATGGCAAATCTATTGGAAAGAACAACTAGCAAGCTGGTATGGAATGTTTTTACACGAAGCACTCTATTTAGACCCTGTCATGCGAAATATTGAGACTTTTTTAGAAGACAGTCAGCAGCGTGTCAGTGGTAAGGTACACGTAGCATTACACCCTTATCGCTTTGAGCTGGTAGGTATTGAATCGCCCTTTGATCTGATGCAGGCCAAATTTGGCCAATACGGCGAAATGAATAATGCCTGGTCAGGTGAGGATGTCAAAGGATTTACCAAAATATTGGCCAATTCATTAAAAATATATCAATCTTTAGACCCTCAAAACTAAAATTTATGATCCAGGCAGGAATCATCGGTGGTGCAGGATATACGGCCGGGGAATTGATCAGGCTGCTGATCACTCACCCGGAAGTAGAAATCCAGTTTGTGCAAAGTAAGAGCCAAGCAGGCAAAAAGATCTCTCAGTTACACACAGATTTGCTGGGAGAAATAGACCTGCATTTTGTCCCGTATCCAGATTATATAGATTTGGATGTGCTTTTTTTATGCCTTCCTCACGGCGAAGCTAGGCAGTTTATCGCACAGGAGAATCTACCCGAAAGGCTCAAAGTGATTGACCTCAGCCATGATTTCCGCCTGAAAGCCGAAGGAAACAATTTTGTGTATGGACTTCCCGAATTAAATTATTCTCAGATACAAGAAAATAGCCACATAGCCAATCCGGGTTGTTTTGCTACGGCCATCCAACTGGCTTTGCTGCCCTTGGCAAAGGCACGTTTGTTGGATCAAGAAATTCACGTACACGCCATAACGGGCTCTACCGGAGCGGGGCAAGCATTGAGCCAAACCTCACATTTTAGCTGGCGCAATAACAATGTGTCGGTTTACAAGGCTTTTACACATCAGCACCTGGGCGAAATCCGCCAAAGCTTGCAGCAACTCCAGCCTCATTTTCAATCGGCAATTAATTTTATTCCTATGCGCGGTAATTTCAGCCGCGGAATCATGGCAACCGCTTATACTTCTGTAGATTTGGACGAAAGCCAGGCTTATAGACTTTACCGTGATTTTTATGCTGGGCATCCTTTTGTATTTATCACCCATGAAAATCCTGACCTCAAACAAGTAGTCAATACCAACAAAGCTTTGTTGCATTTAAGTAAATATGAGGGTAATTTACTGATAATTAGCATGATTGATAATCTCCTTAAAGGAGCCTCTGGGCAGGCAGTGCAAAACATGAACCTGATGTTTGAGTTTCCGGAGAATTGCGGACTCCAACTTAAAGCCGTTTATTTTTAAAAATTTCGCACACTGCCGTGGTTTGTGCCATCACAAACCAATTTTAGAAATTATATTTAATCAAAAAGAAAAGAAATTCTAAATATGTGTCTGTCTGTCTATGGACAATCAACTATTGACTAAAAAATGATGCAATTATTTGATGTATATCCGCTTTTTGACATTGAGCTGGTCAAGGCACAGGGAATCTATCTGTGGGATGAAAAAGGGCAAAAGTACCTGGATTTGTATGGAGGACACGCCGTAATATCCATCGGGCATTCCCACCCGCATTATGTCCGAAAAATCAAAGAACAATTGGATAAAATTGCTTTTTTTTCCAATTCCATCCAAAACTCCCTCCAGAAAGAACTTGCCCAAAAACTGGGTCAACTCTCCGGCTACGAAGATTATCAGCTTTTTTTTTGTAACTCAGGTGCCGAAGCCAATGAAAACGCCCTTAAACTGGCCTCTTTTTATAACCAAAGGAAAAAAATCGTGGCTTTTGATCGCTCTTTCCACGGGCGTACTTCTGCAGCGGTGGCAGTAACCGACAATCCAAAAATTATTGCACCCATCAACGCCAGCCATGAAGTCATCAAATTGCCTTTTGATGAACCGGATTTGCTGGAAGAAACTCTGAATGAAGGAGACGTCAGTTCGGTGATTATTGAAGGAATTCAGGGCGTCGGCGGAGTATATGCAGCATCCGCAGAATTTATGCAAAGCCTTTCTTTGCTTTGTAAAAAATACGATACCTTGCTTATTCTGGATGAAATTCAATCCGGCTATGGAAGAAGCGGAAAATTTTTTGCCCATCAATACGCAGCCATCCAGCCAGATCTGATTACAGTGGCCAAAGGTATGGGCAATGGCTTCCCGATGGGTGGTGTACTGATTCATCCTGGTCTGAAACCCTGGCACGGAATGCTTGGAACTACTTTTGGAGGAAATCATCTGGGTTGTGCTGCCGGAATTGCCGTCTTGGATATAATCAAAGAAGAAAATCTGATGCAAAATGCCCTAAATACCGGAAATTACCTCAAAGAAAAACTATCTGAAATTCAACCCATCAAGGCTTTGCGTGGAGCAGGATTGATGCTGGGTATCGAATTTGATTTTGAAGTAAAAGAAATTCGTAAGCAATTATTAATGGATTATTTTATCTTTACGGGTGCTTCCGGCAATCACGTGATTCGCTTGTTACCGCCTCTGGGTATGACCTTGGAAGAAGCTGATATATTTATAGTAGCTTTAAAATCTGTTTTGAAAATTAACTAACTCATGAGACATTTTACGGCACTTTCAGACGTAGAAGATTTTCCCGGACTGCTTCACAGGGCACAGGAAATCAAAAAAAATCCTTTTCATAAAAACCACCTCGGAAAATTTAAAACCCTAGGCTTGGTCTTTTTTAATGCCAGCCTGCGTACCCGCCTCAGTACGCAAAAAGCTGCACAAAATCTGGGTTTATCCGTGATTGTACTCAACGTAACGGCTGATAGCTGGAAAATGGAAACCGAAATGGGCGTAGTCATGAATGCCGATAAAGCCGAACACATCAAGGATGCCATCGGTGTGATGGGTTTATATTGTGATATAATCGGAGTAAGAGCTTTTGCCAACCTGACCGATCAGGAAGAAGATTACAGCGAACAGATACTTCTTAGTTTTGTACAGTATGCGGGTATCCCTGTGGTCAGCCTAGAATCAGCCATCCGACATCCTTTACAGTCTTTTGCCGATCTAATCACCATTGAGGAATACCGCCGTAAAAACCACCCCAAAGTAGTACTCACCTGGGCTCCACACCCTAAAGCACTACCTCAAGCCGTAGCTAATTCCTTTGTAGAATGGATAAAAGCACTTGATTGTGAGTTTGTTGTGACTCATCCCAAAGGCTATGAACTAGCCCCCGAATTCAGCAGGGAAGTACACATAGAATATGATCAAAACAAAGCCCTGGAGGATGCAGATTTTGTCTATGTCAAAAACTGGTCTTCCTACACACATTATGGACAGGTCTTATCCCAGGATATAGACTGGATGGTCACTCCCGAAAAAATGCAACTCACCAATCAAGGATATTTTATGCATTGCTTGCCCGTACGTCGGAATGTAGTAGTCAGCGATGCGGTGATTGATGGGGCGCAGTCCCTGGTTTTACCACAAGCAGCCAATCGGGTGTTTTCAGCACAAGCAGTTTTGGAGGCAATTTTAGAACATAATTTTTAGAAAATATGGAAAAGCTCACCCTCGTAAAAACCGGAGGAAACATCATTGAATATCCGCAAAGCCTGGATCAACTCCTCCATAATTTTGTGCAAATCCATGGAAAAAAAATACTCGTGCATGGCGGTGGAAAAACCACCAACATCTTGGGTGCAAAAATGGGTATCGTGCCAAACATGATAGAGGGGCGACGTATTACAGATAAAGCTACCCTGGATTTGGTCACGATGATTTATGCAGGATTAATCAATAAAAATGTAGTAGCACAGTTACAGGCCAAATCCTGTCAGGCATTGGGACTCACAGGAGCAGACCTGAACAGCATCCAATCAGTAAAACGCCCCGTAGGTGAGATCGATTATGGCTGGGTGGGAGATATCGTCAAGGTAAATACCACCATCCTGAGACCTTTATTAGATCGGTATATCGTTCCTGTATTTTGCGCCATTACCCACGATAAACACGGTAATTTGCTCAATACCAATGCAGATACCATCGCAGCGACCCTAGGAGCAGCTTTTGCAGAAGATTTTGAAGTACACATTTTTTATGTATTTGAAAAAAAGGGGGTTTTGCTGAATGCCGAGGACGAAATGTCAGTCATTCGGAATCTGGACGAAATATCATTTGAGCAATACAAAAAAGAAAATATCATTGTGGAAGGCATGATTCCCAAGCTTAAAAACGGATTTGATGCCTTAAAACAAGGTGTAAAAGAGGTTTTTGTCTGTGATATAGCGGGAATGCTCACAGCGCAGGGAACGATGCTATCTTTAGAATAATTTTGAAAAAATATATCATGACTAATTACCAACACATGCAAGATCAAGTAGTTCAGCTTCTAAAAAAATTGATCGCCATTCCTTCGCTTAGTAAAGAAGAGCATCAAAGCGCAGATTTATTGTTTGAGTTTATCCAAGAAAAAGGACTCCAACCCGAAAGAAATAAAAATAATGTATGGATTCGCTCTTCGGATTTTGTACCAGAGCGACCGACCATCCTGCTGAACTCACATCACGACACCATCAAACCCAACGCCCAATGGAGCTTTGATCCATTCAAAGCCACCGAACAGGAAGGTAAAATTTATGGCTTGGGTGCTAATGATGCCGGAGCTTCCTTGGTTGCTTTACTAGCAACTTTTTTTATTTTAAATGAATCACCAAGAAACTTTAATCTCATCTGGGCAGGTACAGCAGAAGAAGAAATCTCCGGAGAACATGGCATTGCATTGATTCTTCCCGAATTGGGAAAAATCGACGTAGCCATCGTGGGCGAACCGACCCAAATGCAAATGGCCGTCGCCGAAAAAGGATTAATGGTGCTTGATGGACTTGCCAAAGGAAAAGCAGGTCACGCCGCCCGAGATGAAGGTATCAATGCCATTTATGAAGTGATTTCAGACTTAGAATGGTTTCAATCCTATGAATTTCCCCGCGAATCGGAGTTATTAGGGCGCGTTAAAATGACCGTCACTCAGATTCAAGCAGGTTATCAGCACAATGTAGTGCCTGATCATTGCAGCTTTGTGGTAGATGTACGCAGCAATGAACTCTACACCAATGAACAAATCTTTGAGATTATCCAAAAAAGTACCCGTAGCGAGATGAAAGCCCGTTCTTTCCGCTTAAACTCATCTGCGATTTCATTGGAGCATCCGCTTGTTCAAAAAGGAAAATCCTTAGGAATAAGTACTTTTGGTTCGCCTACCTTGTCAGATCAGGCTTTGATGAGCTTCCCTACTTTAAAAATCGGCCCGGGAGAATCCATGCGCTCACATACTGCTGATGAATATGTACACGTTTCGGAAATCTACGAAGGTATCCATGTGTACTGTGACTTGCTCAAAGATTTAAATCTAAATACTTAAAAACCTATGAAACTATGGGATAAAGGGCTGGAAACCCATCAATTGGTTGAGGAATTTACAGTGGGTAAGGATCGGGAGCTTGATTTGCTACTCGCACCCTGGGATGTAGTCGGAAGCCTGGCACACGCACTGATGCTTGAGCGCATCGGCATTTTACAGGCTTCCGAATGGACGCTTCTGAAGAGCGAATTGATCCGCATTTATGAGGAAATACAAGCTGGGAATTTTGTCATAGAAGAAGGAGTAGAAGATGTACACTCTCAAGTTGAGTTCCTTTTGACCCAAAAACTGGGCGATATCGGCAAAAAAATACACACCGGACGCTCCCGCAACGATCAAGTATTGCTGGATTTGAAGCTTTTTATTCGCCATGAAATCAAAGAAATTGCCGAAGGAATCCTGGATTTATTCCATACTTTGATTGCCCTGAGCAACAGGTTCAAAGACGTGCTGTTGCCGGGTTATACCCATTTACAAATAGCTATGCCCTCTTCTTTTGGGCTTTGGTTTGGTGCGTATGCAGAAAGCCTAAGTGATGATTTGCTGCTACTCCAAAGTGCCTATAAAATTGCCAATCAGAATCCACTTGGTTCAGGAGCCGGTTATGGTTCTTCTTTTCCCCTGGATCGCCAACAAACCACAGATTTGCTGGGTTTTGAATCAATGAATTACAATGTGGTATACGCACAGATGGGGCGGGGGAAGGTGGAAAAAATCGTTGGTTTTGCCCTAGCCAACCTTGCTGCTACACTGAGTAAAATGGCAATGGATGTGACGCTTTACATCAGCCAAAATTTTGATTTTATCAGCTTCCCAGATGCTTTTACTACGGGTTCCTCGATTATGCCGCATAAAAAAAACCCGGATGTTTTTGAATTGATTCGTGCCAAGTGTAACAAACTACAGGCTCTTCCTCTCGAGATCGGTCTCATCCTGGCAAATCTACCCTCAGGTTATCATCGCGACTTACAGATCATTAAAGAAAATTTCCTGCCTGCCTTCGAGGAGTTTAAAAATATACTTCGCATCGCTAAACTTTCCCTGGAAAATATCAGCATTCGTGAGAATATCCTGGAAGATGCAAAATATCAATATCTTTTCAGCGTAGAAGAAGTCAATAAACTGGTTTTACAAGGAATCCCTTTTCGGGAAGCCTACCGACAGATAGCCGACTCTATCCAAAACGGTACTTTCCAACCTGATTTTGACCTAAGGCATACTCACGAAGGCAGTATCGGCAATTTGTGTAATGACCAAATCCGAGCAAAAGTCGCTGAAATAATTAAAGGGTTTCATTTTGAAAAAACAGAGGAGGCTTGGAAGGCTTTGTTACACTAGTGTATAGCCAAATATAAGATTGGGTGACTATCCATAAAAATAAAAAAAAGCTCGCTTCATCTTGGAAACAAGCCTTTTCGGAACATTCTTCAACCAGCTATGCATTGAGTCTTAATCTCATCGGGTAAGTATTATACCAATACAAAGCCAAATTATTAAGTTCCTGATTTACAGCAATTTAAAGATTAATGTGTTTGGATTTTTTCCCAATAAAGGATTTACAGGGTTAGATTTGGGAATGGATGGGCTTATCAAAAAAATTCATACCTAGTCAAAGGGCATAAAAAAAAGCTCGCTTCATCTTGGAAACAAGCCTTTTCGGAACATTCTTCAACCAGCTATGCATTGAGTCTTAATCTCATCGAATAAGTATTATACCAATACAAAGCCAAACCTTTAAGTTGTTGATTTACAATAGTTTAAAGATTAATATATTTATATTTTTTCCCAATATGAGTTTGAGAGGCTAACTTTGGGAATAATTAAAAATGTTGAACAGCGATTGCAAGTTCAAATCTTATCACCTATGCGTCTTGCTCAAATAAAGGTTTCATCTTTCTAGTTGACTAAGAATCGTCGTATCCGTAATCTTGGTGTCCTCTGCCAGCAAAAAAGCCTTGCTGATGATGATAGAAAGTATATTATCGCCCTCGAAAGGCAGGAATACCTTGTCGCCTAGATTTTCGGATTTGCGATCGGGTACGATGCAGAGGTATTGATCATTGGGTTCCATGAGGATATTACCGCTGCCCAAGTGGATTTTATACGTTCGGATTTTACCAGCTACTACCAGGAATTTATCTGTAATTTGGCATTGTTTGGCGATTTTGAGGCGTGGAATGATCCGCTCAAGGACTTGTTTACGGGTTTTGGCTAGTTCATTCAAATCACCAAAGGAATAAGACTCCCAGTAATTGCGGTATTGTTGTAAGCCGCCATCGCGCCAGTTGGGGTCATTCCCTACGCTGGCTACACCCACAAATAAATCTACATCCCGCATCACTTCCGAAAAAATCAGGGCAGGAATATCGGTCATCTCAAGTTGGGTTCCATTCCGATAGAAACGTACCTGATCGGTAGATACATAGTTATAAATGCCCGAATCCGTCCATTCTCCATCTGCGTAGACTTCCTGCACCCAGAACTCAGCTTTGTAGTTTTCAGGCAATTGTACAGTAGCGGTTTCGGTGTCGTAGCCTTTGTCATAAGCCCCAAGAAGGCTATATTTCCAGCCTCGCAGTTTGGCCAAGGAGTTGAATTGGTGCTGCTTGAGGAGGTGTGCTGCCATCCGATTGCTATAATTGCGTGTGTTGACTTCGGCATCGGTCAGGAGGTAGATTTCGCGGTAGGCTTGTTTGAGAGGTTGGCGAATTTCGTGTTTAGCCAGAAAGTTTCTCCAGTCCAGGATATCGTCTATATTTTTGCGGATAGGATGCCAGAGTTTTACTTTTTGGACAGACTCGATATTTTCCAAAGGTTTTTCATCCACATCCACCCAAACGCCATTGAAATAAAAGGCATCCTGAAACTTCCCATGAATTTCAAAACACCAGATGAGTTGGGTAGTGAGAAAACACATCAGCCCGTGATTCAGATAAAAATTCTCAAACTGCTCGATTGTCAGGGTACGATCTTCTACCAATCCGCGATCGAGTCGGTCACGCTGGGCAGTGAGCATGGTCTGTATTTGCTTGGCGGTATCTTTGAGGCTTTTGAGTTCGGTCTTGAAGTCTTTTTTGACGGTAGCAGGCTCAGATTTTAGCGTAGTACCATCCAGCTTTTGCCATTGGATTTGTGTTTTACCAATGCCCGTAATGCTCAGGATTGCCTGATAATCTCCCATTACAAAAGCTGCTTTGCCTTCTTTGAGATCAAAATCAGGCACAGCCATATCTTCAATTTCCGAAGGAGTCACACCCATTTCTTTGGCTGCCTCAAGGATGTAGTTCTCGATCATTTCTTTGGTGCTGGATTGCCGGAGGCGGAGTTTTAGTCGGGAAAGGTAAGCAATGCCGTTCAGCCCACTTTGCGCCAGGGTATAGATACAGGCATTGCCTACACCTGCCGCAAGAGGTCCTTTATTGGGGATTTTGGTGAAGCACTTTTCAGTCAGATTGCCCAGAATTTGTAATATCTCAGGGTCGGTAAAGGATTTAACAGCCCAGACCATTACTTTGATGGCATCGAGATTGCTGGGTCGTAGAAATTCGTGAGAAGTATGATGATATTCTCTGCCATTAAAAATGTTGATATGCGTTTCCAAGCGGACTTCTTGCTGCTTAAAAAGTAATAACCAGGCTTTGAGTTGGTTTTTAAAAGGCTCCGTGCCGATTTGTTGGGCGATTTTATCAATTTCCAAGTAAAGTTTCTGGGAAGGTTTGCCACCTTTGGTTTTTTTGCAAAGTGTAATAAATTGATAATACGGCACTTTCAATGAATCTTCCAGATTTCCAGTAAATGCATTTACCCCCTTTCCAAAGTCATCATAATCATCCAAAACCACGGGTGCAATTTGCAGTGCAACATCTCCGGTGAGTGTGAGAATTTCCTTGATTTTTAGTTCGCATCGGTCTTCTTCTCGGTAAGGAAAGCTAAAATCTTTTAAGTTATAAAGAAACTGACGGGCTTCCTGGGTAAGTCCGTTTTTTCGGGCATATTTTTCTAACTGGGTTAAGGTTTGGTAAATGGGAAACCAGTGATAAAAATTATTGCCATCATATATCAAAACCCGGAGGATTGCCAAGATGTCATTTTCATCAAAATTCTGATTAGAACGCATCATCAAAGTCAGGGTTTGTTGGTAAACATAACCCGACTTATCGTACATCCAGCCTGATACTCCATAAGATTTGAGTTTTTGGAGCATAAAACTGATGGCTTCTTTTCGAAAATCCACTGATTCTTTTTTGAGCTTTTCGTAGCTGGGGCTGCCAGATATTTTAAGATTGTAAAAGTAGCTTTTTCCCTGAGTATTTTCTTCAACAAGTGTGTCTATAAAAGCCTTTACTTTAGAAGAAAAGGGTTTTTGGGTAAAGATATTCAAGTCTGTGAATTGATCAGCCATGGCTTTGAATATTTGTATTAATTTCAGATTTAAGTGAAAAACATGTATCTTTAACTACAAAAATAAAATAATTATGTCAGCTTTAGCTTCAGAAACTTTTACTCAACGAGAAGTTGAAGATATTTCAAAATCATGGTTCAAATAGTTTAGACCCCATTAGCCCTGAGTCAGCTTGAAAAATCTATCACCCTCCTACCAAAGGCGTTAACTTCACAAAACTGATATTACTCATTTCATTAACCAGGATTTCTTCTTCAAGGCTCTCGACTTGGCGATTGTCTATCAGAATAAAAAAGGCATTATTTTGAAAGGCATTGAGGGCGACGTAGACCTGTTTTTCGGCATCTATGGCTTTTTTAGTGTTGAGCTTATAGCCGTTGAGGGTTTGCTCGGCTTCGGAGGGCTGGATAAAGCCCTTGTAGGAGCCGCTCAGAGAACAATTATAATCTTCTACTTCTTGGTTTACACGGGCTGTGATGAGCTCAGCTACGGTAATGATCTCACTTTCAATCTCTAAAGCAATTTGATTTAAAATTTTGCCTGACAAAGATTCATCCTGGATGTTTAGGGTTCTTTTCATAGAAATTGTCTTAGACTGTAATTTATATGATTTTTTGTCTGAACTGTAATTTATATGATTTTATGATGAATGCTCCTCACACAATCTTTTGCCTGTGATTTGTTTGATCTAATTGCACCTTAGAAATAATCACAAAAATCCAATAAATTACAGTAGAGACGCTCTTTTTAAACTTAAAATTAATCAAATAAATCCAACAAATTACGGTGGAGACGCTATTTTTTCCGCTCTCCGGGATGATAAGTTTCTTTGGCGCGTTTTTTTACATCTTCTTCGTAAAAGGCTACCTCTTTGAACTTTACATCTACATAAGGCTGCGCCTGGTCGTAGAAGTGTGGTGACTGAGGGTCGCCGTTTTGCCCGCCAGCGAGCAGGCTTTTTGCCTTGACTTTGGCACCGAATTCTACCACTGCTACAAAGCTATTGCCGGAAGTACCATAGATTTTTTTGGTATTTGGAAAAGAGCGCGCTCCATAAGAAGCCAGTGCCCCCCACTGCCCCGAGGCCAACCCAACAGGCAGGCTAGGTTTTTGATCGTCGAAGTGAGACTCAATTGCGCCGTCAAGCCTTTGAAATCGGTTGATTTCACCCCAGGGGGTATTCCATTGCCCGAAATCGGCTTTGAGTTGTTCAAGAGTTTTTTTGAAAAGGCTTAATCGCTCCTCGATGGGCGCATCTGTGCCAAAATAATTTACACGCTCCATGGCATTCAAATCTTGGGGAGCTTTTCCTTCTCTGAGGCAATGAAGCCCATAAAAATGCGCCAACGACATCGCCACCGAGCTGGTAGATACTTTAAAATCCCAAGTTCTCAGCGTATCGATAGCGGCTTTTATCATTGGGTTTTGGTCTGGCTTGCGGTTGTAGGCTTCTATCAGGCCAGGGATGAGCTGCTCAAAACCTGGAATAACCGGATCATAAGCCAGCCGAATCAAACCGTCAAGCGTTAGATTTTTTACATCTTTGAGCACTCTTTGGGCGTGAATTCCCCGAAAGTTTTCGGGACTGACGGCCATATACAGCGGGTAATTTTCAGGCTTAGGACTATATTTGGCAGCTGCCGTAAAAGGAGTAGAATTACAATTTTGTAACCAGCCATTTTGGGGATTCAGAAGCGTGATACATTCCTCTACAGTGTGCAAGCCCTTCCAATCGGTGGCTTTATTGCTGCCGTCTACGGGTTTGGAAAAATCAAAGACTGTGTCTCTTTTGGGGATAAAATTGCCGTGAAAATAAGCGATATTGCCCTGTGCATCAGCATAAACGGTATTGTTGGAGGAATTGGTGCGGATATTCATCATCTCTCTGAATTCCTTGTAGCCGCTTTTTTTGGTACGGGTATAGGATTGTATCAAGGCATTGACCGGATCCCACATCATGGCAGTAGACACCCATCGATCGTCGATTTTGTGGGTAACAGGACCGTGGTGTGTGCGATAGAGCGTAAAAGTTTTTTCTTTCAATTCATCACCAATTTTGTATTTCAGGGTGACTTTTTTCTCAGTTATTTTCCGCTGTTCCTGTCCGTATTGATAGCTATATTGATCGTTTTTTTTAGATACTTTTTCTACAAACTCATCCATTACATCTGAGTAGCTGGAGGTATGCATCCAACCTGTTTTTTCGTTAAAACCCTGATAGATAAAAAATTGCCCCCAAGTAACTGCCCCATAAGCATTCAAACCTTCTTCACTCACACAATGCACCTCACCCCGGAAATAGAAAGAAGTATGCGGATTGATCAGCAGCATGGCTTTGCCGGACTGGGTGAGTTTGCCGGAAATTGCAAAACCATTGGATCCTTGAGGTTCGGCAAAGGTATCGGGATGCCTGTCGTCGTATTCATTGAGGGTAACCGATGGTCGATTTTCATAAAAAGCTTTGATGCCCTCCGTAGAAACACGCTCAATATCCCCACCAATAGAACCCTCGCTAAAGTACATCGGCATCCAGGGCTCGAAGCGGGTGAATAATCGAGGTTTGACTTCCGGGTGGGTATGGAGGTAATAATTGATCCCATCTGCAAAAGCCTGACAGAGCTTTTTGAGCCATTCAGGGGCTTTTTCATAATTAGCCCTGGCTTCGTCGAGGGTCATAAACAAATGCGCTCTCAAATCACTGTACAAAGCCTCCTCGCCTTCTAGCTCTGCCAGCCTGCCTGTAGCCCAAATATAATTTTGCTCTACCCGCTTAAAATCATCCTCACATTGGGCATAAAGCAGCCCAAAAACTGCGTTGGCATCTGTTTTTCCATAAATATGCGGCACACCGAAATCATCCCGGATGATGGTTACATTTTGAGCATGATTTTGCCAGCGGGCAAGTTCGGGAGTGCTTTGTTGAGGAGAGCTACAGGCAAATATCCAAAAAATTAATAGCGTGTGATACATCCATTTCATAGGTCATGAATTTGTTTTGTTAAGGTTTGAAATTTACAGGATATTTTGGGAATGTAAAAGTATTTTTAACATCTCTTGGGGGAAAGAATAAAAGGCGGCTCTGAATCACTACAAAACTTCCTCAGTGCTTATCAATCATCTTTTCTAAAAATTGAGTAACTTCGCCTACGCAAAAAAAATGCATTATGAATCGCACCACAGACAAATACATCAACCTTTTTACCGATTTCGGCTTCAAAAAATTATTTGGTGAAGAACCCAACAAGGATTTGCTGATTGCTTTTCTCAATGAACTTTTGGGTAATGAAGAGCG
>JANRIC010000004.1:0-83583 GCA_033765345.1 Microscillaceae bacterium
TTGAGTTTTTTTGTAAGTTTTCTTCTAAAACTCTATAAAATATCGCAAAATATGGGTTTTGATAAAATATAGCATGTAAGTTTTATAAGAATAGTTATATTTCATATAAATATTTCGCTAGGGTGCGAAAAGTCGGCTATATTATCAAAAAAATTCTATTTTGAAGTTTTCTAAGCAATTTAAGATTTGACATCCCAAAATCACGCTGCTTCAGAATTTGAACCCCGAACAAGCAGCAACTCCCATAAAAGCACCCCATACACCAAGCCATACTCCAAAGCCACGAAATACAAATTCTCAGCATACACTTCGTATTGATAGGCTGCATAACTCAGTACAGCCATCCCCGACCAGACAATCGCATACCGATAAGGGCTAAATACACTCAGCAAGACCAGATTACAGAGATACCAGGGGTGTACCGTAGTACTCAGGAAATAATAAATACTGAGGACAAAAAGCATCCTGCCGTATACATCTCGCCAGGGAGTTTTCCAATTGACGGTAAAGCTTACAACAAGAATTCCCAGTAAGGCTATTTTTGAGAGGTTTTTCCCGGCGGAGGCAATGATATTGTAGCCGTATTCCCCAAAACCCCACCAACGCACCAGGTAATAAACAGAAGCATTAAATTCAAAGGTTTTGAAGTAAAGATTGACGCTTGAGAGCATATTCTCCACCAACTCAAAGCTGTAAAAAGGCAGAAAAAACAAGCCCAGAAAAATACCTATTGAGAAGTAAAAAATAAAAGCATTTTGCCAGCCCAATTTTCTAAAAAAAGCTGGTAATAAAATCAATGGAATCAATTTGATAGCCACCGCACAGGCAAAATACAGAGCCGACTCGCTAAGATAGTATTTGTAGGAAGTATATATCTTGGGCAAATAACACAAAGCCAGCAAGAGAAAATACAGCGTAATTGCCTCAAAATGCAGGTTTCCAGATAACTCTACAATCACCAGGGGATTGAGAGCATAAACCAAAATTACCGAACGAGGTACTTTGAGCATAGGTAGGAACTTCCAGAGAATGCGTAGGATTGCAATCTCCGCCAAGATGATCTCTAGGCGCATCACTACTACAGCCCCAAAGACATTCTGAGGAAAAAAATAGACTCCCAAAGCAAAGCACAATTGATTCAAAGGCGGATAAACGGTGTAATAATTCGGCGAATTCAGGGATCGGAATAGCTCCTGCGTAAAGCCTAATTGCCTTGCTTGTTCGGTTTGGATAAACTCAGCAGGAAGATAAAGATAAGGATTCAAACCACAAGAAAGTAATTTACCATCCCAAAAAAAGCGAAAATAATCATCCGAAAGTGTGGGCAAGGCTACTAAAAATATAAACCTATACAAAACACCTGCCCCTAGCCAGCATATCAAGCGAGAATCATTAAAATCTTTGGAAAAAAACAGGAGATAGGTATACCCAGCAAAAACCAAAGCAAAGGTGATCAGCAATGCCCTAAAGTCTTGTCTTTCTAATCCATAAGCCAAATAAAAATATGCACTTAAGGAAATAAATATGATGAGTGCATCAATCATTTTTTTCATGAGGAAATATTGCTTGACATACTTTGCCGGATACTGTATATAAAAATATAACCAAAACCCAGACTAAGCAAAAAATGGAAGGGCAATAAACCGTAATCATCCAGGTAAATTCCCAAAGCGATACCTCCTAAAAAATAAAGAGCCAAAAAACCTTCGACTAAGGTAATGAGATTCAGGCTTTTTAATAAATACTGATTATGCTTCCAGGTATCTTTGCGATCATAGATATTAAACTTGGGGGTACGTACAAAAGGTGTTTTTTTACCCAAATATCCCTCCATCACGGCGATGGCATTGTGCAGAGAAAAGCCCATCGAGACTGCCAAAAACAAGAAAAATCTCCCCAGAAAATATAAAAATCTAAAAGGGCTTTGAGGGGTGTCTTCGCGGTAGGAAGTCCAATAATAAAACATCAGAAAAAACAAACTGATCAAAAATAAGGAACCCACCTGAAAAAGTAATTTGTAGACCGGATAATGCACCTTGATCCACAAAATCGGTAGACTCATCACTGCAATAAAAACCACACTTGGGAAGATGAAGCTGTTCATGAGGTGAAATAAAGCGTGTATTTTGGTAGAAAAAGGCAGGTTTTTGGCTTTCCAGACTTTCCATAGGTTTTTACGGGTACATTCGGCGGCACCCTTAGTCCAGCGGAATTGCTGGGTTTTCATGGCCTGAATCGCAACAGGAAGCTCGGAAGGTGTACCTACTTCTGGCAAATAGCGAAATTTCCAGCCTTTGAGTTGGGCTCGGTAGCTGAGGTCAAGGTCTTCGGTGAGCGTGTCAGCCTCCCAGCCTCCTGCATCTATGATACAGCTTTTGCGCCATACCCCTCCTGTGCCGTTAAAATTGATAAAATGATTGCCAAAGTTTCTGCCAGTCTGCTCGATATGGAAGTGTGCATTAAGCGTAAAAGCTTGCAGTTGCGTCAGTAGTGAATAATTTTCATTGAGGTGTAACCAGCGGGTTTGCACAACCCCTACTTTTTCATCAGCAAATTCGGGCAGTGTACGTTTCAAAAAATCCTTTTCCGGTAAAAAATCCGCATCAAAAATGGCGATAAACTGCCCCTGTGCCAGTTCCAGGCCGTAAGCCAATGCTCCGGCTTTAAAACCTTCTCTGCTTTTTCGGCGAATGTGTTGGATGTTGATTCCCTTAGCCTGCCATTCAAGTTTTTTTTGGGCGAGGAGCAAGGTTGTTTCATCCGTAGAATCATCCAAGACCTGTATTTCTAGCAGTTCTTTGGGATAGTCAAACTGAGCCACGGCATCAATCAGCCGCTCAATGACGTATTTTTCATTATAAATCGGGAGTTGCACGGTCACAGCGCACTCCGCAGGGGTATAAGGCGAGGAGTCAGTAGGAATAAAAACCTCTGTATGTGAGGTAAAAGCCTTTTTTTTTCGCTTAAAAGACCTAAACAGAAAAACAAGATGCAATTGCACCAGGCTATAACCAAAGATAAACAAAAGAAAAAAACTATATAATATGACAAGCGCCAATTCCATTTGATTGCTTTTTCGAGTAAGAGTTATTGGGAATTGAGTTTAGAACCACGAGAGCCACGAGGCAGCTCAAAGCGACCTCGTGGCTGCCGATCTCGGTCACCTACAGCCCAACCCCAATCTTTATAAGTATTTAAATATAGTCGTTATAATTTTATACCCTGCCAAAACAGTTCCTTTAACTGTTCCAGAAACTTTAGACACACCGATTCTTTTGCGATAGTTTACGGGCATTTCTCCAGTACTGTACTTTTTTTTAGCGGCTTTGAGCTGCATTTCTACTGTCCAGCCGTAGTTTCTGTCTTGCATATCCAAGGCAATCAATTTATCATAGCGGATAGCCCGAAAAGGACCCAAATCCGTAAACCTAGCTCCATAAAAAAGCCATATCAGATTGGTAGCCAACCAATTTCCAAATACCTGTGGGATGGTCATCGAGCCGCTTGCCCGATTTCCCAAAGCCCTAGAACCGATCACCAGGTCTTTATTTTCCAGAATGATCATATCTACCAATCCACGCATTTCTTCGGGGTAGTCCGAATAATCTCCATCCAAAAATACAACAATTTCCGGTGATTGAGGGCTGCTTTTGAGATAATCTATGCCTTTCAGGCAAGCATTGCCGTAGCCCTGCCTGCCTTCAAACAAAACCGTAGCCCCAGCCGCCTGAGCTACTTCCGAAGTACAGTCTTTGGAGTTATTATCTACCACAATAATTTCCTGCACCAAATCTCGGGGAATGTCCCCTATTACTTTTGCAATCGACTTTTCTTCATTAAAAGCCGGAATAATCACCGATACGGTGCTTGTTGCTTGTGTCATATTTTTATGGGTGATTTGTGCCTAGCGATTGGGGTTTGTTCACCCCATTTTACTACACAAATCAAAAACTTCTTCTACTAAATCCTCCTGATTTTATACTCAGACTTCCTAATCTTCTACTCAGCCTTCCTGATTTTATACTCAGCCTTCCTAATCTTCTACTCAGCCTTCCTGATTTTATACTAAGCCTTCCCAATCTTCTACTAAGCCTTCCCAATCTTCTACTAAGCCTTCCCAATTTTCTACTAAGCCTTCCCAATTTTCTACTAAGCCTTCCTAATCTTTTACTAAGTCTTCTTAGATTTTAACTAAGTGCAAGTTTTTTCTAACCGACACCTTACTCCCGACACCTCACTCCCGACACCCGACACCTCACTCCCGACACCCGACACCCGACACCTCACTCCCGACACCCGACACCTCATTACCCTAGCACCTTAATACCATGATTTCCAATCAAAATCGGGTTGTCGTTGATGCGTCCTTCTTGTGGTCCATTTTCCAAGTTCAGTACACCTCTTGGGCAAACCGCAGAGCAGATTCCACAACCTACACAGGAGGAACGCACGATATTTTGTCCCCTTTGGGCATACCAGCGTACATCAATACCCATTTCGCAGTAAGTAGAGCAGTTTCCACAGGAGATACACTGCCCGCCATTGGTAGTGATTCTGAATCGGGACTGAAATCTTTGTACAATACCCAGATAAGCCGCCAAAGGACAGCCGAAGCGACACCAAACCCTGTTACCCATAAAAGGATAAAAACCTGTACCGACTACGCCTGCAAAGATAGACCCGATCAGGAAACCATACCAATCGCGCATCTTATAGGTGTCAATTATTCCTAAGAAACTACCCTGGGCAGTCCAATAGGTATAAATCACGCCTAAAGTCATTAGCACAGCAAAAACCAATACAGCGTGAATCAAATAGCGTTCTATTTGCCAGGCTTTCAGGGATTTGTCAGATAATTGACGGTAAGGGTCACCCAAAGTCTCTGCAAGTCCGCCGCAACCACAGACCCAGGAGCAGTACCAACGTTTACCAAATATATAAGTAAATAAGGGAACACCCACTAAGGTCAATAAAATACCCCAAGTCAACATCACGTATCCGATTGTACCGTGTGCAATGAGGTCTTTGATATGCCAGTCATAAAAAAAGTAATAATCCAGTGGCCAGATATTTTTTAAATCCTGAAAAGGCAGGTGTAAGGCATATAAAATATTGGGAATAATAAAAGCAAAAGACAGTTGAAAAAACATCACCGAAGTGGTACGAATCATCTGATAATTGCTGTGACGGTACTTAATCAGCATCCGAATACCCATCACCAACATCGAGATCGTATACAAAAAGCCGTATAAAAACCACTGACTTGCCTCTGTTCCTGCTAAGAATTGACTGATGGGATCTACCAGAATCACCCAATTGACGATGTATTGCGGATAAAAATACAGAAAAATGTAAAAAACAATCAGGAATGTACCCACTGTTATGCCAATCCAGCCCGCATTTGTGGCTGCATGGGTGAAAATATGATTATTTTTGATACCCGGAGGTCCGTCCTGGATTTGTGGGAGGATGTATAAAAGTGCCCCGAAAGCGGCCGTGATAAAGGTAATTAAAAAGAATAAACCTGCATTTTGAGCCACTAATCCGGTACTAGAATGCTTGGTCAGGTAAAATACATAGTCCTTTATACCGTAAATCACCTGATCCCATTCCTGATTTTTGCGGTAGCCATCATTAAGTTGGTTGATAGCTCCTTCCAGGTCAGCCACGAAGGCAAAATTTGAGCTATACGTTTTGTCAAACATAAAGGCAAGGTCAGGTTTTACCTTTTCATAATTGGACTCATTGGCAGTCTTGAGGATTTGATCTGTGAGTTGGTAAGTGCCCAATTGCATAGAAGCGATGAAAATGAGCATACTCAAGATAAAAAGTCCGATTCCGATATGTTGAATGATTCGCATGAGCATATATTAGGTAATTTTAATAAAGTTCTAAAGCTAAACCTATAAAACCTATAAGGTTTTTAAAAACCTTATAGGTTTAAAGTAATCTGAGCCGCCGCCAGTACTTCGGCTGTTTTTTGATCTTGAATAAAAGCAATTACATTAAATTTGCCTTCTTTTTCTGTTAATTTTATATCCAATTTGCCTTTTTCCTGCGGGTTGGAAAGCGTATAGAGTGATTTGACTACGCTGTAATGATAGAGTTTGCGTCCGCGATTTTCTCCGGAACTGACTTGCGAACTAAGTTCTTTTTCCACCAAAGCATAATACAAAGCCCAGTGTTCGGGGATATTGTCAGATGCAATGTGATAGGATAAATCTTCTTTCAGATGAAGTTTCAGTGCAGATTGGGCAGTTTTTTGCAAGGCTGCCTGAATTTCTTCGCTAGCCATTGTTTTTTTAGAGCCTGTAAATTCGCTTTGCCCGTTGACGATCATTTGGGGCGTATAGACCTGATTGTTTTGAAAGCGTTCTGCATACCAATATTGTCTTTTGGTGAATTGTTCGGAGCTGAAGCGATCTTTCCAACCCAGGTAATTCCAATAATCTACGTGATAAGGCAAAACATACACAGGTGTACCTTTTTCATCTGCCATTTGAGCGATTTCGCTTGCTACGGCATCAGCCGATGGGCAAGAAGAGCAGCCTTCGGAGGTAAATAATTCTACCAAAGCAAAACCACCTGTTGTTGATATTTCATCAAGAGGATTTTCAGTAGTTTCCATTTTGGCTGTTTGAATTTTTTGATTTTGTTGATTGGATTCGCAGGCTAGTAAAAACCCAAAGAAACCCAGATACATTATTTTTAAGATGATATTTTTCATGATACCGGTGTTAAATGTGCCATAGAATTAAGCAAATATTTTAGCAAAAAGTCCTTTTTTAGTTTTTATTTTCAAGTTTTTGCCTGTTTCACGATTGTATTTCTCGATAATTTCGGCTTCGTATTGCTTGAAAAACTCTGGGTCAAAATTGGCTGTGGGGAGGTTTTCTAGCACAAAATCGATGTTGCGTCCTTGCTGTAGCCATTGATCCCAGACTTCATGTCGCTGACGCATACCAAAGATATTCATTCCGTTTACCCTGCCATTGTCTGCCTTGTAGTTGATTCTGAGGCATTTTTTATGGTCTTTGCTTTCCCAATAAAAGGTTTTTTCTCCTTCCAAAAGCTCATTAAATACCCAGCCATAGGTTTGGTACTCAATATCAAAGAATTTGGCAGAGTTGAACCAGTAGCCTGGGTTGTAAGCAGTACGATTTCCGGCGACAGTTTTGGCAACAATTTCGCCCATCATGCGCCCGGTATACCAGACCTGCTCGATGGGGCGGCGATTAAAAGCAGCGACTTGCCTTTGTGCACAATCTCCGATGGCGTATACATCAGGCACATTGGTTTCGAGGTATTCATTGACTAGAATGCCTCTTTGAATTTCAATACTTGAGTTTTTCAGAAAATCTACGTTGGGGCTTACGCCTGCTGTCAGTCCTACAAACTGGCAGGGGATTTCCTCGCCAGTTCCTGTAATGACGGCACGGGCACGTCCTTGATGATCGGCTAAAATTTCTTTTAATTCTGTATTCAGACGTAGGTCTATGTGGTGTTCTTCGGTGATGTGTCGGGCAATCAGTTGTCCTTCTTCTGTGGGCAGTACATTTCCCCAGAAGCGGTCTTCACGCACGAGGAAAATCACCTTGATATTTCTGGTAAGCAGCATTTCAGCCATTTCTACTCCAATCAAACCACCGCCTACGATGACCGCTTGTTTGATATTTTGGGTATGTTTTTCCATATTTTCAAGGTCTTGGAGGCTGTATAGTCCTCCTACCCCATCCAAATCTTGCCCTGGCCAGCCGAATTTATTGGATTTAGAGCCTGTAGCGAGGATCAGGGAGTCATAGTCCATCGTTTCGCCACCCTGAAAAGTAATTCTTTTCTCTTGTGTATTTACCAGTTCTACCCAGGCTTTTTTGAGCTCGATGCGATTTTTAGCCCAGAATCGGTCTTCGTAGGGTTTGGTATGTTCGTATTTCATGTGCCCCATGTAGATGTACATCAGCGCGGTACGGGAGAAAAAATGCTCCGATTCGCCGGAAATGACCGTAATACGGTGATTACTGAGCTTACGAATATGGCGGGCTGCCGTAACACCGGAAATCCCGTTGCCGATAATGACTACGTGCTTCATAAGTACTGTATTTTGTGCAAATAAAAATGATAAACCTGTGGGATGATGTCGTATTTATGACATAGAAGCGAATATAGGTAAATTTAGCCCTAATTTGATTCATCCTATTATTTTTTAAAATAGTATCCTACAAGTTTTGCTAAGAATTTGATAATTTTGAATTAAATTGCTCATTATTGAACTAAACTAAAATTATAATATGGCCTACAAATCACATATTCGGGACAGTAAAATTCGGAATTTGTTTGAAAGAGTCAGGAGCAAAAAATATAAAAATTATCTAAGTTCTATCATTATAGAAAATTTAAGAGTTTTTAAAGAAGTGGAAATACGTTTTGATTTCCCAATTACTGCCTTAATTGGCAGTAATGGAAGTGGGAAAACGACTTTACTCACTGCATCAGCTTGTACCTACAAAGATGTTAAGCCTTCAGATTTTTTCACCAAGAGTAGTTTGGATAGTGGCTTAAAAAATGCAAAAATCAGATCGGTACTTTTTGATAGACCCGATAATAAAGATGAAGTAAACGGCTTAATATCTTATCGACAAGCCAGATGGGACAGAAAAAAAACCTACAAACGACAGGTGAAATATTTTGGAATTAAAAGAACACTTCCACCCGCAGAACAAAAAGAATTAGCCCAATTGAGAAGTAAAAAAATACTACCTACTTCTCAAATAACGCTTAATGCCGAAGAGGTCAAAATCATACAGAGAATTTTAGGTGTAGACTGTGGCTATGAGTATTATGAATTTGGGAAAAATGACTTGCTGGTAGCCACAAATAATTTAAATATTTCTTATTCTGAATTTCATTTTGGAGCGGGTGAGTCTAGTATTGCTCGTTTAGTTTATGCGATGGAGCGTTTAGATGATTATGCCTTGGTACTTATAGAAGAAATAGAAAACGGTTTACATCCTTCAGCCATTGTACGTTTGATAGAATATCTCTTTGAGGTCTGTGAACGTAAAAAACACCAAATCATATTCACAACGCATTCGGATTATGCCATACAATTGTTACCTAATGAGGCGGTGTGGTATTGTCATCATGGAACAGTAAGCCAGGGAAAAGTAAATATAGAAGCACTCCGTGTACTCATCGGTGATGTGGAAAAACAGTTGGTAATTTTTACAGAAGACAAGTTTGCCGAAATATTTATTACTACTATTTTGAGACACTCAGGCTTTACAGATATACTAAGTCTTACCGAAATTCATGCCACAGGAGGAAAGGATACTGTCAAGAGATTTGTGGACACTCAAAATGAAAATCCTGCTACAAAACATCTTCCTGCCATCGGTATTTTGGATGGAGATGTTCCTCAATCCGAAATTGATAAGAGTAAATTTAAAGAGTGTTATATTAAGTTACCTGGAGATATGCCTGAGAAAGAGGTATGGGATTACTTAATTCGCGAAAAACTTGAGGAAGCTATTGCACGCATAACGCTGAAATTAGGAATGCGTATCGAACAACAAAACTTAGTAAAAGACAAAATCCTAGAAACCAATCGTGAGGTGATGGACTTTCATCTTTTATACGCTGTTTTGGGTGAAAAATTAGGCTTTCTTCCTGAGTCTGTTGTGGAAAATGCATTTATCACAGCATATGTGGATTACAAAAATGGCGAACTCATTTTTTTGACTGATTTTATCCAAAAACATTTGGAAGGAAAAAAAATCTAAAAAAAGGTAATATCCTATTAAAGCCTAAATACCTTATTTTGAGAATTTGTAAAAAGTTGTATCAAATACAAACCTCCATGATCCTGTGAGGTGGGGAGTACGATCAATTGATCCAATTCGCCACGTTCAGGAGCATCAAAGCTCTGATTATGAAGTACTTTGCCCATCATATCCATAATCAAAACCCTCCAGGGTTCTTCTAACTTACCTTTGATATGAATTTGTGCAGTCTGTGTATGATTTCTAACAACCCATACACTAGAAAGATTGGTTTTCCATTCCAGGCTTATGAGGGAGGAATGGCTGGATTTGCCGTCGAAGTCTGTTTGTCTGAGGCGAAAATAATACAATCCTTGCCCTGTGAAGGGCACAACCAATTCATAAGATTTGGGTTCGGCACTATTTCCTGCGCCTTTTACGGTGGTCAATACGCTGAAGTTTTTCCCATCCTCAGAATATTCTATGGCAAAATAATCATTATTGACTTCTGTGGCGGTAACCCATTGAAAGAAAATAGATTCAGATTGTGCTTCGGCAGTGAAGCTAATCAGCTCGATTGGCAAAGCATAGGTAGCTACAGCCTGACAAATCGGGCTGGATGCGCTCATGCACGTTCCTACATCAAAGGATAAGTTGCAAGGTGAAGTACATTGAGAACCTGAGCTGTTATTTTGCCAGTTTCTGTTAGAAGGCATTTGAATTAATCCATTTCCTCCATAAGTCACGTTATTTTGGGCGTTAAAATTACCGTTGATGATCAGCGTGCCTTCTATGATAAAAGACTTAGGTCCGCTGCTTCCGTTAAAATTGAGGTCACCGTTGACTCTTACTGTTACGCCTGTTGCGATCACAAGCGTGCTTCCATTGCCGTTGAAGTCAAAAATAGCATTGCCACTTATCGTTACATTCACATCAAAAGTAAATGTCTCATTATTACTAATCTGAGAAATATTCAAAGAATTGGGTGTAGTACTACAACTGTAACTGCTGTAAGTGCGATTTCCGCTGAGATTGATATTGCAATTTTGGGCTTTTAGAAAAGAAAATCCTACAATCAGAATTATTATAAGTATTAAATATTTTTTCAAGGCTGTATTTATTCTATGACAAGCCTATTATTTCAAGAACTCTGCAATAGTCATTTAACAAGCCTAAGACGATCAAAAATAAAATTAAAATATTGATTATCAATGATATAAAAAAATTTAAAAAAGAAAAATAACATCTTAATTTTCAAAAAAAATCTCAATTCTGGAATATGTTTCTAAAAATAAAATATTCAAGAAACTTGCCCGTGCAGACACAGGCAAGGGCGATACGCCGTCGCTTGTGCAGACACAAGCGACACAGTGCTGAGGTTTGCGTGCTACGGAAAAACCTTTATTTTTTATATTTTAAATAGAACTTAAATCCTTCATAAAAAAGCTTGACTAAGTCTAATGCCCCTTTTTTATCACTGAGACTTTTACGGTTTCCAGACCAAATACAGATAAAATAAGGCTCTTACTTAGAATTGAACTGATAGTTTTAGAAGGTAGTCTTTTGGCGAAATTATGGGCTCAAAATTATTGAATTTTAGTTATCAGTCTGAATTATGGTAAGAGCTTAAAATAATTCTCATTTTAATTTACTTTAATTTCAATGGATGATGATTATCTAGTTTTTAAGCATACTTCTCAATCAGCTCTTTTGCCACCTTTGGTACACCCACAGAAGCTTTTTCCTCTATCTTAAACAAATTACTCATAGCGCGTACTGGAGGCAGATTCGGGTCAATGACATATTTCAAAGCCTCGACCTGGACATAGTCAATCAATCCTGCGGCTGGATACACGGCCAATGAAGTACCGATTACCATAAAAATATCTGCTGAATTGGCCTCGAGAGCTGCGTCTTCCATCAGCGGTACGGCTTCTCCAAACCATACGATGTGTGGGCGAAGTTGCGCGCCTTTTTCACAGGTATCTCCCAGAAAGATCGGGCGGTCTTCGTACTCATAAATTAAATGCGGGTATTTTTCGCTGCGTACCTTGCTCAATTCGCCGTGGAGATGGATGATATTGCTAGAGCCTGCTTTTTCGTGGAGATTATCTACATTTTGGGTCACGATGACTACATCAAAATAATCTTCCAGTGCTGCCAGCGCACGGTGTCCTTCATTGGGTTCAGCCTGGGCAGCCTGGGCACGGCGTTCGTTATAAAAACGAAGTACCAGTTCAGGATTGCGATACCAGCCATCAATAGAGGCAACTTCCATCACATCATAGTTTTCCCAAAGTCCGTCCGAATCACGGAAGGTTTTTAGTCCGCTTTCAGCACTGATACCTGCACCAGTCAGTGCGACTATTTTTTTTCTTGTAGATTTTCTCATAGGATTTTCTCGATTGAATCGGATTTGAGAGTCCAAGTTAAAAAAAGAAATGCTGAAATCAAATTTTCAGATTTTAGGAATCAAGATTTTCTAAATTTTTGAGATTCGGAAAATCTACTCTTTCCGGTATCCTGCCCAAATCCACCCAATTTCCTGTTTCTTTGCGGCTGTATGCCCTGGCTGTCTGATCGGCACGACGCATATTTTCAGGAATTCTGTAATTTTGCACCAGGTTGAGGATCACCTGTTTAGAGTTATCCACACTAATCAGATGCCCCGGGCTTACAAATACAGGCTTAATACTGGCTTGGGTACGGAGTACATAACCGAGCACTTCGCTCTGATTGGGCAGAAAAATTCCGGCGGTACTTCCGGCTTCTTCAGCAGGTTCTTTTTCATAGGGTATCAGGCTTTTTTTGGCAAATCCGATACAGGGGCACTCACAGGCCAGTCCCAGCCAGCAAGCCACGCCAAAACGCCGGGGATGTGCAATGCCGTGCCCATCTACAATAATCAAATCAACTGATACATTTTGTGTGATTTCCAGATATTTTACAAATTGATACAAAGGAGGTCCTTCTCGAAAGCAAAAATAACCAGGCACATAAGGCACCCTGCACATAGCTAGCCCAGCAAAAACTCGCTGTTCTGAGGATCCCCAAACCAGTAAATCACCTCCGATATACGCTTCATCACCTACATACTGAATATCCAGGCTCAAAATGAGATGCCCTTGAGTAGGAAAATAACCTCCCTGAGTAGGAATTATAATTTTTTGAGACAGATTTTGTTGATTAGCTTTCCAATCTTGATTCATGTAAAAAAAAATGAGAATTTTGTGGTACATACCGCCCTTAGTTTTTTCCCAACGTTTATCAAAAAAATTAAGGATTAGTACTATTGACTTCTAACATAACCTCAAAATAATGAAAAAATTCTTAAAATGGTTTGGTATCTTTTTATTGCTGTCGATCATTTTCATTGCACTCGGACCTCGCCCCACCCCCCCTCAATTAAATACCAAACTACCTGAGCTATCTGGGAGTCTCCAGGAAATTGAGCAAAATATCAAACGCAAAGAACAAAAAATTAAAACCTTAAAAAAAGATAACGAAGCAAGAATTATCTGGTTTGATTCTACTCAAAAAGTAAAAACACCTTATAGCTTGGTGTACATACATGGTTTTTCGGCAAGTCAGGCAGAAGGATATCCTGTGCACAAAGAATTTGCCCAAAAATATGGTTGTAATCTCTACTTAGGCAGATTGGACGGTCATGGGCTGGATGACCCAGATGCTTTTGCTCGTATCACTCCAGAAAGTTTGCTTAATTCTGCCAAAGAAGCCGTTGCGGTGGGGCAAACCATCGGGGAAAAAGTAATTTTGATGTGTACTTCTACAGGTGCTACACTAGGCTTGTACATTGCCTCCGAACACCCCGAAATCACTGCTTTGATTTTATATTCGCCTTTGATAGACTTCTATGACCCTAGTCTCTGGCTACTGAACAAACCTTGGGGTTTGCAACTTGCCCGAACGGTGTTTGGCGGAAATTACATCGAGCGGAAAAAATCTTCTGATGCCAGCAAGCAATATTGGACGCAAAAATATCGCCTGGAAGGTGCTGTAACCCTTAAATCTCTGATAGATGCAACCATGAACAAAACAACTTTTCAAAAAATCAAACAACCGGTCTTTTTGGGGTATTATTACCGGGATGAGGCACACCAAGATCAAACCGTATCTGTAAAAGCCATGCAAGCCATGTATGCTGAATTGGGTACTTCCCAAGACAAAAAAAGACAATTTGCTTTCGCCAAAGTAGGTCATCACGTGATTGCTTCCTACATAACCTCCAAAGATTTGCCCTCGGTAAGACAAGAAACTTTCCGCTTTGCAGAAGATATTTTGGGATTAAATTCACCGAAGATGCGTCCAAAAATTACTCAATGACGTAAAAGCATTTAATTAAATAGCATCAATTTTGATGTCTAAAACTAATCATAAAACACCTTCTTATGAGTATCAAGCATAAAAAAGCAATTTTTATTACATCCATTTTACTTGGATTGGTAATTTTTTATCAACAACCTACCCACGCCCAAATATCCTGGGCTAATATGTTTGTGAAATACGACAAACAGGTCTACAAAGGCAAATACGCACAAACCATCGCTAAAAAGAATAAAAAAATCCCCAAGCTGATTCAGAAAAAATTTGGCGGAAAAGAAGCGTATATGATCTGGGCTGATATTTATGAGGCTGATCTTTGGGAAGCACTCGCCCAATACGGTGCCATGAACCAAAAAATAGAGAGTATTCTGCCCCGACTAGAAAGCATCAAAGACAATGATCTGGAATCATATACCGTCGGTGTATGCAAGCTAGCAGATATCTACCTGGAAATGAGCCGTTTTAGCGAAACAGAAATTATGCTCAAGGAATTAAAATCTGTTTGGGAAACCCGCGCCACTCCTGATGAAGTACTTCTGGCCGAAATCGACCTGCGACTGATCACTGCACAAGTATTTATCGGGAAATTAAATGAAAGCTTGGCAAAATTACCTGATTTACAAGAACGCTGGCAAAAGCTAAGTACCATGAAAACCAGCTTATTGGGGCAACTCAGCAGTGCTGATATTGCCTATCGCAATGCACAATATGCACGTACCCTGACGCTTGGCGCACAGCTTTTTTCTGAAAAAGGAGCTTATTCTAAGGCTGATTCTGTGTTTAGACTCCACGAAAATACGGTTGCCCGCCTTGCCGGAGCCAACCCACTGAATGCACGCCACATAATCGCTAAGGCTGACAATGCTTTTGCCAACGAAGACTACCAAAATGCTGAAAAATACTATGAGAATGCCCTTTCCAAGCTCAAATCTACCCAAAAAGAATTTATGCTTGCCCAAAGTAAGGCTATTCTGACGTACATCTATCGAGATAAGGAAGCACAAGTCAATAAAGCTTTTACGCAGTGGCCAAAACTCACCAAAGTATTTTCTAAGAATGAAAATTATTATGACATCTTAGGGTCTTATATAGATAGCGAACAAGCCTTTAAAGCAGGAAATATCGACAATGCCAAAGAAATTCTCAAAAATATCCTTGCCAAACCCGCCGAGGTACTCCCACAATACCACCCCCTCAAACTGGCTATTTATGAAGAATTTTATGGACTAAACACGCTGGGTGAAAAACCTGACTTTGTCGAAGCGAAAAAAAATATAGAAAGTCTGATGGAAATTTCCAAAGCTCTGATGGGCGAATCCTCGCTGAGTCAGATGTATTATCAGGTCAAAATGGGTGATTATTACCTGCAATATTCCACAGATTTTGACAAAGCCAAAAAGATTTTCGAGACCGAACCCTACAAACCCCTGTTTGAAGAACGGGTAGCATCGCATCGTCAACAAGTCAACCTCAACAATGCCGTAGCCAATTATTATGATGTGGTAGACCGCTACCAGGATGCCCTGGATTTGATGAGTAAATCTGCCGAAGCTATCAAAAACAAATACGGAGATAAAAGCCTGGAATACGGCTTACAACTCATCAAAGTGGCTGATTTCTCTATCAAGGTGGGCAAATACCGCGAAGCTGAAGCCAATATGAGTATTGCACTGCCTATTATTCGCAAAGAAGCCCGCAAACGCTCCATAGAATACGCTGATGCCCTCTCAACTATGGCCAAAATCTATGGAATCTTCGGCATGTATGAAGAAGCCCGTAAATTGCTCAATACTTCAGACAGGATTTATAAAAAACTGGATGTCACTGATTTTACCAAACGCTCCAATCAGATCGAGGAACTTGCATTTTTGTATATTCGCTTGGGTGAATACGCCGAAACAGAAGAAATCCTGAATATTTTATTAGAAGACAAAACCAAAAAATACGGTGCTGATAACCGCCAGTTAATCCAACCTCTTAATCAACTCGGTCTTTTGTATTTGATCAAGGGAGATTATGCCCATGCTGCCAAATTATTGGATCAGGCCGAATCCATCTCCCGCAAAATTTATGGTGATCAAAGTATCCGAACAGCCTCTACGTTCGCCATCCAGGCAGAATATTATACGACCATCGGAGATTATGAAAGAGCCGACGAATACAACCAACACGTCATTGATATTCAAAAAAAACAACTTGGCGAAAATCACGTAGAATTGGGGCAATCCTTCATCAAACAAGCTTTGATCAAGTTTTATGAAGACCCTAAAAATGCCCCCGAATCTGAAAGTTATTTGGAAAAAGCCAAACAGATCATGGCTTCCAACTTCGATACCTCGCACCCACTTTATGCCGAAGTACTCAAAAATACAGCCCTGATTTATATAGAAACACAACGCTATCAGGAAGCTTTTCAACTATTGAACCAAGCCAATGCGATATGGCTTGAAAAACTAGGCGAGCGAAATCTCAACTCGGCTTATGTGTATTCATTGATGGGAGATGTATATGTACACCTCAAAAAATTTGACGAAGCACGCCTGAATTATGAAAAAGCAGAATCCATTTATAAAAAATTACTCAGCAAAAACCACCCGGATTATGTCCAAACAGAAAGCAAAATGGGACGCATGTACTTCATCAGTGCAGACTACAAGGAAGCCAACCGGGTTTTAGAAAGCACCACGGCGTCTTATTTGAACTACATCAAGACTTATTTCCCATCTCTGAGTGAGCGCGAAAAAGCCAAATTCTGGAATAAAATTCAATCTGATTTTGAGTTTTTTAATACCCTAGCGATCAAACAAGCCGAAGAACGCCCCGAACTCATCGAGAAAATGTACGACTTTCGCCTGGCTACCAAGGCAATCCTGCTGAGTTCGTCTATCAGAATGCGCCAAAGCATCCTGAATGGCACGGATGAAGAACTCAAAAATATCTTCCAAGAATGGACGCGCAAAAAAGAAGAACTTACCGCCTTGCTTTCCATGAGCGAGGAACAAATGCTGGCAGAAGAAATTAATCCTGAAATACTCAGCAACGAAATCAATAACATCGAAAAAACCCTCAGCGAGCGTTCGGATATCTTTGCCAACAATGTCCGTAATGAATTGCCTTCCTGGAAAGACGTTCGTAAGACACTCAAAGACGGTGAATCTGCCATAGAGATCATCCGCTACCGACAATATGAGGATGGTTTTACCAACAAGGTCAAATATGCCGCCCTCATCGTCAATAAAGACACGCGTAAAAATCCCAAATTGGTCGTATTGGAAGACGGTGCAGAGTTGGAAGATAAATTCCTTCGTTATTATCGAAATATGGTGCGTTTTCAGAAAAACGACCAATATTCCTATAAAAAATACTGGCAACCCATTGAAGAAGCTCTGGGAGAAGAAAAAAACGTGGTATTTTTATCCCCTGACGGCGTGTACAATCAGTTGAATATCGAGTCTTTTTTGATTGAAAAAGGAAACTATGTCATTGACCAAACCAATATTCGCCTGGTAAGTAATACCAAAGATTTAATGGCACATCGCCTCGATAAATCTGCAACAAGCCTTAAACCTCATGAAAAAATCGCTTTCTTTTTTGGAAATCCAAAATTTTATACCTCACAAAGAACTGAAACAGAGGCTCTTGGCAATAAAGAAAGAGGTACCGGCGAATATGTCAGCCAACTTCCAGGTACTGAAGTAGAAATTAGTCTGATCAGTGAAATGCTTCGTAATCGCAATTGGAACGTAAACGTATTTAAGGATAGTGAAGCTGCCGAAAATGCCCTAAAAGGTACTAATTCACCCACTATCCTTCATATTGCTACCCACGGTTTTTTTCATACCAATACCCAAAATGAGAATATCAGCACTGAAAATAATCTGAAAGCCCTACAAAATGATCCGCTCAGACGCTCAGGGCTGCTGGCCAGAGGCGCAGGCGATCTTCTTGCTAAAGAAACCCAAAATTTCGACCGTGAAGAAGGGATCCTTACTGCCAACGAAGCCATGAGTATGAATTTGGATCATACCGACTTGGTTATCCTTTCGGCCTGTGAAACAGGGCTGGGCGAAGTAGCCATCGGAGAAGGTGTATATGGCTTACAAAGAGCTTTTTTGGTAGCAGGAGCCGATGCCCTCATTATGAGCTTATTCAAAGTAAATGATGAAGCAACACAAAAACTGATGACCAAATTTTATGAAAAATGGCTCGAGACCGGTGACCGTAGAAAGGCTTTCTTGGATGCCCAGAAAATTATCCGAGAAGAATACCCACATCCAACTTATTGGGGTGTATTTAATATGATTGGGGTGGATTAACCCCTTTCTTTTTCTAAAAACGGATACATCTTGAAGCACTTTATTTTCGTATAGTCGAAGTAAAGACTTTTTCTAATATACCATCAAATTTTCTTAATTTATGCTCGAAAATTACCTTCCAAAATATCAACATATACCTAATATTTTCAGGATTTTTATAATTATATCCCTGATTTTTAGCCAATTATCAATCGGTAAAGCACTTCCCCCAGGAACTTATGATGTAAACACAGCTTCGGAACTTATTTCGGCTATCAATAATGCCAACAACGATAGAATGAATAGTGTCATCAACCTGAATTTTGGCTCCTACGATTTCTTTGCAGATATTGGAGATGCCCGTGCATTCGATGGTCTGGCACTTCCAGTCATTGAGTCAGACAATGGAAGTACGCTTACCATCAATGGCAATTTTCAAGAATTGCGTGTGCCTTCTGCACAGTTAAGAGTTTTTTATGTGGCAATTGGTGCGTCTTTAACCATTAATCAATTGACCATTACAGGCGGATATCCCCAACCCGGTGCAGGCGGAGGAGCTATCTACAATGAAGGAAATATTACCTTAAATATGTGTAAATTCATTAATAATAGCACAGAAGACTCCAATGGAGGTGCTATCTCCAATGAAGGAGGTACGGTCAAAATAGACCAGTGTTACTTTTATCAAAATCTTGCCGACGGACTTGGCACAGTTAGAGGAGCTGGAGTATACCAAAGAACAGGAACACTAAACATTACAAACAGTACTTTTGAAGAAAATAATGCTGGTGAGGGAGCAGGTGTATTTATAGAAAATGGAACCGCCGTAATCACCAACTGTACTTTTTATAATAATGATAATGGAGGCATTGATGCTGAACTAGGGAATGTACGTCTGACTAATTGTACAATTGCCTTCAGTTCAGAAAGTTCAGGTATCTCAAATAATGGTGCCACATTCAGTTTAAAAAACACCATTGTAGCCAACAATCTTCTCGATGCCTCAGGCACTTTCCTGGATTTAGGTCACAATATTATCAGTAACACCTTCGGCAGTAGCAGTTTTAATCATGTAACTTCGCTGCCCAATGTAGACCCATTACTGGAGTCATATTTTAACGATGGTGGCAGTACTTCTGTAATCACACTCAATAGCAACAGTGAAGCCATTAATAATGGAGCCAATGAAGCAGATGTACCTAAAACAGATCAAAGAGGATATTTAAGAGATAACCAGCCCGATATAGGAGCTTATGAATTCCAAGCGGGAATACCAGTTAATTTTATTTATTCTTCTTTTGTGACACAAACCGGCTTTAGAATAGAATGGCAACCTTCCTCTTTTGTAGATAATTACCGCATAGATGTATCCACCTCTTCTGATTTTGCAGCAGGTTCTTTTGTAGCTGGCTTTCAGAATTTACAAATCAATGCTAATACAAATACAGTAAATGTCAATGGGCTATCCGACGGCACAAAATATTTTTTCAGGGTAAAAATTCAAAAAGGAAGTAATATATCGGAAAATGACATCATTGATTCTATTAGAACGCTTACGAGCCTTATTCCTTCTCCTGCTGCGAATCCAGTCCTTGCTAATAGTATTGGTTTTAATAGTTTTCAGGCATCCTGGAAACCTGTTCCGGGAGCCCAAGGATATCTTGTAGATGTATCTACAGGACCTAATTTTACTTCAACAGAAATTTTTAGCGAATATTTTGACTTTCCCGTGAGCAGTACAGCTACAACGCTCAGTGTCACAGGGCTTAACCCCGGCACCACCTACTTTTATAGAGTACGTGCTGTTATTCTCGACAGGGTATCGCTTTCTTCCAATGTAATCAGTGTCACTACCTTAGACTCTCCTCCTGCTGCACCAACTAATTTGCAGGCAGTAGCCTCTGGTGAGAATAGCATCACACTTTCTTGGATAGATAACTCCAATAATGAAAGCTCCTTTGAGATTGAACGTTCTAGAGATGACATCAATTTTGAGTTAATTAATATCGTAGATGCCAATGTCACTGTTTACACGGATGATTTTCTGGACAAATCAATAAATTATTATTATCGAGTCAGAGCTGTCAATAGTGCCGGAAATTCAGCCTATACTCCCTCTGTAAGCATAACTACACTAAGTACCCCACTCAGACCAACTCAGTTGGAAGCTTTTGCAGCCTCCTCCAATTCAATTTATCTCTTTTGGGTGGATAATTCTACGAATGAATCCTTATTTCAAATTGAAAGAACACTTGACCCAGCTCAAGGTTTTGTTGTCATCGCCAATGTACCTGCCGATTCTACATTTTTTATTGACAATGCCCCAGTCGCTAATCGAGTCAATTTCTACAGGGTACGTGCCCTGAGTAATACCCAGGGAAATTCGGATTACAGCAATATTGCCGGGGCAAGAGCTGCCGACATACCTTCTGAACCAACAAATCTGGTAGCCAGTACCTTATCTTCCAGCCAAATTGCTCTGAACTGGACAGATAATGCCGACAATGAGCTAGGATATAGGATTGAGGTCGCCAATATTGTACAAACTGGCGGTTTTTTTGCAGAGATTGCGCAAGTCGGACCGGATGTTACCACTTACATCGATTCAAATTTAATTGGCAATCAATTATATACCTATCGTGTAATCGCTTACAATGATGAAGGTATTTCGCTGTTCTCGAATGAAGCACAAGCTGTGACTCTTGTAATAGATGACTTCTCAACTCCCAATACACCTTCTGATCTTGAAGCCGAACCTGTGACCGATAGCGAAATCCTCCTCCGATGGAGCGATAATTCTGCTGATGAAAATATCTTTATCATCCTACGCTCTGAACAAGCCAACACTGGTTTTGTACCCATTGCCGAGGTCGTGGCTGGTACTACCCGCTATCAGGATGTAGGATTGACTGCGGGCGTGATTTATTATTATTATGTGCAAGCTTCCAATGCTGCAGGAGAGTCTGATTTGAGTAACCGTGCTTTTGCTATACCTGAATGTAATCTTACAATCGCTGTAAGTATTGATGAAGAGAATCTCATCTCAAGAATTTGTGATGATAAAGGTGCTTTCCTGCTTGCTAATACCAATTCTGTTGAAGCTACCTATCAGTGGTATCGAAATGACAAGCCCATTCCCAATGCCAATTTGAATATCTATCAGGCTATTGAAAACGGGGAGTATAATTGTAGAATCACCTCAGGGTTTACCTGTGACAAACAAGCTTCCAACCCCGTTGTTGTTATCCTTGAAGAATTATTTACCATCAATCTGATTTTCGAGGAAGGGGCTTTATTTGCTTCGGTTGTAGGTGCTCAAACCTATCAATGGTATTATGACTTCGAGCCTATCTCTGGTGCAAATGGCGACTTTTTTCGACCGAATCAAGAAGGTTCATATTATGTAGAAGTAACTTTAGACGGTTGTACGGCTACTTCGGAGCTTTTTTTCTACCAAATTACTGGTACAGAAAGTCAGAATTTATCTGGTCAAATGAAACTCTATCCAGTACCTAGCCCGGACATCATAAATCTTTCATTGGAATCTAACCTGATCGGTGGGGTTTATGAAATCAATGTCTATGATACCAAAGGCCAGAAGTATTCCCTTGATAATGGTTTCTTAACCCAAAATAAATTAGATAAAAAGCTCAATTTAAGTCATCTGCCTTCTGGAATTTATGTGCTGGAGTTTAAAGGCGAGCAGGCTACCGGACGTAGAAAAGTGATCAAATATTAGCGTTTGTTGTCCTTTTTATAGAATCCCTCAGTCTTGTGTTCATAGCCGCCCTCATATAACTTATCCTCAGGGTTATGGTCTTTGGCAGAAGATAGAGGGATTTCTTTTATTGGGATTCTTGGATTTAACTATCAATTCTGTGCTAGAAATATCCACATTTTGGGTAAAAAAATAAGTAGACCGACCAAAGATGCACTGATTGCAGCCAATAAAACTGCCCCTGAAGCAATATCTTTCACCAAACCGGCCTTAGGGTGTAGCTGGGGAGAAAGCCAGTCTACAAACTCTTCAATGGCTGTGTTGAATGTCTCAGCAGCCAGTACCAATCCCATAGCCAATACCAATACAGCCCATTCCAAAGCACTGATATTAAAAAAAAAACCAAAAAAGATTACCCAAAAACTGATAAACAGATGAATCCAGGCATTGTGCTGGGTCTTTAGGCAATGCATCACGCCACGATAGGCATATACAAAACTTTGAGCGCGTGCCCGAATAGTGAATTTTTTTCTGTCGTTAGTCATGCTATAAAATTAAAAAATATGTGTTTATACTCCATAATAAACAAAAAATTACAACATTTATTTTAGCACTACAACCCGCCAAAAAGTTGAAAAAAAAATGAAATGGCTTGAATTTCAAAATTCAAATCACCTAATACCTTCCACCATTAAATTTCAAACCCGAGATAAACAAAAAATTTGATGAAATAAAAATTATGCTTTACCTTTGCGTTCCCTAATAAAATTTTGAAAATTAAACTGTGTTTTCATCGAATAATCATATTTAAACTTAAAATTAACAAAGAATAATATATGATCATCATTAATGTGAAAGATAATGAATCTATAGACAAAGCTCTGAAAAGATTCAAGAAAAAATTTGAAAAAACTGGTGTACTCAAACAATTGCGCGACCGAAGCCAATTTGAAAAAAGATCCGTCAAAAGACGAAACCAAATGATCCGCGCCGCCTATCGCCAAAAAATGCGCGATCAAGAAAATGTATAAATCCTTTGGATATTAAAAAATTTATGTTATATTGGTGTTAAGAAAAAATGGTTTTTCTTAACACTGATATAAAGCTTATGGTTAAGTCATTCATCAGTTATATTTTCTACGAAAAACGATATAGTCCAACCACTATATCATCCTACAAAAATGACTTGATACAATTCCAGGCTTTTCTGTCTGAGTGTTATGCCCTAGAAAACCCCGAAAAGGCAGATTTTAATATGATTCGTGCCTGGCTCGTGCAGCTTACCGAGCAAGACTACAATCCCCGATCTATCAATCGAAAAATTGCTACCTTAAAGTCTTATTTCAAATTCCTGGTTAAAAAAGGAGTCCTAGAAATAAATCCGACACTCCGTGTCAAAACACTCAAAACCGCCCGCAAATCTCCTACTTTTGTCGAGGAAGATAAACTCTTGCAAGTACTCAATCAAGTGCAGTTTGAGGATAATTTTCAGGATTTACGCAGCCAATTGATTCTTGAGATTCTTTACGGTACTGGTATCCGACTGGCCGAGTTGATGGATTTGCGTTGGCCAGCCATAGACTTCGCCAACAAACTCGTCAAAATCAGTGGAAAAGGCAATAAAGAAAGGCTTATCCCCGTGCATGACACTTTATTAAACCTCATCAAAAAATATGAACTCATCAAAAGACATCATTTTGAAGGTAAACTCAAGCACGATTACCTCATCGTGTCAGATTCCGGCGGCTTGAGCTACCCAATGCTTGTCTACAAAACCGTCAAGAAATATCTCAGTTTGGTAACAACTCAAGATAAAAAAAGTCCACATGTATTGAGACATTCCTTTGCCACGCATCTGCTCAACAAAGGTGCCGATCTCAATGCCATTAAAGAACTTTTGGGGCACTCGAGCCTGAATGCCACACAGGTGTACACCCATAACTCACTCAAAAAGTTAAAGGATGTATTTGACCAGGCACACCCCAAAGCTTAGTTTATTTATTCACTTAAACATTAAACACTATGAGACTTCAGATTCATTCCATTCACTTTGATGCAGATATCAAGCTGATTGAATTTATCCAAAAAAAGAGCGATAAGCTTGAAACCTACTTTGACCAGATACTAAATGGAGAGGTTTTTCTTCGTTTAGACAAAGGAGAACATAGTCGTGCCAATAAGGTTGTTGAAATCAAATTGAATATTCCTGGGGCAACTTTATTTTCAAAACAACAAAACACTTCTTTTGAAGCCGCTACCGATCAAGCCGTAGAAGGTCTCAGACGCCAGATCAAAAAACATAAAGAGAAATTACTACAGAAATAAATCCATAAAAGCTTGTAGAAACGTTGCTGGGCAACGTTTCTACAAATTTTCCTCACCCTACACTCATCCCTCCAATACCCTCAAAGCCGCCTCCAAATCCTCAATCAATACCGCCGCATCTTCCTGCCCAATACTCACTCGGATCATATTCCAGGGTAAATCCGGGCTTTTATAAATTTCGGAGGCATACAAGGTACAAGCCGGAAAAATCAGCGATTCATAACTCCCCCAAGAAACCGCCAACAAGAATCTTTTGAGGTGATTACAAAAAGCCTCAACCTGCTCTATCGTATCGGCCTTAACCTGAATGCTAAACATGCCACTGCCTTTTTTCATCTGCTTGAGTGCCAGATCGTATTGTGGATGGCTGGGTGAATGCGGATAGTAGACTTGCTCAATCTTAGGATGATTCTCAAGGAACTCTACTACTTTGGCAGTAGTCTGACTGACACGCTCCATACGAATGGGCAAAGTACGCAAACCTCTGAGCAAAAGCCAGGAATTAAACGGCGAGCTGATCCCGCCCAAAGTCATATATTCTGAGGCAAATAGCTTACGAATCATTTCTTTAGAACCACAAACCACACCTGCCACAGCATCGCTATGCCCAGCAATGTATTTGGTAGCCGAATGCACGGTCATATCTACACCCATCGCAATCGGATTTTGATAAAGCGGTGTGGCATAGCTATTATCCATAATAGTAACCAAATGATGTTTTTTAGCTATTGCCACCACAGCCTCCATGTCCTGCATTTCAAATGTCCAGGAATTGGGGCTTTCCAAGTAAATCAATTTGGTATTGGGCTGAATAGCAGCTTCAAAATTTTGCGGGTCAGTGCCGTCTACCATCGTGGCATGGATACCAAAACGAGGTAGGAAAACTGTCATCAGTTTATTCGTCCAGCTATAAGGTTTTTTGACACAGACAATATGATCCCCTGCCTGTACTTGAAGCATCACCGCAGAAGCAATGGCTGCACTTCCGCTGGCAAAAATTAGGGCATCTTCAGCTTGCTCCAGGGCAGCAATTTTTTTGCGAAGAATGTCCGTAGTAGGGTTATTGCCACGGGTGTAAAAAGGCCTTTCAGCCTCTTCTTTGAGCAAACGACGCATTTCAGCGACATTCTTAGAGCTGAAAATCACCGTTTGGAAAATGGGGGGAGCGACGGAATCTAGGTAGTTTTCGCGTTCTTCTCCCAAACTATTGATAATATATGCAATGTCCATAAACGGAAAATTACACAATATTTTAGCGAGTGCAAATAAAATTAAGGAAATTAAGGAAATTAAGGAAATTAAGGGAATTAAGGGAATTAAGGGAATTAAGGGAATTAAGGGAATTAAGGGAATTAAATCAATTAAGGGAATTAAGGGAATTAATTCTCTTAATTTTTAATTTTTTTAATTATTTTAATTATTTTAATTCTCTTAATTATTTCGTTGTTTGCGATTTAAAAATAAGTTGTATGAAAGATAAAGTGGTCATTATCACTGGAGCTTCTTCGGGCATTGGGAAAGCTCTTGCATTTGAATTCGGTTCGGCAGGTGCCAACATAGTAATTACCGGCCGTAATCAGGAAAACTTGCATCAAACCTCCAAAGAACTAACCCAAAAAGGCATCAATAATCTGCCTGTAACGGCTGACGTGAGTGTACTGGAAGATAATGCGCTTTTGATAGATAAAACCCTAGAAAAATATGGTAAACTTGACATTTTGATCAATAATGCTGGGATGTCGATGCGCTCTTTATTTGAGGAGGTAGATATCAAGGTGATTCGTCAACTCATGGAAATCAACTTCTTCGGCACGGTCTACGCCACTAAATATGCTTTGCCTCATATTATCCGCAGTCAGGGTTCTATCGTAGGTATTTCCTCGATTGCTGGCTATCGGGGGCTTCCAGCCCGAACGGGTTATTCGGCCTCCAAATTTGCCATGCACGGCTTCCTAGAATCATTACGCACCGAACTACTCAAAAAAAACGTGCATATCCTCCTGGCTTGCCCAGGCTTTACCCAATCCAATATCCGTAAAGTAGCTCTCACCGCCGATGGTTCTCCACAAGCAGAGACTCCCAGAAACGAAGAAAAAATGATGAATGCCGAAGAAGTAGCCCATAGAATTCTAAAAGCCGTTCAGAAAAGAAAAAGAGACTTGGTACTCACCCGACAAGGTAAACTGACTGTATTTTTGAACAAATGGCTTCCTGCCTGGATGGATAAAATGGTGTATCAAGTGATGGCCAAAGAACCAAATTCACCATTTAAATAAAATAAAAGCGTTTCAAAATTGAATCGGACGTAAGTTACTTTCTTTGATGTACAACTCCTTTTCGTTCCAAAGGATTTTGTACCATATATCTTGTTTACCCAATACAAAAACCCGATGCCCTTTCGCGATAATTTCAACAGGTTTAGAGCCTGAGGAAGGGGCACTCATTAGATAACTCTTATCCTGAATCACAATCCCCATCAGGGACTCTTCAGAAAATCTCATCAGGAAAAAACCCACACTCAGCAGGACAAGCAAGGGAATTTTATATCGAAGGGCGATTCTTTGTTTTAAATAATACAAATAGAGGATAAAAATAAAACCCAGCCCACAAATCCCCAGAAATAAAAAGGCCAGATACGTAAAATAACGCTGATAAATCGCCCTGATATAATCCAGGTCGGAGTGCTCATAACCGCTCAACCGGTACGTATGTGCGATATTTTCCATCTGAATCAAGGTGGCATCTTGAGGGGCATACAGATACAAAAGACTTAAGTAATACAAGGCATCGGTATAATTGCCCAATCCTTCACTGACAAAAGCCATTTTGATCAGCATATTGGGAGATACTTCATGGGTTTGAGCAAATACTTCTTCAAAGAGCTCAAGAGACTCCGTAAACTTTTTTCTTTCAAAAAGAGCATTTGCTTCGGTTATCTTAGCATCTAAGTCCTTATTAGCCAAGCAATTGACACAGAAAAACATAAAAATTATAAAAAAAGTCTGGCAATATTTTGTGGTTTTCATTTATTCTCCTATTTTTGCAGTCCCAAATAAGGGAAAAACTCAGAAAAAAACAAATTTTGATTCCGTAGCTCAGTTGGTAGAGCATTTCACTTTTAATGAAGGGGTCCTGGGTTCGAGTCCCAGCGGGATCACAAAGGTAGAAAAACCCGAGAAAATTTCTCGGGTTTTTTATTTTATATATAGACTTAAAGTTTTCACGGGCGACTTATCAAGCTGGCAAACAGACACTTTCTAAATCTTACACACAAGAAAATTTGGTTGTCTGATAAATTTATATGCCTCCTAGCTGCACAAAAAATGTTATAGAACCATAAAATATACTTTATAAAAACCCGAAAGTCTCTAGATGCAGAATTCGGGCTTATTTTTGGCTTCTTGCACAGCCTACGGACTGAGGCACCAGCCTAGCTGTTCAGGAGAATACCTTTTTATTTGGATTGACAAGTCATCCTTCAGAAGATTTACCACAACCTCGGGGTAAAATCCCTGTGATAGTATGTAAACGTACTGTTCCAGTCTGTAAAGTCTTTGTTTTAGTGTGTAATGTTTGAATTCTAGTGTGTAACGTCTAAATTCTAGTGTGTGATGTTTGAATTATAGTGTGTGATGTTTGAATTATAGTGTGTGATGTTTGAATTATAGTGTGTAATGTTTGAATTATAGTGTGTAACGTCTAAATTCTAGTGTGTAACGTCTAAATTATAGTGTGCAATATTTAAGTTCCAGTGTGTAATGTCTAAATTATGGTGTGTAATGTTTGAATTTCAGTGTGTGATGTTTTAATTTTAGTGTGTAATGTCTGAATTCTATCCCCCATCTGGTACTAGCGTAAGGCATAACTAATTTGACCAAATAAAAAGCCCGCTAGATCATTTGGATATTTGAGGTGAAATGGTTTTATTGATAAAAATTACATGGTAGACAAAGCAGAAATAAACGCAAGTTTTAAAGAATAAACGCAAGGGTTGCGTTTATACGGATGTTGGGCGATACTATAAAAGACAAAAATAACGATGAACCAACAGAACATCATTAACGAAATCAGCAAACAAAAGTCTGATTACAAACATACAAGCCAAGCCGAAGATTTGGCTAACTCTCTTGACACAATTTCAGACGACATATATTCTGAAAGCGAAAGGTTTGTATATGAACTAATCCAAAATGCTGATGACGCATCTAACGACAAACAAAAGGACTTAGAGATAAAAATAGAATTTACTCAAAACTTCGTGGTTATATCTCACAATGGAAGGGAGTTTAACGATAAAGACATTAACGCCATTTCAAGTGTAGGGAAAAGCCAAAAATCCGAAAATCCAAACCAAACAGGCTACAAAGGAATTGGTTTTAAATCTGTTTTTGGAAAGTCAGATTGCGTTTATATTAACTCAAATGGTTTTACTTTCCGCTACGATAAAAGTAATTGGAAATCACACAGCCATAAAATGCCTTGGCAAATTATTCCAATTTGGAGCAGTAACAATATTCCGTCAGAACTACAAAATACTAAATTTGGGAAATATCCTGTTTCAACTGCAATACAGTTCAACAAAGAAAAAGGTTTTTCAGGTGCAGAATTAAAGCAAGTTCTTATTAATTTGTTTAGTAATTCTCAAATAATGCTTTTTTTGAGAAATGTAACATTGATAAATATAGACAAAGACTTTTCAATCAAGCGTACAAAAACATTGATTTCTGAAAAAGCACTTTCTAAAACTGAAAAATTCGTACTTAGTGCTGTTTCCTTAATTGCAAATAGTGAGCAAACCGATTGGATAATTGGTGATTTTATCGGGATTGAATTAGACAACGAAACCAAAACAGCATTAAAACAAGACGAAAAAGCCCCCAAAAGACTAAAAGAAACACAGTTTACAAATATTTCTTTTGCGGGAAAAATTAACAGCAAAGGCGGTTTGATTGAGATTAAAGATAATTCTTTGATTTTTACGTACTTACCCACAAAAATAAATAAAGGTTTTCCATTTTTAGTAAATGCGGATTTCCTTACCAATGCACCACGAGAAGGTTTTCACGAAGACCGTATTTGGAATATTTGGCTATTTGAACAAGTTGGTTATAAGTCCATTGAATGGTTAAGAGAACTTGCAAGTACAGAATACAAGTACCAAATAAGCAATGTAATTGCAGATACATTTAGTTCAGAAAAGGCAATGGAAAAGGCATTTAACGAAGGGTACAAAAAAGCCCTTAAAAAAATTGCTTTTATTCCAAACGAAAACGACAGACTTCTTTTGGTTGCAGATGCCCTAATTGAAAAGACAGATATTGACGAAGTGATTAATGCCAATGTACTGATAGACTACTACAATGCCACTCATAAAACCAAACTTATAACGGAAAGCATAGTAAACAAAAAAATGAAGTCCCTTTCCGACCTAATAAAATTGGGTGTGAAAACTTTTGAGATAAAGGAATTAGAAATTTTTTTTGCCTCTGATGAATTAGGTAATGCGTTGAAAGTCAAAGATAATTTCAAGGTTATCAAGTTTTTGCACAAAAAGGCTACCAACAAAAAAAGTGCGGATTTTTGGAAAGACTATATTCCGAAAATCACTTTTATTTTTAACCAACAGGAAAAACTATGTTCACCAACTACACCCACATACTTTCCTATTGATGATTTTGAAACAGAACTAAGCCAAAGTTTTGATTTTGTGCATAGCGAAGTTTTGGAAAAAATTGATGAAAATTCAGAAATAAAAGATTGGTTGCGAGAAATTGGCATAGTAGAACCAACCCCTAAAAATATTATTGAAAACACTATTAGCCGCAATCTTAATGATTTAACCGACACAAAGGAAAAATCTATTGAGATAGTTCGTTATCTTTTTGAAAATCAAAAACAAATAGATGATTTTTCTAAATTTGGTAGTATTCAACTCATAACAACAAAAGGAAACATAAAAAGGGCTGATAGTTGCTATTTGGCTAATTTCTACAAACCCGAATTAGCCATAGAAACCTATTTGCCTGATGAAGATTTTTTCGTTTCGTCTGAATACGTTGAGAAAAACTACTATGTAAAAGAGTGGAATTTGTTTTTTACTCAAATTGGTGTTATTGAGAATATTAAAATTGAAGACGAGCAGGTTTCAAGTTCCTACTATTTATATAACCATAGTGTGGGTTCATATTACAGCAAAAACACTCACGTTAAGGTAAGTAACGAATTTTCTAATTACATACAATCAGAAAACCAAAAAGCAACTAATAGCAGTTCTGATACTTCTGTTTATAGTTTATACAAATTGAAGTTTTTAGAATATGCAAATAAGAGCCTAAATTTTTCAAAAATATATTGGGCTGAATTGTTTAGATGCTTTGCAGAAATGGATTTGTCAATTTCAGATTTTGACAAATCTCCAACTCCGTACATAGGCAAAGGCTTTTATCAAGGTTGGCATTATATACAGTGTTATAACTTTTGGGCATTTCAGAATTTAGAGTTGTTTCCTTGTACTAACAATCAACTTGAAGTTGCGAGCAGAATAATCATAAACCGCACCGACTTCAAGAAAATTGGCGGAAACAGTTTGCCAATTTTAGATTTAGATATTGAATTACCACAAGAAATTGAAAATGATATTATAATTTTCAATTTCAGAAAAATAATAGAATTAGAAGAATATCTAAAAGTCCTTTCTGATATTAGCAAACTTGGTAAATTAGAAAGTGGCAATGTTACTGAAACAACAGAAAGGATAGGGCTTATTTATCAAGCCTTATTAGGTTTCACGAGAACACACGAGAAAGAAACCATTAAGAAATGGGCTAAATCAAACAAGTTGTTATCAACCTATAACGAGTTTGTTGATTGTGATAAATTACACTTTTTGGATATTGAACATTTTGACCTTCCCGCAGAAGTCAAAGGTTTTATTAAAATACCCTATGAAGTCAAAACTCAAAGAGGATTAGTTGATTTGTTTTCACTTTTCGGAGTTAAAATTATCAACCACAAAAGTTTAGACACCAAAAAAGAAAACTCAACAAGTGATAATGAATTACAACTACGTTTGGTAAATCAAATGCCTTTGATTGCCTTAGTAGTTGCAACCAAAGAAAGTAAAGATTACAACAATATTCTAAAAGATTTGCAAACAATGGTTAGTAAAGCAAGTTTTTTCAAAGCCAATAAACTCTATTTAGATTGTACGGTTGAAAAAAAGCAAATTTTCACTATACAGAAAACCGCATTAGCAGAAAGCAAAGCATTTTACTATACAGGCAATTGGTACAGCCCCGTTACTCTCTATGATTTGACAACTGAACTTTGCGTATTTCTATCTGTAAAAGACATTTCAAAAGAATTAAACGTATTGCTTTTGATTTCATTTAGTGAAGGTTTAGAATGGTTAGAAACCCAAAAGTACGATATAAGCAAAGTTCCTACCCCAACTTTTGAAACAGATAGAAGTTACACAGGTGATTTTCGTTCTGAAACGCAAAAAGATTACAGCGAAACTATTGGAGAAATTGCTGAAAAATTCGTTTTCAATGAACTGATTAAGCAGTATAAAGCCAAATACTCAAAAGAAACGGTACAAACAGAAAGTACATCTACTTTCAAAACGAGTAGTATAGAAATTGTTTGGCACAGAGCATTAGGAAACCGATACGAAGACCGAGATATAACTATCACCGAAAAAGGCGTTGAAAAGTATATTGAAGTAAAAGCAACGAAAGATAACGAGCAGACAGATAGCACTTTGTTCTTATCATACAACGAGTGGAGTTTAATGAAAAAGAGCAACGACAGATACTACATTGCGAGAGTATTTAACGGAAATAATCCAACAAATGTAACATTCGTAAAAATGGAAAAGTCCGAGCCGTAGAACAATAATAGCATCGCCCAACATAGGCTTGGCAAAAGCGGGGCAAAAGTGCTAAAATTGAACTTTTGAATATATATTGGGGCAATGTACTAAATTTGAACTTTTGTGCTGGGTTTCCCCGCCTTCGCCAAGCCTTTTCCGCTGGTGCGAGTTTTCAACTCGTACCTACTATACAAAGAGTTTCCTAACTCAATAAGTAAATCCACTGCAAAGAAAGAGACGGAGCCAGTGGTAAGGAGTACCAATGCACAACCACATCTTATGTCAATTTTGAGTAAAAACGAACTAATTTAGGTTATTTAAAAAAAGAGCAAACCAAGTTTCCAGCTTGGTTTGCTCTTTTTTCGTAACTTTGTGAAAGTGCTAAAACAATAAATTGTATGAGTAAAAAACTGGTACGCTTCGATTGGGCAATGAAAAAATTGCTTCGGCACAAAGCCAACTTTGATATTTTAGAGGGTTTTTTGAGTGAGTTGCTCTGTTTTGATGTTAAGATAGAAAGCATCTTAGAAAGTGAAGGTAACAAACAGGATGAATACGACAAGTACAACCGAGTAGATATTTTGGTGAAATCCCAGTATAATGAATTGATGTTGGTAGAAGTTCAGAATGATTCTGAAATTGACTACTTTCAACGTATGCTTTTTGGTGTTTCAAAATTGGTAACTGAGTACATCAAAGAAGGAGAACCTTATGGCACAATCAAAAAAATATATTCCATCAATATTGTTTATTTTGGCTTAGGACAAGGTAAAGATTATGTGTACGAATACAAAGGCGAGTTTATAGGCTTGCACAAAAACGATGTTTTGCTTCCAACAACCCTGCAAACGCAAAATTTTAGAGTAGAAAAAGTGTCTGATATTTTTCTTAAGTATTACATTCTGAAAGTAAATAACTTTAATGATATTGCTAAAGATACACTTGATGAATGGGTTTATTTCCTAAAAAATAGCGAAGTAAAAGATAATTTCAAGGCGAAAGGCTTAGATAAAGTAAAGGAAAAACTGCGTTATGAAAGTTTGACAGAGGAAGAAAAGAAAATGTATGACCGCTTTCAAGAAAATAGGAGAATTGAGATAAGTGTGGAATATACAGCTAAGCTGGAGGCCAAACAAGAAAAAGCAGTTGAAATTGCAAAGAGTTTATTTGAAACAATACTTTCTAACCAAGAAATTGCTAAACACACAGGCTTAACTGTTGAACAAATAGAACGACTGCGACACGAAAAAGAATGAAAACTGTGCCTACGCATTGCATTTATGAAAAAAGGGCAAGAGTGCTAAATTGGTGCTACGGGCGCTTTTAAGTGGCTTTTGTGGTAAGTTAAACTTTTGTGCTTTTAATTCCCCCCACTGATGCGAGTTTTCAACTCGTACCTACTATGCAAAGAGTTTCCTAACTCAATAAGTAAATCCCTGAGTTACACGAAGTTTAGCGACGCATAACTTATATTTAAAAAAAACACTCCCCACTAAACGATACGATTGTAAAGAAACTTTTAAATGGGTGTTTGAATGGCTTGTATTAACCTTCCAAAACGCCATTGTACCAAACTAATATTCAATTTAGTAGCTCTAAAATAGTGGCAATTATCATTACCCCAATCTAAACCAACCCCATCTTCAGCCAGAGCAGTTGAAAATGCGTTTTCCAGCTTAATAAATCCATCTTCCCTGAATTGCTGAATTTGTTCTTGGGTGAGTTTTTGCTGTATATCCTCAAAATTACAAGTTTTGAGTCAAAAAAATAAGGACAAGCCCTCGGCTTGCCCTTATCCAAAACACATCATTAGTAAATTAAAAGATTGTCTGTACTTAAAAACGACCGAATTTCAAAGTAATATTGTAGTTCATCCCTCTGAATCCCGAAGCTTTGGTATTGATCAATTCTACGTCTTCGGTAAATCGGTAGCTAAGTCCTGCTCCCAAACGGAAGAAATTGGCCACATTTAGTTCGGCGTTTACGCCAGGCTCTATAACCCAGATCAACTGATCATCTATCAAATCGCCTTCATCCCAGTCAAAATCATTGCCCCTTTCCCAATCTTCTACATAACCTACCCAACCGCCGCCAAAAAGAACCGGAGTAGTAATATGAATCAGTTTGTTGGATTGGATGATTGGCTCTATAAAAAAGCCACCGTATCCCATCAAGGGGCGTACTTTAGTGCCGCTCACTATATTTTCCTGGCGAATAGAAGGTGCCAGCCCATACCCTTCAAAACCCAGAGCAACTGCACGATTGATGATCCAGCCACCTTTGATACCAGGCATAAAGGCAAATTCATCGTTGATACTTGTCATTTTGATAACAGGGGCACCATAAAAGCCATGATGTTTAAAGCCATTACGACCCACCAGGGTTTGTACAGGTTGTTGTTCTCTTTGGGCAAAAGCCTGGATAGTTACGCTCAACAGCACCAGAATTAAGAATTGTTTTTTCATGATTATTGGTTTGCTTATAAATTTTATTTTTAATTGCTTTATTTGTAATAGAAGACAGGGAATGATCCGAGAGGGTTGGCCTGCCTTAAAAAAAATTATCTAAGAATTTGACGTATGAATCAAGCGAATACTTATTGCTATTTCAATGGGAAGATCATGCTTCAGCACGAAGCTTCTTTGCCGCTCACTGACCTGGGTGTATTGCGGGGTTTAGGTGTTTTTGATTTTTTAAGAACCTATCACGGTTTGCCTTTTGCCCTAGAAGCCCACTGGAGGCGGCTTGAAAACTCAGCCCAGGCACTTGGTTTGGCTTTGCCACACACTTTGGAAGAAGTTCAGGAAATTATAGACGAGCTTTTATTCTTAAAAGAGGATAAAAACCAAGAAATTGGATTCAGAATGGTGCTTACAGGAGGTGAAGCTGCTTTTGGTACTTTTTATCAGGGTCAACCTAATTTTTTCATTCTCAGTGAAGCCATTCGCCCACACAACGAACTGGAGTATGAAAAAGGGATCAAGGTCATTACACAGAATTATCAGCGCAATTTCCCCGAAATCAAATCTACAGATTACCTGGCTACTTTTGCCTTCCAAAAAAAAATAGAAGAAGCTCAGGCAAATGACGTACTTTATTGCTTTCAAAATAAGGTGACTGAATGCAGCCGCAGCAATTTTTTTATGGTAAAAGGAGATACCCTCATCAGTCCCAAAGAGCATATTTTGTTGGGGATTACCCGCCAACTGGTGCTTGAAATCGCCGCAGGACAAATGAAGGTAGAGGAAAGAAATATCGAACTTCAGGAAGTTTTGGAGGCAGATGAAGCCTTTTTAACAGGTACACGCGCCGAAGTAAAGCCGGTGATACAAATTGACAATCAACTGATTGGTAAAGCAAGAGTAGGCAAATACAGCAAAAGACTCAGGAAATCTTTGCTCGAGAAGATCCACGAAATGTGTACCTCATCTATGCACTAAAAAGCAACTTTTAAATCGCCTGAATCCAAATCACGGATAAAACGCTCTTTTAAATCATCCTGAAAGCCATGAATCAAGGCTTTTTCTTTGGAATCTATGCCGTCACTGGCACGAGCTACCTCTTCCAGAATTTGTATCAGATAGACGTACTCCGGAGTCGGTCCATATTGCCGAAAGGTATCCAGGGCTTTTTCATACACATATTGAAGGTCATTTTCATTTTTGAGTTCATAGTCAAAAGACCATTGAACGTCCTTCGCCCAGGCGTGCCTTTGTAAAATCTTTTTAAGCGCATCGACCTCTTCGTTTTGTACCAGCCCGTCGGCTTTAGCTACAGCGTAAATCAATTCGCCGAAAGCTTGATAAAGTTGTTCTTTGTGGATCATACCCATCCATACGAAGGTTTGGAGCTGGGAGTTGAGGTGTCGGATGTCAGGTATCGGGCTTTGGTATTTTTTATTCTCAAAACAAAATGGTTCGCGAAAAAAAGATTTTGTAAATCCTTAAAAACTTGCCCCGGAGGGGTCTTGTATTGTGAATCATATCAATCTTAATATATTTTGATAATTGGTAAAAAAAAGCTCCCTGCCTAGCCCCGTAGGATAGGTACTCATCACGATCGAGTGCCAATATGAGTAGCAGCATAAATTTCCTTGCAGCCTCAATACAAATCCCAATTCCCTTCCAAATAATAGCGATACAGCACCGGATGATGAATGGTATTGGTATCTACGGGATCCAATTTGGGGTCGTAGAAAAAATCTCTTTTACCGAAGGAGGTCATCATCAACATAGCTTCTTGATTGAGCCAAAGGGTATGAATATCATCAAATTTGAGCCTTCGCATTGCTTTTTTGAGGGCTGTGGTACTGAGGTGTTTGGCTCCTACAGTCCAGCCCCATTCGCCGAAAGTCAGGATCTGATTGTGGATTTGTATTGTCTGGAAACCCGCTGCCTGCACCGAACGATTGATACACTCGAAGGCCTTGCCATTGAAATACGGACTGCCCGATTGGGTAATCATTACTCCTTGTGGGCGCAGGTGTCGATAACACAATTCATAAAATTCTTTGCTGTATAACCGGCCTAGCTCTACGGTGCGGGGATCGGGTAAGTCAATGATGATGACATCAAAGTAGTCCCGGGTTTTGTCCATAAAAATGTACGCATCCTGGTTGTATATCTTGAGCTTGGGGCTATACAATGAGCTGTCGTTCATTTCAAGCAGTACGGGATGAGTTTTGCCTAGGTCGGTCATTGCCGGGTCTAAATCTACTAAAGTAATGTTTCTGACTTCGGAGTGTTTAAGAATTTCACGGACTGCACCCCCGTCGCCACCTCCCAAAACAAGTACATTATAGGGAGTAGGCGATAGCTTCATCACCGGATGTACAAGGGGTTCGTGGTACATTTCTTCATCGCGGGTGCTGAATTGCTCACTGCCATTGATAAAAAGCCAGTAGTCGTTTTTCCATTGGGTGATGACTATTTTCTGGTATTTGCTCTGCTCTACGTAGATAATTTGGTCTTTGTAGCGTTTTTGCTCTCCGAAAAGCACAATAGGATCGGCAAAAACAAAACCCAGCAATATGATCAAAAAAATCATCCCACCGATAAAAGTCAGCAACCGGCGAAATTTGATTTCTATTAAATTTCTAAACTGTAAAAAAAGGATGGAAGCCACTACAAAATTTACCAAACCCAGCACAAAAGGCGTATACGTCAGCCCCAGCCAGGGTAAACCTACAAAGGCAAAAAACAAACCGCCAAGCAAACTTCCATAGTAGTCGTTTTCCATTACCGAAGCAATATTAACCCGAAGACTCTGATAGGCTTCATTAAGCCTCGTGACAAGGGGAATCTCTAAACCGATCAAAAAACCGATCAGAATACTCATCAGGTAAATGATCAACCCAAAATAAATGGTGTAGGCTGCAATGACATAAATCAACAAAGCCGAAAAAGAAACCAGCAAGGATAAAATAAATTCTATGAGGATAAACTTCTCCAGTAGCCTGCCTTGAATATACTGACTCAGCCGACTCCCCAGCCCCATGGAGAAAAGCATAAAAGAAAGCACCAACGTCCATTGCAGGATAGAATCTCCGATAAAATAACTGGCTAGTGTAGAAAGAATATATTCGGATACGATGCCTGATAGACCTGTAGCAAACAAAGAAATTTTAAGGATGAGAGATTTTCGTTTTTGAGAGCGGTGGTTTTCTTGTTCCATAAGGTAATTGACGCTGTTTTTGAGCAAAAATTTTAATTTTCAAAGATTTATACAGACATGTATTCAATATTCAAAATCAGAAAATCTTTGAACCTGTTTAAAATAGGGTACAAGAATACGGTAATTAGCCGAAACAGTCAATTTCAAGGATAGAAATTTGTACAAAAGTTTTGCTTTCTTCCATTTTAGAGTCCTTGATCCAAACTCCCCATTCTGCTTATTATTTAGGCAGTTTAATTGTAAAGTTGGTATATTCCCCTGAGCGGCTATCCAGAGAAACTTGCCCATCGAGGCGTTCGAGGGCTTTTTTGACCACATAAAGCCCCAATCCATTGCCTTTGGAGGCTTCGGATCCCCGAAAAAACATTTCAAAGATACGTGCTTGAAACTCTTCTGGAATTCCGACACCATTATCCTGAAGCTCTATTTGAATACTTGCAAAGTCATTTTGAATATGAATATCCAATTGAGGGCTACTTTCGGAATTCTGTGTGCGAAAAGTAATGGCATTTTCAATCAAATTTTCTAAGACTGCCTGAACGACCTCTGGGTCAGAATGATACAACACATCGGGTGCTACTTTAAGATGAAATTGCATGCCACTTTCTGCTATTCGGTCTTTCAGGTTTTCCTGAATATGAGAAATAATTCTCTCAAAATCAATTTTTTCTAGCTCTAAATCTTTCCCAAAGATATAACTTAACAAATGGAGTTTCTCGAGCATCCCATCCATTTTTTGGGCGGTCAGGTCTATCCGATCAAAAAAATCAAGGGCTTTGCTGCTTTCACTTACTTCTAGGCGGGCTATTTGGGTAAGCCCAGTAAGGGTAGCCACAGGTCCTTTAAAATCGTGGGAAGCACGGTAGATCAGTGTATCGAGTTCTTGGTTGGAGAGTACCAGGGCTTCGTTGGTTCTTCGCAGGTCTTGGGTTCTTTCCTCTACCAATTCTTCTAGGTGTTGGTTGATAGATTTTAGTTTTTCATTGGCAGCTTCTACTTCGTCTTGGGCTTCTTTGATGCGGATGTTTTGCTCTTCAAGCTGGTCTCTTTGTTCGCGGATTTCCTTGGTTTGGCTTTGTAGCTCTATGTTTTTGAGCTCGATATCGTTTTTTTGCTTAAATATTTCGTCATTTTTAATTTTTAGAAGTCGGTTCGAGCGTTGTTTTTGGATGATAAAAATGGTGAGTAGCGCAATGATCAAGCCCAATAATCCCAAGCCGCCAATGAGCAGATAATTATTGAGTTTTTGGTTTTGGATCTGGAGTTTGTAAAAACTTTCTGCTTTTGAAAAAAGATGCGGGTCATCCATATCTTCTTCTTCAATATCTCTTTTAAGCTCAACCGCTTTGAGGAAATAGTGCCTGCTGTTAGCGGCATCGCCCAAGTGGTCGTACAGTTGTCCGATGATTACACAGGCTTCGGCAGTTTTAATAGGGTCATTCAGCTCGAGGTTGATTTGATAATATTTGAGATAATACTCCAAAGATTTTTGATAGTGGTCTTCGCTGATATAAAATAAATTGTAGTAATAATCTCCGATAACCTTAATCGCTTGAGCCTGTTTGGCTTTCAGACCCAGGTTTTCATAAATTTCCAGGGCTTTTTGGTAGCTTTGGATAGACTCTTGGTCTCTTTTGAGGGGGTCTTCATAAAACACATCTCCTAAAACCATCTGAGCGTCTGCTTCTCCTTCTTCATATTGAATACGACTGGACATATATTGTGCTTGCATGGCAAAATATTCGGCATTTTTATAAAGGCGATCCGTGATATATTCTCCTGCAAGCAGATTCATGGTATTGACCCAGGTTGTATCACGGCTTGGCCATACAGCCAGTACACGCCTTAGGCTATCAATTCTAAAGCATTGTGCCCAGGTGTTTAGAGAAACCAATACAAGGAATAATACAAGTAAAAAATGTCTTTTCATACAGACAAACTCCAATCAGTATTTATCACACAATTATAATACAAAACTCAGATTTTTGGGGCTTAAACTCTTGATAAAGGCGTTTTTTTGAAAAAAAATCTAAATTTTTCTCCAACTTTAGACCTCAGGCAGTAATATCCTAAAAGAACTTTTCATGAACCTAGTAAAAGAACATCAGAAATTCATTGAAAGTATCGTTCAGACTTATCTCCGAAGGTTTAGAATTTTTCCATCGGGTGATTTTCTACAGGATGTCTTGCTAAATATCCTCGAGAGAGAATCAGAGATCATCCATTCTTTCCAGGAGAAAAACAAAAACAAAGTCCCTTTCAAAAGTTACCTAGCTCGTACAGTCTGGAACGAATGTATTGATCTGGGAAAACACAAATACGCCCGGCTTTATCAAGATGCCGTCAATCACCTTGATATTTCGTCTTCATTACACCTGCCTCCGATAGCTCCCTCCCAGGAAGAGGAAGAAGAAGACCAAGAGCATTTACTCCAAAGAATTCAGCAGGCACTCGATTCCAAACGATTGAAAAAAAACAAAAGAAAGATTGAGCTTTTCTTGAATCTCAAAAAAGGAAGCAACATCAATCGGGAAGAGTTAGAAAAATGCTTCCCAGATTCGCCTCATAGTGCCCTCCAAATGTGTCTTAAAAAACTTAAAAACGCAAAAAACGAAACGCAAAAATACCAGGCCATCGCACAAATAAGCGGCAAAAATCACGAAACCGAACAGCGTTGGTTCAATTATCAACTCACCAAAATCCGTGAGTACCTCAATAACCGAATCTTATGAAAGACAATACACAAAATCCGAATATTTCGCCCTTTATCTCAGATTATCTCAACGAAAAAGGCAAACTCAGCGAATTGGGCTTTATGCTGGTGGTAGATGCTTTGCTACTCAATCGGGAAGACCAAATCCCCGCTTCCATTCTCGAGCATATCCATCGTAACGCCGAAGATAGGAAAGAAGTGATGGAATATTATGCCGTGATGAAGCAACAAAACACAGCTTATTTATGGGCTTATCCCTACTACTATCCCAAAGCCAGGAGGCACTTCCAACCCAAAAGGCATAAAGTTTATTTCACATCTTCAGCCATTCTCCTTACTATTTTGGTAGGAATATATCTGATGATCTATGCTACAAAAACTATACATCCCAAACATCAAGAAGCCAAGACGACCACTCCCACACATAAAACCCACGAACTGCTACGCAAATTTAACCCAGAGTTTTTAAAAACAGATATTGCGAATCGCCCCCTTATCGTACATAAAAACCAAGCCTGTAGTTTTGATCTTCCTAGCGGCTCCCAAATTCATATCCCCGCCCAAACCTTTGTCAATCAAAAAGGCGAAATAATACAGGGAGACATAGAAATCAAATACCGTGAATTTCACAAGGCACTTGAAATCCTTGCCAGCGGTATTCCTATGCGCTACGATAGTGCCGGAGTAAGTTATCCTTTTGAATCGGCAGGGATGTTTGAAATAAGAGCCTACGCCGAAAATAAAGAAGTATTCATCGCTCCCGACAAAAATATTGAGGTAAATATGGCTTCTTTTGGCGAAGAAGAAGATTTTAATCATTATTTTCTCAAAGAAGAAAAAGATAAAAAACCCCAATGGGAACTCTTAGGAGCTTCCAAGATTAAAAAAACTCAGGAACCTGAGATTCAAATACGCGAAATTTCTAAAGAAGTAGCTTTTGGAGATACCTTGGGCATACTTGCGAGCAATTTGAATGATGATAAAGCTTTGATGTCTGATGAAACAATCGTCTTTAAAATCCCGGTGAACCTCAAAAAACATCCTGAACTCGCAGCATTTTCTCAGACCTATTGGGAGTGGCGCTCTACTGGTATAATTAGCGAAAACCCCTTTGTCAATTCCTGGGTTTTGAATGAACCCTGGGATGATGTGGAGCTGAATCTCCTCCCCTCAACCCGCTATGAAGAGCTGGAAATCTACCAATCGGATACCATTGACGACATCCGATTCAGTAAAAACGAACAATTTATTCTATTTTCTTCTCATAACGGTACAGCCACTTTGATGAACCTGGAATCCGGTGAGAAAGTATTTTTACCTGGTGCCTGGACGGCAATTTTCTCACCCGATGACAGGTACGTGCTCACTACCCTGGATGATGTCAAACTTTGGTCTTTGGAAGGCAAGCTATTGCAAAATTTCGGTACTCCCGAATATGGTGTCAAATCGGTAGCTTTTTCGCCGGATAGTAAGTATTTGTTGATTACCTCCAAAGAAAATCACGTCAGGCTTTATGACATCCAGGGTAAATTCATTGCTAGGCTTTGGGCAGGTACTGAGGATTATGCTTACGCACTCAGTACTTTGGAACTCAAAAACCTCAGCTCCGAAGCGGTTTACTTTACCGAAGATAGTCGCTATGTGCTGATCAAATCCACGAAAGGTAATCTCAAAGCCTGGGATGTGAAAGGTCAGGCATTGGATTGGAATACCGACAAACTAAGTAAAACCTTTGAAGAACTCCAGGTAAAACATCTTGGAACCTTTTCTCAAAAATTGTTGGATTTCAATGTCCAAAGTCGCTTAGAAACTCTATTTACCCAAAAAACCCGGCTGTTAAACTTGCTTACTTTCACCGAAAATCAGCGTTGGAACAAAGGCTCTTTCTCTGAAAAAGGCAATTATTTATTTACAGAAAGCATAGAGAAAAACAATACACATTTTTTTATACTCTGGCGAAAGCGTGCCTCTGCCTTTCAAGAGGAAATCTACGATGTGTTGCTCAAAAAAGATAATGAAAGTGGACAAGGAGGGTTTCTTATGCGACTCGTGAAAGCAGATTCTATGCGTATTAAGTTATATTCCGACCAAACCATCCTCCGGAAAGAAATTGTATTGCAGGTGCAACAGCAGCAAAAAACCGAAAATAAACTCCTCCGTGTTTTTGAAGTCAAAAAACTCGGTATTTATAATGTAGATCGCATTTATGATGCGCCTAGAATGATCGCTTTGCAGGCTGACTTTCGTTGGGATCACTCTCCCAAGAGTCTTAGTTTTTACCCTACCGTGTATCAGATTTGTGGCAAAAACCAAAACGTAGTCATCACTTATCACGCTTTAGATTGGGAAGACTTCCGCTTTGACCCGCAGGATCGTAACTACCTACTGGCTGTTTTGCCAGATGAGAAAATTGCCTACTTCCGCCCCGAAGATTTTGCCAAGCTCAAACTCCCAGAAATCCAAAATCAAGGCAAATATACCTTCCAAATGCATTCCCGAAAGTTTGAAGGCTCTCAGGAAGAATTGGCACAGATGCTGAAATGAGGTGTCGGGTGTGAGGTGTCGGGTGTGGGGTGTCAGGTGTGAGGTGTGGGGAGTTGGGTGTGGGGAGTTGGGTGTGAGGTGTCGGGTGTGAGGTGTCGGGTGTGGGGAGTTGGGTGTGAGGTGTCGGGTGTGAGGTGTTGGGTGTGGGGAGTTGGGTGTGGGGAGTTGGGTGTGAGGTGTCGGGTGTGAGGAATTGATTTTATGTTATTGGGAATTGATTTTATGTTATTGCATATTTGGTTAAATTTATCAAACGTATCATTTATGGGCAGTGTAAAATTTTGGATTATTCTGATCTTTTGTTTGGCATTTTTTGATCTAAGCGCGCAAAAATCTGCTGATAAGCTTTTAGAATCTATCTTGCCTCCGGGTTGTAATAAGATAGGCAATGATTTTTTTATAGATCAGATAGAAGTTTCAAACATAGTATGGCTGGAGTTTCTGGCTTATCTGAAGGCAAATAGCCCTGAACAATACCTGGCAAATCTGCCAGATACCACTGTCTGGACTGAGGGGGGTTATGGCTATTTGGGTAGTTTTGTAGACCCTTATTATGTGTATTATTTGAGTTATCCGGGCTTTAGGTTTTATCCGGTGGTGGGCGTAAGTTATGAGCAGGTTTTGAATTTTTGTGCATGGCGTTCTAATGCAGTTACTGAAAAATTTAACCTACACAAAAAAAGAAAATTCAAAAACTATGAGGTTGAATTTAGCTTTCGGCTTCCTACCAAAGCCGAGTGGGAGCAAGCGGCTCGCTCCGACAATGACCCAGTATATGGATTTAGCCCCTTGAAAGCCAAAGATGCCAAACTATATCCTTCGGGCTATCCGGCCAATTATAAAAAAGAAAAACGAAATCCAGAAAATGCTTCTTTGATTACAGAATATGTCTATGCTTATCCCCGCAATACTTATGGTTTATACAATATGATCGGCAATGTAGCCGAAATGGTCGCCGACAAAGGCATCGCCAAAGGAGGAAGTTGGACAGACAAGCTGGAAGATTGCGCCATTGACAAACAAAAAACCTATACCGCCCCTACGGCCTGGCTGGGCTTTAGATGTGTCTGTACAGTAGCACTAAAGCCTCTCCCCTAAGTGAATCCCGACATAAAAATTTATTGTGATCCCATTTGAATATTGGGATAAAGTAGATAATTTTAACCATTCATCAAACAGATTTAATGTATGAAAATATTCCTTTATCCTTGTATCATTTTTTTCTTGCTACAGTTTTTATCTTCTTGCCAAGTAGTGTATCGAGGCATTACAGAACCCGAGGAAACCATTACACCGGAGCTTTTGGCTACCATACCTTTGAATAAAAAATACAAAATCGCTGACAAAGTTCGTAATGACCAAATTGTATGGAGAGTAAAATATGTGGATTCGGCTTATGTATACGGTAAAGTGACTAAATTTAATTTTTTTCCTTTACTTCCTTTAATTATCCATCAGAAAGATTCTGTGGCTATTCAGAATATATCAAGGATGGAAATTGAAGAAAAGAAAAAAGGAATCATATATAGCTACATGAGAATTCATAAAAAAAATCAAGCCATAGATTCTTCTGTCATTGCCAAGATCGAGCCCTTTCAAAATTACAAAATAGAAGACAAGTCCGGGCAATCATTCAAAATGCGGGTTACCGCCATAGATTCAACTGAAATTTATGGAAGACTCAAAATAAAATCCAAGGCACTGGGTGAAAAACTAAGCATTCCTTTTAAAAATATCCAAACAATCAAAAAACAGGAGGTCAGTTATTCCAAAAATATATTGGTGTATACCGGAAGTACATTGGCAATAACTTATGTATCAGTCTTTCTCACGCTTGTATCCCTTGGATTAGTGTGGTAAGTAGCCCATAGTAATTAATTGATAGCCCATAGCAAATACAATTGCGTTGGTTGTCAATTAATTATGAAAATGACTCATATAAACTAATTGTAGGCAACTACTTAGTATTAAAATTATATCTTAGTTCTTCTACATCACTTGCAAATTACTTCCCTCCACCCTGCATTTCTGACAATTTCCTGTACAGTTCTGCTTCTTCGGGAGAGAGCTTGGCGGGGATATTGACCTGTATGGTCAAGTAAAGATCGCCAAAAAGGCGAGGGTTTTGAGAGAAAGGCATGCCGAGTTTACGGAGGCGCAGCTGTTTGTTGCTTTGTGTGCCAGGGGGGATTTCTACCTGGATTTGTCCGTTGAGGGTTTGGACATTGACCTTGCCGCCAAGTACTGCCGTGTGAAGATCGATGCTTTTATCACGATAGAGGTCATTGCCTTTGCGCTCAAAAAGGGCATGCTGGGCAATATGCACTTTGACGAGCAAATCACCCCTAGATTCGGGAGCTAATCCTGGCGCACCTTTGCCTTGTAAACGAAGTAGCTGCCCACTGTTGATACCTGGGTTAATCTTGATTTTGAATTTTTCATCCCCCACGCTCAAGATTTTATCGGCACCCGTATAAGCTTCCTCGAGGCTGATGATGAGGTCTTTTTCTATGTTTTTTCCTTTTTCTTCCATACCACTGAAAAATTGGCTAAAAAAAGAAGAAAACGCGCCTCCCGTAAAACCATCAAAAATATCTTTGAGATTAAAATCAATGTCAAAATTAACATCACTGATGTCTACATTCTCAAATTGCTTCCAATTTTCTCCCAAAAAATCGTATTTTCGTCTTTTAGTAGGGTCACTGAGTACATTATAGGCTTCGGAGATTTCCTGAAATTTCTTTTCGGATTTTTTATCTCCCTGGTTTTTGTCAGGATGGTATTTGATGGCTAGTTCACGGTAGGCTTTTTTGATTTCTTCTTGTGAGGCAAAACGACTTACACCCAAGACTTTATAATAATCTTTATATTCCATAAATCACTCGATTTTTAATTTTTTTTTGGCATTTTTGACCCAAACACACTAAATTATGCATTCAAATTCTTTTAACCAAAAAAAACTATGCTTGCAAAAACTTACGGTAGTTCAGTGTATGGAATAGATGCCTCAGTCATTACAATTGAAGTGAATGTAACCCAGGGTACAAAATTTTTTATGGTGGGGTTGCCCGATAATGCCGTCAAAGAAAGCCAACAAAGGGTTGAAGCTGCCATCAAACACCTCGGCTTCCGCTATCCCCGTCAAAAAATTTTGATTAACCTTGCCCCTGCTGACATCCGCAAAGAAGGAGCCGCTTATGACCTGCCCATTGCACTGGGTATCCTCGCAGGTTCGGAGCAACTTCCGATGGATGCATTGGACAAATACCTGATCATGGGTGAATTATCTCTGGACGGCGCACTTCGTCCGATCAAAGGTGTATTACCGATTGCTATTGAGGCGCGTAAGCAAAAGTACAAAGGTTTTATCCTTCCTTCCGAAAATGCCCCCGAAGCCGCTATTGTCAATAACCTAGACATCATCGGCGTAAATAACCTGGAGGAAGCCGTACAGTTTCTCAGGGGGAAATTAGACATCAAACCCCTGGTAACTGATACCAGAGATATGTTTTTTGCCACTTTGAATGCCTATGAAGCAGATTTTGCCAATGTGCAAGGGCAGGAAGACATCAAACGCGCCCTGGAAATAGCCGCCGCAGGTGGGCACAATGTCATTATGATCGGCCCTCCGGGTGCTGGTAAAACAATGCTTGCCAAACGCCTGCCGTCTATCTTGCCTCCCCTGACGCTTCAGGAAGCCCTCGAGACCACCAAAATCCATTCCGTAGCTGGTCGCTTGGGCAAAGATGCTGCCCTGATCAACCTACGCCCTTTTCGATCACCCCACCATACGATCAGTGATGTGGCTCTTGTAGGTGGAGGTGGCATTCCCCAACCGGGTGAAATCTCACTGGCGCACCACGGAGTGCTGTTTTTGGATGAATTGCCGGAGTTTAAGCGAACCGTGCTTGAAGTCATGCGACAGCCTTTGGAGGAGCGCAAAGTGACCATTTCTAGGGCAAAGGTGTCCGTTGAATTTCCAGCCAATTTTATGCTTATTGCCAGTATGAACCCTTGCCCCTGCGGCTATTACAATCACCCGGAGAAGGAATGTGTCTGTAGCCCTGGTATCGTACAGCGATATTTGAATAAAATCAGCGGTCCTTTGCTAGATCGCATTGACCTGCACGTGGAAGTAACGCCCGTTTCTTTTGATGAAATGGTCGCCAATCGCCAGAATGAAAGCAGCGAACAAATCCGCGCCCGCGTAATTGCCGCCCGAGAAATTCAAATTGAAAGATTCAAAACACAAAAAGACATTTTCTCCAATGCAATGATGGGTTCGGCACAGGTCAAGGAAGTCTGTGTGATCAATGCCGCTGGGCAAACCATGCTCAAAAAAGCGATGGAACGCCTCAATCTCTCAGCCAGAGCCTATGACCGCATCCTGAAAGTATCCCGTACGATTGCCGACCTCGCAGGGAGTGAAGACATTAAAATAGAACATCTGGCAGAAGCCATTCAATACCGAAGCCTGGATCGGGAGAATTGGGCGGGGTAGTGAAATGAATTGGGTAGCAGTTTCCGAGGTTTGTACGCCAACGTCAGGGATTAGGATGTTTTAGTCCTTCTTGAGCTTCTTAAAGTCTTTTTTCAAAATTATACCCAGATTGAAGTGATTTGCCTGATTTTCTTGATTGATTAGCTTGATTATTAATGATTTAAAAGCTAAAATCTCGGAAAACCACTTCGGTTTGAGTATATATTTACTTTCAGCGTTGCTGATAAATTTCTAGGTGGTGTTAAACAAGTAATGCTGTTCGCTCGAAAAGAAACGAAAATAAGAAAGAAATTTGGTTCTTCCGTGCTTTTAGCGCATTGTTAAGTATTCAGAGAATGCTAACACTATATTTTCGCTCAACAGAGGCTTGGTGAAGACACCAAGCTGGGCGGTAGTACACTCCTATAACTTGATCGTTAAATCAGACAAATAGAAAAACTCTGGGAACTTTCATAAAACCACAAAAAAGTCTATCAAAAAACCTAGCTTTACAATAAAAATTATCAAGTTATGATACTTGCAAGGTTAGATAATGAAGTGTTTTTCAAAAAAGCCTTTACAGACGAGATCGTATTTAAAGCTTTTGTCAAGGATATTGTAGGTATCGAGATAGAACCTCACAAAATTGAGACAGAAAAAGCTTTTCAACCCAAAATAGGCAATATTGCTTTTAAATATGACATTTTTGCAGAAGATATCAAACGCAGAATAGTGATAGAAATCCAAAAAGTGGAATATGACCATAACTTCGATAGATTCTTACACTACCATCTACAAGCCATCACAGAGCAACAACGAAGTTCGGAAGATTACTCTGTAGAAAAAACGGTTTATACGATTGTAATCATGACTGCACCTTACAAAATAAATCCCAAAACCCATCAATTGTACAAAGATGAAGTGTTAATATCGAGCTTAAACCCTAAAAATTTAAAGGATATAGAATGCAAAATTTTTAATCACGAACTAATTTTTTTGAACCCTAACTACAAGGGGCAAGATACCCCCCAAAATTACAGAGATTGGTTAGACCTCATTTATGAAAGCATACATAATCCCGAAAACCCACAAATCAATACCCAAAACGCAGGGGTGAAACGCGTTACTGAAATAGTAAGCTACGAAAATATCAGCCCCGAAGAATGGGAAGAAGCAAAAATAGAGGCTTCTAAACGTCAAGTGATTACACTTGAAAGGGAAGAAGAAAGAAAAGATACACAAAAGGAAATTGCCAAAAATCTTTTACAAACTACGCTTCCTGATGCAGAAATAGCCAAACATACAGGACTGACTATTGAACAAATAGAACAACTGCGTAAAGAATTGTAATGACGAATACCACGCCCCAATTTCCTTGAAATCAACTGTGGGAAACAAAATCAGACCTCGATTTCCTTGAAATCAACCGTGGGAAGCAATACCAGGCTCCAATTTCCCCAAAAACAACTGTGGGAAGCAATACCAAACCATGTTATTTTTCATGATTCATTAAAATGTTAGAATAAACATTTTTTTCGTCATCAATACATAACAAAGACCTATCACAAAGGCTTTTAGTAAAACGATAAGTTAAAAAATCAGAAAAACGGGTATAGCATCTACCATGATACTAAAAAAAGAAGATATCGATCAATTAGACCAGAATTACAGAAGAACCTTCGTAAATTCCCTGGCGGGTTTCCGACAGGCTGTATTGGTTGGCACAAAGTCCTTAGCTGGTGACCCTAATTTAGCTATATTTAATTCGCTCATACACTTGGGTGCAAACCCGGCCTTGTTTGGGCTAATAAGCAGACCTGATGTGGTTCAAAGAGATACCCTGCAAAACATTCTGGATACCAAAGAATATTCGTTAAACTACGTTAAGGCTTCCCTGTATGAAAAAGCACATCATACATCTGCCCGCTATGAAAAAAATGTCTCTGAATTTGAAAAAGCAGGATTTCAGGAAATATACCGTCCACCCCACTATGCCCCTTTTGTGGAGGAGGCTGTTGTAAAAATAGCCATGAAATTTGAGCAATGCATCGATATTCCACTCAATGGCACCTTACTTATCATTGGTAGTGTGATGCAAGTTGAAATGAATGACTCTGTACTTGGTGCGGACGGTTTTGTTGGTCTATCAGAAGAAGAAGTATTGATCAGTCAAGGGCTGGATGCTTATTTTATTTCCAAAGAGATAGGCCGTTTGCCGTATGCCAAACCATTGCCTTGATTGTTTTCAGAGTCATTGAACTTTTGTGTTAGCCATACAATATAATTGAACAAGCCAAAAAATGATACAAGTCGGAATCGTTTTCCCACATCAATTATTTGAACAAAACATACTTGCATCCACTTGTGATACTATTTACCTGGTTGAAGAGTGGCTATTTTTTAAGCAATACAATTTTCACAAGCGTAAAATTGCATTTCACAGAGCAAGTATGAAATTTTATGAAAATTACCTCCAATCCAAAAATATTCGGGTGGTTTATATTGATTCTTTTAATCAGCTATCCGATGTAAGAAATCTGATTCCTTATTTGAAAACACAAGGAATTCATTCATTTGAATACGTAGATACAAGCGATGACTGGCTTGAACAAAGGATTAGCAAGGCATCAGTCGCTCAAGAACTGGGTAAAATCAAACACCCTACTCCCCTATTTCTTAATTCTACTGATGAAATCACTCATTATTTCTCTGATAAAAAGAGAATGTTTCAAACTGATTTTTACAAATATCAGCGGCAGAGCAAAAATATTTTAATGGACAATCAAAAAAATCCTTTGGGGGGAAAATGGACGTATGATGTTGAGAACAGGCTCAAATATCCAAAGGGGAAAATACCTCCCCAAGTTGAATTTTTAAAGCCCAATCCTTTTTATACAGATTCCATCACATATATAAATACCTATTTTTCGCATAACTACGGCCTGCTGAATACTGATTTTATTTATCCGACTACTTTTGACGAAAGCCGAAAATGGCTTCAAGCTTTTTTCGAGACACGATTTTCAGAATTTGGTGCTTATGAAGATGCTATCTTGGCGAATGCACATTTTCTGCATCATAGCGTCCTTACACCTATGCTAAACACCGGATTGTTGACACCTCAATTGATTATCGAGGAGGCTCTGGAATATGCCAACGAGCACGAAATCCCTTTAAATTCTTTAGAAGGTTTTATAAGGCAAATTTTAGGTTGGAGAGAGTTTATCAAAGCCGTCTATGAATTAAAAGGCAGAGAAGAACGGAAAAAAAATTACTGGGGCTTTAGCCGGAAAATACCTGCCTCGTTTTGGAACGGCACCACAGGAATAGACCCGATAGATATCACCATAAAAAAAGTTTTAGAAACTGCTTATTGTCATCACATTGAGCGACTTATGGTATTGGGCAACTTTATGTTATTGTGCGAATTTGACCCTGACGAGGTTTACCGTTGGTTTATGGAGCTTTTTATAGATGCCTATGACTGGGTGATGGTGCCTAATATTTATGGCATGAGCCAATTTGCCGACGGCGGATTGATGGCAACCAAACCTTATATCAGTGGCAGTAATTATTTAATCAAAATGAGTGACTTTAAAAAGGGCGAATGGCAACACGTTTGGGATGGATTATTCTGGAGATTTATGCATACACACAGGGATTTTTTTAGCCAGAACCCCAGATTGGGTATGCTGATAAAAAGCTTTGATAAAATGCCCACTACAAAACAGCAGGCACATTTAAATCACGCACAACAATTTCTTAATTCACTTTAAAATACCAAAACACCGTAAATTTACAAAAAATTATTTTTAGGAAGGAGTAAAGCACATAAACACAGCCGCATGATGAGAAAGTCCTGCTGATCATTCCACTTTGCACACGAGTTTTTTCTTGTAAAATATTTTGCGAAATAGTGTACAATCTACATACAAAACAAAATGATAGAAGTTTTACGACAACATATTATAAAAAGACTGGGCGATAATCTTGACAACTTAGACCTTGTTCTCTCGAAATTCAAACCCCTTGTAACCAAAAGGAACGAACAAATTCTCACACAAGGCGACACTTGTAAACACGTGTATTTCGTTGCAAAAGGATGTTTGCAGGTATATGTTTACGACCCTGAAATGAATGAAACCACCAGAGATATTGTAATTGAAGACAATTGGTGCAGCGAACTCATAAGTTTTGGTAGCGGACAGCCCGCAACTGAAAATATAAGGGCTGTCGAACCTTCGCATCTATTAGCTATTGACAGAAAGGGTTTTCAGGAAATGATGGAGACAGTTCCTCAATTTGATAAAGTGTATAAACAAATCTTGGAAGCCTCTTATGCCAATTCGGTTTATCGCATCAACACTTTCGTATCACTTTCAGCCTTAGACAGAATAAAATGGTTGATGCAAAATAGACCCTCCTTTATGACACGACTTTCAAGCAAGCTGATAGCCTCTTATCTCGGAATCAATAAAGATGTATTCAGCCGACTGAAATCCAAATTGTAGACTTTTGTCATCATTGAAAAAAATTGTGTTTGCCATCTTTGTATCATCATTCACAATTTAAATTATAAAATAATGACAGAGTATCTTTTGTTATTCCGTAATGCAAGTGCAGAAAACAATTATTTGACATCAACACAAGATATGGCCGAAGATATGCCTAAATGGCAATCTTGGATTGGTCATATCGCTATGCAAGGCAAACTAGTCAGCACCGCGCCCATTCGTTATGAAGCATCTATCGTTGACAACAACGGCATAACCCAGGGGCAGCCACACAAGGAAGCCAACAGCGTGATGGTTTCAGGCTTTTTACTATGTAAGTCCGATAGCTTGGAAGAAGTACAAGAATGGAGCAAAACTTGCCCAATTTTGAAGTATCCGAACAGTTCAGTTGAAATCAGACCCTTAATCCCTTTCCCAACCAATTAATCAGTTTTATAACCATGGACAAAGTATTAAATTTTGGTAGATATTTGTTCCCTTTATCATTTTTGTTGTATGTGGGACTTCATTTAGGCAAACCTGAGGTAGGAGCTTCTTTTGTTCCAGATTACATACCATTTCCATACTTTTGGAATTACTTTACTTTGGTTTGTATTATACTGTTTATTGTCAGTGCGGTGATAGGCAAGTATGATAAATTGGCTTACACAATGATGGCTCTTTATGTCATCCTAATGGCCGTATTGGTTCATTTACCAAGAGCTATGGGGCAAGAATTAGGAACGGAAGCCATGATGACAGCCGATCTCTCGCAAGAAAAAGAACTGGAAATGGTAAACTTTTTAAGAAATATCATGGTCACGGGTGCTTTACTGGGATTTGCTAAATACGTAGCAAAAGACAAAAAAGTAATTGGCTGATAGCATAGACGGCACACCACAGGGCTTGCGTCCGGCAGAGTAAAGTACTTTGTCGGACGTTTTTGTCATCAAATTGTGTAGCTGTCATTTGTATTCGTACCAAGTATACGAAAGGAGCTTTGTCTCCTGTTAAACCAAACGGCACTCTGACAGTCTAACAAAGATAAAACCATAAGAAAATCCAGAATGAATTCATTAAAACTGACTTTTTGCACCTCTATTTTCAAATGAGGGTATTTTTAATGCAACCCTCACCAATCATCTTTTTAGCTCGAGGGAAGTCTTAAAGCTCTTTTTTAAACACAGCCATTTGACTGGCTGCGCCTACTTCTGCGTCTAGTTCTCCGATGGGATAGATTTTGACCTCGTAGGAATACTGCTCGCAGATTTTTTGTGTCCATTGCTCAAATTCGCTCCGAGTCCACTCGAAGCGGTGGTCGTCATGGCGAAACTTACCTTCTTTGAGGAATACGTATTTGCGGTTGTACTCTATATTAGGTGTAGTAAGAATAATCAGGCGAGGTTGAGTAAATTCAAAAAGGACACGCTCAAGGGCTTGCAACCGGTCAAGGTCTAGGTGCTCGATGACTTCTACCATTGCTACGGCTTCGTAGCCATCGAGTCGTTTGTCGCGATAAGTCAAAGCCCCCTGAATCAAGTCAATACGTTCTCTTTGCCGGGGAGGCATTTGATCTATATAAAGATTTTCTTTGGCTTTTTGTAAAGCGGCAAAAGAAACATCCATACCCAGAATCTTTTGAAATTGGTTTTCTTTAAGCAACATTTTCAGCAATTTACCTTCTCCACAACCTAGGTCGGCTACGCTTCGCACTTTGAATGATTTGAGCTGTTCTAAGACAGCATCCAGTCTTTGGCGATGCAGGGAGGTTTTTTTTTGACGAGATTCAGAAGTTTCTTCTTCTTTCTCGAGTGCTGTTTCATCCTCGGAGGCATCTCTTAATTTTTCCAGTGCAAGGCGAGCATATCCTTTGATGTTTTTGAGATAACGCCGGGCGATCAAAGTTTTCTCCGGGTGACTATCGAGCCAGCCCTGCCCTTTTGCCAGCAGTTTGTCGATTTCGTTTTTATCGACCCAATAATGTTTTTCATCATCGAAGACCGGAAGTAATACATATAAATGAGTGAGTAATTCCTGCAATCTTAGGGTATGGCGCAGTGTCAGACTGTAATAATGGCTCATTCCCCAAAGAGGAAATTGCTCATCGAGGGGGAGTTGTGTACTTTCAAAGCGATACCCTAGGGGTTCGAACAGGCGATGAATCATTTGCTCGCCACCTTTGATCGGGAGTACTGAAATTTTGGCTTCCAAGGGCATTTTGATGGCAGGGAGTTCGGGGCGTTCCTTACAATTGCCATTCAGGGCACTGGAGAAAACTTTGGCAATGGCAGTGCTGGTAAATGAAGAAGCTACATAGGGGCGGTCGTTGACGTAGTGGTTGAGCATCATGGTCTTACCAGGAATCTGAAGAGAGCGAACCATCTCGATGCTGTCTATCTCCAGCAGCATACAAGCTGTACACTTATGCGGGCTAGATTCGGGATAAAAAACGTGTGCTTTTGCGGTATTCAAAAGAAAACTTTGTACTTTATCTGGGTGTTTGTGGAGCAAATAACCCAGGTCAGTAGCCGGATAATGCTCAGTACTGATGGTTAATAGCATACTTGTTAAATAATTTTGGCTTCTAGGAGTTCATTCATTCCTCTGCCTTCCAGAAAAGATTTTTCCCAGGCTTTGAGTATCTTAAAATCTATGTGGATCAGCCCTTCTCGATGAAGCTCCTCTAGCACTATTTTTTCACGGTAAGATAACTTTCCATCGATCATAATTCCAAAGATCAGCAAACGAGCAAGCCCTTGTTTGGCATTTTCATTCAGGCTTTCGGCTTTTTTGATGAGTTCTTCCCGACTCAGAGGGGCTTGTTTTTTGAGTTCGAATTCAAATACCTGAATTAAACTTTCTACCAATAAGAAATGATTGTGATGAAAATTTCTTTTGGTGACGGCTATAAACTGGAGCACATCATAGAGGGTGCTTTTAAAATGATCGTCTTCGTGCAGTTTTTTATGCAAGGTATAGCTAAGGTGTCGAATCATATTGGGTGCCATAATACGCACTTTGGCTTCACGGATGACCCGATTGGCTGCGTACATATTCCAAAAGGCAAAAACAGGGATACCGATCAGGTCTATATAAGCTCTCAACATATACCGGCCAAAAACCCTAGCCAGCACCATTTTGATCAATACATTACTCAGACTTGCTTTGAGCAGATTAAAGGTAGTAAAAAGTATGATATTGAATTTGGAAAGCCCTGCCAGGGGGTCAATGCCGAAGATAAGAATTTGTTTATTGGGTTTCTCGAGGCTTACCTCAAAAAGTGTCTCGATATGTTTTTCATAATCAGGGTCTTCTCTACTGGGAAATCCGCATACAAAGGCGATTTGATGCACGGTACGCAGATTGAGTACCACTAAGGCGGCAATTTCAAGAATAGCCAGTATCAAGCCGTAAATTGTAAACATAATCGGGATCGGTATCTGCGCCATTCCGGGGATATTGACCGTAAAAACCCAAAATATCTCTGGGCAAAGATAATAGGGTAAGTACAAGGAAATAATCCCTAAGGAGCCGAAAAGACCTGCAAAAAATAGGGTATTCCTGCGAATGAGTTGGATGGTTTTTACCTCATCATCATTGAGAATATGGTATTCATCTACCTCAGGAGCTCTTTTACGGGTAAGTTTTTTAAAATATCGAAAAGCATACTTTTCGTGTAAGAGGCTTTTGGGTTTCTGTTTGTGTTCAATCAGGTAATCCATAAGAAGCTTATCTTTGAATAGTTATTTTTCCACGCAAAGATAAACTAAAATTATACCAATGCCTTATACTGCATTTTATATAAATTGGCATAATAACCATTTTGCCAGAGCAAATCCTGGTGTGTACCTGCTTCTACGATTTCGCCCTTGTGCAAAACCAAAATCTTATCTGCTTTTTGAATGGTAGACAATCGGTGAGCAATGACGATGGCGGTTCGGCCTTTCATTAATTTCTCGATGGCCGCCTGAATGAGTTCTTCGGTTTCGGTATCTACAGAAGAGGTAGCTTCATCCAATACAATCACCCTGGGGTCGTACACAATGGCTCTTACGAATGAGATCAGTTGTCTTTGACCTACAGATAAGGTAGCGCCTCGCTCTTGCACATTATACTCAAACCCTTCTTCAAGTTTCTCAATAAATTTGCGAGCACCCACCAATTCGGCAGCCTGGAGAATTTTTTCTTTTTCTAGGGTTTCATTTCCTAGAGTAATATTTCGGTGAATGGTATCTGAAAAAAGGAAAACATCCTGAAGAACTACGCCAATATTCCGGCGGAGGTAACCCAATTCGTATTCGCGGATGTCTTTGCCATCGAGTTTGATATGCCCTTTGTTGATCTCGTAAAAGCGGCTCAAAAGATTGATGACCGAAGATTTACCAGCACCTGTAGCACCTACCAGGGCTACGGTTTCTCCGGCTTTGACCTCAAAAGAAATATTTTTCAATATATAATTTTCGTCGTTGTAGGCAAACCAAACGTGCTCAAATTGAATATTTCCTTCAATTTTTTCGGGTTGTAGCGTGCCTTCGTTCGGAATCACATCGTTGGTATCCAGGAGCTTGAGGATGCGATTGGTACTGACGATGCCCAGTTGAATGGTATTAAAGCGGTCGGCTATCATTCGAATAGGTCTGAAAAACAACGAAATATACATAATAAATGCAATCAAAGTACCCAATTCTACGCCTTCGGTAAGTACGCCTCGGGCACCATACCATACAAGCAAACCAGTACCCCCTGCGGCTATAATTTCCGCAACCGGAAAATAAACCGAATAATACATAACAGCTTTCAGGTTGGCCCGTCGGTGTTCTTTGTTGATTTCCTCGAATTTTTTGTATTCCGTATCCTCGCTGCTGAATATCTGTACGACACTCATACCGGTGATGTGTTCCTGTACAAAAGCATTAAGATTTGAAACTGCCGCCCGGGTTTCGTCAAAAGCTTTTTTGATTTTTTCTTTAAAAATATATGTACTGATCAAGAGAAAAGGTAAAAGAGAAAGACTGATGAGAGAGAGCTTCCAGTTGGTGAGGAACATTAGTAAAAGAATAAAAAATATCTGCAAAATATCTCCAATCAGGGCTGCTACGCCTTCAGTAAATACATTGGAGAGCGTCTCGATATCCGAAATGTTACGGGTTACAAGCCTTCCGATGGGAGTACGGTCATAAAATTTGAGCCTTAGGCGGAGGATATGTTCATACAATTGGACGCGAATGTCTTTGATAATGTGCTGACCCAGCCAACCTGACAAATGTGTATGGATATATTGCACATAAGACTGGATAATTAACATAATGACCATGAGTACCGTCATAAAAACCAGGCCTGAGTAGTCATCCGCATTGATGTGGCGGTTGATGGTATATTCCACCAGATAAGGTCTTACTGGTCCGAGTACACCGACCAAGATGGTGAGTACCACCAATATCCAGAATTGTTTGGCATAAGGTCTGGCAAAATCAATTAAACGCCAAATTGTAGACCATTCTAAAATTTTATCACTTACCGTTTCTTTATCAGACATAATTTTTAGCAGAATTTAATTGATTTTCAGAACTTGCTCCTTGTGAGTTTTGATTCTTTTTAAAACCAATTCGGTTTAGGTATAGGTTAAAATCTATATTTTAATAAGTATGAATATCCGCTTGCTTTAATTCAAAAGGATAAAGCACCTCTGTGAGGAACAAACCCTGGGGCGGCACTGCCCAACCGGCGTGTTTTCTATCCCTGCTTTGAATAACCTTTTCAAAGTCATCAAGGTTCAGTTTTTGTAATCCGACATCGAGTAAGGTTCCGACAATTGCCCTTACCATGCCTCTCAGAAAACGGTCTGCACTGATGCTAAATATCAACAAATCTCCTTCTTGAGACCACTTTGCTTGGTAAATTTGACAAAAAAAATGTTTTACTTCGGTTTTGACTTTGCTGAAAGATTGAAAATCTGTATAGTTTAGTAACAATTCAGCCGCTTGATTCATTGTAGAGACATCCGGCAGTTGACGATAATGATAACTGTATTCCCTGAGAAAAGGATTTTTGCGTAGCGAGACTCGATATTCGTAACTTCTTTTGCAGGCATCAAAGCGAGCGTGTGCATCAGGTGCAACAGGATAAATATTTTTAACGGCAATATCTGTAGGAAGTGCGGAATTCAATCTATGTACGATGTCAAAAGGATTCATAAGGCTCTGTGTATCAAAATGTGCTATTTGTTGTTCGGCGTGTACGCCCGTATCTGTACGTCCGCTTCCGACTAAATCGGTGGCTTGGTGGAGGATCAGACTCAATTTACTTTGAATTTCTGCCTGTACAGAGTGGGCATTCTCCTGTATTTGCCAGCCGTGGTAGTGAGTTCCCTGATAGGCTATGTCAAGAAAATATCTCAATGAAGTATTTTTTGTTTTTCAACCGGGCAAATATACAGCAAAATATCTTTAAGCGCATACAAGGGAATAAATTATAAAATCTTATCACTAACTTTGAAAGAACCTAGTACACTATGACTTTAAAAGACTTGCTTTTAACGCCGATTTATTTGCTTATTATATACCTGATTGCTTATGCTATCAGGAATCAAATAAAAAACAAGCAGATTCGCACCTATTTTATTCCTGCACTCCACGCAAAAATTATCGGAGCTTTGGCCTTGGGCTTGATTTATCAGTTTTATTATGGAGGTGGAGATACGTATAATTTCTTCAGAGATAGTGGCATCATTTGGCAGGCATTTTTGACTTCCCCATTGATCGGTATCCGTATTTTATTTGCAGGAGTAGAGAATTACAGTCCTGATTTGTATGAATTTACCCGGCATATTTATTTTTTCTCAGCCGGAGATGCACAAACCTTTCACGTGATCAGATTATCAGGTTTTTTTGATATTTTCTCCTTTCATACGTATTCCATCAATGCCATTTTTTTTGCGATTGCAAGCTTTACCGGGGTTTGGGCTATGTATAAGGTTTTTTATGATTTATTTCCTGGGCTTCATCGCCCGCTTGCCATAGCCGTCTTTTTTATTCCTTCGGTATTTTTCTGGGGTTCAGGTCTGATGAAAGATACGATAGCTATGGGGGCTTTGGGCTGGTTATTTCACGCTTTTTATTTTGGGCTTATTCGCCGCAAACAGGTAGTTGTTAACCTGATCGTACTTTTTATTGCCTTGAATATTATTCGTATTATTAAGGTGTACATTTTACAGGCTTTTTTGCCAGCTGCTTTTCTCTGGTTGTTTTTGCAGTATCGGGCATCCATTAAATCCCGCCCACTCAGGATCATTTCATTTCCTTTTGTGATAGCCCTGACGATTCCTTTTGCTTATATCGCACTTATTCAAATCACCGTAGATAATGAACGCTACCAACTGGAGAATGTCATCAGTACTACACAAGTCACATCAGACTGGCTGGCTACGGTCAGTGAGCGAGAAGGCGGTTCGGGCTATACTTTGGGAGAAATCTCCTATACGCCCACCGGATTGCTGAGTATCGCGCCCAGAGCGATATGGTTGGGTTTGTTTCAGCCGCATCCTTGGCAAGCAAACAATCCTGTTATGCTTTTATCTGCCATTGAAGCCACTTTTTTTCTCTTTTTGACGATAAAAATATTTTTTCAGGTTAATTTTTTTAAATTAATGAACTTATTTTTTCAGTATCCGATACTGACTTTTTGTTTAATATTTTCATTAGTTTTGGCCTTTGGAGTTGCTATTGCCAGTTTTAACTTTGGGACCATGGTCAGGTATCGAATTCCAATGATGCCTTTTTATCTGGCAATGCTGTATTTGATTCAATATCTATCACGAGATTCCAAAAAAATCTTTTAAATACCAAGATAAAACCGAGATCTTATGCAAAAATTTGCAAAAATTTGCCTTAAAGTCTTAGTTTTACTAAAAAGTAACAATTATTTTACATAAATCACGAGTTAAGTTATGTGTGGTTTCCTAAATTGCCGCCTAAAATGAATATTGAAGTGAGGTTACTAAGTTTTTTGTTTTTTATTTGTCTGTCTTTCAGTTCCTGTCAACGAAATACCAATTCCATTAAAATAAAGGGGAGTGATTCTGTGTTACCGATTTCCCAACGTGAGGCTGAAGCATTTATGGAGCAAAACCCGCAAGCAGGGGTCACAGTGACTGGTGGAGGTAGTGGGGTAGGTATTGCGGCACTCATAGACGGAACGACTCACATTGCGATGTCATCCAGAGAAATTAAAATCGGAGAAAAACTTCGCTTAAAAGATAAAAATCGTACACTTCGCGAGGTTACCATTGCGTATGATGCCCTTGCTTTGGTAGTACATCCGGCCAACCCCATCAAAGCCCTTAAAAGAGAAGATATTGAGAAGATTTACACCGGAAAAATAGACAATTGGAAAGATCTGGGAGGCAAAGATCAAAAAATTGTTGCTTATGCCCGTGAAAGCAGCTCAGGTACTTATGAATATTTTAAAGAAGCTGTATTGGATAGAAAAGAATACGCTTCCAGTGTGAGGTCTTTGACCTCGAATGGTGCTATTATTCAATCGGTCGGTCAGGCTGAAGGCGCACTCGGTTACATTGGGCTTGCCTATTTAAACCCTAAAGTCAAAGCCATTCAGGTTTCTTTTGACAAGGGCAAAAATTTCGTAGATCCTTCTTTTGAGAATGCTAAAAACAAAATATATCCCATATCCCGACCGCTTTATTATTATTTTGTTCAGGAATCTCAATCCTTGGTGCAGCCTTATCTTGATTTTGCCTTTTCTGGCAGAGGTCAAAAAATTATTACTGATATTGGTTATGTTCCTAATAAATAGTTTGCTGTGAACTTATGGCTAAAAAAATTAGAATTAAAGAAAGAATCATTGAAGGACTCATTTATATAAGCGGTACTTCAACAACTATTGCCGTTTTATTAATTGTATTTTTTATTTTTAAGGAAGGTTCGGGTTTGTTTTTTATGCCACCACTTGAAGAAGGGTATGTCATTGCCATTCATCCTCAAAACCCTGTCAAAGAACTTAGTGAAAAAGAAATCAAATCCATTTTTAATAAAGACATTGTAAACTGGAAAGATTTAAATGGTAAGCCCGAAAAAATCCTGACTTTTGTACCTGATGATATAGAGTTGGTATTTAAGCCTGAAGACCTCGGAACTGATTTTGTGCTTTTAAAAGATAAAATGGAGACTTATGCCCTTTCCAATCCCAATATCATCCTGGCAATGCCGGAGCGTTATGTGGGTAATGCTTTGAAAAGAATTCCCATAGATAAAATTGGGCTTGGTAGCTTCCTCTTTGATAAAGATTGGTTTCCTACTTCTATTCCTTTGCATAGCTTTGGTATTTGGGCGATTATTCTGGGTACACTTTGGGTGTGTGTGGGAGCTTTATTGTTTGCCATACCAGCTGGAATTATTGCGGCTATTTATATGGCAGAGATTGCCAACCCACGCTTCCGCAATATCATTAGTCCTTTTATAGAATTACTGGCCGGAATCCCATCGGTAATCTACGGATTCTTTGGTTTGGTAGTAATTGTACCCATGATTCAGCGTACTTTCCAACTCCCTGCTGGTGAAACCGCCTTGGCAGGTAGTATTTTATTAGGCATCATCGCCTTGCCGACCATCATTACGATTGCCGAAGATGCCATTCGGGCTACTCCACGCGAATTAAAAGAAGCCAGTTTTGCACTCGGAGCCACACATTGGCAGACCATATACAAGGTAGTAGTTCCCTATTCTATTTCGGGAATTGTCTCTGCGTGCATTTTAGGAGTCGGCAGGACAGTAGGCGAAACGATGGCTGTACTCATGGTGACCGGAAATGCCGCCCAGATTCCTAATTCTTTTCTGAGCTCTGTTCGTACCATTACAGCTACCGTAGCTGCAGAGTTGGGAGAAGCTCCGCAAGGAGGTATTCACTACAAAGCCCTTTTTATGCTTGCCTCCATTCTGTTCATTATTACATTTTTGCTTAATCTCGTAGCCGACCGGATAGCCAGTCGGTCGGCTAGAAAATAATAAATTTTATGTTAGACAAAAAACGTACACAAACTTTTATATTCGGACTTTTTGCACTTGTTACCATATTGGTAAGTGTAATTTCTATTGCAGTAGTATTTTATGTATTGATCAATGGCATTGGTATTCTAAGCTGGCAATTCCTCACAGATATTCCTCGAGATGGTATGCAGGCTGGTGGTATCTTCCCAGCCATTGTTGGTACATTAATTTTGATTCTTGGAAGTGGGCTGGTGGCTTTTCCGGTAGGTATTCTTGCGGGAATATTTATGAATGAATATGCCCAGGAAAATGCTTTCAAACGATTTGTCCGACTCATGACCAATAACCTGGCCGGCGTCCCCTCGATTGTATTCGGTTTATTTGGAATGGCCTTTTTTGTAAATGGGCTAGGTTTTGGCGTAAGTATTTTATCGGGTTGTCTTACATTAGGAATACTTATCCTGCCCATCGTAATCAGAACTACAGAAGAGTCTCTCAAATTTATCGGTCAGGATTATCGACTGGCAAGTTATGCCTTGGGAGCCAGTAAATGGCAGACTATCTGGAAGGTGATTCTTCCAGCAGCACTGCCTGGAATTGTGACGGGGCTGGTTTTATCTATCGGGCGTATTGCTGGCGAAACGGCAGCCATTCTTTTCACCGTAGCGGCTTATTTCTTACCTCGAAACCCCAGTTCGGTTTACGATGAGGTGATGGCGCTCCCCTATCATTTGTATGTAATTACTACCAGCGGCACAGATATAGCGGCTGCTCGTCCTTATGCCGACGGTACAGCCCTGGTGTTGCTTTTAATCGTGCTTATTCTGAATATTTCCGCAAATATTTTCAAAAAGAGATTTAGTGTTACTCAAAAATAATATTGACCCTAGCTTCTAGATTCATGGCAAAAATTGTTTCTAAAAATCTTAATTTTTACTACGATACCTTTCATGCCCTCAAAAATATCAATATCAGCATGGAAGAACATACTGTAACGGCACTCATCGGGCCTTCAGGTTGTGGTAAATCTACCTATCTACGTACCCTTAATCGTATGAATGATCTGATCAAAGGTACAAGGGTTGAAGGGGAAACGCTGATCAATGGCAAAAATATTTATGAAAAAAATACCGATATCATTGAGTTGAGAAAGCACGTGGGGATGGTCTTCCAAAAACCTACCCCATTTCCAAAAACTATTTTCGAGAATGTAGCCTATGGTTTGCGGGTAAACGGGATTCATAACAAAAAACAAATTCAGGAAACCGTAGAAAAATCCCTTAAACAAGCCGCTTTGTGGGATGAAGTAAAAAATAATCTGAAAAAATCAGCGCTCGGCCTATCCGGTGGGCAGCAACAAAGGCTTTGTATCGCCCGTACAGTCGCCGTAGCACCAGATGTGATTTTAATGGATGAGCCTACCTCTGCACTTGATCCAATCTCCTCTGCGATGATTGAAGATTTGATGCTCGAGCTCAAAAAGAATTTTACGATCATCATTGTCACCCACAATATGCAGCAAGCCCTGCGCGTAAGCGATAAAACTGCATTTTTTTTCCTGGGAGAAATAGAAGAATATGCCGATACCCAACAATTATTTAATCACCCTGTTTCGGAACGCACCAAAAATTACATCTCCGGTCAGTTTGGGTGATTTTCCAGGAAAGCCTTAATTTTGTACAAACTTTATATGCATATTTTCAAAATGGGTATTCAATTTGTGTACATTGTCGGATGGGCATTGGGCGTTCGGCAATGATCAGCGCAGCTCTTTTAATCCAAGAAGGAACACTTAATACCACAGCATGTCTTCAACTCATTAGTGAAAAAAAGAGGGCTGCAAGTGCCTGATACCGATGCACAAATACACTGGCTGCATTTAATCCAAACTCACATAAACCCGTATACTCGATGAATACAGATTCGCAAGAGATAGAAAAAAAATATTTCAGCATTTCAGAAGTAGCGAACATGTTTCAAGTAAAACCTTCCTTGATTCGGTTTTGGGAGTCTGAATTTGATATGTTACACCCAGCTAAAAATAAAAAAGGCGAGCGCCGATTCACCCAAAGAGATATCGAGGATTTACGACTGATTTATCATTTGGTCAAAGAAAAGGGGTTTACCCTAGAAGGAGCCAAAGAACACCTCCGACTGGAAGCACAAAGCACCCGCGAAAAATTAGCACTCATTCATACGCTCAGTGAGTTAAAGGAATTGTTGGTGTATTTGAGAGATACGATTAAAGATTGAGCTAAAACCAAGAAATTTACATGAGAAGAGTAAGATTTAATGAAGATTCTATTGAAATCAGACAATACGAGTTTCAAACCAGTAGTGTAAGAGATACCCCTTTTATCAAGCTGGAGCATATCAACGAGGTAAATCTCAATACTTTCCCTCCTTCCATTGTCATCAACCACAACGAAGTAATCTTCATTGAGGCGCGTTATAAAAGAGATTTTATTGAATTTGTCCGCAAAAATAAACTCAAAGTCGAAAACCGATTTGATATTTGGGAATCTATTAACGAAGAATTTCTCGATACCGAATTCACCGAACAACACCAAGAACGCACTTTTGAACAATTGAAAATCAATGGCATAGAACGCGAAGAAGTCATTGAAATTCGAGATAAAATACGCGAATTGATGTCCGGCTGGGCTTCCGTAGCCTGGGAATGGAACTACCTCGGGCACTATGACTTACTCCTCAATAAAAAACAATCTTTTTTGCTTCTTTTTCCCAAAGATTTTTATTGGTGGACTATGGAAATCGCCCTGAGAAATTATAAAAAATCCAGCGCACTTCCTGACTAATTGCCTCTGCCAGAGGCTTTTTTTTCTTTTCATCCTAATAGCACTCCTCCGCACAGCCTACCTAGGCATCTCCCCACCCATACAGTCAAGGAACTAAGTGACATATATCATATTCGGCTTTGATATATCTCATACCAAAGCCCCTTTGCGTGACCTATCTTTGATATATAAATAAATGGTCATAGCATAAAATACTGAATTATGGAAATGCATAAAAACCCCCGTGTCGATATAGAGCATTACCGAAGCATTTTTTTCGGTATTGGCTTATCTCTTAGCCTGTTACTGGTCTATGGGGCTTTCGAGTTAAAGTTTTATGATACCCTCGAACCCTTAGAGCTTGCCGGGGTGAGCGAAGCACTTAGTATTGAGCAACTAGATATACCCAACACTGAACAGACTCCACCCCCTCCTCCTAAAACTGTTCTCGAACAGCCTGAAATTGTGGAGGTAAAAAATGAAGATGAAATTCGTAAAGACATAGAAATTAACCTGGACGTAGAAATGAGTGACGAAACCATCGCAAAAAAATCTGTCTACGGAGAAGGAAGTGCCGAAACTCCTCCCCCTGCACCTCCGATTGTAGAAGAAGTAGAAGAAGAAATATTCCTGGTCGTAGAAGAAAAACCCGAACCCAAAGGCGGATTCAGCGCATTCTATGAGTTTATCGGCAAAAACACCATGTACCCTAAAATGGCACAACAAAACGGGATAGAAGGAAAAGTGTACGTGGAGTTTGTCATAGACAAAGAAGGCAAACTTACCGATTTTAAAGTAGTAAAAGGGGTTGGTTTTGGTTTGGATGAAGAAGCACTCAGGGTTTTGGGATTAGCCCCCCAATGGAAACCTGGTAAACAAAGAGGCCGACCCGTAAAAGTAAAAATGACCGTACCCATCGTATTTAAGTTAGTCAATTAGATTTGACCGTTTCATAGACAGGCACATATAGTAAGAATAGGATCCCGCCTTTGGTGGGGTTTTATTTTTTTATATGAAAAATCCCCAACATTCTGAAAATTAATTAAATTATGCTATAAATCATAGTCTAAATTTGCGCTCATATCAAGATATACTATATTTGTAATTCACAAGTACAGAATATGACGCAGAGCAGACGCATTCATTTCATTGCCATTGGTGGGGTCATCATGCACAACCTCGCCATAGATGCTCATCTAAAAGGGTATACGGTAAGTGGCTCGGATGATGAAATCTATGAGCCTTCCCGAAGCAACCTGGATCGATACGGAATCTTACCAGCTCACGTGGGCTGGAATCCTGATATGATTAGTCCCGATATTGACTCGATTGTCTTAGGTATGCACGCCAAAATGGATAACCCGGAATTGCTCAAAGCACAGTCGCTTCGGATTCCGATATATTCTTATCCTGAATATATCTATCGGCAAAGCATGCATAAACAAAGAATCGTGATCACAGGCAGCCACGGCAAATCCACAATCACCGCCATGATTATGCACGTCTTACAGTGCTGTAAGCGAAAATTTGACTATCTCATCGGTGCACCCATAGAGGGCTTTAGTCAGAATATTCGGCTGAGTCAGGATGCCCCTACTATGGTGATTGAAGGAGACGAGTATTTTTCTTCTCCTTTGGATAATACGCCCAAATGCTTGCATTATCAGCACCATATCGGATTGATTAGCGGTATTTCCTGGGATCACATGAACGTCTACCCCACATTTGAAGCTTATCAGCAACCTTTCCAAAGATTTGCAGATGCTACTCCCAAAGCCGGCGTATTGGTGTATAGCCAAGACGATGCGCTGGTCTCAGCAATCGGTTCTCAAAACCGCGAAGATGTCACTCAGATTCCCTATCAAATCCACCCGAATAAAGTCATTGAAGGAATTACCTACTTGATATTTAAAGATCAAAAAATTCCTTTGAAGGTTTTTGGAGACCATAATCTCAAAAATATCAGTGGTGCCAAGCAGATTTGTATGAAGGTAGGTGTGACAGAAGACGACTTCTACCAAGCCATCTCTTCTTTCAAAGGAGCTGCCAAAAGACTGGAAAAAGTTGTAGAAGCCCCAGGTTTTGACTTTTTTATAGATTTTGCTCATTCCCCCTCTAAACTACAAGCTACTACCACAGCCGTTAAAAAACAATTTACAAATCGTACATTGGTGGCCTCTATCGAGCTGCATACATTCAGCAGCCTAAATAAGGGCTTTTTGCCTCAATATCGTGACTCCTTTGAAGCAGCCGATGAAGCATTGGTATATTATAACCCCGAAGTGGTGCTGCATAAAAAACTTGATAACTTTGACCCACAAGAGATTAATAAGGCTTTTAATCATAAAAACCTCACCGTCTTCACAAGTATTGAAGCCCTGAAAATTTATCTTTTACAACAAAGTTGGAAAAATAAAACCCTACTTATGATGAGTTCGGGTACTTATGATCACCTCAATTTTCACAAATTGGGTGAAGAAATTATTCAAAAACTTTCATGAACTTACACAAGTCTTAATCTTATGACACTCAAGCACAGTTTGCATCTTAAAAATCCTCTGGTATTTTTCGATCTAGAAACCACCGGAATTAATATCGCCAAAGATCGAATCGTAGAGCTTTCCTTTTTGAAAGCCATGCCCAACGGAGAGTATGTCACTCAAACGCGCCGAGTAAACCCTGAAATGCCCATCCCCATAGAAAGCAGCCTGATTCACGGAATCTATGACGATGACATCAAAGATGCCGCTACTTTCAAAAGCCTGGCCAAAAACCTGGCTAAATTCTTGGAAGGTTGTGACCTGGCAGGGTTTAATATCATTCGTTTTGATGTACCTATGTTGGTAGAGGAATTCCTGAGAGTGGGTGTCAATTTTGAGATAAGCAATCGCAAACTCATCGATGCTCAACGGATATTTCACCTGATGGAACCCCGAAACCTCAAAGCAGCCTATAAGTTTTACTGCGATGCCAACCTCGAAGATGCCCACAGTGCCGAAGCAGATACTTTGGCCACTTTCTGGGTATTAGACGCACAAGTGAGAAAGTATGCAGGTGTCCAGATTCTTGATCACGACGGTAAACTCATCGAACCGATCAAAAATGATATGCAAATCCTGCACGACCTTACCGCCGCCAAAATCGTTGACCTTGCCGGGAGAATGATCTTTAATGAGGCAGGTGTTGAAGTATTTAATTTCGGTAAACACAAAAACCGACCTGTCACAGAAGTATTTCTCAAAGAACCAACGTATTATGACTGGATGATGAAAGGCGATTTTCCCCTGGATACCAAACGCAAATTAACCGAAATTAAGCTTAGAAGCTCTAAGTTGAATAAATAAGTATGGTATGAGACTAATTCTTGCTTCTAAATCCCCCCGACGGCAGCAATTGCTTGAGTCGGCAGGTTTTTCTTTTGAAATCCGCACCAAAGATATTTTTGAGGAATATCCGCCTCATATTCCCCTGACTGAGGTGCCTCTATATCTTGCTCGGTTAAAGGCCGAAGCCTTTGTACAGGAGCTTTTGGAAGGCGATTTACTCATTACCTCTGATACCGTAGTAATTCAAAATCAAGAAATCATCGGAAAACCACTTCACCTCAACGATGCCAAAAAAATACTAAACAATCTATCAGGGCAAATGCACGAAGTCTGGAGTGGGGTTTGTTTGCGTACAGTCGACAAAGAGGTAGGCTTCTCTGAACAAACATTCGTGTATTTTCAGGAACTTAGCGAAGCCGAAATTGATCATTATCTCTACACCAATCCTCCTCTGGACAAAGCTGGGGCTTATGGCATCCAGGATTGGATTGGGCTGATCGGTGTCCGAAAAATAGAAGGCTGCTTTTATAATGTCATGGGTTTACCCGTTTCCCGACTTTATCAGGAGATCAGGCTGCACTTCCCCGATGCTTTGACCTGATTACTTTTGCCATAGTTTGTAAAACAAACGCATTCTATACGAAAAATAGTCTGCCTCTTTCTGATGATCAGCAGCTACACCCAGTTTCGGATAATACGCCAATCCACTTTGAAGGCTCAACTTCGGGCTTAGGCGGTATTCAATATCCAGACTACTCTCCAGATTTCGCAGATGAAAATACGCCTCCTGCTTATCCAAAAGAATCTGATACCGGACCGGACCACCACCCAAAAATTCCTCCGCTTCAAAACGATAATTTTCCTGATAATTCTTATCAAACACCAAACCCGCACCCAATATCACCCTCCAACGACCCCGAATGGGTTGCGTGTATCTCAAAGTAATAGGGATTTGGTATTGATCAAAACTGACTTTGATGCCTCTGATATAATCTGCAGAAATACCAGGTAATTCTGATAAACCTCCCAAAGTAGACTGACTTGCCTCCAACTGATAGGAAATGCGCTGCTTTGAAAAACCACTCAACAAGCTCCACCGCCCCCAATTCAGTGAAGCCATCAAACCGGGTTTGGTAAAACGCTGCGTTTCGCTAGCTTGAGGTTGTGACCAAATATGAGCATACTCAAGCCCAACGTCGAGGCTTAAACGATTCTTTTCCCAGTTGATGCGCCTGACTTTTACGGTTTTGAACGCTCCCAAAAGATCAGGAAACTTTGGAGGATTGTATACAAACTCCTCCTGATGATCTATTTTTTCTACAAATATCCGAGCATCCACTACACCCTCCTGAGAAGTCAATGTTTGTTTTTGGTCAGAATTTGGGTTTTGTATCTTAGGCAGATTTGCGTCCGTGGGGAAATTTTGCCCAGAATCGGGTTCAATTAAAAGATTCTCTTTATTTGAAATCAAGTCTTGTTCGACAGCATGAGCAACTTTAGAAGGAGGTTGGATTCTTTGGCTGTTTTTATTCCAAGAAACCATTTGATTATTGGCTGTTTGGGATTTTACGTGCCGATGTAGGTCTGTCTCCACTGGTAAAGACGCCCTATCAATGCTTGCTGTATAATTATTTTTTTGGGTATTTCCCGAATTCAGCTCGTCTTTGGGCACCCTAAGAGCTGAATGCTTTATGAAGGCTGGTTGATCCTTCTGGTACGAATCCGAGCCAATCATCAAACCGCACAAAGTCCCCAAAAAGATAAAAAGTATTCCGCCTTTTAGATATTTCCAATAGGTAGCTCTTTTTTGCCCCGACTTTTGAAAAACCACAGCATATTGATCATTCCAGGTATTTTCATCGTAAGGTCTGTCTACCTGAAAATCAACAAATTTCCCTTTGATTAAATCGTCAAATTCTTTATCCTTCATATTCTTTGAATTCTTCCTGATAATATAGTCTGATCAATGATTTCATTTTTTCCCTGGCTCTTGCTAAGTTTGATTTAGAAGTCCCCACAGAAATATGGAGCTTGTTGGCAATCTCTTGATGATTAAAACCTTCTATGATATACAGATTAAAAACCATCCGATAGGCAGGTGGCAGCAGTTGAACCAAACGAATAATTTCTTCCCCAGAGATTTTTTCCAGGATTTCGGACTGGACTGTTCCGGGGTCAATTTGCTCTAGGTCTATGTGTTGATGTTTTTGGTTTTTGCGATAATGATCTATGGCAGTGTTGATCATAATTCTTCTGACCCAACCTTTAAAAGATAACTCAGGATTATACAGGTGCAGTTTTGAGAAAATCTTCATAAAACCGTCATTCACAATTTCCTGGGCATCCTCCTCGCTCTGCGAATAACGCAAGCAGATACTAAACACATAATTGTAAAGTATCTGATGCAAACGCTTTAAAGCGGTTTGATTTCCGCTACGGCATTGCTCTAACAAGGGGATTAAAATTTCTTTATTGTCCAAATCCATCCCTCACGGCACGAGCCAGGCTTTTAAAAGGTTGCGTAATTAAAAATTTTATTGTTTCTTTTGCCTGTACAAGGTACAAATTGTACCCGGATTAAAGTGATTTTTAATACAAAACTCCTCCGAAGCAAATTTTGAATGATTGACACGCTTAAAGCTCCCCTGGTAAAGGTCTTGTTTTTAAAATAATTTCGGTTTGAGTATAAATACGCTACGCAACTATTTACAATCACTCAACGTGACATATAAAGATTCAAGCTGTTTTATGAAAAAAATTTGCCATTCCGTATTATTTTCTCTGCTCCTACTGGGGCAATCCTGTAGTATAAATGATGATTTCGGTCTTGAACCCAATGACAATACCCTTTTTAACCTAAGTCTTGATGTGCTGAATTTTTTGGCCTTTCCCTACGCAGATACTTTTAACCCCAGCCTAAACCAAGAAGGTTTTTCGCAAGCTCAGATGAGTCGAGATTTATTGGCGATTTTTCCAGGAAGTGAACTGGTAGACCTAGACGATACTTTTCACAGAAGTATCGAGGCCTGGCGATTTAAGCTCAAACTAACGGACGGTGCCAGGCTCATCTTTTATATTTCCAAAGAATTGGGCACTATCTTCAGAATAGACGGCACTACTCCCCCATATACCTATGCCCTGAACGCAGGCAGTGATTTTATTTCTCTCAATCAGGCTTTTCAGGCGGCACTCAACGTGCAGGGCGGCAGCCTACGCTATTGGAGATTAGAGATTGATAATCAATCCACCTGGAATTTCTTTATTTTTATAGAAAATCAACAAGGCATCTGGGAAATCCGCGTCAGGGCACAAGATGCTAGTATCTCAAATACTTTTTTAGTAAATCCCCCCTACCCCAATGACAATGACAACAGCGCAGACGACCAGGTGATTCCCGCCGAATTCCTCGACAGAACCCAGGCTATGGCTTCGGGCGAAATCTTTCACGCAGATATTGACCAGGGGCTGACCTGGGAAACATACCTCGAGACTGCCGCAGGGGGAGTATTGGAAGCCCGCTTCTCTGCCCTAAACCAAGCTTTGGAAGAACTGGAAGGGGAAAATGGCTCTTTTGAGTATGAAGTAAATCCCGAAAACGGATTGCTTAGTTTTAGTACCATGCGTGATACCCTCTCTCGAAGCACCCAGGGCAGCCTCGAGTCCTGGAAGTTGGAAAAAGACCCCATCTACGCCAATCGCTGGATCTATAAATTTTTTGTACGCCTGAATAACCAATCCAAAAGAGTGTACTTCGATGCCCTTACGCGTGAGATTGTATTGAATGAGGGCTGAGATTAGCTCCTAAAAACCGTTTCAAATTCCTCTGGAGATCATAAATTTAATTCCCTGGCCTGTGGCACGCCATAGCCGTACAGCTAACAATCTAACTCACTGATCCTTGTCATCCTGTCGTGCAGACAGGCACTTTTTACAAATTATGATTCGGTAAGATGAAACAAGTTTCTTGACAGGATGACAGATAGAGGAGGCTACTTAGACCTACGGCTGTGGTATAATATAGACCGGGGGATTGAATCCTAATCCAGATAACTTTTCAAAAATTTACTATTTTTACATATATTATCCAAAACACTCATACATTTCAATGAAAAAATTGATACTTTGCCTAGCACTCACATGGATTGCCTGCCAGGCCTTGGCACAAGACAACTGCCTATACTTCGATAGGCTCATAAAAAAAGGAAATGACCTCTACCAAAAAGGCGAATACTACTACAACCAAGCCGTACAAAAATATACTGCTGCACTCCTTGCCTGCCCCAACCGAGCAGCAGAAGCACAAAAAGCCATTGCCAACGTATTTGAGCAAGTACAAAAACTCAAAAGGCAAGCCGAAGAAGCACAAGAAAATATGCGTAATACCATACAAATCTTGGCAGGAAATCAAGATAACTACTACAGATACTTCTACCAAAAAGGTGAAAAAGCCTACCAACTCGGAGAGTACGAAGATGCACTCAATAACTTTATTTTTGCAGGAATCGCCAATGATAAGCCCACTAACAACGACATACAAAAACGAATACAAAATACCGAAATCTGCCTCAATGCCCAAAACCGCGCCTACGCACTGCTCCAAAAAGCCCAATACGAAGCAGCCGAAAAAGAAATCGCAAAAGCCATACAGCTCAACCCCCAAGCTAGGCGCACCCTACTGATTGCCGCTGCCCTCAACCCTGCCAAGTATGCCCTAGCCCAACTGCCCGCAGGCGAATTTATGATGGGCTGTGATAGTACAAGAGATAATAACTGCAATGAAAGCGAACTTCCACGTCACAATGTACGCCTAGATGCCTTCCAGATGGGGCAGTACGAGGTAACGAACCTTGCCTACTGTGTATTCTTGAACCGATACAACAGTGACGAAGTAAAAGAGGGCGCGTACAAAGGGCAAACGATGATATATGAACACGCATGGGGCATTGTATATGATGAAACCCTGCAGCAATGGCGCACCCAATACCCTGAATATGAGCTACATCCTGTAGTGTACGTAACCTGGTACGGAGCCAATGAATTTTGCCAGTATTATGGCGGCAGCCTGCCCACCGAAGCCCAATGGGAGTATGCGGCACGGAGCGCAGGCAAAGACAACTACATTTATGTTGGCTCAGATGATATAGACGAAGTAGCTTGGTACAACAAAACGAGCAAAGGCACGCAGACCTTCCCCGTAGGTCTGCTGAAGCCCAACGAAAAAAAATTATATGATATGAGTGGCAATGTTTGGGAATGGTGCTTAGATTGGTATGATAGTAGATACTATGAAACCTCTAGCAAAGCCATAGGAGGTACTGTAGAAAACCCCACAGGAGCTGTAGACGGCTCTTATCGTGTTTTGCGTGGGGGCAGTTGGTCCTATCTTGCGGGGCTTTGCCGTGTTGCGCATCGTTCTTAGTACGGGCCCGACGGCCTCAACGGCAGCCACGCTATTGGTTTTCGTTTTCTTCTTTAGTTTGCAAAACGCTCATTTGACTTTCTTTTGAGCTAAAAAAAATGGTTTGGTAAGTGGGTAGAGGCAAAAAGGCGAAGTGGAACGAAGCCTTTAGCCTCTACTCACTTTACCAAACCTATTAATGGAGTAACACAGGGACGGGGTCGCTTAGAGCGACCCCGTTCCCTAGGTGTAACATTTACCTACAGATGAAAAGAGCCAATAAGCTACTCCCACTTATCGCTGACATGATTACAGAGGGACGGGGTCGCTTGAAGCGACCCCGTTCCCTAGGTGTAACATTTACCTACCAATGAAAAGAGCCAATAAGCTACTCCCACTTATCGCTGACATAGACAACCTGCGTTATGCTTTCTGGAAGGCAAGCAAGGGCAAAAGGCATAGTGAGGAAGTATTGCGCTATCAAACCAATATAGATCAGTACTTGCTATGCCTCCAACAACAAATCCTAACGGGCAAAGTGCAAGTAGGCAATTATCGCTATTTCAAAATATATGAACCCAAAGAACGACAAATTTGTGCAAGTGCATTTAGCGAGCAAGTCTTGCACCATTCCCTTATGAATATTTGCCATAAACACTTCGAAAAGATACAAATATTTGATAGCTATGCAAGTAGAAAAGGCAAAGGCATACACAGGGCTGTGGCAAGGGTTCAGCATTTCGCACGTCATAATGGCTATTTTTTGAAGCTAGATGTCCGCAAATTTTTTGATAGTATTCACCACAGCGTATTGAAAACACAGTTGGCACGTGTGTTCAAGGAAGAAACGTTACTATCTATTTTTTTTCAAATCATAGATAGTTACCAAACCTCTGAAAATAAGGGTGTGCCTATTGGTAATCTCACAAGTCAATATTTTGCGAATCATTATTTAGCAGGGCTTGACCATTTCATCAAGGAGGAACTGCGTTGTAGGGCGTATGTACGCTATATGGACGATATGCTTTTCTTAGCTCCAGATAAGCCTTCACTAAAAATGATTTTTGCAAGGGTGGAGCAGTTTGTAGAAGAAAACTTACAATGCACGCTCAAACCCGAAACTTTACGCGGCGTTCATTTGGGCATACCTTTTTTGGGTTATTTGAGTTTCCCTACCCATATACGTCTTTTACAACCCAGCAAAAAACGCTTTTTTCGGAAATTCTCAAAAATACAAAACGAGTATGATACACTACAAAAAAGTGAGCAATATTGCCAACGCAAAGTATTACCTCTACTTGCCTTTGTACGCAAGGCACGCACAAATAGTATGAGAAATAAATTGAGGACGGGGTCGCAGGGACGGGGTCGCTCTAAGCGACCCCGTCCCTAAAATTCATGTAGAATCGCTCCAAGCGCACCCTTTTTTATAAAAACGTGTCAATAAATAGCTATCTTTGCACAAAGGTCAGTCGTTAAAGAAAACGCTCTAATCGGTGTCGAGGGACGGGGTCGCTCGAAGCGACCCCGTCCCTAAAATTTGCGTGGGGGCAGTTGGAACAATAATGCGGAGAATTGCCGTGTTGCGAATCGTAATAACAACAGGCCCGACAACAACAACAACAATATTGGTTTTCGTTTTCTTCTTTAGCTCAAAAGAAAGTCGGATGACGTATTTGTGAACAAACTACTGTCCTGTGTGTAAAATACCAAAGATTAGCTCAAACTCAAGTGTTGGTAAACTACCACAGATGGTTGAAAGCTCTTGTGTTTTTTATGAAAATATCAAGGACAGGGTCGCTTCGAGCGACCCTGTCCTTATAAAAAAATAAGGGATGGGGTCGCTTCGAGCGACCCCATCCCTAAAGTCCCTATCAATCAAACTCAATATCAAATTTATCTAAATTGTCTAAGGGCTTATTGTCTTCATGAAATTTCTCAAATGCTTCTTTACTCCCAAACCAAGAGATTACCTCCTCTCTTTTTAGTTTCGTAGGCGAAGTACGTAAGTGTGCGTGATAAGAAGAATGGGGATAATCTTTAAAATTTTTGACGAAGCCATGTTTTTGTGGGTTGAAATGAATGTATTGAATCATCTCCGTAAAGTAGGCATCATTGTCTATTAATATTCTCCGAAAAGGCTCATCAAAAAGTTTTCCTGTTCTTTCATAACCTTTATTGATAGATTGGGCATAACTCTGAAAAAAACTTGCAAAAGCATTACTCAATATCCACGAAATGTCCTTGTTACTCGCTTTATTTTTGTCTAATTGTCGTATTTCTTCTTCTGAATGAGTAAGTACCAAGAGATGAAAATGGTTTTTTAATAAACAATAGGCATAGGTAGAAACATAAGGAAGCATGAACTCTGCATACTTCCTCAAAAAATAAGCATAATTCCGATTTTCTTTGAAAATATTTTCACCATTAATTCCACGATTATAAATATGATAAAAACAATCGGATTGTAAAGGCTCTGTGTTTAATTTCATATTCTATTTATTTTTAGGGACGGGGTCGCTTCGAGCGACCTCATCCCTCAAGTTCCTCAGTTATTAAAAGTTGTAAGTGTATTCTGTATTCTGTTCCATATTCTATAGGGACGGGGTCGCTTTGAGCGACCCCGTCCCTTAGTTATTCCTAAAATTCCTTTTCTATTTCTTGTAAATCAGGCAATGTCTTGTCATATTTTTTAGCACTGTCTAAGTTTGCTTTGGCGATTTCATACTCTTGCATATTCAAAAAATTACGTGCTTGGGCAGCAAATGCTTTGGCTTTTTCAGTCTTTAAGGCCTGCAGTGATTGTTGGGCTTTTTTTTCTGCCTTTTCTGATATGCGTAAGGCTTTCTTAGCATTCTCTTCTGAAGTTTTAGCCTTTTTGCGTAGCTCTAAGGCATAAAAAACAGATAAAACAGCAATCAACAAAGCCAAAACAGCCGCTGCCAAGAGGAGTCTTGTGGTACGGAGTTGTTTTTGTACTTTGAGTTTTTCTTGTCGGTCTTTTTCTGCTTGTTCTTTGAGGCGGCGTTCTTCTTCCAGGCGGTCTTGTTCGGCTTTTTCTTGTGCCTCTTTGGCTTCTCTGAGGGTTTTTGCCTCGGTGACGGGGGCAATGAGCGTATCGTGGCTTAGTTCGTAGCTGATGCCGCCGGTGCTATTGCGTTCGGCACGGATCAGGTGTTCGTTTTCTAGCTGTTTGATGACGGTCAGGGGCAGGTAATCGGTGCAGAGTTTTTCATCCAGGGAGATGCGTTGCCCTTTGCGTACGAGTTGGTTTTCTATAAAAAGGCGTGTTTGGGCAGGATTGGGGGTTTTTTGGGTGATGCTGTTGTAAAAATCCAAAAAAATATCCTCAAAATTGGGAATATCAGCCAGGGTGATTTCACCTTTGTGCAGGTTCTCGATGGTATTGCAGAGAATCTGTAGCTGGGTGGTTTCTACGGCTTGGGTATTGTTTTGAGTCAAAAAATCCAAGATATAACCCAGTGCTTCTTCGGTATAGCGAAAGGGTGGAGAACTAAAATTGCCCTCTTTTTGGGCAGGCTTTATGATGGCAGCCCGCACCTGGGTACGGTCAAGGGCTTTGATCTCTAAGTAGTTGCGGCGCATATCGGGCAAGAAGTCTGCCAATTGATTGATGTTGCTGAGGCGGTCTTCTCGGATGGCTACCAGTATCTTGATGCGTAGGGGGCGGTAGAGTTGTGTCAGTTCGGCTTCGCTGAACAAATTGGGTTTTTGGGCTTGTTTTTTCTCCAATACCCTGCGGAAGGTATTGGGTACTTGGCTGTAGAGTACTTCGGCAAGCTGCTTTTTGAAGCTGAATATTTCAGCTTCGGGATACGAAAAAAGCTCTTCAAACTGGTCAAAAATCAGCAGTATGGTTTCGTTTTTGTCACTTTGTTGGCTTTTGAATCTGTACCAAAGTGAGTTTTCCTGCGGAATGATTTTATCGAGGTAATTTGCAGTTGTTTTTTCGGGCAAGAGGTTTTGTAAGTTTACTAGTGGGCTGGGGCTGCCCTCCGTCCAAGCCTGAAAGCGTATGTCTAGGCTTTGCCATTGGTTTTGGTTTTGCAGTTTGGGCTTAAGCCCTGCGTGGATGAGTGAGCTTTTGCCCAAGCCCGATTTGGCGTAAAGCAGCACTTGGTTTTCACTTTGCAATAGTTGGTAAAGGCGTTGGGCATCTTCTTCCCTTCCAAAAAAGACCTCACTTTGCTCCATTCTAAAAGGAGCTACGCCTGGGTATCGGCTGATGCTTGCTTTATTCATAATAAGGAGCAAATTGTTGATAAAGTACCGGATTATGTTCTTTTCCTTGTTCTAGGAGTACTTCGTAAGCCTGGTGTGCTTCTACGTAGGTCACCAGGCTGTTGATGCGGGTCAGTTTTGCCATTTCGGGGGCAAACTGCTCATAGACATCCTCAAAATAGCAAAGACAAAGCGTATTGAGTTCTTCGGTGCTGTACGCTTTGTTGAGAAACTTAATGAGGTTGTTTTTGAGGTATTTTTTGACTTGTAGCACCGTAGGCACTTGGCGAAGTTCTTCGGGCTGAAAGCACTGATACAATTTATTCACAAAGTTGGCGGCTTGCCCATTGATAAAATTGAGCTTAAAGTGCTTTTCATAGAGGGTTTGCAGGCTATGCGAAAGTTGGCTTTGCTGGGCAGCATAACGCAGGCAGCGTTTGAGGTCTCGGACTTTGAGCAGGTGTAAGATCAACTGAAAATACCACTTCTCAAAATCAAAGCCCAAGAAAATGACATTGTCCGTCAGTTCACTATTATCAAAAAAACACACCAGATTTTCGGGTAGGTTTTTATCGGCATAGACCGATTGCAACATCGCAAAGAGGTGACTGTGTGAGGTGATTAGGCTTTCTACTGCTTCCACACTGCCCAGCAGTTGGTAGAGCAGGGGTTTTTCTTTGGAAGGCAGGTCTACTACTCCTTTGATTTTTTTCTTATAATAGTGTGCTTGAAAAGCAAATTTTTTGTTTTCAAATACCTTTTTTAGGCTGAGGTCGGGGCTTACACTTACGATGAGGTGAAAGGGGATTTCGGCCAACTGCTCTAAAACTGCATTGCTAAAATTTTGTCGGTAGAAAGTTTCTATTTCCTGGCTAAAGAGCAGCTCATCATCTTCATCTTGAAAAATCAAAAAATGGTCTTCTTCGTGAAACTGCACCTTGTGTAGGGCTTTGGCGGCAAGGTCTCGAAAAAAGTTTGTTTGTTTGTTCTTGTCCTTAAAGTTGACGGTCAGCTCTGGTCCGAGAAAAAGAATGGCTTTTTCTCTCAAAATAGCGGTTTTGAGCTGCTCAAAATTAATTTGTTGGGTTTCGTCATTCATATTTGCGGGTGAATTAAAAGACAAGATACGGTATGTTTTTGCAAATTCCATAAGGTTTTTAAAAACCTTGTGGAATTTCACCGCCTTGGAAGAATAGGGTTCAAAAATAAGGCTTAAACCGCTCGTATTGCTGTGGGTACTCTTCTTGCACCAAATCTAAAAGTTTATCCAATGCTAATCTTCGCTTCGCTTCACCTATGAGTGCCGTCAGCTTGCTTGCCTTGCTCATCCCCGTGCCGAAGTTGTTAAACACCTGCTCAAAGTACAACATGCAAAAAACTTGCAGGCTTTCGTCATTGTAGCAAGCGTTCATAAGCTTAAAGATATTGGGGATATTGTAGTTTTTGACAGGCATCGTAGTACTTTCAAGATTGGCTGTTTGGTTTTCGTCTTCTAGCCGCCTGTTCACTGCGCGTGCAAACACAGCAAGTCGCTCGTGAAAATCATAAGATGCTTTCCCAGCAACAAACTCTGCCTTGTGTGTGTTGCAGATGGTTTTAAGAGAAGCAGGCATTTCTACCTTATCCATCTCCTCAAAATAGCCTGAGATGTTGGCATTTTCTAGGTGTTTAAGTGCATTTTCAATAGGTGGCTTCAAGGTCAATAAATTGTTTGATTTGATGAATAAAGGCTTCTGTTGGTCTTATCAAGGGTTCGATGTCTTCTTGAGTATAATCTGTAAAATCTGCATAATCGCCGGCTTGCCTTTTATCGAAGAGCTCATTGTAGAGGTCATTCAGGTCGATACTCAGCATTTCTGTTTTGATAAAATGTTGTGCAAACAAAGTTCTTACGCCTTTGTGCGTTTGGGTTTTATGTCCATTTTTCAACAATAGAGCCGTTACTGCATAAAAAGCAGCATAATATAAGCGGTTGGCGCACAAATTCCAAAGGCTGTTTTCTGCCCCAAGATTGGCTTCCTGCCAAGTAGTTTGTGCCTTTTCTATGCGATATTGAACTATTTTTCCTCTATCTTCTTCATTCATATCGGTATTCCATCTTTTTGCACGTTTTCATAAAAAGGGGTAATTTGGAATTTGCTATGCCATTCTTTTTCATTAAAAATCTGCAAACTCAGCACTTGCGCAAGTTCTAACTCCATAAGTGTCAGTGGTCTGCGAATTTTCATTTGTTCTTGGAATGAAAGTTTCTCTCTCTCTGTCAAAAGCAACAAGTCCCAGTCGGAGTTTTCGCTGGCAGTACCTCTTGCGCGGCTGCCGTACAAAATCAGCTCTATACTTGGGTCTATGGCTTGCAGCTTGTCTTTGAGCTTTTTAAGCCAGTGATTTTCGGGAATTTGTACCATGATTGTATATACTTAAATTTATGGATTTTACGTATTTTGATGCATTCTGCTGTAATCTTTCTACCCTATCCATCTCCTCAAAATAGCCTGAGATGTTGGCATTTTCTAAATCTACCAAAGCCTTTCGGATAGTTTCGTTCATATCTTCTGTATTTTAGGGTTCAAAAGGCAAAGGTAAAAGTGATATTTCGTATGTTTTCATCTTGTTTTAGTGAACGATTCATGCTGTCTTGTGCGTCTGTGTGATGACAGTTTGTTATGCACGATGGGCTTAAATATTTAAATATCACCCTTGTAAGTATTTGACCAACCCAAAATTGCTTTAAACTTTTGGGCGGGTGTAAACTTAAAAACAGTTGAGTCGCGACTGTCTTGGATGTAAAACCTGCCAAAATGTTCAATAGTCAGCGAATCTCTCTTTTTCATCGCATCAAAAACAACCTCTATGAAGCCTTCTATGTGTTGTGTTGCGGTTTTTTCATCGCAGCCCATCTTTTGGGCGTATTGTTTGACAAATTCTTTGTGATTTGGCATTGTGATAATTATTTAAAGGTGATTAATTTTTTCCAAATAACGCAAATACAACTCCATTTGTCCTTTGTAGCCTGCCTCAAAATCACCTAATTTTCACCTAATTTCAAATCCAGAGCTACCAAACATTTGAGCCTACGGTGATAAAAAAGCAGGTCTATGTAATAGTCCGTATAGTCAATTGTGATGCGTTTTTGGCGCGCTAAAAAAGCAAAATCATTGCTTAACTCTATCAAAAAACTTTGTAATTCGGCAAGAATGGCATTTTCTAAGTCTTTTTCAGAAACTAAAGCTACTGTTTTTTGGCTTTCCTCGATGATTAGGCTAATGTCCCGAAAAAGTTCTTGCTCTATTTTATCCATTTTATTTTACTTGTTTTGAGTGATACATTTATTCTGCCTTGAGCATCTCTGTGGATGATTTTGGTAGTAGGTTTTTATTAAACCCCTTTCCTCGGTTTGTGACTCAGAAACCAGAATTTTACTGTTTTGTGTGCCACAGACTAGGGTTTTAGAATCACCGTCCAAGCAAAGATACAGATGCTACGTGCTGACTTTACGCTAAAATATCATAAGCACCTAATTTTTTTTTAATTTCCTGATTTTCCTATTATCTTGACCGAAATTCAGGAAAGTATGAAAAAATATATCTGTTTAGTTATCTTCTGCTGTATTTCTCCACGGTATGTATCGGCTCAAAATCTGGGGGTCATTGGCGAGCGTGCGATGGTCGTATCCGCCCACCCAGAAGCCACTAAAATTGGTCTTGAAATTCTCCGTAAGGGAGGCAATGCCTTTGATGCAGCCATTGCTGTACAGTTTGCGCTGGCGGTATCTTTTCCTGCGGCTGGCAATATCGGCGGTGGCGGATTTATGGTCTATCGCAAAGCAAGCGGCGAAGTCGGCTCTCTGGATTTTAGGGAAAAAGCCCCTGCCCTAGCCCACCGGGATATGTACCTGGATGCTTCGGGAAAGGCAAACACAAGCCTCAGCCAAGATGGACACCTGGCCGCAGGCGTACCCGGTGTGGTAGATGCCATGATCAAAACCCACGAGCGTCTGGGAAGTCTGAGCTTCGCAACCTTAATCCAACCTGCTATTGATCTGGCTGCCAACGGACTTTTACTCACCGAAAAAGAAGCCAAAGGACTTAATGAAGAAAAAGAATCTTTTTTGAAGCTGAATTTCTTCCGTCCACACCTGGTTAAAGCGGATGATCGCCCCTGGGCCAGCGGAGAAAAAATTATCCACCAAGATTTGGCCAAAACCCTGGAACGTATCCGTGACTATGGCCGTGATGGCTTTTATGCCGGCCATACTGCCTATCTCATCGTCAAAGAAATGCAAAGAGGTGGGGGTTTGATCACCCTGGAAGACCTCAAAAACTATCAGGCTGTATGGCGTAGACCGATCATCGGCCATTACAAAGGGCATAAGATCATCACGATGGGACCACCCTCCAGTGGCGGATTGGTACTTTTGCAAATCCTCAAAATGATTGAATCTTATGACCTCAAAAAATTAGGCTGGCATCAGCTTCCTTACCTGCAATTACTCACCGAAGCAGAACGCAGAGCATACTCCGACCGTGCCGAATATATGGGAGACAGTGATTTTTATCCCGTACCCGTAGACAATCTTTTAGAAGACAAATATCTGCAAAAAAGAATGCAGGACTTTTCTTTTAAAAAAGCCGGAAGCTCCGAAAACCTCAAAGCCGGGACTTTTGCCCTCGTGGAAAGTGAAGAAACTACCCACTTTTCTATCGTGGATTCTTTTGGCAATGCCGTAGCCATCACTACTACCCTGAATGGAGGTTATGGATCGCGGGTGCTGGTGGAAGGTGCTGGGTTCTTGCTCAATAATGAAATGGATGACTTCAGCACACAACCAGGTGTACCCAATATGTATGGGCTGGTAGGCGGTGAAGCCAACGCTGTCCAACCCCACAAAAGAATGTTGAGCTCTATGACTCCCACCATCCTTGAAAAAGACGGCAAACTGGTACTCGTAGTAGGTACTCCGGGAGGTTCTACGATCATTACTTCGGTTTTACAAAATATCTTGAATATAATCGAGTTCGGCAAAGGTGCTCAGGAATCCGTCAGTGCGCCGCGTTTCCACCACCAATGGCTACCGGATGTGATTTATCATGAAAAAGGGGCTATCGAGCCGAAAATAGAAGAAAATCTCAAAAAACTGGGCTACACACTCAAATCCCGAGGAGCTATCGGCAGAGTAGATGCCATCAAGGTATTGCCGGACGGCAGGCTTGAAGGAGGTGCTGACCCACGTGGAGATGATACAGCGATGGGTTTCTAATTCCCTGGTCTCTTAAACATACGGCTATGGCGTACCACAGACCAGGGGATTTGCTTCTTTATATAAGATATTAAAGGGTATATGGACAATATCTAAGCCCATGCGGAGAATATCTAAGCCCATGCGGAGAATATCTAAGCCCATGTGGAGAATATCTAAGCCCATGTGGAGAATATCTAAGCCCATGTGGAGAATATCTAAGCCCATGTGGAGAATATCTAAGCCCATGCGGAGAATATCTAAGCCCATGCGGAGAATATCTAAGCCCATGCGGAGAATATCTAAGCCCATGCGGAGAATATCTAAGCCCATGCGGAGAATATCTAAGCCCATGCGGAGAATATC
>JANRIC010000011.1:0-15918 GCA_033765345.1 Microscillaceae bacterium
TACTGTTGGAACCTATTATACTCAAACCGAAGTGGTTTTCCGAAGTTTTAGCTCTTAAATCATGAATAATCAAGTTAATCAATCAAGAAAACTTGCCCCGCAGGGGTCTTGTGTTTCCTAAATCACTTTAATCTGGGTATAAAATAGATTATCAAGATACTCGATAGTAAATCCAATCAGGAAAATACACGGGATAAATACAGCATAGTACAGGAAACATCCAGATTCTGCTCAAGCAAAACCTACAAATGCATCGATTCCTGCTCTACGTTAAAAGGAATGGCTACCACTTGGTGTTCGTCTTCGTACAGGATTTTGCCGGGAGTTTCGACCTGAAGGACTTCTACGAGAATATCATTTTCTTCTAATATTTCGCGAATTTCGTCCATTTTATGGATATGTTCAGAGGCAGATTCCTTAAGCCAGGACATGGGAAGGTTTAAAATATCATTTTCATCCAATGCTTCAAATTCGGGTCTTCTTTTGAGATGCACTTCAATCCAGCTAAGATTTTGCTCAAGCTTCGTTTTTTGGTTTTCTTCCAAAATACCTTGTTCATTGAGGTAACGAGCAGCATTTAGGAAGCCTTTCTCTTCATCCTCTAGATCGTCTAAAAACAAGGTAATAAATTTAGTATACATAATAAAATAAGTAAGAAATTACGATGATCGTTTTAAATTTTTGTAAATACCAAATCCAAAATTAGTTTTTGAATATACGGGAATAAATTTTTAAGGGAAGTATTTTTTAAAAAATTTCCTTACCCAGACTTAAAATTAAGCAAAATTTACGGTACTTCCCAGATTTTTTTTCTTTAATCCTGCAATATAGCTTGGATATCTTTCAAATCCTGAGTAGAAAAATCCTCCAAAGCATCTTGATCCAGATGATAAAAACAAAGCTCAAGAGAGTCGTAATCTAGGTTTCCTCGAATCAGGCGGACGGTTTCTTTCAGCTCTTTGATATTGACCCGTTCTTGCCTTAGTTGGTCTCCTTCATACAAATAAAGTTCTCCAAAATAATGACTTTTTGTGATCAAAAAATCAGTTTCACTCAAGGAACGAAAATAGACAGACCGAGCTTTCTCTTTTATCTGCGGGATCAATGCAATGACCTTTCCACGGCGTTTTAAGACTCCCCAAGAAAACAAAGGAAGTGCTACTTGTAATTTTAAAGGGTATTTAGGGACATTGTTTAAGTATTGGGCAGCAGTTTTGAGATTCAGGATAGAGTTTTTTTCATGGGGGTCATTGAGATCACCCATATTATAAACCATCAAAATACCCTGATCAGCCGGGGGTACGCCTGTATCGAGAGGGTATTTAAATTGATGCAGCCTGACGGTAGTGGTCACCTGTAAATTATGCCTTTTGCGTAGATGATCAATCAGATGGAAATAATTGCGACGACTTTGAGAAGACCAGTCGCAATCCAACTGGATTTCCTTAGGAGAAGCCCAGTTAAAAACTTTCCATTTAAGTTGGATTTTACGCATGATTTGATCTCCAAGGGCTTCTATCTTTTCCGCAGGCAGATGGATCATAGTTCGGTTAGTAATAAAAACCGTTGGGATAAACTCAAGGGGAGGAAACCAAGAGTTATTCAGTGTAAGTTCAGAGAGTGGCAAAGCTTTTTTTTCGTGTTCATCCCAATCTACATCAAAAGCCTTTACATATATCTTTTGAGTATTTAATACTTTTAGGTAATGATTTTCAAGAGAATCTAAGGAAAAACGAGATTGCCAATAATAAAAAACGATATCTACTTTTTTAGGAGGAGAAGATGTGCAACAAAGCAGGATGAATATTAAAAGAAATACAAAATATTTACCCATAAATCAAAAGGCTATGGAAAAGCGTGTAAAAAAGTCGGTAGACTTAACACTCCGACCCTTTTGCCTTGTTCAACTAATCCTAAAAGAAGCTTGATGGTTAATACTCGTCATCGTCTTCTGGGTCTTCCTCCTCGTCATAGTCATCGTCATCATAGTCATCGTCATCATAATCTTCTTCATAACTTGCCTCCTCTTTGAGTTCATCTAATTCAGGATCGATGCCCGATTCTATTTCGGTTTCTATACCGTCATTATCTACTGGGATTTTTAGCTCCATGCCAAAATCATCAAAATCTTCATCATCCTCTACAATTTGAATAGCCTCTTCAACTGTCATACGAATCAGATAATAAATTTCATCTGTTTCAAAAGGGAGTGCAGAGACCATTTTGCCGTGAGCGTTTGTAAATTTTATAAGATTTTCGGAAAATCCATGCGGGTATTCCTGCTTCAGCTTCATCTTTACCTCATCAGGAATTTGGTCATAATCTTTTACGATTCTCTTTTTAGTCATACCTATACGAAGAAGTTTTAATTATTAGAGAAATAATGGAAAAACTTACTGGAATCAAATATTAAGTTTAAAATTTGTCCTTAGAATTACTGCAATTATAACAATATTTTGATTATAAAATAATACCCTCTATAATATATCAAATGCAAAAATTTTAATTTACAAAAACCCTTCAAATAATCAGCCCAAGTAGTGCTGGGATATGCAGTTAGTTACCTAAAAACAAGGCATAAAGTTTCTAATTTTTATATAAATCATCCAAAAAGGATGTATTATTCCGGCAAAATTTTAGTAAAGAATGAATTTTTGCTTACCTTACCTATACCAAATGGCTTTTAAAAAATAAATGACCCCAATTAATACATTATAATCCAGGCAAAGAATCGGGAAGCTTACAGCATAAGTTTAGATTCTGCTGTAAGTTTGCAGAATGCTTTGGCAATAGTAGAAATCTTATTTAATGTTTTGTTATTTCCTCAAACCAACTGAGACCTCATGAAGAATATTTTAGAGCAGATAGCCCAAAAACCAACAGAAGATATAGATTGCCTGATTGCGCTGATCCGCAAAATCAGACCTCGCTCTCCTAAAAAAGTAGAGTACGCTATTTCTCAAATAGAAAATTTAATCGCACTGCTCCATATCTATCCTCCTCTGAGAGAAAGTTTATTAAAATACTGGACAGAAATCTGCCGATCGAGAAGTAGCCTTAGATTGCTGACTGATTTAGGAATATTTTCTAATTTGGGTTTTTTTACAGAAACCAATAAAAAATTAGTACAAAAATTTCTTCCTGAAATTCACCCTGAAAACACTTTTATTTATTTACTTGATCAAGTTTTTTATAAAAAAAATGATTATCAATGGGTCAATTCCGTCCCGGATGATGTGTGGATCAGGCTCTTAAAAGTGCTTGAAATTCGCCCAATATGTAGCCTTCAAAGAGATGAAATCATCCTCGAGCAAATCCTAAACGCTTTGTTGATCATTTCTTTGCGCATGACTACCATCGGAATAGACCCTGAAATAGTAGATCGCCTCCCAGAACTTGAAAAGTTTGGCTCACCCTTTCTAGCACAAAATATAGAAGTAGATGATTTTATCAAATTTTTTAAGGATGATCCGAAGTTTGATCGCTCCATACATAATACTGACTACAAACAAATCTTGGTGATTCTCAGCCAATGTGAATCCTATATTGACATTATCCGCAAAAACCGTAATCAGTATGGTATTACCCTCAACATCACGTACATTTTATTACGTTTATCACAGAATATCAAGAGAATGAAGCTGCTCTTGGTTTTACTCCTGGAAGACAAAGCTGCTCCTGCTTATCAAAATGAAGTCAGTCTACTGAAAGAAATCGTCAAACTTAACAACAAAAAAAACAGCGTTACAGAACACATCGCCAATAATATCAGCCTGCTGGCTTTTCAAATCACAGAACATACCGGCAAAACCGGCGAACATTACATCACATCTACCCGCAAAGAATATTTTAAAATGCTTAAATCAGCCTCTTGGGGCGGTTTTATCGTAGCTTTTTTATGTATCTTCAAGACCTTGCTCTATTACTTTAAGTTTCCTCCCTTCGGGCAGGCATTTATGTATAGTATGAACTATTCATTTGGTTTTATGACGATCTACGTGACTGGTTCTACCCTGGCTACCAAACAACCCGCTATGACGGCCACCACCATAGCCCAATCGCTTGATGCCAAACATACCCAAGACCCCGGGTATGCAGATAATTTTGCCAAGCTGATCGCTAAGGTTTCCCGCTCACAATTGGTTGCTTTTCTAGGAAATGTATTGGTAGTGTTTCCGGTCGCTTTTATTCTTGCCTGGAATTATTTTTTGTTCGCTGGCACACATATCGCAGATCCTCATAAAGCACGGATTCTCCTGGATGAGCTGCATCCTACCCAAAGTTATGCCTTATTTCACGCAGGGATTGCAGGTATTTATCTGTTCTTGGCCGGACTCATCGCAGGGTATTATGATAATAAAAGCATTTCACACAAAATACCCCAACGAATTAAAGCTCATCCTTTTCTTAAGCGCATTCTCCCAAAAGCTTGGGTAAATAATCTGGCTGGGTATCTGGAACATAACCTGGGAAATTTAGCCGGGAATTTCTACTTTGGGATTTTTCTAGGCTCTACGGGTATTTTGGGCATAATTCTCGGATTGCCAATAGACATTCGGCACATTACTTTTGCTGCCGGAAATCTTGGACTGGCTTTGGCAGGTTTGGATAATGAAGTAAGCTGGCGAACTATCTGGGTTTCCTGGTTAGGCATCGCCGGAATTGGTTTTATGAACTTTATCGTCAGCTTCAGTTTATCTATCACCGTAGCTATCCAATCAAGAAGGGTAAAATTCAAAGAAACTAAAAAATTATTCCGGGGATTAAGGAAACTGATTTTTAAAAAACCGCTCCAGTTTGTATTTCCACCTCGTAAAAAACCCATGTCATCAGAGACCAATCCGGAAACTGAAATTCAGAATTGAATCAAATCTTTATGCAAGGAGAACAATACACTTTAAAGGATTTGGCCAAGGCTTTGAATCTATCCGTCTCTACAGTATCCAGGGCACTCCGCAACCATCCGGATGTCAATGAAATTACTCGTAAAAAAGTACAAGAATTTGCCGAAGCCGTGGAATTTCAAAAAAACCCGCTTGCTCTAAGCCTTCTCAAACACAGAACCAATGCAATCGGCGTGATTGTACCCGAAATTGCCAATTATTTTTTTTCGCAAGTCATCTATGGCATTCAAAAAGTAGCCTATCAATCTGGGTACAATGTACTTATTTGTGTATCCGAAGAATCTATGGAAAAAGAAGTAGCCATTACCCGACACCTAGTGAATAGCCGTGTAGACGGCTTGTTGGTGGCTATTTCGGCAGAAACTCACCAATACGATCACTTTAACTTTGTACACCGTAAAGACATCCCTCTGATCTTGATGGATAGAATTACCGATCAAGTTCCTGCCAGTACCATTAGTACCAATAACTATGAAGCCTCTTTTGAAGCCGTAGAATACCTCATCCAAACGGGTTGCAGACGAATCGCCCATATTGCAGGGCCAAAATTACTCTCTGTCACCAACCAACGCCTACAGGGTTATCTGGATGCCTTGCGTAAACATCATCTAAGCCCAGAAAAAAATTGGATTCAATACGGCGGTTTTAGCCAGGAAGACGGCATCAACTGTACCCGTATTCTTTGGGAGTCTACACCCCGACCGGATGCAATTTTTGCAATCAACGACCGAGCAGCCATCGGTGCTATGCGATTCCTCAAGGAAAAGAAAATCCTCATCCCCCAGGAAATATCTGTTATCGGCTTCAACAACAATCCTATGGGTGAGATCATTGAGCCTGCCCTCAGTACTGTCGCACAGCCTCAATTTGAAATGGGTGAACTAGCTGCCAAACTCCTGATTGAGCAAATACACCAACAAGCCAAAGGATATACCCTCCAACATCTTTCTCTGCCTTCTCAACTTACCATCCGAAAATCTACTTTCTGACTCCCAACTCCCGACTCCCAAATAATATTTTTTGCAAAGCTTTCCGGTAAGCTTTGCAATGATTTTTCTCTTGAAAATACAAAATTATCTTTTGATATTGCAAAGAAAATATAAACCCCTGTAAATCAAGAAAAGTGGAACGATTAACAGATCAATTTTTATCTCAAAGAATTTATTATCCTGAAAAGATTCTTCAATTTGGTACAGGCGTGCTCTTGCGTGGCTTGATCGATTATTTTGTACATCAAGCCAATACGCAGGGTATTTTTCAGGGAAGTATTGTGGTGGTAAAATCTACTCCCGGCTCAGTAGATGATTTTCAGCAGCAAAATAATTTATTTACCCATCTACTCAAAGGCATTCAGGATGGCGAACTGAAAGAGGAAACCATCCTTAATACAAGTATTAACCGGGTATTGACTGCTGCCGAAGATTGGGCAGCAATTTTAGCCACAGCACAAAGCCCCGACCTGGAAATTATCATTTCCAACACCACCGAAGTCGGTATTCAATACGTAGAAGAAGCTGTTTTAGAAGGTATACCCGAAAGCTTTCCGGCAAAACTCATTGCTTGGTTATACAAACGTTATCAGCATTTTGCAGGGGATTATGCAAAAGGTGTGGTGATCATTCCCACCGAATTATTGGTAGATAATGGCGATAAGCTCAAAGAAATCGTTCTGCGACTAGCGGATTTTCACGCTCTTGATCCTGCTTTTATGCAATGGATTCAAGAAGCTAATTATTTTTGTAACTCCCTCGTAGACAGGATTGTGCCTGGTACTCCAAAACCTGAGAAACTCACCGCCCTGTGGGAAGAACTAGGCTACAAAGATGAATTACTGATCTCCTCAGAGTTATATGCCCTTTGGGCAATCCAGGTAAATGATTTCGCCCAATCTAAACTTAGCTTTGCATCTGCTCACCCCGGAGTAATCCTAGATCAGAATATCGCCGATTATCGCGAAAGAAAACTCAGAATTCTCAATGGCACCCATACCCTCACGGTTTGCCTGGCTTATTTGTCAGGGCTTCATACAGTCTATGAAGCCATGCAAGACCCGACTATCGCACAATTTGTAGCAGATTTGGCTTTATCCGAAATCTGCCCTGTAGTGCCTGTCAGCGATCCAAGTACCACAGAACCCTTTGCCCGTGAGGTGCTGGATCGCTTCCGAAATCCTAGTATTCGACATTACCTCCTGGATATTACGTTGCAAAGCACCACCAAAATGAGGATGCGTAATGTGCCCAATATCCTGCGATATTTTGAAAAATTCGGGCAAGTGCCTGAGCGTATGGCACAAGGAATGGCCGCCTATTTACTCTTTGAAAAATCAGTGAAAGTGGAAAATAATCACTATTTTGGACAAAGAGGTACAGAATTTTATGTCATTCGGGATGATTTTGCCTCTTATTTTTATGAAAAATGGCAAAGTTTGCAAGTATTCTCGCCAGAGAATATTCAAAGCTGGGTAGGTGATATTTTGGCAAATGTACAGCTTTGGGGAGAAAACCTCAGTCAATTGCCCGGATTTGGCGAACGAATCGGATATTATCTGCATCAATTTATACATCAAGGAATCCCAAAAAACTTATGAAAACCCTGATAAAACTGGAACAGACCTGGCGTTGGTTCGGACCTCATGACCCGGTAAGCCTGAGCGATATTCGCCAGACAGGTGCCACCGGGATCGTCACGGCATTGCACCATATCCCCAATGGAGAAGTCTGGAGCATGGAAGAAATTCTGCTCAGGAAAATGACCATCGAGTCTGCCCACCTGCGCTGGTCAGTCGTAGAGAGTGTGCCTGTACACGAAACCATCAAAACCCGCAGCGGTAATTTTCAACAATATATCGACAATTATAAACAAACACTTTTTCATCTGGGGCAATGTGGTATTGATACGGTTTGTTATAATTTTATGCCCTTGTTAGATTGGACGCGTACCGAACTCGACTATCGGGTGGCGGATGGTTCTGAGGCTTTGTACTTCGAATGGCCTGCTCTGGCTGCCTTTGACTTATTCATTTTACAAAGAAAAAATGCCTCTCAGGATTATTCCCCTGAAATGATCCAAATGGCAAAATTATATTACAGTCATCTGAAAGATCCGCAAATAGAAAAACTCTCTCGAACCATCATCGCTGGTCTTCCAGGTTCCGAAGAAGGATATACCCTGGATGAATTCCGGGAAAAACTACAAACTTACGATGGAATCCACGCCGATGATCTTCGGAAAAACCTGATTGAATTTCTCCGTGAAATTACACCCGCAGCCGAATCAGCCGGCGTAAATCTTGCCATTCACCCGGATGATCCGCCTTTCTCAATCTTAGGGCTGCCTCGTGTAATGAGTATCGAAAACGATTTTAAAACCCTTTTGGAAGCTGTACCCTCTGCAAACAATGGTTTTACTTTTTGTAGCGGCTCGCTGGGTGCTAGAGCCGACAATGACCTGCCAGGAATCATCGAACGACTAGGAGATCGAATTCATTTTATACACCTTAGAAATGTACAAAAAGATGAAATCGGTAATTTCTACGAAGCAGATCATCTGGACGGCGACGTGGATATGTTTGCGGTGATGACAGCACTCTTAAAAAAACAACAAAAACGACTTAAATCGATGCCTATGCGCCCTGATCACGGACATAAAATGCTTGATGATCTCCATAAAAAAACCAATCCGGGCTACTCAGCCATCGGACGATTGCGGGGGCTTGCCGAATTAAGAGGATTAGAGCTAGGTATTTTACGTAATTTTTCACAAATTAAGCCCTAAAAAATCAATCCATGAAAAACTTTTTAGACCATCATTTTCTTTTGCACAATGAGACAGCCGAAATGCTCTACTACCAGTATGCCGCTGCCCTACCACTGATCGATTATCACAATCACCTCTCCCCCAAAGACATCGCCCTGAACCGCCGATTTGACAACCTGAGCCAAGCCTGGCTTGAAGGTGATCATTATAAGTGGAGAGCCATGCGCACCAACGGCATTCAGGAAAAATACTGCACAGGAAATGCCAATGACTGGGAGAAATTTGAAAAATGGGCTAGTACCGTTCCCAATACCTTGCGTAATCCTCTTTATCATTGGACACACCTGGAGCTGCAAAGATATTTTGATATACAGGATTTGCTCAATACCCAATCTGCCCGAAAAATCTATGAAGAAGCTTCTACCAAACTTCGTCAGCCTGATTTTGCTGTCAGAAGTTTGCTTGAAAAAATGAAAGTAGAGCTAATCTGCACCACCGATGACCCGATCGACTCCCTGGAATTTCACCAAAAAATACAACTCGATCATCTCAACTTTCAGGTATTTCCTACCTTTCGCCCAGATAAGCCTATTCTTTGGGTAAATAACCAAGCTGCCTTTAATCAATACCTGGATCAACTCGCTGATGTAAGCGGCGTAGAAATCCGTAATTTTCAGGATTTGAAATATGCCCTCGAAGCCAGGGTTGACTTTTTTCACCGCTTGGGTTGTCGTCTGGCTGATCACGGACTGGAATCTATCCCCCCCGCAGCCACTACCGACACAAAAACCGAAGCCATTTTTGACAAAGCCCGTCTGGGTAAATCACTAAACCCCGAAGAAACCCATCAATATCAATACGATTTGCTCTTTTTTCTGGGCACACTGTATCACAGCAAAGGCTGGACACAACAATTCCACCTCGGTGCTCTACGCAACAACAACACCCGGATGATGCGATCTATCGGCCCAGATACTGGATTTGATTCCATCGGGGATTTTAAGCAGGCGAAAAGTCTGGTGAGATTCCTAGATGATTTAGATAAAAATAATCAACTTCCCCGAACTATTTTATACAACCTCAACCCTGCCGATAATGAAATCTTTGCTACCCTCATCGGGAATTTCAATGACGGATCAATCCCTGGTAAAGTACAATTTGGTTCAGGCTGGTGGTTCAATGACCAGAAAGACGGCATGGAGCGACAAATCAACGCCCTCTCCAACATGGGTTTGCTGAGTTGCTTCGTGGGAATGCTCACGGATTCACGCAGCTTTTTGTCCTTCCCACGCCACGAGTATTTCCGCAGAATACTCTGCAACCTACTGGGACAAGACGTAGAAAGGGGCGAATTACCTCTTGACCGTGAGCTGTTGGGGCAATTGGTACAAAATATATGCTATTACAATGCTAAAAATTATTTCGAGTTTATCCACAAAAAATAAAATTTAACCTATGAAAACCATTGTCACTTTTGGAGAAATTATGCTACGCCTGGCCACACCGGGTTATCTCCGAATCCCTCAAACTGAAACATTTGAAGCTACCTACGGCGGTGGCGAAGCCAATGTGGCCGTTTCTCTGGCCAATTACGGTCTGCACCCTGTATTTGTAACGCGTCTGCCTAACAATGATCTGGGGCAAGCTGCTTTGATGAATTTACGCAAGTATGGCGTAGATACCAAGCAGATCATCTGGGGAGGTGATCGCTTAGGAATTTATTTTCTGGAAACCGGAGCCGTAAGCCGAGGCAGCAAGGTAGTTTATGACCGCGCCGGCTCTTCTATAGCCACCATCCAAAAAGGAATGATTGATTGGGAAAATGTATTACAATCTGCCCATTGGTTTCATTGGACGGGCATCACACCAGCCATCTCTCAAAGTGCCGCCGACGTCTGCTTAGAAGCCATTCAAACAGCCAATAAGCTGGGAGTACCGGTTTCTACAGACCTAAACTACCGCAAAAACCTCTGGAAATACGGCAAATCTGCTACCGAAGTCATGCAAGAACTTGTGAAAGGCTGTGATGTGATCCTGGGAAATGAAGAAGATGCCGAAAAAGTATTTGGCATTCATCCCGAAGGTGTAGACGTGACTCAGGGCGAAAGTATGGAAGCACTCGCTTATGAATCGGTTTGTAAACAACTGATGGCGAAGTTTCCCCGATGCCAAAAGGCTATCATCACTTTACGCGGCTCACTGAATGCCAATCATAATTCCTGGTCGGGTGTACTCTATGATGGCAAACAACTTTTTGAAGCACCTACTTATCAAATTACGCACATCGTAGATCGTGTGGGTGGAGGAGATTCCTTTATGGGAGGTTTGATTTACGGACTGCTGACGTATGGCGAAGATTCTCAAAAAGCTTTAAATTTTGCAGTAGCAGCTTCTTGCCTCAAACATACCATCAAAGGCGACTTTAATATGGTCACTGTAGAGGAAGTAGAAAAACTCATGAGTGGCGACGCTTCGGGAAGGGTATCTAGGTAATTAAATTAATTAAGGGAATTAAGAGAATTAAAGAAATTAAGAATTAAGGGAATTAAGAATTAAGAAAATTAAGAGAATTAAGGGAATTAAGAATTAAGGGAATTAAGAATTAAAGAAATTAAGAATTAAGGGAATTAAGAATTAAAGAAATTAAGAATTAAGGGAATTAAGAATTAAGAAAATTAAGAGAATTAAGGGAATTAAGAATTAAGGGAATTAAGAATTAAGGGAATTAAGAATTAAGAAAATTAAGAGAATTAAGGGAATTAAGAATTAAGAAAATTAAGAATTAAGAAAATTAAGAGAATTAAGGGAATTAAGAATTAAGGGAATTAAGAATTAAGGGAATTAAGAATTAAGGGAATTAAGAATTAAGGGAATTAAGAATTAAGAAAATTAAGAGAATTAAGGGAATTAAGAATTAAGAAAATTAAGAGAATTAAGGGAATTAAGAATTAAGGGAATTAAGAATTAAGGGAATTAAGAATTAAGAAAATTAAGAATTAAGAAAATTAAGAGAATTAAGGGAATTAAGAATTAAGGGAATTAAGAATTAAGAAAATTAAGAATTAAAGAAATTAAGAATTAAGGGAATTAAGAATGGGATGTGGAATGCCTAGCAATTTGTAAGTCAAGCAAAGAAATGACGCAAGTGCGTAAAGAAATCTGTAAGTCAAGCAAAGAAATGACGCAAGTGCGTAAAGAAATTTGTAAGTCAGGTAAAGAAATGACGCAAGTGCGTAAAGAAATCTGTAAGGAGAGCAAAGAAATTATGTAGGTGCATAAAGAAATCTGCAAGGCAAGTAAAGAAATTACGTAAGTGCGTAAAGAAATGACTATCGGAGTAATGATAATTTACTATACTCAAACCGAAGTGGTTTTAATACAAAAACAAGACCCTCACAGGGGAGCTTTTAGCACTTAAATCATGAATAATCAAGCTAATCAATCAAGAAAACTTGCCCCGCAGGGGTCTTGTGTTTCCTAAATCACTTTAATCTGGGTATAAAATCAAAAAAATCAATATGGCAAAATTTACAAGAATACAAGTAGCCCAAAGGATGGCAGAAAGTGGATTTATCCCGGTCTTTTTCCATCCCGATTTAGAGACAGCACAGCAGGTACTCAAAGCTTGTTATGAGGGTGGATGTAGGGTGTTTGAATTTACCAATCGGGATGCGCTGGCACACGAAGTATTTGGCGAATTGAAAAAATATGCTGTTCGTGAATTACCCGAAATGATGCTGGGAATCGGTACAGTGATAGATGCACCAACAGCAGCACTGTACATGCAATTGGATGCTGATTTTGTGGTATCACCGATCGTAAGCGAAGAAATGGCCAAGGTCTGCAACCGCCGTAAAGTTATGTGGATTCCTGGCTGTGCCACGCTTTCAGAAATGCTGTACGGGCTTGAATTGGGCGCAGAAGTAGTCAAAGCCTTTCCGGCAGGGCAATTAGGCGGTCCGGCTTTTGTAAAAGCTGTCAAAGCCCCTTGCCCCTGGATCAGTATTATGCCTACGGGCGGCGTAACGCCTGATGAAACCAACCTGAGAGCTTGGTTCGAGGCTGGCGTGACTTGCGTAGGCATGGGTTCGCAAATGATCCCCCAAGACGTGATCAAAAACAAAGATTTTGCTACACTGACCCAGAAAGTAAAAGAAGTGGTGGAGATTATTCAAAAAATAAAAAATTGAGATGAAAAAAGGAATGTTAATAGGGAAAGGAGTGCTTCTGTACCTGATTTTGACGGCTTGTAGCACACAAAAAAGTATAAAGACGCTCAAGCTGGCACACGGACTGGATGTAAACCATTCCGTTCACAAAGCCATGGTACTGTTGAGCGAAAAACTTCAGGAAAAATCCGGTGGAAAGCTTCGTGTGGAGATTTATGCCAACTCCCAACTCGGATACGAAAGAGAGTGCCTGGAGCTACTTCAGATCGGTAGCTTGGACATGACTAAAGTATCGGCTGCCGTGATGGAAAATTTTGCGCCACGTACACAGGTATTTAGCCTGCCTTATATATTTAAGAATCGGGCGCATCACTATAAAGTACTCGATAGTAAAATCGGACGGGAATTGCTTCGGGAAGGTGAAAAGTACTGGCTTAGAGGACTGTGCTTTTATGATGCCGGTAGCCGGAGTTTTTATACCAAAAATACCCCCATAAATACTCCCGAAGACCTCAGAGGGCTGAAAATCAGGGTGCAAAATAGCCCTACTGCAATCAATATGGTGCGTGCCTTCGGTGGTTCGGCAACCCCTATTTCCTGGGGAGAATTGTATACCGCTTTGCAACAAGGGGTGGTAGACGGTGCCGAAAATAATCCACCCAGTTTTTACCTTTCCAGACATTATGAGGTATGTAAGTATTATAGCCTGAATGAGCATAGTTTCGTACCGGATATGTTGATGATTAGCACCCATACCTGGAAAAAACTCCTTCCTGAGGAGCGAAAATGGCTACAAGAAGCAGTGACCGAATCGGTCATTTACCAAAGAAAATTATGGCAGGAGTCTGAAAAAGAGTCCCTTGAGGCGGTTCAGAAAGCTGGTGTTAAAATTTTATATCCTCCCAAAAAGAGTTTTGCACAAAAAGTACAAAAACTCTACGAAAGTTATACCACTAACCGAGCACTTTATCAACTTATTCGAGATATTCAAAATCTATGAAAAAAATAATAGACCGTCTACTAGAATTTATTCTGGTTACTTTGATGATGTTCCTGGTACTGGATGTCATCTGGCAAGTTTTTGCAAGGTATATTTTAAAAGACCCCAGTTCTTATACAGACGAATTAGCCCGCTTTCTGCTGATTTGGGTCAGTTTACTGGGTGCTGCCTATGCCCATGGACAAAAAAAGCACCTTGCCATTGATATTTTTCCACAAAGCCTGAACCCCTACAATCAAAAACGTTTGGATCAACTCATACAAATCCTAGTAATTGGGTTTTCCTTGTGCGTCTTGTGTATCGGTGGTGGGCGGCTGGTGTTTATCACCCTCTACTTGAAGCAATTGTCATCCGCCCTGCAATTACCATTGGGCTTTGTCTATATGGTGATTCCTTTAAGTGGAAGCTTGATTGTGTTTTATGGGGTTTATCATTTAATGTATTACGAAACAAAAAAATCATAATATTGATCATGGATTGGATAGAAATTTTAGTTTTGGTGCTGAGTTTTTTGATTTTATTGGGAATAGGAGTACCCATTGCTTTTAGCATTGGCTTGGCAAGCATCTTTACCATGTCAATCAATATGGATGTTGTTCCTGCCTTTACTACTATGGCACAACGTATGGCTACAGGGCTGGACAGTTTTACGCTGCTGGCAATTCCTTTTTTTGTGCTTGCTGGACAAATGATGAATAAAGGCGGTATTGCCCAAAGGCTTATTGATTTGGCCAGAGCAATGGTAGGTCCACTGCCCGGCGGACTGGCCTATGTCAATATCATTGCTTGTGCGCTTTTTGGAGCGGTTGCTGGTTCATCTGTAGCAGCAGCTTCGGCGATTGGAGGTTTTATGCATCCACAGATGAAAAAAGAAGGTTATGATGAAGCTTTCAGCGCAGCCGTTAATATTGCCTCTTCCACCAATGGACTCATCATCCCTCCCAGCAATGTGATGATTGTTTATTCATTGGCTAGTGGGGGTGTCTCGATTACAGCTTTGTTTTTGGCGGGGTATGTTCCAGGAATTTTGCTGGCATTCTCCCTGATGCTGGTTTCGGGTTTCATAGCTTATCGCAAAAAATATCCTGTGGGAAATAGCCCCTCACTGATTTTTTTAGTAAAAAAATTTTTTGCCGCCCTGCCCAGTTTGATGCTGTTGGTTATTGTAATGGGAGGCATTATAGGAGGAATTTTCACCGCTACAGAAGCCTCAGCTATTGCGGTTTTGTACACCGCCATTTTGTCGATGGGGCTTTACCAAGAAATCAAAATCAGGGATTTACCCGAAATTCTCCTCCAGACAGTCAATACTACCGCAATTGTGATGCTGCTCATAGGCACCTCGATTGGCATGTCCTGGGTTATGTCTTATGAGAATATCCCTCAGGATCTCAGCATTGCTTTGTTATCCCTGAGCAATGATAAGGTAGTGATTTTGTTGATTATCAATTTGATACTCTTGTTTGTGGGAACTTTTATGGACATCACCCCGGCCATTTTGATTTTTACGCCGATCTTCTTGCCCATTGTGCAGCAGGTGGGTGTAGACCCGACGCACTTCGGGATGATCATGGTGGTAAATCTTTGCATTGGGATATGTACCCCGCCGGTTGGGTCGGTATTATTTGTAGGTTGTGGCGTGGCTCAGATTAGCATAGCCAAGGTCATTCGCCCTTTATTGCCGATGTTCCTAGCCATGATTGTGGTGTTGATGCTCGTGACTTACATTCCTGAATTAAGCCTTTGGATTCCGAGATTGTTCGGATATTGATTTATAGCAATAAAATATATTAATATTTTTAAAAAATACTTATCTTGAATTTTCTTAGAACTTGTTGGGAAATTTAATTTTGCATTATTGATTAATTCTTTGCAACATGATGGTAGTATTTGCCAATAATAACCAAGATACAGAAGATTCTATGTTTCTTTCATAATCTTTGGTGGTAATGTTAAAAATTAACTGATTTAATTATATTTGCATTCCGAAAACTATACTAAAAATGATAACAACTATTCATACTTGTTCAAAATGTGGGAGTACCAATCTTGTACTCAATGGCAAAAATAAAAGTGGCACCCCTAC
>JANRIC010000016.1:0-22254 GCA_033765345.1 Microscillaceae bacterium
GCAGGTAAATTACATTGGTTTCATTTTATTGGAACTTTATCAAGCCACCCAAAAAGGCACCGTTCTGCTGGAAGATTTTCCTAGTTGGCAAAGCCGATATGAGCAAATTTGTGAGCAAGCGGGCAGGGAAGAACCTCCCCCCGAGGTAGTGTTAAAGACGTAATGCTATGGATTGATTATAGTGACAAATAAAGTATTTGATGGCTTCGATATGGTTTTCCAATTTCTTGGAAAAAGACAAAGTTTTTCTTACCAAACGACTGCATCTTTGCCGGAGCGTGTTATTAAATCTTTCTATATGATTGGTGTATCCTTTCTCTTTCCCTGCTGGATGATGCTTATCCTCATCAAGGACTTTGTAAGCTTTCCAAAAATCAGTGAAAAATACGGCCTTGGTTTTAAATATATCCGGGATTTTAGCAAAAAATGCCTCAGCATCTTCTTTAGCTCTTCCTCCCACGTGAAAGGCAATAATCTGTCTATTGGCTGTATGCATGACCATCCATATCCATTGTTTATTTGCTTTATTGCCTACAAAAGACCACATTTCATCGGCTTCAAAGCGGTATAACTCATACAAGATACCCTCTTTTGTTTCATACAAATTACGCATCAAAGGGTCTTCTAGGGGCAGAATTTCAAAGTCATCTAGCCCTAAATCTTCTTCAAATGGCTCAAGATCCGACCATGTAGCTGAAGACTCAATCGGATCAGCGTTTTTTTTAAAGGGGCTATTTCACAAATATACTTATCCATTTTATCTTCCAAATATGCGTCCATAGAGGCTTGGTCGGGAAGCTCTGCGTGGAAATCATCTGGACAAGAGGCATACACATCACTCAGATAGCTTTGAAGCCATTGCTGGCTTACTTCCACACTACGAGCAATCCCTGCCAAAGATATTTTCTCGAGTAAAAGTTTGTCAATCAGGCTTTTATGTATATCTGAAATAGGTACATTCACTGGATTGAGTACAAACTGACGACCACAGTCTTTACATAAATGATTTTGTTTGCCATTGTGAATGTGACCGTTCAGTTTCACCTTTTCACTCTTACAACTTGGGCAGATTATCATGGTTTTATGCAAATTTGTTCCTTGTTAATTTTTCCCCTAATTTAATGCAAATTTTCTATATAGCATTACTTGGTTAACACTACCCAACTACTTGGTAGAATAGCCCAAAGCATTGCAATGCCCCTAATCTCCCTATTCCACAATCAACAAATCATCGGGGGAAGGCTATATGGGAGAATTGGTTGAAAGCTTAATAAATTTTAATTTTTTAGGGGCGTTGTATGGCAACGTCCCCACATAAGGGTATTATCTTAAGTCTTTAATGTATTTTTCAATACCATCTTCGTCTATATATTTCCAAAAGTCCCATCCATTAGCAGTGGTTTCTTTTCCGCTAATTTCTTCTTTTGCTTTGACGGCTGCCGAGGATGGTGTGTCATACTCTTCGTTTTTATAGAGGATTTTTTTTGTTTCAGGATTAAAAGTAGCATCCACAGTGGTATTATAATATTTTGCAAAAATCTTTACATTCCCACTTTTTGAGGGTAAAGGTTCTTTATAAAAAAGGTTATAAATTTTTTCTTTTTTTGCACTGATAGTCTTTTGGATGATTTCAAAAATTTTTTCAGCTCGTTCATCCAAAACAACAGAATAATAATCATCATAGGTGAGTTGCATAAGCTCTATTGGAACCAAGTGACTTTTGAGGCTTTCCTCAATTTGTGAGTTTTTTTCTTTAAGTTCACTCAAATATTTTGAAGGAGCTTTATCACTGATCTTGATATTGGAGATTTTGGGTATAAGCGTTTTATTAGCAACCGATTCAATTTTAGAAAGTGCTTCTATGTCACCTTTAAAACGTTTTCTGATGTATGAGACAGGGTAGATATGGTGATCTTCTAAACTACTATCGTTAAAATTGAGCTTATTGGTGTTTTCCCAACCAATTAAACCTTTTGAATGATAATGTATAAGATTTAAAATACCTTGATAAATGGCGTTTCCTTTTCTGTTATAATCAAAAATATCATCTTTTTCGGTTATTAATAATTTTTCCAAGCGATTGAAGTACGCTCTTTCAGAGATTTTTTCTCCTTTGGCAATTTGTCTGAGTATATTCGCATCTTTGATAATAGCTTCATTGGATGCACCTGTATAACGCTGTGAAAAAATGGATGCCCAGTACCAATAATGTATAAAAAGTGATTGATCTTGTGTAATTTGAGAAAAGTCTTTTCCAATTTCCCTTCGAAAGATCATAAGAGGCATCAACATGTTTTCATAGGGCATCCAAGACTGAGAAATGATAAAATAATTGTCTGAGAGAAAATTTAAAGTTTCTACATACCACTCACATACTTTATCCCAATGTTGTGTAAAATGCTCGTGGTTGAGGTTTTTCAAGATAAAACCTCGGTCTATTTTATCCTTTCCATCACTGACGATATAAGCAATTGTCCTTATGATTAATTCTCTGTTAAATCGGTCTTTAAATTGAGGATTATTTTCCTTGAACTCATCTATTTTCTCTCTCAAATTAAACTCCCCAGCATAAAGTTTAGCAGCCAATATGTCTGTAAAATTGAGTGTCATTCCTTTGCTGTTACTTCGTTCAAAAAAAAGGGCAAACTTATCAATACTCATATCCAGTAAATAATAAGATAATAATTTGCTTTCTTTGAACATATCCTGAAGCTTCTCGGAAATCACTAAATATTTTTCAAAAAAACTTTCATAATCACTTGAATCATACCCCCTGAATGTCTGTTTATCAAAAAAGAATTCTCTAATCTTGGACTCTCTTAAATTGTCCTGCATAATTCTATACACGTCGCTTAGTTTCAAAGAAAGCCTTTCTTTATCTTCTTCACCTGAAAATTCATACAGCATTTCCTCAAGAGTTCTCTCTGTAAATGGCCTATCTGCAATTTCCTGCTCTATATTTTCATAGTCTGAATCATTTTTTGAAATAAACCAAACTTCATCTATGCCTTTTAAGGCTCGGTAAATAGAAGTACTTCTCTGTTGCCCATCAAGTATGATTCTATAATTTTCAACTTGAACTTTTTTCTCGATTTCTTCTTTTGAAAATTTTTGGACTTGCATTCTAATTCTCTTTTTTCTAGGGGCATTGTCCACTGCTCTTACAGCAATTTCAAAAGAAGGTTTACCATAAATTATTGCCCCAATAAATATCTCTCTTACCAAAGAATCAAACAGATCATAAGTCCTTGATAAATCCCATACAAAATCACGTTGAAATTCAGGAAGCCCAACGCTTTGTTTTTCAATACCTTCAACTAAACTTCTTATTGATTCACTTTTTTCTTGTTCCATAAAATCGTTTGTTTTGAATTGCAAAATAATAAATCTAATGCTAGATAAAAAATTTACTCACGCACCTTAAAAAAGTCAAATTTTATGGGCTTACAATAACAACCTCACTACTGGTTTTATTCCACAATCAACAAATCATCGGGGCTGTGAGCAATAATCTGAGGTGTACCGTAAGTGTCGGTATCGATTGTTCCGGTGATTTGTATTTTTTTATTTTGATAAAGTTTGTCGAGATCTTTGGGAAAACGGTGAAACTCATTTCCAAAAATGGTTACTTTAAAAGGATTATTTGGGTATTTCTGCTCAAAGTCCAGAAATGCCATGCGGATATTTGAGGTCTCGATGATTTTTACATGCACGACATAACCGCTTACTGTACAGGTCTGTCCGATAAATTTCTCGGCATCAGCAGCCTGTATACGAGTCTGCGCCAGGGTAGGGAGGCACAAAAGTATGAGGAATACAATTTTCATAGGGCTTTTATTTCTATTTGTTGCAATATAACAAAAAATAAAATTTATCCCTTAATTTGGCTTTTCAAAGCGAAGGCATAAACGCTCAAAAGATATGAAAGCAATCCTTAATCATTTATTTGAACATAAGACCCTGAGTAAATCCGAATCTACGGAAATTCTTAAAAATATAGCTACCGGAAAGTATAACAACGCCCAAATTGCGGCTTTTCTGACCGTATTTATGATGCGTAGCATTACCGTAGACGAACTCGAAGGCTTCCGCGATGCCATGCTGGATTTGTGCCTGGCCGTGGATTTGTCTGCTTATCAGCCTATTGATCTTTGTGGTACAGGGGGAGACGGCAAAAACACCTTTAATATCTCTACAATTTCTTCTTTTGTGGTGGCAGCAGCCGGAGTAAAGGTAGCCAAACACGGCAATCATGGCGTATCTTCGGTGTCGGGGTCGTCTACGGTGCTGGAGTATCTGGGTGTGAAATTTGACAATAATCCTGACAAACTGAAAGCAAGCATTGAGCAAACGGGTATTTGTTTTTTGCACGCACCGCTTTTTCATCCGGCCATGAAGCACGTAGGCCCAGTCAGGAAAGAATTAGGAGTCAAAACTTTTTTTAATATGCTCGGACCGATGGTCAATCCTGCATTTCCGCACCACCAATTGGTCGGGGTGTTTAACCTCGAACTGGCACGCCTTTATAATTACCTTTACCAAAAAACCGACAAAAACTACATCATCCTGCATTCGCTCGATGGCTACGACGAAATCTCCCTCACTGGTAGGCTCAAACTTCTAGCCCGTGGGCGTGAACAACTCCTTACTCCCGAACAATTGGGCTTTAAGACTTTAAAACAAGAAGACCTGTTTGGCGGAGATACCATCGAGGAGTCTGCAGCTATATTTGAGCAGGTAATCAAAGGGCTGGGAACTGCCGCCCAAACGCAGGTTGTAACTGCCAATGCTGGAATGGCTATCCAATGCGCCCGCCCTCAGCAAAGTACGGAGGATTGTCTGGCTTTGGCTCAAGAAATCTTGCTATCCGGTAAAGCTCTCAAGGCTTTTGAAAATTTCCTCTCACTGAATGCTTAGAGGGGAGTTGGGAGTCGGGTGTTGGGAGTTGGGTGTTGGGAGTTGGGAGTTGGGAGTTGGGAGTTGGGAGTCGGGAGTTGGGAGTCGGGAGTTGGGAGTCGGGAGTTGGGAGTCGGGTGTTGGGAGTTGGGTGTTGGGAGTCGGGAGTTGGGAGTCGGGTGTTGGGAGTTGGGTGTTGGGAGTTGGGAGTTGGGAGTTGGGAGTTGGGAGTCGGGAGTTGGGTGTTGGGAGTCGGGAGTCGGGAGTTGGGTGTTGGGAGTTGGGTGTTGGGAGTCGGGAGTTGGGTGTTGGGAGTCGGGTGTTGGGTGTTGGGAGTTGGGTGTTGGGAGTCGGGAGTTGGGTGTTGGGAGTCAGTAAGGCAATCATAGCAATCACAAAAATCAAATAAATCATAGTTAAGACAAGGTGTCAGGAGTCGGGAGTGAGGCTTTCTGGAAATTTCAGAATCGCCTTGCTCTAGGGTTTGGGCTTTCTGGAAATCTCAGAATCGCCTCGCTCTAGGGTTTGGGCTTTCTGGAAATCTCAGAATCGCCTCGCTCTAGGGTTTGGGCTTTCTGGAAATCTCAGAATCGCCTCGCTCTAGGGTTTGGGCTTTCTGGAAATTTCAGAATCGCCTCGCTCTAGGGTTTGGGCTTTCTGGAAATTTCAGAATCGCCTCGCTCTACGGTTTGGGCTTTCTGGAAATTTCAGAATCACCTCTGACTCCTGACACCCCGCACCTAAAACAAAAAACCTATGCGGATGTAAAAGAGTGAACCTTCCCGGGGGGCGGTGGTGAGCGTAGTCTCAATAACGGTAGCCTCTGCGGGTGTAAACCAAAAACCGCCGCCGTAGCCTCGATGAAATCTGCGGGATTTTTCTCCATCCGTCCATACACGCCCGAAGTCGTGGATGCCAATCAAGCCTAATTGGCCATTAAAAAGGAAAGTACGAAGTCTGAAAAGCCGCAAGCGTAGGTCTAGGTTTTGGTAAAAACTGCTTCTGCCCGAAAAACGATAATTGCGGAAGCCTCGCAGATTGTCTTTGGCACCAAGCCCATTGGCCTGAAAAAACTCAAAATCTCCAAAATTGTGTGTTCCTCCCACTCGCATAGCCAGGGTAGCACTGCTGCTTAAATTCAGATAAAAAGCCAGATCAGATTTTAGCTGAAGATAATTGACTCGATCTACGACATCATTTAAGCCTTTGAAATATTGGCTCTCGAGTCTGAAAGTCATTCCTCGTGTCGGGATGAGTGGATTGTTGCGCTTATCAAAAAAATATTGGAAGGAGCCTCCTGCAAAGTACCTTCTGGTATCGAATAAGTTGAGGGAATCCAGTCCATTGGCTTCAAAATTAGAGATAAAACGATCTTCGTTGCGCTCGATGCTTACTTGCTGGCCAAATACACCCAGGGAAAGGCTGTGAGTTTCATTGTTCCATTGTTTCCGAATTTGAGGATTAAGCAGCCATTGTTCAAAACGTACCCGATAATAGCGAATGTCCTCGATATCTGATCTAAGTAGACTTTTACTTTCATTACCCAAGCCAAAGAAATTCTGGACGTAGTTGGGAGCTCGTACATCGGCATCGATGACCAGGTCTAAGCCCCCCAAAAGTTCTTTAAACTCGCCTTTGTAGATAAAGTTATAGGATCCGGTAGCCAAGGCTACATTTCCTTTGATGGTATGGCGCATTTTGTAAGGTTCTTTTCGGAAGCCGTGGTTAATAATTTTTATCCCTCCTCCGATAAAAGGTCCGTCGTCTGGGTTAAGTCCTAGAAATATTTGAGGGCCTAAAAAATTATAGCGAAATTCTTGGCGGTTGTATTTGTTGACATCGGGTTTGTCGGAGATTAGATTTTTGGTTTCTGAGCTTGCGATCAGATTTACCTCATCGGGTTTGTCGTAGACAAAGGTTTTTTTACCTCCTCGGTATACTTGGGACGAGTCGATGATCTTGTCTTCGCCACTGCCTGCGATGATGCGTATTTTGATACTTTTATTGACTTTTCCCTGAATAATAAATTCATCTTCTCCATGCAAGCCGTAGAGTCTGATTTCATTTGTCTCACTTTTTTTGAAGATACGGGAGTAAATTTCTCTTTTTTTCTCACGTCCTTCTTTTTTTACTTTAAATACTTGTACAGATACCCGTTCGTCATCCAGGCGTTTTACTTCGAAGCGTTCGTGTTTGTCGCTACCAAGTACGTTGACGTTTTCGGACAGGAAAAGATAATATTGGCGGGCGTAGGTTTCGAGGTCATTGCGGCGTTGTTTGAGTTTGGAGATGATTTCTGCGTTATGATGGGAGGCTTCACTGGGAATTGCCTGCATGGCTTCTTCAATCACTTGATCGTTGAGTTTTTGCTGGAGAGTTTGGGCGGCAGCGAGCCAATCTTCCAGAGAAGCTTCATTGATAAAGTATCTATCAAAATAGCGGGCGTTGAAGTTGAGTCCTTCCACGTCTCGAATTTTGTGATGAAAACCCTGAAATTTGGGAATACCCCATTTATGGGAGCCAAAGCGCACCAAAAAGCCGTCGGATAAGAAAAAAGCTTGATCACGGTCGCGGGGAATGGGGCGATAATAAGTATAGTTTTCTTCTTTATTTTTGTATTCAGCCCAACGCCACTGGTCATCGTGTCGGTCCCAATCTCCGAGCCAGATGTCAAAAAGTCGATGCAATACGACAGATTGTTGGTCAATGTCCTGATCATTGTCTTCGGTAAGTTTTTCAATGACTTTGGCAGTGCTTTTGATGTCTTGGGGGCTTCCGAAATCTTCATAGTTTTTCCATTGTTCATCATCGGCTCTTTCTTCAAAGAGATATACTTTCCCTCCGAAATTGTATTGGTAGCGACCCAGGCGTGGGTCTTGGGGCAAATAAAAATACCTAGGGTTGCTGTGATGAATTCCTGCGACTTCGGCCAATTTGGGTATTACAAGTGGGGCATAAGGATGAGCAGCAGAGGTTTGGTCTTGTACAATTTCAGCTACTACGGTTCCACGAAATTCTTCCCCCAGTGCTTTATCGGCTTGTTTATCCACAGATCGGAGTACGTATTGCTTGCCATCGGAGGCTTGCAGGCGGAGGGAGTTGGTGGCTTGCCCGCCGCCTCTTTTGAGTACTTCAAGTCCTCCTTGTGCGCTTCCCAGATCAAAATAAGGAAATTTAACTACTTCTGCCCATTCTTGGCGGTAATTATCTCCGAAAGACCATCGTTTGAGCGATTTGGCCTTGATATAATCTGTGTTGATGGCAGTTTGGAGGGTGCTATCTTTATAATCGGGAATGGGTAGAGTAGGTTTTTGAATTTGCAGAGAATTAGACTTCTCGATAAGTTTTTTTTGGAAGATAGGTTCTTCGGTTTCTCCGTCCTGATCTGGGGCGTAGAACTTCAGCCTGGTTTCGCCATTTTCATAAAAATCAAGGCGAGCAAAACCCTTGTGTGCATAAGCAAATTCGGCTTTGGGCTTGGGAGCGATCCAACTGTCTTTGGAGCCTGCCCCACTGATGATCTGGTGCCAGTTGTCAATGGCGTGATATTGCAGGTTGTGTTCGTGCCCTGCTGCGTAGATTAGGTTTGGGTGGCTTTTGAAAATTTTAAAAAGTACATTCCGCAATTGACGGTAGCGTATATTGGGAATATCCTGGATGCTACCGAAGTATTTTCGATAGCCTACGTACATAGACCCCAGCACTGGGAGCGGGATAAAATATTTTTTAGGAGCAAAAGGAAAAAGATGCTCTAAGGCAGGGAAATGCCCACCGTGCGTACCATTGCTTTGCAAAGGGTGGTGCGCTGCGACAATGATTTTTTTATCCAGATGTCTTTTGACGGCATCATCTACCAAAGCCAAAAAATCAGCATCTGTTTTGGCATCACAATCCTGCTCAACTCCTGGTTTTGATCCCTGGTGCAGCCACCATTGGGTATCTAGGATAATCAATACAAGATCATCATTCAGCTCGATCTCAATGGGTCCGGGGCAGCCTTGATCTGGGAGAAATACATTGCCTTTCTGCAAATAATTCTCTACGAAATATTCCTGATTTTTTAATTGTTGCCAGCCATAATGCCGACCTTGTGCCCAATCGTGGTTCCCAGGAATAAAAATCACATTACCTGTATAATTATCTAGGATTTTTAATTGCTCTATGAGGTATTTTTCTGCTTCCAGGCGTTTTTTAATGTCTGATGAATCGGGCAAGCCTTTGGGGTAGATATTATCTCCCAGAAAAGCTATGGTACTTTTGGAACCAGCTTCAAGAAGCTGTTTTTGCAGTAATTTAAAAGTAGGTTCGGTTTTTTCTAAGGAGGGTTTACCTGCATCTCCGATCAGAAAAACGGTATGTTTGATTTCAGAAAGTGTATCCTCTTTATAATTCATCCAATTGGATGAATCGTTTTTGTAATAAGGTTTATAGCTGGTACAGGCAGATACATATAGACTCAAAAAAAAAGCTGACCAATATCTTTTCATACAGATTAAGGCGATTTATTTAAAAAAGGCCTTCGATTATAATTTAATGCACAAAAATAGAATAAATCGTTTAATAGATGAAAAGAGGGCTGTAAAGAATTATACCAAGGTATAAATTTTTTGTATTTTATCTTTGTCTAAGGGTTTGATAAAATAATCTTTTACTGAGGAATAATCTTGTGATTTTTTATGATCAATTTTGGCAATGGAGGAAGTCAGCATAGCCAGATTAATATTCAAGGAAAGCTTTTCAAATTCATCCAAAAATTCCCAGCCGTTCATCTCCGGCATGTTAATATCCAATAAGATGAGATTGGGTTTAGAAGCTTCCTGTGTTAAATATTTTAAAGCTTCTGTAGGCGACTCAAATACGATCAATCCAATATGGGGATTAAATCGAGTTAATTCTTTTCTAATGATCAGATTATTGATAGGATCATCATCGATCAGCATAATTTGTGGATGCGTAGACATAAATATTCAGATTTCTGTAAAGCTTTATAAGCAAATTTAAGTCTTTTTATCATTTTTTGTGTACCCCAATCCTTAAAATTGATGGTGGATGTAGTAAAAATCGGGTCAGGAACACATAGCCAGCGGTTTATAACGTGTTAATCTTTCTCTGTAATATAAAAACTTGATTAGTTTTTTTTAATCTTAATCTAATTTAGGTAATATCCACAAAGTTTTTAAATATTTTATTAAATAGTTTCAATATTTTTTTGGTTCTTTTATTCTTGATGTGTATTGTCCTAGTTTTTATAAAGGAGAGAAGCCCCAGAAGATTATTGCTTTCCTGCCAAAAGCCGCTCGATTTGTTTTTTAAACCAGGTTGTTTTGGATAATTCACTTTTGGAAAGGTTCTGCCTTTGAGGAAGCTGAGTACAATAGGTCTTCATGGGCAGGGATTTGTAGAAGGTTTCAAAATCGTTGCTATTTAGGTATTTGCTAATTTCTACGGATTGATTGGTGTTTTCACTTTTATTCTTAAAGCGATTTTGTAAAGCTTTTCCATTGTATTGAGATTCTCCAAAATAAGCATATTCCGTTCTTTTTAGGCTTAGGTTTGGGATAATGTTATCCTTTTCCAGGTTTTTGGCTTCGGTCAGTAGCCTGATGTATTCATTTTTATCAAAAGGCTTATTTGTATTCAGATAATATTCTTCCAGATTATCCGGGTGGTAGAGATAGTTCTCTATGCTGTAATAGTTTAGAATATATAAATTGGGATAATATTTTTTGATTTGGATCATATCATCATCACTCAAAAAATCTCTATCTACCATGCCTTTGTGCTGGCCTGTGCGGACTTTATGATAGACACTATTGCGGTTATTTTCTGGTACAAAAACTTTGGGGAGCCCGATTTGTGCATAATACTTACTGTCTTTATTTTCTACAAAACAAATATCCTTATCTTTAAACAAAGAAGGCAAAAATTCTTTCCCTACGGCAATTTCGTATACTTCTGGATTATCTTTTGCCTCCGGGACAAGTACTGTGGGCAAATCAAAGTCCAGGTCGTCAAAATCGATGATGCTAGCCCATTCGGATTGTTTGGCGTATTCAATAAAACCCAGGGAATGGCTGGCTGTCCAAAGCTGACAATTATCGGGTATCCAGTTTTCGGTCAGTTCTTTGAGTAAATGGAATTGGATTTTAGTATTTAGATGTAAATCTATTTCATCTAAGTAAAAAATGGTATCCTTATAGAGGGAGGTTCTGCTCAAAAAGTTGATAAACAGATTAAAAACTTCTTTTTCACCAGCACTTAAATAATTGTAATGAAATTCAGAAGTGCCTTTTCGGAAGGTAATTTGGGCGGTTTTTCCTTCCAAAGGCGGGATAATTTCAAGGAGTTCCAATTTAGTGCCGTTTCCGTGTCCAAAAACATTTTGTAAGGCAGAATTAATCGGATTGATATACTTCTGCCGGATTTGCTCATTGGATTGGTTGGAGCGAAAGAAATCTTTGAGGATAATTTCCGTGATTTTTTCTACATCATTTTCAAAGCGATTGTCTCTGTCAATAAAAAACTTTGGTCTGTCGGAGTCTTTTTCAAAGTCAAATTTTTCACCCTGCCCTAGGGTCGTTCTGCTAAGCCTTGAAATTTGGCGAAAGCTGGTTCTCCCATAAAAGGAAGAATCACTAAGTTGTGGAATAGTATGGTTATAATTGTTATGAGAAACCGTATAGTCTACCTGATTGTCAAAAATAATTCGTACTTTAACCTCTTCTTCTTGATTTTTTTTGAAATAACTCCAAAATGCTTCATTCGTTGGAATATCTTGTTTGATGGCGCCATCAAAAAAACCAAAAGCATCAAATACCGAGGACCTTCCCGAACCATTTGACCCAATCAGCAAAACCAGTTTAGAGGTATTGGGAATGTGCTCGAGCCTCAAATCTCGGAATCTTTTAAAATTAATCAAATGTATCTTTTGTATTTTCATGGCTCGATATAAGTCTCTAAAAATACAAATATTTCGAGAAAAAAAGAATTTCCCGATTCAAGCATTTGCACGCTTTTTACTCCTCACCACCAAAGCTACCACAGCACTGGTAATAGTACCCATCACCAGGGCACCGATTAGGCTCTGAATGATGTAATTATTCAATGAAAAATAGCTTTCCGCCTGGGCACGCGTCATAAGGTTTTTTTTGACGACATACTCGATCACGTTAGGAAAATATTCGGGAGTAATCACCACAGTGCTCATGACCTGGCTCAGTGGACTGAGCAAAGCTACAATCAGGGTAATGATCATCCCGGTGCTAAATCCTTGTTGGAAGTTCATCTTCCCTGCGAAAAAATGCTTGCGCTTATCAAGCAAGGCAAATACATAAATCGCAATGGCAGGAATGGCGATTAGGTTGGTGTAGATGGGATGTTTGTCAATATATTGGCTGTGTAGCCCTACCAACTTCTCCATCCAGATCCATAGTAAACCCATCAAAGAAAAAATAATAGCCCATTTTACCTCAATTTGGATGTTCTTCATCATGATTTGTTTCTATTTTTGATTTTTCCGAAATTAAACGGAATAATTTCAAACTTCCAAATGTTTAATAATTTAAATTTTGTTAAATTAAATTGTCATGCTTTTTAAAGAAATTATTTTGAGATCATCCAAAGATGTCATGTAATAAATCAAACTTGTACAAGTAAGCTTTTATCATCCATTTATTTTATTCTAAACTTATGATTTATCTCAGTAGAATTTTCGTGTTTATAGGTGTTTTATTTTTTTTGACAAACTGCACAGGCTCCAAAATGGGTTATTTATCAAGCGAGCCTGTTCAATCGGAGGTGCTCGAAAGCAAAGATGTCAAACTCAAGGAGCGGATTATGATTTATGAGGCTTTTTTGGAACTGGTCGTGCTTGAACCGGATTCGCTCAGAGAACCTTTCCAAAAAATTGCCCAAAAATATGAAGGTTATTTGGTCAGATTCAGCCCCGAAAGTGCTGGCATTCGTGTAAAATCCGAAAACCTCAACCAAGCATTGGCCGAACTGGAGCTACTCGGCAAAGTCAGAAATAAACGAATCACTGGTGAAGATGTGACTGACTATTACCTCGATGCCCAAATCCGGCTTGAAAATGCCGAAAAAACCCGCAAACGCTTCTTAGAGCTTCTGGATAAAGCCCAAAATGTAGAAGAAATCCTGCAAATCGAGAAGGAATTGGGGCGTATCAACGAACAAATAGACTTGCTCAAAGGTAAAATAAATGCCCTAGACCAACGAGCTGCTCTTTCACTCATCGAGATTAATATCCACCAAAAAGTAAAACTCGGACCATTGGGTTATATCACCTACGGACTTTACAAAGGTGTTGCCTGGCTTTTTGTACGAAATTAGGAGTCGGGTGTCGGGTGTAAATGGGGTTTTGTAGGATGTAAATTCGCCATGCCAACCCCCGACCCCCGACTCCTCACTTAGTCGAGTAGTTTTTCGGCTTGATCAAAAATATCCAAATAATAACTATCAGGTCTGGGGATCAGCTCAGATTTGCGTAGTTTGATATTTTGGTGCATCAATTCCTTGTTTTCATTCCAAAACACACACGCTACCTCGACCTCAGACTTGGTCTCCAGAATGAGTTCTCGCCCGAGGCGGATGTCCAGCTTCATCAATCCTGATACTTCTTCGGTTTGTGTATGAAAAGATTCTAGGGTTTGGGTATTGATTAAAAAATAGGTGTAGCAAAATTCACGGTTGATGTCTTCTCCAATGTGCATTTCATCACGTAAGATGCCTGCAAAAATCAAATCTTCAAAGCGATCAAATACACCTAGTTCTTCGCTTAGTTCGCGGGCAGCATCTTTGGCAGATTCGCCGGCTGCAAAATGCCCTGCGGCTGTAATGTCATATAAATTTGGAAAATGTGTTTTAAAAGGGCTTCTTTTTTGAAAAAGAATAATTTTTTTTGTACCTTCCCTACGTATAAGCCAACAATGAAAAGTTTTGTGCCAATACCCCTTGCTGTGTACTTCCTCACGGGAAGTTACCCCCAAAGGCTCTAAATTTTCGTCAAAGTAATCTAATAATTCCATTTCGTGTAAATTTAGTTTGTTTTTTCCGTTATTATGTATGCATCATTTCCAAAAATAAGTTTTATGAAAATCAGATCAATTATAACCAAGCATTGTATACTTTATACATTTCTTATAATCAGCTTTTTAGAAAGTGTTTTTGCCCAAACAGATGCCGAACTTCAGGAAGAAAAGGAAGACAAAGCCGCCGAGGTCATTAAAAAGTATGTCAGTGCACTAGGAGGTAAGAACCAACTCAATGAAATTCACTCTCTTACCATCAAGGGGCAAGGCAAAGGTGGTAGTTATGATATGATGCTCCCCATGACAGTCTATGTCAAAAACCCAGATAAAAATAAGGTTGAGATATCGATTATGAACCAAAAAATCGTGATGGCTACTGATGGGCGGATTTCCTGGGGGCTAAATCCTTTTACAGGCAATGGACAACCGCAGCAGGTGCCTAATTTCTATGAGGAAATGGTCAACCACGTTTTTTTTACGATGGGAAAAAATCTCATTGATTATCAAGAAAAAGGCTTTCGTGCCGAATACGTGGGTAAAACTAATTTCCAGGGTAAAAAAGCCCATAGAATCAAACTTATCTCGGATTTGGCCGAAGATGATTATTACATCGATGCCGAAAATTATTATCTGCTGATGGCCAAAGTAGATTATAGCAAAAATTATTTTGACAATTATAAAAGGGTAGGCAATATCTTTTTTCCGCACTCGATCGAGAGCGGAAAACAAAACTTCAAAATGGAAGTAGATCAGGTCATTCTCAATGACTCGATTGCCGATAACGAGTTCTCAATGCCTTTTACGCAGTTTAATATCGAGGAACACGTGCTGTTGAATCAAAATATAGAAGAAGAAACTTTTGAATTTAGCGATGAAAATCTGAACCCTCAGGAATTACTTCGCTTGTATGCCCTGGCCGTAGGCGATGAAACTGATTTGCTCAATACCAAATCTGTACACATTAGCGGGCAAATGACCCTGGGCAGGGTAGACATTCCCTTCCAAATGTATAGCAAACAGCCCCGTAAATTCAGGATGGAAATGAATATGATGGATCACGTTGCTGTCACGGCGACCAATGGGCGCAAATCCTGGGAGATAAGCCCTTTTGCAGGAGAAAGCCAGGCTGTGGAGGTAGAAGAATCTGAGTTGAGGCACGATCGTGAAATGTTTTCTTTCGGACGGGAATTGCTGAATTATGCCAAGATGAATACTCCTATGAGCTATCTGGGCAAAACAAAAGTAAAAGGGCAAGACACACACGTGCTTAAACTAAGCCTTTTTGAAGAAGAAGAAATTTTGTATTTTATTGATACCAAGAATTATCATCTTTTGCTCAAACACAATAAAATGACTGGCGACCAGGAATTTTATGAAGAGTACAAAAAAATCGACAATATCTTGATTCCTCACATATTAGAGCGGTATGATCGCCTAGAAAACTCAAATATTAAAATCAAACTGGATGTTTTTAATTTTGAAGACAAACTAAGCAACAAACTTTTTAATTTTCCTGGAAAATAATGCTCGCACACGAAAAACTTGCAATGAATTGTTTGCCACGAATGCACGAATAAGCGTATTTATTCGTGCATTTGTGGCAAATTTGATCCTCAAGAGAAGACAAGTGAATGCACTTATTTTTTTGGCAATTATTCCTCTGGTGCGTATTTTTTGGGGGCATACAAGAAACCAAAAGCCTCTGCTCCGTTTTTGTCTTTGTATCGGTGATGAATCTGATGCGCCCGAATCATACGACGAAGGTATTTATTACGGGCTATAAATTTGATTTTGACACGACGATGCACCAGTATATCGTGAAAAAGCACATAAAAAATACCATAAGCCAGGATTCCAAAACCAATCGGTTTTAAAATCCACAAAGCAGGAATCTCAAAACCTGCAACAATCGTGGCGATGGATGGGATACTGAATACCAGCGCGAAATAATCGTTTTTCTCAAAAAATCCCTCGTGCGGCTGATGATGATCCCGATGCCAAATCCACAAAAAACCATGCATCACGTATTTGTGCGTAGCCCAGGCAACTCCTTCCATCAAAAGAAAAGTCCCCACAATCAAAATGACATATATCGGAAAATACATTACTTATTATTATTATTTATGGGTGATTATTCTAGTGTTTAGTCCATAGTCCATAGTCCATAGTCCATAGTTTGGAGTCCATAGTCCGTAGTTTGGAGTCCATTGTTTGTCCTTGCCGTGGGCTGTGTCTTCACAGCCACTAAATTCTGACTTTGAAATAATTCTAGTTAGAAAAACAAAGTATTTGCGGCAAGGTTTGGGTTTTGCATTAAAAATTAACGTGTACGGTCACCTTTGCCAGCACAAAAAACAGCACCACAAGCCCTGCAACCGTCAGCCATATCTTTAAACGCAGATTGGATTTTTGCAGTGCCAGTAAATTTTCTTCCAGGGTTTTCATATCATGGCTATAATGATCGTGAAATTCCTGCAATTCTGCCAGTTTATCCATCAGTTCTTTGTTTTCCTGGCGAATTTTTTTATTGACAGTATTGATTCTTTTATAATTGCTTTGAATTTTTTTGAAATCGCCCGGTTCATCTCCCTGGCTTTTGATCAGATCGTTTACCTCTCGGATAGAAAAATACCGCTCATACGCACACACTTCGCAGCTTGTACGGCTATAATCATTGGCAGCCTCACAATTGATACAGTTCCAGGTCATCGTATTGGTATTTGAAAGAGTGACAGATTGCTTAATTTATTTTTTGCCGATATTTAATCCCTTGCCCCTTAATCCTCCCTGGCTTGGTGTCAGGGGAGGAGGGTCTTCTGAAGACTCGAGGGGCGATTCCTTTGTTTTGGAGCTAAGTCCTCCTTTTAAGAGGGCTTTGTTCAGTGGATGGGTCGGCGTTTTGTCTTCGTCTTCTTGGATGTTGAGTGATTTGAGTCCATCAAAAATCTCAGCCACCGTGGGTCTTTTGGTATAATCCGAAATGAGCATTTTCTCGATCAATGCATTCAGTTCGGGGGGCAAGTCGCTGTATGCAGACACGAGGCGGACACCATTCCGCACGGCCACACAGGCATAATGGTATTTTTCCTGATCAAATTCTGGGAGACTTCCCTTGAGATACAGGCAAAACAAAAGCCCGAGGGCAAAAACATCCGATAAAGTAGTCAGGTCTTTGCCCTGAATACGAGTATCTTCCTGAATGTATCCGGCCAGTTCGGGGGAATAAAATACCATATCCCCTACCAGTTCTTCAATGATTTCGGGTGGGTTTCCGGAGAAATAACTATTGTCAAAATCAATTAATTTAGCGGTATAGTTATGCGTTTTTGTTTCTTTGATGAGGATATTATCGGGTTTGAGGTCTCCGTGTACGATGCCTGCTTTGTGTAATACATTGAGGCTATGGCAGATGGTCTTGAGGATAAGTACACGGCTGCTGAGTGGTAGAGACGAGATTTCGCGGATAGAAAGCGAAGCCACGTCTACTTTTTCGGTGACTTTATAGTATTTGCTTTCGCTTCTGAAAAAATCAACCGTAAAAACCAGGTTACCGCCGCTTCCGCACTTTTCATTGATCTCGAGCATGAGGGATTTGTGGTGCCGCTCGAAGTTTTCGCAGGCTTTGAGTTTGCGGGCTTTGGTTTCGGGGCTTCCTGGTGCATTTTTAGTGGGGTATTTGGGGTATAAAAACTCCTTCATAAAATACTCCTTTCCGTTTTTTTGGGCAAAAGTCCATTTACTCAGCCCCCCTCCGGCTGTGGTAAAGTCCTTAAGTATTTTGTATCCCTTGATAATATCGCCTTTTAACATAATGCACTCGCTTTCGTCTTCAAAAGTATACAAAAATAAGGCTATTCATCAAAAAAACTTAATTAATTTCGAGCAAGCGGTCTAGCATCAAGAAACACCCAAGTGCCAGTTGTATGCTGAATCTCTGAAAGCAATACACAGATTTTTTTGGCAATGGGCAGAAGTTTTGCTAAATTGTTTTAAAAAAAAAATCGCATGATCCTACACCAAGACATGAGCCTGGAAGCGTATCTGGAGCTTGAAAAAGAAACCGGAGAACGTTATGAACTCATGGATGGAGTGCCTCGCTTGGTGCCAAGTGTAACGCTTGAACACGATTGTATTTTTTTGAAATAATTGCAGAGAAGTTTTGTAAGTATACAGACGATTCCGTAAATTGCCTTCGGATTTGAAAACAAACCCAAAAGCTCATTGTCATCTTAGTTTGTAAACTATTTTGCTAGCAAGTTTAAGAAAATACGCCCAAAATCTCAAGGCTTCCTCAAAAACCTTGCCATTCAAGCAAAGTGCAGAAAACGCCCGAATTAGCTACAGAAAAATGTGCTTCAAAGTATTGTATTTCAAAGCCTTAGCCCAAGGGATGGGTAGGAGTCTATTCCAATTTTAGTGTGGATTGCGACAGAAAATAGCCCTGATTTAACATTTCAGCCTTGCACGTAGGAGTCTATTCCAATTTTAGTGTGGATTGCGACAAATATTGCCGAATATACATTTCCTAATTCTCTGAATAGTAGGAGTCTATTCCAATTTTAGTGTGGATTGCGACATAAGCTTGCTATCTAACTCTTGGGTTTCATAGCCGTAGGAGTCTATTCCAATTTTAGTGTGGATTGCGACATAAGCTTGCTATCTAACTCTTGGGTTTCATAGCCGTAGGAGTCTATTCCAATTTTAGTGTGGATTGCGACTTGTGGCAGCGTAAGGAAGTTGATTCCTAGCTTGTAGGAGTCTATTCCAATTTTAGTGTGGATTGCGACAGTTAGATACTCATAAGCGTTTAGTATTCTTTTGAGTAGGAGTCTATTCCAATTTTAGTGTGGATTGCGACGAACGGAGTCATTCAGCTTGTCGTTGATTAGTTCTGTAGGAGTCTATTCCAATTTTAGTGTGGATTGCGACAGTATCCTTGATTAAGCATAATTGCCTTACACTTTGTAGGAGTCTATTCCAATTTTAGTGTGGATTGCGACTTAAAACAAAAAGGAATAAAATAAGTTTTTTCATAAGTAGGAGTCTATTCCAATTTTAGTGTGGATTGCGACTTTAGAGGGAGAGTAACCAATTTTTCATATTTTTAAAGTAGGAGTCTATTCCAATTTTAGTGTGGATTGCGACGTTTTGTTTATTATCTCCATTTTTCTTTTTTTTATTGTAGGAGTCTATTCCAATTTTAGTGTGGATTGCGACAGTTGACACTACTCCAAATTTCAACGACTTTAAACGGTAGGAGTCTATTCCAATTTTAGTGTGGATTGCGACATGTCGACTACGTTAACATCATGTGGTGTTTTGTTTGTAGGAGTCTATTCCAATTTTAGTGTGGATTGCGACGTAGGTTGCTACCGGTCAGGTTTGTTCTTACAAATGTAGGAGTCTATTCCAATTTTAGTGTGGATTGCGACCATTGTCGCGTTGTTATTCAAATTTATTGCCTACTCGTAGGAGTCTATTCCAATTTTAGTGTGGATTGCGACTTTTTTGTGTTTATAAATAATTACACGACAAAATTAGTAGGAGTCTATTCCAATTTTAGTGTGGATTGCGACTCAAGAAATTTTCTTTATAAAGAAGATCAGGGCGACGTAGGAGTCTATTCCAATTTTAGTGTGGATTGCGACTCATGTTATTAAGTGCTTGATTAATGCTTTCTTGAGTAGGAGTCTATTCCAATTTTAGTGTGGATTGCGACAAATGTTCTGTTTTTTCGGTATGAACGTTGCCGGTGTAGGAGTCTATTCCAATTTTAGTGTGGATTGCGACATTATTACGCAGCTTGTCAATTCATTTTTAACATAGTAGGAGTCTATTCCAATTTTAGTGTGGATTGCGACTTGAGATTGAGTCACTCTTTTTACAGAATCGAACATGTAGGAGTCTATTCCAATTTTAGTGTGGATTGCGACAATTAATGATTCTTTTTGCTACAAATGTACGAGTAAGGTAGGAGTCTATTCCAATTTTAGTGTGGATTGCGACTTTTTTTAATTCTTGAAAATTTGTCTCAAATATTTTGTAGGAGTCTATTCCAATTTTAGTGTGGATTGCGACACTTCTGCACATTACTATGCAGTTTCTATCAGGGGTAGGAGTCTATTCCAATTTTAGTGTGGATTGCGACAGGTAGTTTTTGTTTCATAATTAAGATAATTTTTTTTGGTAGGAGTCTATTCCAATTTTAGTGTGGATTGCGACAGGTAGTTTTTGTTTCATAATTAAGATAATTTTTTTTGGTAGGAGTCTATTCCAATTTTAGTGTGGATTGCGACAATCGATGCCATTCTGATATACTCATCGACTTCAAAGTAGGAGTCTATTCCAATTTTAGTGTGGATTGCGACGGTGGTGTCGTCCATTTCTAACGGCTCGAAATTTAGTAGGAGTCTATTCCAATTTTAGTGTGGATTGCGACAATAACATCTCCAGCGTTAAAATTAATCATGATAAGTAGGAGTCTATTCCAATTTTAGTGTGGATTGCGACAATTTTAATAACAATTCGTCATAACTTATTAACTGTAGGAGTCTATTCCAATTTTAGTGTGGATTGCGACAATAAATATTAGTAGCTGCAATGAGAGGGGATAAACGTAGGAGTCTATTCCAATTTTAGTGTGGATTGCGACATTTTCCACACGCTATGTTCGGGTAATTTGTGTTCGTAGGAGTCTATTCCAATTTTAGTGTGGATTGCGACTTCAGCTACTAAGAAGTACCCCTGGTTTAACATCAGTAGGAGTCTATTCCAATTTTAGTGTGGATTGCGACTAAAAAACGCATATAATAGCATTTCTTTGTGATGAACGTAGGAGTCTATTCCAATTTTAGTGTGGATTGCGACAAATCTTTCATTAACTTTGACCATTAACTTAGCAGTAGGAGTCTATTCCAATTTTAGTGTGGACTTTTAGGAATTAAGGAATTAAGGGAATTAAAATAATGAAGGGCTGGTGTTTAATTCTTAATTTTCTTAATTTCTTTAATTTTTTTCATTTAAAAGGAGGTAGGAGTCTATTCCAATTTTAGTGTGGACTTCTAGGAATTAAGGAATTAAAGGAATTAAAATAATTAAGGGTGGGGCGTTTAATTCTTAATTCCTTTCATTATCTTAATTTTCTTAATTCAAAAGGTTAGTGTGGACTTCTAGGAATTAAAGAATTAAAGGAATTAAAATAATGAAGGGGTTGCTGTTTAATTCTTAATTCCTTTCATTTTCTTAATTTTCTTAATTCAAAAGATAAGAGTCTATTCCAATTTTAGTGTGGACTTTTAGGAATTAAGGAATTAAGGGAATTAAAATAATGAAGGGGGTTTCGTACAATTAAGGAATTAAGGGAATTAAAATAATGAAGTGCTGCTGTTTAATTCTTAATTTTCTTAATTTCTTTAATTTTTTTCATTTTTTAATTCTTAATTTTCTTAATTTCTTTAATTTTTTTCATTTTTTTCATTTTTTAATTCTTAATTTTCTTAATTTCTTTAATTTTTTTCATTTAAAAGGAGGTAGGGGTCTATTCCAATTTTAGTGTGGACTTCTAGGAATTAAAGAATTAAAGGAATTAAAATAATGAAGGGGTTGCTGTTTAATTCTTAATTCCTTTCATTTTCTTAATTTTCTTAATTCAAAAGATAAGAGTCTATTCCAATTTTAGTGTGGACTTCTAGGAATTAAGAAATTAAGGGAATTAAAATAATGAAGGGGGTTTCGTACAATTAAGGAATTAAGGGAATTAAAATAATGAAGGGGGTTTCGTACAATTAAGGAATTAAGGGAATTAAAATAATGAAGGGGGTTTCGTACAATTAAGAAATTAAAGGAATTAAAATAATGAAGGGGGTTTCGTACAATTAAGAAATTAAGGGAATTAAAATAATGAAGGGGGTTTCGTACAATTAAGGAATTAAGGGAATTAAAATAATGAAGGGGGTTTCGTACAATTAAGAAATTAAGGGAATTAAAATAATGAAGGGGGTTTCGTTTAATTCTTAATTAATTCAAGTAGCTACCTACATATTAGAACACAGATACATCCGTGTTTAATCCGTAAAATCTGTGTCATCCGTGTTCTAATAACTAGTAAATGAATTATTCATTCGCTCAAGCCGCACGAGCGATGCCCTCAGAAACTTTCTTATTCGCTCAAGCCGTACGATCGATACCCTCAGAAACTTTCTTATTCGCTCAAGCCGTACGATCGATACCCTCAGAAACTTTCTTATTCGCTCAAGCCGTACGATCGATACCCTCAGAAACTTTCTTATTCGCTCAAGCCGTACGATCGATA
>JANRIC010000030.1:0-8355 GCA_033765345.1 Microscillaceae bacterium
GACCTTTCCGGCAATCAACTGGGAGCTTTGCCACTAGAAATCCCCGTTTTGCCCGAGCTTCGGGAGCTAAACCTGGCAAAAAACGCCCTCAAAACAGTACCCGAAAGCATCAGCAGGCTTCCTAAACTGCAAAAGCTCAACCTGACGGATAATGAGATTGAGCAAGTCCCGCTTTTTTTGGATAGCCTACCCGAAAGCAAGTTGGAGCTTAGACTTCTGGGCAACCCCATCAAAGACCTGATCCTGAACGAAGCTGACCTGGCAGCCGCACCGCTTTTTACTTCTTTGGAAGAAGCTTTGAAGCACCCGGAGCAAGTCTACAAGCTCCGTCTACGCCATATCCGCGAGCTACCCAAAGAACTCAAAGACTTGCCTAACTTGCAGGAGCTGATTCTGGATAATAATCGCCTGCTGTCATTACCCCCGGAAGTTACCAAGCTCCAAAAGCTGCAAAAACTCAGCCTTGCAAACAACCGGCTTGAGACCCTTCCGGCAGAGCTATCCAAGCTAGAGCACCTCAAAAGCCTCCAGGTAGGGCAAAACCGACTCAACCGACTACCCGAGGAGCTAGGGCAGCTTAAAAAACTCCAGAAACTGGACTTGTCACACAATGCCTTGAGCCAGCTACCCGCAGGCATCGGCGGGCTGGACAGCTTAAAGAGTCTGGTGCTCAACCACAACCAGCTCTACAAGCTCCCCGACGAACTCGGCAATCTGCCCAAACTTCAAGAGTTGCACCTACTAGAAAACAAACTCAAAGACCTGCCCGATGCCCTGGGTAACCTGAAAAATCTGGAAAAACTCAATTTGCTGGGCAATAAACTCGAGGGACTTCCCGAAGGACTGGGCAATCTGGAAAAGCTCCAAAGCCTTGACTTACGCAACAATGTGCTGAAAGCCCTACCTGCTTCCCTGGGCAACTTAAAAAACCTAGAAAGCCTGAACCTCAAAGACAACCTTTTGCAGGAGCTACCCGCAGAGCTAGGCAATTTAGGGAAGCTAAAGTCATTAAATCTCTGGGGCAACAAACTAGACAAACTCCCCGCAGAGATCGGCAAGCTCAAAGGACTGGAAGACCTCAATCTTTGGGGCAACAAGCTTGAAGGACTCCCAGCAGAAATCGGCGAACTCAGCAGCCTCAAAAACCTGGATCTCTGGGGCAATAATCTCCAAAGTATCCCCAGCGAACTGGGCAAACTCGAGAACCTCGAGAGCTTCAAGCTGGACTATGCCAACCTGCCAGCCCTGGAAAAAACCCGGCTCCGACAGGTACTTAATAATAGCAAAACGATATTTAAATTTTGAAAGGAAACATGGAAAAAATCAAATTTGCAGCCCTAGCAATTCTAGGAATCTTCCTTAGCCAATCCGGTTCAGCGCAAAGTGTTGCCGAGGTTAAAAACAAGCTACAAGGAACTTGGAAGATTCATTGGGAAGAAACCCAACAAGTAATGAATCAGATTAATAGGACAGAATATCAAAGTATTCCCTCTGAACAACGTGCTAATTTTGAAAAGAATTTTATTGGAAGACTTTGGTCTTTTCAGGCAGATGATAACTTTCTGCTTTCATGGGTAGAAGACACTACGTTGCAAATGCAAGCCACCTGGGATGTACTAAATAATGGAGAAACCATTGAACTGATAGTCGGTGACAATACATTACGTTTTACCATCCATCAAATTGATACACAAAGACTGGTGATAGCCCCTGAAAATGAGCCTGGTTTGTTTGATAAGTATTGTCTTTTCAAACAATAAGAACTATATAAATCAAATGCTAAAAATATTGGTATAAGAAATCACAATTTATTTATGAAAACACATGTTAAATTGCTAATTCTTGCATTAAGCTTTCATCTATGGGGATTATCAACCTTTGTCAAAGCACAAAACTTCCGGATCCATGGAGCGATAGAAGTCGAAGAAAATGATAGTGAAATATATTACTTCCAGGGACTTAGTGGAAATATTGGACAATGTTATCTAAGTCAACAATTACCACCCAATCAAGATATAGTTACTTGGAGTGTGGGTTCAGGTGGAAGTATTACAAATAGGGCAGATAACTCAAGAAACATCACAATTAATTGGAATCAAGTTGGTTCTTATACAGTAAGTACAAGTGGTTCTTTGCAAAATATTACTTGTACATCTTCTAATCTCTTAAGTACTTGTGGTGCGTGTAATATCCTATCGGCTAGCCTTAGTATTACTGTTAATGTAAGACCCTTAGCTCCAACACCCTCCTATCCGATTGGTACTCAGTCATTCAGCACTTACCTCGGCTGTACAGTTAATTTACAAGTATCTAACTACAAACCGTCTACATACGTGTATAAATGGTATGATGCTCAAAATAATTTATTATATACCGGGCCGATTTATCCTTATACTTCCAGTACTTCCGGAACAAAAACGCTTTATGTAAAAGCTCATGTGAATGTAAACGGGCAAGATCGTATGAGCAATAGTGTACCTGTTACTGTGCAAGTCAATCCTATTCCTGCTTCTATTCCCCTCATAGCTAATTCAGCCTTTCAAGGGGAAAATATAAGTTTATATGCTACTACCTATTTCAGTCAGGCAACCTATGTATGGAGAAATAGTGCAAATCAAGTAATCAGTAATCAATATGGTTTCTCCGCTCCAACTAATCAGATAGGTACTTTTGCCTACACCTTACATACAACCTTCTGTGGTGCTCAGTTTTATAGCCCCGTAACTGTCCGTGTATATCCGAATCCAATGCTTACAGGAGAAATATATATAGGTCATGAACCAATTATTCTAACCATGACCACCGATTATTCATCGTTTAATGTAAGTTCAATTATTTATAGTTGGAAAAAAGATGGAATTCCAATTTCCGGGAATCAAACCACACTCACAGTAAGCGAGCCGGGAATTTACGAAATTACGGTAAGTATCACAGATGAGCATGGTACAAGGCAAAAAACTACCTCGGTTGAAGTTAAACCAGTTTTAGATCAAAATCTAAATTACATCCTGACTCAAAACATGCTGGTAGAAGGTATTAACACCATCGTTGAAATAGATAACCATAGTATTATCAACGGGGAGTTTAATGAAACATTTTCTTATCTGGACGGACTTGGCAGAGAGATTCAATCTGTCGTTACGCAAGGCAGCCCTGATAAAAAAGATATTGTAATGGCAATGGAATATGATAAGTATTGGAGGCAAGAAAAAAATTATTTGCCCTATGTCGGTGGAGTAAGTGGTGCTTATCATCCCTATGCCTTAAAAGGAACAGGCGGAACTCATGAGAATAGTGAACAATATGTTTTTTACAACGCTCTTAACCCTGAAATAGCTCGTAGCCAGTTCCCTTATTCCCAAACAGTATTTGAAAATTCTCCTCTAAACAGAGCCTTGAAACAAGCATCTTCTGGGGATTCTTGGAAAGTAGAAAGTAACAATACTATCGAGACTAAATACCTGGTCAACACTTTGAGCGACGGAATTCACATCTGGCACATAGGTTATGTAGAGGGTGCTCAGCCTTCAACTGGTAGCACAGAGGTATATAATACTGGCGAATTAATCAAAAGCGAAGTAAAGGATGAAGATGGAAATACAATCCTAGAGTTTAAAGATAAAAGAGGACTATCAATTTGTAAAAAAGTACAAGTCGGACTGGATGGATCTAATAATCCTACTTTTCTGAGTACCTATTATGTGTATGATGATTTTGACCGTTTGCGATGTGTATTACCTCCACGGGCTGTCGAGCTGCTCGAGGATAATAACTGGAATTATAAGTTAACCTCAAATACCACGGATTTACATGATCTGGTATTTTACTATCAATACGACGGACGAGGAAGAATTATCGCTAAGAAAGTTCCGGGCACTGATAAAGAAACCTACCTTGTCTATGATAGACTGGATCGTGTAGCACTCATACAAGATGCAAAGCAGAGACTCGATGACGAGTGGACTTTTACCAAGTATGATGCGCTAAACCGCCCCGTGATGACGGGTATTTATACGGACTCCAGGACACGTGCCACACTGCAAAATATATTGGATTCACAAGATTTAGATTACATTACGCGCACAATTTCTATTTCTCAAAGTGATGTGTTCGTACCCTTACAACGTATTATTCCGGATGAATTCGGATTTCTTGCAGAAGAAGAAAATAATAAAACCATTCATGCTTATTTAGCCCTCCAGGGGATGACCCTAAGTACCCAGGCAGGAAACGTCAGAGATTTAAAACCTACGAGTGAATATCAGCTTCGTTATGGTATAGGTGACCCCGTAGAAGGCACTGCCGCAAGAGGAACAGCCAAAAGTTACACCTTGGAAACCAGCACTTTTCCAGATGCTGATTTAGATAGTAGCCAAGTACTTAGTCTAACCTATTATGATAATTATGATTTCCTTTTGAACAAAGGCTCAAGTCATCAATTTAAAGTTGTAAACGATGATAATTATAACCACGAAGATTTCCCGATTACCTATTCCAATAAAATAAAAGGACAAGTAACCGGCACATTGCTTAGAATTCTTCCTAGCAATCCGAACGAAGAAGGAACGACTGCGACACCCTGGCTTACAAATGTCAGCTACTATGATAGCCGCTATCGGATGATTCAAACCATTGCCGATAATCATCAGAGGGGTAGTGATGTACTTACCACAAAGTATCGTGGTAAATTAAGCGGTTGGATAGATGAAACACTCCTCATCCATAAATATCCCTTTGCATCTTCCAATCAAACTATTCGTGTACTGGAAAGCAACGGATATGACCATACAGGTCGTTTGCTGAGTACTACACATCGTGTAGATAATCAAAATCCTCAACTCCTGGCAAAGCTTGATTACAACGAACTGGGTCAGTTGATCAAAAAAGATGTGGGTCAAAAAACAGATCATACCTTTTTGCAAACCGTGGATTACAAATACAATATCCGCGGATGGATGACTCATATCAATGATATTCAGCTAAGTGATGGCGATTTGTTTGGACTGGAACTACGCTATGATTCACCATTACCCATTACTTCTGACAATCAAGTAGGGACTCCCCAATATAATGGTAACATTGCCGGAATCCGGTGGAATACCGAAGGAGGTATAGCCAGAGGATATGCTTACAAATATGACAAATCAAATCGTCTATTAAGAGCTAAGTATACCAATTTTGATGCCCCTAATTTATCTGACGAAAACTATTCTGAATCAGGTCCAAATGGTGGGGATATAGTGTATGATGCCAATGGAAATATCAAGGGACTTAGTCGCTTTGGCGTGCAGAACTGGTCACAGGGACAGTCTCCACAGTATGGTCTGATAGATAACCTCACCTATCATTATACAGGGAATCGTCTGCGGGCAGTAGAGGACGGAGCTTCCACGGATGGTATGGCTCAGGACTTTCAGAACGGGGCAATCTACAATAATAATAATCCGGAATACTTCTACGACCCCAATGGCAATATGGATCAGGATGATAACAAAAATATCACTAGCATCACCTACAATCATCTTAATCTTCCGGTACATATTACCTTTGATCACGGAGTATCTGAAATTATCTACAGATATGATGCCGCAGGTACTAAGCTCCAGAAAAAGACTTTACAAAATGGCAATTTTAGATCATTGACCGACTATATCGGCAGTTTTGTCTACGAGGATCAAAGCCTGGAGTTTTTCAGCACATCCGAAGGTCGTTATCTGCCTGCATATCAGGAAAGCCCCGGTTATGAATACCACCTCAAAGACCATTTGGGAAATCTCAGGATTGCTTTTCAGGATAGAGAAGATATAGCGTATAAAGCCACACTAGAACCCGTGGTATTTGAGAACACGGAGAAACAAGACTTTGACTTTGTAGATTCTCCCATCCGTGTAGGTGACAAGGGGTATCTTAGCAACCATTCAGCCAGACTTACAGCTCAAAATCCCTTGGGCATGTGGAAAAGCTTGAAAGTGAGAAAGGGTGATAAGATAACCATGAGTGTATGGGGTACCTATGATCAACCCTCTGACAACAACCCCGGAATGCAATTGGGAGTATTCATAAGCCAGATTGCTTCGCTCGGAGGATTCACCCCGGATGTCAATAGCCAGGCAAATAACAACCCAATTTTGCTAAATATAGGCATTACCAGCCCCAGCCAATCTACCGGAAATACGCCTCCAAATACACCCAAGGCGTATCTGAAATATCAGTTTTTTGAAGATCAAGAAGATATACCTATATTTGTGAGTGCCTTTCAAGATCCACTTATGGTGGCGCCCAATTCCTGGGAAAAGCTCAATCTGGATTTTACCGCAGATAGGGATGGTACATTGCAGGTATTTGTGGCCAGTGAAAATGAAGATGTACCAGTTTGGTTTGATGATTTGACCATCACAATAGATAAATCACTCATCACCCAGGAGAATCATTTTTATCCCTTCGGCATGAACTTGGTGGGGATTGAGAAGCAGGGGCGACCAGAGCATAAGTTCCAATTCCAAGGGCAAGAGAAACAAGATGATTTTGGTCTGAACTGGTCTAGCTTTAAGTGGAGAAATGCGGATGTGCAACTAGGGCGGTTTCATTCGGTTGATCCTTTAGCTGATAAGTATGTGTATAATTCTCCTTATGCTTTTAGTGAGAATAAGGTTACTAATCATATAGAATTAGAAGGGCTCGAATCAATCGCTCCCCCCAGTCAAACCAAATATGCTGCCCCTCCTCCGGGTGGAGGTATAAATTATGTTCCAAGAGGAATAGTAGGTTCTTTTAGAGTGCCTCCACGTTCAGCAGGTTTGGCAAGAGAAGAACCAGTTACCCCATTTCAATATTACAATGCTCCTATACTGTATGGGAGTGGGCATACAGTTAATTTTTACCATTATGAGGATTATCTTATAGAGTGGCAAAAGAATCATGAAATTATAACTACACCCTTTAATTCTGCTTATCAGAGTCCATTAGACAAGTTTAATGAAACCTTAGCTATCAATGTTGCTGTTGGACTTGCTGAAACAGATAGTTATAATGAAAATAGAGTTGGTGCAACTTTTTTTCTTGGGACAATGAACACTAATGAAGGATCACATATGTTTTGGGGAATGGAAGAAGTTGGTAGTAATGAAACAAATTGGTATCATATAAATTACGATGGAAAAACAGACAATATGTCTCTTAAACCTTTTAACTTGTTGTCTCATCTTGTATCCGGAGCTAAAATTGATATACGAGGAGTAGGGGTTGATCTTTTGGCATATAATTTAATGATAGGAAAAACAACTGATCTATCTTTACAGGGTAGTAAGCTAGCAAATTGGGATAGATGGAGTTGTGCGATTGGAGCTTGCGATGTTATGAAAGCTGGACTAATGTCTACAATATTATATGGAAATTTCAGTTATCCATCTCCAACAGGAGTTAAAGGAGAATTCCCTGACTCCTTAATGAAATGGTTTTCAGATAGTTCTAAGACATTTAAAGCTTACTAAAATTTTGAATATAAAAATATAATTTTTATGGGGATTATTCACTATGATTTTACATTAAATAATAAATTGCTTTCTTACCCTACTGTTAAAGATATAATTGGTATGTTGGAAGAAAAAACACATTTGAAAATAAATTTTCAAACTTGGGAACATATCAAAACCCATGTCAATGGAGAAAAAGAAAAATTCATTTTCCAAGCTATTAAGGGTAGTGATAAGATAGATGAAATTATAGGTTTATATGGTTATAGTAATAAATTTTCCGTGCGAAAAGCACATCCAGATTATACATATCTTTTTCATAGTGTGATATATCTGCTAACAGAAATTACAATATCATACGGTGGTGGTGAGCTTTTACAGACGTTTTTCTCTTACGATGATACGGTTATCTCAATTAATTCTTTTGAGAATTTATTTGAATTCTATAAAAAAATTAATTTAGACATAAAAAATATTGAATTAGCTCAATATCCTTTTGAAATAGCTAGTAAAATGGGATATTCTACCTAACACAAGGGGTTTGTATCCCAATCCCCTCTGTTCTGCTTAGAGTTCAGGACTAAAAACTAAGATGTTTTTCTTAGCCTTTGTCTAAGAAACTGAATTACAGTAGATTGCATCTACTCTGCGCAAGCAGAAGGCCGTGGGCTGCTGAGAAGAAAAAGATAAACCCGAAAGTCTGCATCCAAAAGGCTTTCGGGTTTTTATATAAATTACAGTGCCTGGCACTTGGACAAATCCTCCAAAAATCATTAAATTTATGCCAAAGAACGCATAGAAATCTTCGTAGCCAATGAAAGTAATGTAGACGTTTGGTTCGACGATGTAGAGATCAAGCACCAGGGTGGTCTGATCGCAGAAG
>JANRIC010000036.1:0-60899 GCA_033765345.1 Microscillaceae bacterium
GCACGAATACATACACTTATTCGTGCATTCGTGACAAAGTTTGTCATAAAGATAAGAAAAGTGAATGCACTTATCTTTTATCTAGCCATTCTTAAAAGATATATGTATTTGATCATTCCCACATAAATTGTCAGAGAACCAATAAATAAGATTCTATTTTGTGTTGTTTGTTTTCATTATTCCAAAGCTTATGAAAAAAATAATATTTCCTGTTTTTCCCCTTATCTTATGTGAAAGTTTTTGTTTCACTCCAAGTAAGGTGATGGTTTTTGCGTATTTGCTCCTGCTTTTGCCCCTGGGAAGCTGCTCACAGGCACAAGAATCTCTAAAAAACTCCCCACAGGATTCGGAACTGGATCGAAAAGTCAAAACCTTTCTCAATAGTAAAAAAGGACAATGGCACGATCTGAATGTCCCTACTTCGGATGGACAGCTACTTTATGACATCATCATCAAAAACGGCTACAAAAAGGGGCTCGAGATCGGCACCTCTACTGGCCATTCCTCCATCTGGATTGCCTGGGCGTTCAGCAAAACAGGGGGCAAATTAACCACCATTGAGATTGACGAAGCCCGGCACAAAGAAGCCCTGGCCAATTTCAAAGAAGCCGGACTTTCGGAATTTATTGATGCAAAACTGGCTGATGCACACGTGCTGGTAAAAAAACTGGAAGGCCCTTTTGATTTTGTGTTCAGCGATGCCGACAAAGACTGGTACACCAATTATTTCAAAGACACCGAACCCAAACTTGCCTCAGGTGGATGTTTTACGGCGCATAATGTACGCCCTGCCGGACGTAACGGTATGGCTGGCGCACAGGCTTATCTGGAATATGTCATGAGCCTTAAAAATTACGAAACCACCGTGGATAACTCCGGCGGAGGACTGGCGATTAGTTATAAAAAAAGATAAAGGACTAAAAACTCTTGCTTTACTTTATAGGAATAATAAGGTCAAATTTGGCTTTTCTAAGTCCAATTTTGACCTTTTTTAAGGCCAATTGGATGTCTTACACTTCTAACCACTTCATGGCTTCCTCTTCACTTGCAAAGTATTGCGTGGCAAAATCATATTCTTCGTCATATGCCTGTTTGATAGAAATCTGACTAAAAAAGTCTTCAGGGGTAATAATTGCCATCTTGCCAAGACCTACTTTTTTGAAAATAGGAAATAATATGCCATTGTGCCAGTCTTGTTTTTCAGGAATGATCACATAATTAAATTTTGCGGCGTCGGCCAGAAAGGCTTTAGGTTGGTATTGCTCCATAAATTGAATGATGAGCTGTGTCTTCACATCAAAATCCTGGTCACTTAATGCTTTACCCGTCCATTCCGTTTTGATATAATTCTTGGAAGGATTATAGGATATTTTCCATAATTCATCTTCGTGTAAGGTTTCCATTTGCGTTTTATTTAATTTGATGGAATGAAAATTAACAAAATCAATCTGAATTTATGGCAATATCGCAAGATTAAATAAAAATTATACCCAGATTGAAGTGATTTGCCTGATTTTCTTGATTGATTAGCTTGATTATTAATGATTTAAAAGCTAAAATCTCGGAAAACCACTTCGGTTTGAGTATAAACATGTTTTCAGTATCTTAAATCCCAAAAATTTTTTAGTCTTAAAAAAAAACCTTATATTTTTCTCATCAAGATCGTTCTTTCTTCTTGAATGACCTAATTTTGATACGATGAATCTTGATCGTTTTTTCCGATTTTGGTATTTTGAATATTATTAGTAACTTCCAATTTATTCACCTTAAGTCAAAAACATGGGTAATCTAATCACATCTATTATTCTTTTTTTAGGAGGAGTCATTGCTGCAGCCTCTTTTATCATCAAACGCAGACCTGATGCCAAGGAAATGATTGATAAAATCCTGCCTTATCAAGGCATCATCGGTCTAATACTTTTAGTCAGTGGAATCTGGGAGTTTCTGAGTACCATTGGTTACATCGGTTTTATGTTTCGTTACAGCACTTTTTGGGCTTTGGTCGTTTTATTGGCCATTACAGTGGATATTGTACTGGGATTTTTACTGGGTTATGGGCTGATCGCACAGTACTTGTTGAAGGGCAATGAGGAAGCTTTGGAAAAAGGTGAAATGATCAAAGCCCGATTGATTAAGTATCAGACACAGGCAGGACTGGCAGCCATCGTGCTTTCTGTACTTTGGCTGATGGTAGGTTTGGGAATTGTACGCCCTTGGGTTTTATAAAAATATTTTGCCCAAAGGCTTGAAAAAGTAAAAATTTGCCGAAATTTGAACCCGGTAAAATAGATTTTAAGGGCAAAGCAATTGCTCTTAAAATCTTGCTTCTAATCGCTAATACAATCTATGAACGTTCTGGAGGATTTGTTTGTGTACGATCCCAAAAATCCGTTGATTTTCACAAGTCCGATTTTTTGGATCTTTTTTGGAGGTTTAATCTTAGTCTATCAAGGCATCTACCATCGGAAGCAATCACGCAACTTATTTTTATTGGTTTTCAGCCTGTTTTTTTACTATAAAACCGGAGGTGCTTTTTTATCCTTGGTGATTTTATCTACGGTGATTGACTATACACTTGGGAATATTCTCCATCGAACGACCAAACAATCTCAACGCAATTTTCTGTTGGTACTTAGCCTGGTGATTAATTTCGGGTTGTTGTGTTATTTTAAGTATACCTATTTTTTTACGGATTTATACAATCAGAGCTTCCATACAAGCTATCAGGCACAGGACTATCTGGCTCAATTTGCCAATCAGGTTTTTGGGACAACTTTTGACATCAGTCAGATCATTTTACCAGTAGGCATTTCATTTTATACCTTTCAGACACTGAGCTACACCATTGATATATATCGCCGTAAGATTGATCCGGTATCCAATGTATGGGATTTTGCTTTTTATGTGAGCTTTTTTCCGCAGTTGGTTGCTGGCCCGATTGTAAGAGCGGCTGATTTTATTCCTCAGATTTATGAGGATTATCGCCTGAGTCGCGAAGAATTCGGCAGGGCTTTGTTTTTGATCATCAACGGGCTGGTTAAAAAAATCCTGATTTCGGACTATATTTCTGTGAATTTTGTAGATCGGGTATTTGATGATCCTTCTAAATTTTCAGGTTTTGAAAATCTGATGGCAGTTTACGGCTATGCCATTCAGATTTATTGTGATTTTTCGGGATACACCGATATTGCCATCGGTTTATCGCTTTTGCTGGGCTTCCGGCTGAATATCAATTTTAATTCGCCTTATATTTCAAGCAGCATTACTGATTTTTGGCGACGCTGGCATATTTCGCTTTCCACTTGGCTGAGGGATTATCTGTACATTTCGCTGGGTGGCAATCGCAGTATTTCACTCTTTACGTATATGAGTGTTCCGATTATATTCTTTATTTTTTTGGTCTTAGATGGTTGGGAGTGGACAAACTTTTATTTCCTGATAGGTATTCTGGGTTTCTGGATCGGCTATATGGTTTATAATCGTTATAAAGCACTTGCTTATCTGGGGTTGGGAGTATTGCTGATTTTTGGGCTGGAATCTGCACGGCAAGCGAATTGGCATTTACTGGGGATGAGTTTTTTGGTTTTATTCTTCTGGATTGTGTTGTTGTTGTATCCCAAATACGAGCTTTCGGTAAGTACCTATATCAATTTAATGATCACGATGTTGCTGGGAGGCTTGTGGCATGGTGCCAGTACACGTTTTATTATTTGGGGGGCATTACACGGCTTGGCTTTATCAGCGCATAAATTCTGGATGGATACCACCGGAAGTAAGGGTCAAGAACCCAAAGGTTTAAGAAGATTTATTGGGCAAGTGATTACATTTCATTGGGTGTGTTATTGTTGGATATATTTTCGAGCAACAGACCTGGTCAAAGTCAATACGATGCTTAAGCAGATTTTTCAATCCTTTCAGTTTCAGGTAATCCCACAGGTTGTTTTGGGTTATAAAGAAGTAATGATCCTTATGGTGGCAGCCTACCTCATCCACTGGATTCCTAAATCATTCAAAGAAGAAATGATTGAATATTTCATCAGCATACCTGATTTTGCCAAAGCTGCTATTATTACTTTGGTCGTAGTGGCTCTTTATCAGGCTCGCACCGCAGATATTCAGCCATTTATTTATTTTCAGTTTTAAATCGCACCTGGGTATGATACTCAAAATCAAGGAGGTTTTAAAAAGGATAAAATCAAGACTATTGTAGGATAAATTTGTACCATAAGCACCTAAAATCAGGGAAAGAAATCGGTTCAATCACTTTAATCAGGGTATATTTTTTGATTTATTCTATAAAATTTTTTTTATGTGTTAGCGTTGCATGATATTTGTGGAAATTTGATTGGATAATTGATTTTTAATCAGGGCTTTATCTAACACCAACACTTTTTATATTCATTTAAATTGGCACAGGTAATTCACTTAAAAATAAGCTTGCATTGATATGAATTTACTTTACTTCTCTTTTTATCTTAATCTTCATAATCACACTATCCCGGTTTTAAGATTTTTCCAGTTTTTTTTTATGATTGTACTACTTGTAGGGATGCCGGGGCTTCCTTATTTATTCGCACAGGAAGGTACCAAACAACTTATTCCTGGTCCAGCAGACCGATTGTTTATAGAGGTTTATGGCGAAGGGAGTAATTTTGCCACCTATATCGCCGAAAAACGGGAACGCCTCAATATTTACCTCAAAACAGGAGAGAAAATACATTTCGGTATGAAAATGGCCTCAGCCAATGGAAATGCCAGCCTCACCACTTTCCGCATTAAAGACCCCTCTAATGCCGTGGTTTTCCCCCAAACAGCTTTTCCGGTCAGTGCTACCGATGTAGGCTTTATCGCTGACCGCCCCAAAGCCGTTGCCGGACCCAACGGAACTATCCTAAACGGTACAGCCATCAACAATGGATACACTCCTTTTGTATATACTGCCACCAGTACAGGAGATCATTATATAGAATTTCAAACCTGGCAAGATGCTGGTTTTACCATCTTTCAAAGAAGACAAAGTTGGTTGGAGTTTTTTGATGCCACAGTGACAGACGGCTCTAACAACATCATGACCAATCCCGGCGAACCCACCCGATCGGCAGGAAGGTTATGGTCGCGTCAATGGGCTTTGACAACCACCAATTTCACGAGCTTTCCGGTGCAAACCGACTTCTTTATTTATACAGCCGACGGTTTTGTCAATAAAGTGAATTATGAAATGCTTCCCTTCGGATTTATTTTTGTTTCTAATACCTTTGGCGTAAAACAAACTGCCGATGCTTTCGAGAATCGCCGAAGTGCACCGGGAAATGCTTTTATCAATGACGTAAGCGAGCATCAAATCTTTTTGAATAATCCGGATATTTCGGTGTTTCCGAACTCCACGGTGCAGCCCGTAGTAAAAATCTTTTTTAATAATGTATTGATTTATGACTACGATTTTAGTCGTCTGCCACAAGAAATTACATTAAGCCCAGGAGTAATCACCATTGATAAAAACGACGACAGTTGCCCACATAACAGCATTGCCACCTTCAAAATCTTATCCAATATCAATTCACAAATACAGGTTGCTTTTGACCTGGATGGCAATAATGACGGATTTACGCCAGGCGGAGCAGATAGGGTCTTGTATGCCGACATTGTTCCCGGTGAGAATTATATGATCTGGGATTTAAAAGATGGTCAAGGAAATATCCAAGCAAATGGTGGAGCATTTGAAGCAGAAATGGTTTTTTTACTGGGCGGAATTACTCACTTTCCTCTTTTTGATGTGGAAGGACTAAATAGCGTGACCACAGAAGCCGTAAGACCTTTTCCAAGACCCAACCCAACCTTGTACTGGGACGACCAAAACATCGCCCTGCCTCCTAGCTCCCTGACCCTAAGCTCGGGCTCGGCTATTACACAATTGCAAAGCGGTGTTTTTGTCGAAAGAAAATGGGCTTTTAGCGGATCTGCCTCCTCTCAAAACAACGGAAACCTCAATACAATGAACTCCTGGTTCAGTGGACTCGAACTCCAAACTGCTTTCCAATACCGAATCGTCCAAACCGGAATCTGCAAAAACAATGACCACGATCAAGATGAAATTCTCGATCTTATCGATATTGATGATGACAATGACGGATTGCCCGATCTTACAGAATGCCCCGAAGGTACTGACCCCGGACAAGATGACGACGACGACGGCATTCCTAACTACCAAGATACAAACTACCCGGGTTTTGTGGATTCAAACAACGATGGTGTCCATGATGTATTTGACCGAGATCAGGACGGCGTACCCGATTTCTTTGACCTGGATTCGGATAATGACGGCATTATGGATGTCATTGAAGGCGGCGGCTCAGACCCGGATCATAACGGCATCATCGGCAATATCACCATCACCGATACCGATTTGGATGGACTGGAAGACAGCGTCGACCCCCAAGTATTCGGTAGCTCTCCAGGCACACCCTTAGCCTATCCCGATACAGACTTCGACGGCATTCCCAACGCCGAAGATGCCGATTCAGACAGTGATGGGATTCCTGATAACCGTGAAGGGCAAACAACTCCCGGATACATTGCTCCCCTAAGCGCAAACCCCACAGATACTGATGCCGACGGGCTTAACGATGCCTATGATATTTTTTACAACCTTTACACCACAGTCGCTCCGTTTCAGAGTTATGGTGACCCTATCATCGGCGGAACCCCCATCCTTCCTGTCAATACTGATCTGGCAGACCAACCAGACTTTATTGAAGCAGATTCCGACAATGACCTTACGCCCGATTGGATCGAAGGCTTTGATGACAATGAAAACGGTACAACCGCCGAAGACCTCTTTACAAGAGCAGCCAATTATGAAACTGCCAATGCAAACCCAGGGCATTATCCCAATTCGGATCTTAATGCAAACAATATCCCGGACTGGGCCGAAGATACCGATTTGGATGGTCTACCGGATTATCTAGACCCCAATGCCTTGCCTACCTATAGAGATAGTGATCAAGACGGTCTCATTGACCTATACGATGAAAGCAATAATGGCAAAGGTTATGGCTCTGCAACAGCAAGCTTCCAGGAGCCAGATAATGACAATGACAATGCCCCCAACTACCGCGATACCGATACCAAAGGATGCATCCAAGTACCTTTGACTACCTTTACTGGGATAATCAACGTCTGTGTAGGCGGAAATCTTAGCCTAACTGCTGACGAAAGCAATGCCCAAAGTTATATCTGGAGAAAAGGAACTACAACCATCGCTACTACAAGGGTATTGCTCATTCCCAATGTTTCTTTGCAGGATGCTGCCAATGACTACAGCCTTGAAGTAAGTAACGGAAGTTGCAGCCTCAAATCATCTGACTTTGCCATACAGGTATTTGACGCTCCTGATCTTGGGTTTAGCGGTGATACCAGCCTTTGCGAGGGAGATACCCTTCGCCTGACAGCCAATCAGGAAACGGCTGTCTCTTATACCTGGACAAAAGACGGTGCCACCGTTGGAAACAGCAGGACTTTACTAATCTTGCATGTATCCGCTGCTGATGCAAGCAATGCCTATATCCTTGAAATAGACAATGGTTCATGCCAAAAGGAAAGTGACTCTATTCAAGTAAGCGTAGATGTACGCCCCCTTACAAACTTAAGTCTAAGCGCGGATACAACAACTCTGTGCGAAAATAACCAGGGTATTCATATTTCAATCACAAACTCAGAATCCGGCGTGAGCTATCAATTGCTGGAAAACGTACAGCCTATCGGGCAGGTTTTCCTCGGCACAGGAGGCGTGATCAATCTGCCAACCGGAGCTATAAATACTGTCGGCTTACATACTTTCCGGGTAAAAGCGCTTCGGGGTAGTTGCCAAGAAGTACTTCTAGAAGATAGTATTCAGATCAATATTGAGGCTCTTCCAAGAACCGATCTTTCCCTATCAGCCGATAACCTGGAAGTGTGCAATGATAATACCGGCATTACGATTCAATTGGAAAACTCCGAACCAGGTGTAAGCTACCAGCTCAACCTGGAAGGCACTCCGGTCGGTAATCCTCAAAACGGAACAGGCAACACACTTACTTTTGCAACGGGTACAATCACTGTTTTGGGAAATATCAACTTTACTATTTCAGCCTCTAGAGGTACTTGTATTGCCATACCCTTGGATTCTTCACTCGTAGTTAGTTCAGCCGATAGTGTAGATGTTTCGGTTGTAATTGTTTCTGTCATCGGCGAAAATGGGAACGGCATCTGTGGCGGTTCGGCAGAATTTATTGCCACGGCCACGAATGCCGGAAATAATCCTTCCTATGAGTGGTTTGTAAACGGAGTATCCGCCGGAGTAGGAGGAGCTAATTTTGATTTATCAGGTTTGAATGAAGGCGACAAAGTAAGTACCCGACTCACTTCTTCTTTGCCTTGTACCAATCCGGTAAGCTCCAATGAAGTCACTGTGGTCAGTCTACCCCCCTTAGATATTGATATTGAAGCCGATATTACTGAGGGTGTGCCTGGTTGTATTCTTACTATTAAAGCCAGTGGGGCACAATCATATACCTGGGAGCCTCTGTCGGCCATTGTTTCGCTAACACCCTTTGGAGATGAAATCAAAGTAAGCCCGGCACAAACTACTACATTTATCGTGACCGGAACAGATCCAAACGGCTGCACAGGGCAGGATTCGGTGACCATTACCATTGTACCCGAAGAAGAGATTTTTATCCCTACTTTGTTTTCACCCAATGGAGATGACCGAAATGATACTTTCTTGGTACACGGAGAATGTATCAAAGAGATCACTTTGCGTGTTTTTGATCGTGCCGGAAATCTGGTTTATGAAGCCAATACCGTAGAACAAGCCACAAAAATCGGTTGGGATGGTACTCATCAAGGGGCTGATCAGCCTATGGGAAAATACCTTTGGACGATTGAAGGAAAAAGTACTACCGGGCAAGACCTCAAATTTGAAGGGAAAACCCGAGGATTGATTAATTTATTCAGATAAAAACATTTAAAAAATATATAATAAACATTTACCTATGCGATTTTTTTACACTCATCCGATTCTTAGCATTTTGAAATACGGGCTTTGCCTGATTGTTTTGAGCTTATTTTTTACTCAAAATACCCAGGCACAAGGTGATGACTACAATCATACCCAATACCAAAATACCTACTTACTGACCAACCCTGCCATGATCGGGATGCGTAGTGAGTCACAAATATTATTTACCTACCGCAATCAGCCCAACGCCGTAGGGCGCAACTTTAGCAATGCCATGCTCACAGGTGTTTACCCTTTGATCAACCGCAAAAAATGCCATCGATGGGGAGGAATTGGTGCAACACTCATTCACGATCAAAATGGCGATTTCCTTGAGACCAATGTCGGGATGCTGGCTTTTGCCTATAACTTTCAATTTGACCAAAACAAATTGGGTACTAATTTTATCAGCCTAGGTATTCAGGGGTCCATCTTTCAGCGACGTATTGACCTGACAGACCTGACCACTAGCAGCCAATATCTCAATGGAGGTTTTATGCCTGGGCTAGACATCAACGAATTTAACGAAAATGAGCGTCAGACATTCGGCTCTCTTACACTGGGTGGAATGTGGTATGCCATAGATTCTCTCCAAGAAAACAGTGCCTTTGTGGGTTTGTCATTTTATAATATTAATAAGCCTCAGACCTCTTTTTATGACGCCCTTGATGCCAATTTGCCTATGCACATGAGGCTTGTAGGCGGCTGGAGAATCCTGAATAAACCCAAATATTCTATTGTGCCGAACTTCAAATGGGTGCGTAGAACGGCCAACAACGAAGTAAGTGCTGGTGCCTGGCTGAATTACCGCACCTACAAAAAGGGCGAAGAGGAAGACGAAAAGCCCCAAAAAACTGGCATGGCAAGCCTAGGCTTGTGGTATAATTTTAATGACGCTTTTGTAGCCTCCGTGCAATGGGAACAACCCCGCTATTTTTTGACTTTAAGCTTTGATGTACCCACTACGCGCACCACCAATATCTGGCAGGGCAATAATGCCTTTGAAATTACACTCGGACTCAGATTCCCCAGAAAGTGCCGACCTACCCCTTATCCTGCTACTCCAATAGAAACTTTATTCAAACTGCCACAAGCCGACCCCAACCCAACCCAGCTTGTGATGCAAAAAGTAACCTTACCGCCTCCACCACCACCCTTAAAACCGGAACCCAAAACAAAACCCGGACTCGAAGACGGCGCCTTCCGATTCAAATTCGGTAGCAATGAACTCGATGACCGGTCTAAAGCCATTTTGGATAGCGTAAATCAGGTACTTAAAGATAATCCCAATGTGGTTATTGATATTTCGGGGCATACCTGCGATATCGGAAGTGCCGAGGGTAACTTGACTCTCTCTAAGCGAAGAACCGAAGCCGTAAAAAAATACCTCATAGATCATTATGGCATTGATCCCAAACGAATCTCTACCGAAGCTTTTGGAGAAAGCAGACCTTTAGTGCCTAACTCCAGTGAGGAGAATCGTGTAATCAATCGCCGGGTAGCCTACAAATTGCGCTATTTGGATGAATAACAAAAGCAGTTTGCGGATAAATTTTTAAATGCCTCTGCTCCTAAAATTATCCACAAACTTTGTATCATTAAACCCTTCAATGGGTAACTTAGATTGCCACGAATACACGAATAAAATGCATTCATTCGTGCATTCGTGGCAATAGTTTTCAATAAACAATAGCAAAAAAGATTTCTTCAAGATGAAGTTGCCTTTCCTCAGCAAAAAATAGCCTTCCCTAAGATGAAGATAGGTTCGCAGGAGGTAAAGTTGGATTCGCTCAAGATGAAGTTGAATTCGCTCAAGATGAAGTTGGATTCGCTTAAGACGAAGTTGGATTCGCTCAAGATGAAGACGACTCCGCACAAGGCAAAGTTGGATTCGCTTAAGACGAAGTTGGATTCGCTCAAGATGAAGACGACTCCGCACAAGGTAAAGTTAGATTCGCTTAAGACGAAGTTGGATTCGCTCAAGATGAAGACGACTCCGCACAAGGCAAAGTTGGATTCGCTCAAGATGAAGACGACTCCGCACAAGGCAAAGTTGGATTCGCTCAAGATGAAGACGACTCCGCACAAGGCAAAGTTGGATTCGCTTAAGACGAAGATAAGTTTGCTGAAAGTTTTTATCGCAACTACAAGTTCACTTCAAACAAACTTGTAGTTGCGATAAACTTATTTTCAAATAATTTGGTCGAAAATACTTTTGGACAGTGTTTTACTCAAAATAAAATGGTTTGCGAAAAAAAGGTTTTGTAAATCCTTAAAAACTTGCCCGAAGGGGGTCTTGTATCGTGCATCATATAAATCTCGTGAATCACATAAATCATAGTATAGATTCGGATTTGATGATTTTATTTGCTTTCTGCGGTATCTTTGATAAAATCAATCACCCCTTGCATAAACACTTCCTGATCATCCCACATCGCAAGGTGGCTTCCATTCGGGCAATACAGATAGCGTCCGTTTTGTACCAGTTTGCTCATTTCTTCCATTTCCTTGGGGTTCATGGTATCGTATTTGGCTCCTACGGTCAGGGTAGGCACTTTGAGTTCTTTGAGTCGATCCCAAATATCCCAGCCTTTGAGGATTCCACCGGGGACAAACTCGCTGGGACCCTGCATATATTCGTACACGTGTTGATTGACGTGGGCAAAACTTCTGGCTACTGGTTCAGGCCATTCGGCTACGGGCATCCGGCAAAGATGACGGGTGTAATATTCATTAAGCACCAATTCTTGATAGAGAGGATTGTGGTAGTCTTTTTTATCTTCGTATTGTTTGAGGGTATCGAGCAGCGAAGGGCGTAGTTGGCTGCGTAATTGTTTATTATAGACTTCATATTTGGGGAAGCTGGCAGTCATGTTGCAAATAATCAACCCTTTGAGATTATCCTGATATTTGAGGGCGTACTCCATGGCAAGCATTCCGCCCCAGGAATTGCCCAACAGGAAGAAATTATCTTTGTTTAGTCCCAAAGCCTTTCTGACCTGCTCTACTTCTTCTACAAAACGCTCTATAGTCCAGAGTTTATCGTCTTGGGGTTTATCCGAATAATAAGAACCCAACTGATCATAATGATAAAACTCAATATTGGCCTGTGGGAAAAAACTCTCGAAGCACTCCATATATTCGTGTGTCATGGCAGGGCCTCCGTGTAAAAGCAAGACTTTGATGGGTGCATTGCCGATGCGCTTGGTCCAGACTTTATAACCTTCCTGTAGCGAGATCATTTGAACACCACCTGATTGGAATTTACCTGGTGTTTTAAAATCAAAATACGTGTTTTTTTCTTGTTGGATAATTTGCTCTTTGACTTCTTCCTGACGGCAGGCAAATGCAGCAAATAAAATTAGACATAAACAGCTAATAAGTTTGTAATTGTAATGCGACATATTTGTTTGGAGATAAAATGTACTATTAAGGAATGGATAATCAATTACTTAATCATTTAAAACAGCACTTCATTTAATTTACATTCTTGAAGAACAGGGAGCGAAGTTAGTTTTAATCCTTTATTTATACAAATTCGCTTTTTCTAAATACTATCGGGAGGAAACCTAACTATTGTAGTCATTGGTACGATAATACCTACCTCTTTGCTCGATAGATTGATTGATTCGAAGCAGCATATCAAAGAGGTCGGCCTGTTCGGATTCGTAGATACGCCCCCCTGCATCCTGAAAAGCTCGGATTAGCTGCTCTAGGAGAAGTTTCCATTCATAGAGAAACTCCTGTTTCATCATTTTTATATGTCCCAGGGAATTAAGAGCAGTTTCATAATTTCCAGGAATTTTTTCCCAGAAGCTATCCACCTCGATGGCTTCGGAATTCCATTCCAGATACCAATTGAATTTGAGGTTTTTGGTTTGAAAATAACAATGATGATGAGTTTCTGTATCGAGTTCATTTTCATCGGTCAGTTTATCCAGGAGAATGATTATTTTTTCAATCATCCAGGGAATATCCCAGACATAACTGAGGCGAACCGGAATGCCATTCCAGAGCAAAAGAGCGAATTCACGGTTACGTCGAAATAAATACTGATAAGTTTCTCTTAAAGAAGCAAAACTTTTATTTTCGGGTTTGATATTTTCTATCAGTCCTACTTGCAAATAACATCCGCTTAAATGGCTCGTGATCATCTTTTATGAAGCATCCAGGGTATATAATTTACCGAATTTTGGTATTTTTTGCTCTATTTTTTGCATTACTTCCAATTTTTTTAATTCTTTTGGGTCAGTAATGTTTACTTGGACGGTCTGAAAAGCCATTACAATTTGATGAAACAAAGACTTCCATTCTCGCTGAAAGGCATATCTGTCCATTTCCAGGGTAGTTTGTTGATTAAGAGCGTCTGCATAAGGCGTATAAGCATCTTCTGTGTCGGTGAATCGGGCTTCGATTCGAATATGGTGGCTTGTCCAGTAGATATCCCAGTGAATGAAGAGTAGCTCGGTCATAAAATCCACTTTGGTTGCCCCGTGGTTTTCCTTAAAGATCAATCTGATCATGGCCAAAAAAAGCTGCATATTGGCGTATAAATCTTCCCGATACCGTATTCTGATGGGGATTTTATGCCAATACAAATAAATTGCTTCTTCTTCGGATTTGAACAAATCCAGAAATACATCCTGAAAAGCACTAAACACTTTACCTTCAGGAATGGGATTAACCTGTGGATGTCCAAGTTGAATTATCATTGATCAAAAGCAGGTTTTATTTGATTCATATTAGTATCTCATTCATCCGCAAAATAAATCATATTTGCTTCATTTTACAAGCGTTTGGCTCTAGGCTCAAGGTCGGTCAGTTCGGCAATTCTTACTAGGCGACCAGACTCGATGCTTTTTCGGGCTGCAATGCCGATCAGAATAGACATCGCGCCATCACGGCTGCCGGCTGCGTGGCGAAGTGGGTCGGGTGCCTCTGGGTTTCGGAATATTTTGTGATGCAGGCGTTCATCTCCCCCACCGTGGCCACCTCGATCATAACTGACCGGTATACTTTCAAATTTATTCCAATTTTTATGCATAATAATTGGCTTGATGTCTACCTCTTTGCCGCTTTTGTTCATTTCGGCGGCGTGCAACTCGGCTTGGCTGATCTCGACCTGCTCCATCCAGGGGATGTCCTGCCAGGCTTCTAAACGCCCTTCCATCCCATTAAAAGCAATCATCCAACCCTCGAAAGGTGAATATGTAGTGAGCGAATAATTCACGGTTACGTCATTGGCATATTTAATCTGAGCAGACATTTTATCATGGATATTGATTTCATGGCGAAAAAGACAGCTATCCCAAATATAGCCGTCATGTTTTTCATGATTGACATACAGTTTGGTCAAGTGTTCGTCTTTATTGATATCAAAATAAAATTTGCAGTCTTTTTGGTAGTTACAACTGCGACAGTTTTCACCCCGAAATTTTCCTTTAGAGCCATAATGATCCAAAGCTCCATAAGCAAATACCTCGTAGGGGTCGGAATCAAGCCACCAATTCAGCAAATCAAAATGGTGTGTGGCTTTATGTACCCAAAGTGAGCCGCTATTTTGGGTTTCACCGTGCCAGCGACGGAAGTAAGAAGCTCCGTGATAGGTATTCAAATACCAATGAAAATCTACTGAGGTGATTTTCCCGATACTTTCAGCGACCAACAGTTCCTTGATTTTGGTCATATAGGGGCTCCAGCGATAATTAAAACCCACAAGAAGGTTTTTACGAGATCGTCTTTCAGCCTCTAGTATTTCCTGGCATTTTCTTTCATCGGTGGTTAGTGGCTTTTCGGTCAGCACATCGATGCCTTTGTCCAGACCTTTGATGATAAATTCGTGGTGGGTTGAGTCTTTAGTGGTGACAATAATCAGGTCGGGGTGTGTCTGATCTAGCATTTGATCATAGTTGGTAAAAGTGGGGCAACTGACCTTCATGTATTCTTTGGCAAATGCCAATCTGCCGGGATTGATGTCACAAATTCCTACAAATTCTAAAATGTCACTGTAATCTTCTACCAGCCTTCTCCCCCAAAAAGATGTACCTCTGATGCCAGTACCTACCAGCACGATTCTTAGTTTTTTGCCGGAATTACCAAAATTAAAAGCAGAAGTCGGTATGAAAGCTCCTGCTGCCAACATACTCACAGAAGTCAGAAAAGAACGCCGATTTTGCATATCTATTCAGATTTGAGGTGAATCTTATATTTTTACAAATATTGATAATTTATCTTTAAATTTATAGGCTAAAGGTTATTTTTGTGGCATAAAAATCTTTACAAAATTATAAAAATACTGTTTTCGGTGCAAAATTTAAAATTTAATTCTTTGGATGATTTTTTTGCGTACCTGCCTGCTCAAGAATTGCAAATGGTTAAGCTGCTTCGTTCCCTTGTACTAAACACCCTTCCTGATTGTAAAGAAAAGCTTGCTTACCATGTTCCTTATTATGATCGTCATTATCGAGTTTGTTTTATCTGGCCTGCCTCTGTTCCCTGGGCTAAGGTAAGGCTGAACGGCGTACTGCTGGGATTTTGCCAGGGCTATCTTCTTCCCGATGAGCTTAATTATTTGGATAAAGGAACTCGTAAGCAGGTATACAGCAAAACTTTTATGAGCCTGGAAGAAATCAAGCAGGATTCAGACCTAATCAAAACTTATATGCTGGATGCCAGGGCAATAGATAATGAACTGAAAAAAAACAAAACTAAACCTTGATGAAAGGGATTCTTTTAGTTAATTTGATTTTTTATAATTTAAACTGTGAGTACATACACTTAATGTCTTGTTATATGAATCTTTTGCAATACCTTTTTTTAGGCCTAATCATTTTGATGCCTCTTTACCCGAATGAGTTGAGCTGTACACGTTTAGTCACCCTGGAAAATAATGCATTCAAACTCAAAACGAGGCTCAGTATTCAGGGAGAAAAATTTTATATCAATGGAAAGCCTACATACGCTGGCAAGTCGTGGCAAGGAAAATCTATTGAGGGTTTACTTTTTAACTCGAGGATGGTGCAGGGCATTTTTGATGATTTGAATCCTGAGTCACGTAACTTATGGAAATATCCCGACACACAAAGCTGGGATCCAGATCGTAATACCCATGAGTTTGTAGCAGCCATGGAATCCTGGAAAAAACACGGACTACTGGCTTTTACGCTGAATCTTCAAGGAGGTAGCCCAACTGGATATGGCAATAAAAACTGGATCAATTCGGCCTTTGATCCAAATGGAAACCTTCGCCCCGATTATATGAACCGCCTGAATAAAATTCTTCAGAAAGCAGACGAGCTCGGTATGGTGGTTATTTTGGGATATTTTTATTTTGGGCAGGATCAAACGCTACTCAAAGAAGCAGATGTACTCCAAGCCGTAGATCATGCTACCGATTGGCTTTTGGAAAAAGCTTACCAAAATATTCTGATAGAAATCAACAATGAAGCTGATATCCAGTATGACCACGATATTCTGAAAGCCCCCCGGGTTCATGAACTCATTACACGGGTAAAATCCAAACAAAAAAAGGGTTTCAGGCTGCTCGTTAGCACCAGCTATGCCGGAGGTAAAATCCCTTCTGTGGAGATCATTAAAAACTCGGATTTTGTGCTCTTACACGGCAATGGTGTGTCCAATCCTGCAAGAATCAGCCAAATGGTGGATCAGGTGCGGCAAAACACTGGGTATACTCCCAAACCCATACTTTTTAATGAAGATGATCATTATGATTTTGACAAAGAAGACAATAATTTCAAGGCTGCCGTCAAAAGTTATGCTTCTTGGGGCTTTTTTGACTTTCGCCGCCCAGAGGAAGCCGATCGTTTTTCCGAAGGCTTTCAAAGTATTCCTGTAGATTGGACAATCAGCTCAGAACGCAAAAAAGCCTTTTTCCTCCAATTAAAAGAAATCACGGGGGAGTGAGGAGCAAGACCACCGAATATGTTTATTTTTGATTACTTAATAAATAAATGATTCCCTGTAACTCTGTGGACTCATCCCGGTAATGAGCCTAAAATGTTTATGAAAGCTGGAGCTGTTGTTAAATCCGCTTTCAAAACAAATTTCCTTATTATTCATTTTACCTTCAATCAATAATTTGCAGGCATAACTTACTCTTAGTTCAAGAATAAATTCGGTAAAACTTTTACCCGTTTTTGATTTGAAATAACGACAAAATGCACTTGGGGCAAATCCGGCTTTTTCGGCAATGATGCGCAAAGGGATATGTTCCTTGAAATTCTCAAAGGCAAAATCATAAATGGCGTTGATGCGTTCGTGTTCGGATCTGGAAGATTGATGCTGAAAACCCAAAGAAGCCAAAGGAATGGCTTCATCCCCTCTATCGGATGAAATCACCGCCAAACATTCCAATAAATAAACCAACCGAAAAGTACCTTCTGATCTTTTAATTTTTTCTATCAAATCGGCTACTTGTTTTCGGATACCTCCTTTTAGCAAAAGTCCTCGTTCAGATTTTTCTATTGTTTTTTTTAACAATTTATTTTCGGGCATCTCCATAAAATGCCTCCCCCAAAGATGCTCCTTAAAATGAATTGCAGTAGAATAGATGGAGTCTTCTTCATAGGCCGGATTTTCATCATAACGCCAAAAGTGAGGCAGATTACTTCCTATCAGAATAATATCATCCGCCTGAAACCGCATGATGTGATCCCCCATAAACTGTGTCCCACATCCCTGATGAAAATGAATGAGCTCTATTTCTTCATGAAAATGCCATTGACTGTTGATATTAGGACTTTTGAACTGTCTAAGCAAAAAAGAAGCATCCGGCGTATGGGGTATTTTTAATAGATTGGCCTTCATTTTTTATTTTTCCAATAAAGTTCTTTGCTTAAACTCCAAATATACAAAAAATTCTAATCATGTTAATATCGCTGAATACTTAGTAAATAAATCTAACTAAATACTACTAAAATAGTATAGATTTGTGTTATTCTTTTAATGTCAAAATGACATTTATTTTATGCCTAATTTTTCATTAAATATTACAATAATTTTAAGTATCATGAGCTGGGTTGAGGCAAGCCTCTTATACCCACACTAAAATGGTTTTACAGGATATTAGCTAAAACGTAAATCTCTATGAATCATAAAGTAACTGCGTACTCATTACTTTTAAGCACATTTCTTTGCATATCAGGGCTTGTTATCGGGCAACCGCCAAGAGGTCCTTTGATCATTTCTCCACAGGTTCATGCTGATAAAACGCTTACATTTCGTTATTTAGCACCTACTGCTAAAGAAGTGAAGCTGAATGCACAGTTTGAAAAAACACCCTTGGATATGACCAAGGATACTTTAGGTATCTGGAGCATTACAGTTGGACCTGTTGATCCTGATATTTATCCTTATAGTTTTCAGGTAGATGGCGTTACGGTGATGGATCCTGCCAACGTAGCTTTTTTTCCCAATGAGCGTTTCAAGGCAAGCCTTGTAGACATTCCAGGAGAAAGTCCCTTGGTTCATTCCCTGCAAGATGTTCCACATGGCAGCGTTACTTATGAATATTACCCTGCATCAAGCGGAAGCATCGGTTCATTGTTTATTTATACACCTCCTGGTTATGACAAAGATCCATCTAAAAAATACCCGGTTTTCTATCTCATAAGCGGTACTACTGATACTGAAGAGACCTGGTTTAAGGTAGGAAAGGTCAACCTAATTCTTGACAATCTCCTGGCAGCAGGCAAAGCCAAGCCTATGATTATTGTGATGCCTTATGGAAATGTAGCCGCTAGAATTGCTGAACAAACTGGTAAACCCAAACCTGCTGATCCCATTGGAAGAGATAATCCTGAAGCATTAAGCAGATCAAATGAATTTGAAAATGATTTGGTGAATCATATAATCCCATACGTCGATAAAAATTATCGAACCCTCAGCAATCGTGAAAATCGGGCAATTGGTGGGTTTTCAAGAGGAGGCGGGCAAACTTTACGAACGGCTTTCAGCAACTTGGATAAATTTGCTTGGATTTGTTGCTATAGTGCCTATTTATCCCCTGCTGAAATGGAGCGTAGTTATAATTCTATCATTCAAAAACCCGAAAACACCAACAAACAACTGAAATTATTCTGGATAAGTGTGGGAAATGAAGACTTTTTGTATAAAGATACCGTGGAATTTATGGAATACCTGAAAACCAAAAAAGTGAATTTCAAAAGTCTTATCTCATCAGGTGGTCATACCTGGATGAACACCAAAAAATACCTTTCAGAAACAGCCCAATTACTTTTTAATCAATAATACCATGACACGAATAACCTACATCCTGATTATATGGATGCTTTCAAGTTTTACTGCCAAAGCACAAAGATCTCCCAGAATTAGTTCGCCAGATGTACATCCCGATCATAGTATTACATTCAGGTACTATTCTCGTAATGCCCAAAAAGTGACGCTTTCAGGAGAATTTTTATCTGCACCTGTATCGTTAAGCAAGGACACCTCAGGCATCTGGAGTATCACCGTTCCCCCAGTTAAACCCGATATTTATCCGTATAGCTTTTGGGTAGACAGTGTTCAAACTGCCGATCCTAACAACACCTACATTTTTGCCAATGAAAGATTTAAACGAAGTATCGTAGATATACCCGGAGACCAAGCTCTTATTCATTCTTTACAACATGTACCGCATGGCAAAATTACGTATCACTATTACAAATCAACTACCTTAGGCAGAACCCGTCCATTGCTTGTGTATACTCCACCTGGATTTGATGCACGTGCTAAAATCAAATACCCAGTACTTTATCTAATCCACGGCGGTTCGGATACTGAAGAAACCTGGACAAAAGTGGGTCGTGCCAACCTGATCGCTGATAACTTGATTGCACAAGGAAAAGCCAAACCCATGCTTATTGTAATGCCTTACGGAAACGTACGCCCAAACCCGATGGCTGACTTTACAAAGGATGTGGTAAATGACATCATTCCTTTTGTTGAATCCAATTATCCTGTGCTCAATGATAGTGAACACCGCGCAATCGCTGGATTTTCTGTGGGAGGTGGTCAGACACTCAATATCGGACTCAGCCATACCGATAAATTTGCCTATATCTGCTCTTATGCGCCGTATACAGCCACTGACGAATTCAAAAAGAATTTTACGGATTGGTCACCCCGTGCAGATTTGATGAATAAGCAACTGAAATTATTTAACATCAGCATAGCTACGGAAGATTTTCTTTATGAAAGCGTACAAAAGAACATTGCTATGTTCAAAGAAAAAAATCTGAAACTCGATACCCTGATCGTACCTGGCGGGCATACTTGGATGAACTGCAAGCTTTATCTTGCCAATACCTTACAACAACTTTTTAAGGAGTAGTCGCAATTGAAAAAGATCAAGATGAAATAAAGAATAGAAAAATGAAAACAAAAGTAAATCAAGTTATTCTGATTTTGTGGGTCATGATAGTGCTTTTTTCTTGCAAAAACCCACCTGAATCTAAAACCATCAAAACAGAAGCAAAATTTAAAGAAACCTGGGAATCACTCGCTACCAATGAAAGAGACCCGGAATGGTTCAAAGATGCCAAATTCGGTATTTATTTTCATTGGGGAGTGTATAGCGTACCAGCATTTGATAACGAATGGTATCCCCGGTGGATGTATGTACCAGGCAGAAGTGAGTGGGGTGGAAAAGTCTTTGATCACCATCAAAAAACCTTTGGCCCACTATCTGATTTCAACTACCACGATTTTATCCCTATGTTTACCGCAGAACATTTTGATGCCAAAGAATGGGCTGATTTGTTTAGAAAATCCGGTGCCCGTTTTGCAGGACCAGTAGCACAGCATCACGATGGATTTGCCCTGTGGGGCAGCAAAGTGAACCCCTGGAATGCCAAAGATATGGGGCCTAAAAGGGACATTCTTGGTGAATTATTCGCCGAACTTAAAAAAAATGACCTGAAAACCATCGCCACTTTTCATCACGCCAGACTTCTTCAACGATACGCACAGGATACCGCAAAATGGGCTAAAAATACACCCGACCCAGGATGGGATAGCCATTACCCTTATCACCCTGATTATATCACCTCTACCACTGATCCTAAGCTTAGAAAACTATACGGAAATATACCCACGGAGGAATTTCACGACTATTGGCTCAATCAGATCAAAGAAGTTGTAGACGGTTATGCCCCTGATATTATCTGGTTCGATTCCTGGTTGGATAAAATCCCAGAAAACTACCGCCAAAAAATGGTAGCCCATCATTTTAATACCGCAAGCTCCAGAGGACAAAAGCCCATAGTTGCTTATAAGCAAGAAGACCTACCCGCCAACGTAGGGATGCTCGATATGGAACAAGGCGGAAAAACAGAGCTTTCCGAAGATTACTGGTTAACTGATATTACCATAAGTTATGGAAGTTGGTGCTACACTCAGGGACAAAAATATAAATCTCCTGCCCTAGTCATTAGAAATATGATTGATGTATGGAGTAAAAGAGGAGTTGTATTGCTGAATATTTCGCCAAAAGCAGATGGCACTATTGTCGATGAACAAAGGAATGTTTTAATAAGTATTGGTCAATGGATTGAAAAACATAAAGAAGCGATTTATGAAACCCGCGCTTATTCAACCTATGGGTATGGAAAAGCTGAATTTGTAAAAGGGCAGTTTGGAGGACAATCAGCCACCATAGACTATAATCAAAATGATTTTCGGTTTACTATCTCCAAAGACAAAAAACACTTGTATGTTTTCTCCCTTGGACTTCCAGCAGCCAATTCAAATATTGAAATTCGTACCGCCATACAATCAAAAATCAAAAGAGTATCCATGGTGGGAAGCGGGCTTGAGCTGAAGTGGTCTGTAAACAATCAAAAATTGACCCTTATCACCCCCAAAGCTTCTGATATGGATGAGTTGGCTACTGTATTTAAGATAGATTTTGAATAATGATGTCATGAAGCTTAAGCATAGAATTGTTTTAAAAAGATGAATTCATCCTCTAATCAAATAGATACAAACTCAACATTTAATTTAATTTTTTAACTCATGAAAAAACTCTTATCCCTACTCATCTACTTAGTTTTGATAAGCCCTTGTGCCCATTGCCAAGACCTAGTAAAACAGGCTTCACAAGGATTTGACAACGAACGTAGTGGAATCCCACACGGAAAAATAGATACACTTAGTTACCCCTCCAAAACCGTGGGTACGCAACGAAAAGTATTGATTTATACGCCGCCATCTTTTTCCAAAACAAAAAAATACCCAGTCTTGTATCTTTTGCATGGCATTGGAGGTGATGAAAAAGAATGGCTGAATGGCGGACAACCTCAAGTAATCTTGGATAACCTCTATGCTGACAAAAAAATTGAACCTATGATCGTGGTGATGCCCAATGGCCGGGCGATGAAAGACGACCGTGCAATCGGAAATGTATTCGACAGCCTAAAAGTCCAGGCATTTGCCACCTTCGAGCAAGACTTGCTAAACGACCTGATCCCCTTTGTTGAAAAAAAATACCCAGTCATCAAAAGTCGCGAAAGCCGTGCCATTGCTGGATTATCTATGGGCGGCGGGCAATCACTAAATTTTGGCTTGGGCAACCTTGACCAATTCGCCTGGGTAGGTGGTTTTTCTTCTGCCCCCAATACCAAAAGCCCTGAACTATTAGTCCCCAACCCTCAAGAAGCAAGAGAAAAACTAAAACTCTTATGGATTTCATGTGGAGATGAAGACAACCTGATTAGATTCAGCCAACGCACCCACGATTATTTGATGAGGAATGATGTACCGCATATCTATTATATCGAGCCTGGAGTACACGACTTTAAAGTATGGAAAAATGGCTTGTATATGTTTTCACAATTCCTTTTTAAACCTGTCGATGTATCAAGTTTTAAAAAATACACCTTATTAGGTACTCCTGCCGCTACGAATGTAAGGAGAGCAAAATATCCACAGATTTTACCTGACAGCCGTGCTATATTTCGCCTGAAAGCTCCCGAAGCACAAAAAGTACAACTTGATTTGGTAAAAAAATATGATATGGTCAAAAATCAGGAAGGTATCTGGGAAATAACCACCGACTCCCTAAGCGAAGGTTTTCATTATTACTCTTTAATTATAGACGGTGTAGCCGTAGCCGACCCTGCCAGCGAAACCTTTTTCGGGATGGGGCGCATGGCAAGCGGAATCGAAGTTCCTTTTAAAAGAGATGAGTATTACGCAGTAAAAGATGTGCCTCACGGAGATACAAGAATCAAACGATACTACTCCAGAGTAAGCAATTCGTGGCGTGAAATGTATGTCTATACTCCCCCAGGTTATGATAAAAATACAAATGAAAAATATCCTGTCCTGTACATACTGCACGGAGGTGGTGAAGACCAAAGGGGTTGGGCTACTCAGGGAAAAACTGACCTTATCCTGGATAATCTTATCGCAGAAAATAAAGCAAAACCCATGCTGGTCGTCATGCTCGATGGCAATGTGGGTAATCTGGGTGGTATCGCAGGTTTTAATGAAAACGTATTGCGAGCATTTGAAAACGAATTAAAACAAGTGGCGATCCCTTTTGTTGAAAGTAATTATCGAGTAGAAACCAATGCCGCAAACAGAGCATTGGCAGGCTTATCTATGGGAGGTTTACAAACATTATACGCCGGCATTAAAAATACAAATCTATTCTCATATCTGGGTGTGTTCAGTTCAGGCTGGTTTGCCAATAGACCGGAGCTTTCTGACCCACAATATGAGTTTATGAAAAATAATGCCTCGATAATTAATAATAATCTCAAGCTTTTTTGGATTGCGATGGGTGGTAAGGAAGATATAGCTCACAACAATTGTCAAGTTATGCTCTCAAAATTTGATGAAATGCACATTAAATACACCTATAGTGAATACCCTGGAGGGCATACCTGGCCAGTTTGGAGAAATAATTTATACAACTTCGCTCCTTTATTGTTCAAATAGCGGGTAGTATTAAAGATGTAATACTGATATAAAAAAACGCCCGGCTTTGTGTCCGCACAAAGCCCCTTTTTGAACGAACAACATTACTTGTTTAACACTACCAAATAGCGATACATAAAACGTGAATCGATACAATATTTCTTAAAAAACTATCCATTTGCTAAACCCAAAGCATGAGCAGATAATGCTTTGGGTTTGTATAAATCATTAAATCCAGATGAAAAATTTAACAAATCTAATGACAGGACTAAACAAGTGCATGGTTTTGCTCTGTATTTTCTTGAACTATGCAATATCTCATTCATCTGCACAAAATATACAAAGTGACTCAGCAAGTAAACTCTTTACCAATCCACTCATCTTTGCGGATGTGCCGGATATGTCCATGATACGCGTAGGAGATACCTATTATATGAGTAGCACAACCATGCACCTGAGTCCGGGTGTACCGATTATGAAATCCAAAGACCTTGTCAATTGGAAGTTGGTAAGTTATGCCTATAATACCCTGGCTGATATAGATGCATTAAATCTCAATCACGGGCAATCCTGCTATGGTAGAGGCTCATGGGCAAGTAGCTTACGCTATCACAAGGGTACTTTTTATGTAAGCACTTTTTCAAGTACGACAGGTAAAACTCATATTTATACCACAAAAAACATAGAAAGAGGCTCTTGGAAGTCTACTGCTTTTAGCCCTTCCTTACACGACCATTCACTTTTCTTCGATGACGACGGGCGGGTGTATATGCCTTATGGAAGTGGCAAAATTAAAATGGTTGAACTGAACTCTGATCTAACTGGCATAAAATCGGGTACTACAGAGCAGGTGATCATCGAGAACGCAAGTACCCCAACCGGAGCCTCTTCCGGTCTTCCGGCGGAAGGCACTCAATTGTTTAAAATACAGGGAAAGTATTATTTATTTAATATTTCTTGGCCAAAAGGAGGAATGCGTACCGTACTCATCCACAGAGCTGATAAAATTACCGGACCTTATGAAGGAAGAGTTGCTTTGGAAGATCGAGGCATAGCCCAGGGAGGGCTTATCGACACGCCCGACGGCAGGTGGTTTGCCTATCTATTTCGAGATTATGGTGCGGTAGGTCGAATCCCGTATCTTGTCCCTGTCAAGTGGGAGGATGGATGGCCGGTACTGGGGCTTGAAGGGAAAGTACCCGATACCCTTGACCTGCCCTGGAGCAAGGGGTTAATTCCTAGCCTGGTAGCTTCCGACGAATTTGACCGTAGGGAAAAAAAACCCACTTTGCCTTTGGTTTGGCAATGGAATCACAATCCCGACAATACATCTTGGTCACTCAGCCAAAGAAGAGGATACCTTCGGTTGACCACCGGAAGAGTCGATACCTCCTTTATTATGGCAAGAAATACCCTAACCCAACGTACAATCGGCCCTGAATGCTCCGGTTTAATCTCTATGGATGTATCCAATATGAAGGAGGGCGACTTTGCTGGTCTTGCTCTTTTGCAGAAAAATTATGGCTTGGTAGGTGTCAGATTAGAAAATGGGGCTAAATCTATCGTGATGGTTAGCCACGAATCTGAAAAACCCCTTGAGCACGAACGCGTCCCTATTAGCCAAAACCTCATTTTTCTGAAAGTTGAATGCAATTTTAGGGAACTGGCAGACAAGGCCTATTGCTATTACAGTCTTGATGGTAAATCCTGGGTACAAATCGGCAAAGCATTACAAATGACATATACCTTACCCCACTTTATGGGTTATCGATTTGGTTTGTTTAATTATGCAAGCCAAACTCCCGGCGGATTTGTCGATTTTGATTATTTCCGGATAAGCAGCAAAATTTCAAAAAAGGATTAAATAACAAGGTTTAGCTCTCAATTTTTTTCTTTAAAAACCACTACTTTACTGGTTTTAGCAGATTTTACAGCTGCTTCTAAGATCTCGACTACGATCATATTATTCTCCAATGAAGAAAGATCATAGGGTTCTAAAGTAATTTCCTGATTCACCAAAGCGGCTAACAAAGAAAAAGGATCATCCCAGGGCTTCGACAAAGAATTGGCTTTTAATGCTCTGGGGTGTTCTTCACCTTCAAGCCGGACACGCATATCCTGCCCATTGTCAGCAAAAGCAAACCCTGTACTTCCATACACTTCTATGTCTTTTCGTGAAAAAGGCCAATTCCAGGAGGCCTGTAAAATTGCCTGCGTTTTGGGATAAGTTATGAGGATGGTAGCCTCATCATCCACCTTGGGGTAGAGATGAGGTTTGATCTGCTGGGTGACAGCTTGCACGCTCAGAGGGCGTTGCCCTTTCAGAAGCCATGTGGTTAGGTTTGCCCCATAACAGCCAAAATCGATGATAGCTCCTCCCCCATTCCACTTGGGGTCACAGAGCCAATCCGTAAATTCAGGATTGCAGCCAATCTCAATGGGACCCTGATGCCCATCGTGAACGACAATTTTACGCAAATCGCCTAGTTTTTTATCTTTAACAGCCAGCTTTAAGATTTCGTGGTTAGAGCCGTACCAGCTTGTTTCATAGTTGGTCAGCAGAAGAATTTTATGTTTTTTGGCAAGAGCCTCCATTTTTCGGGCATGATCCAAACTTACAGCCAGGGGCTTTTCCACCATCACGTGAATACCCAATGGTGCACATTTTTCTACCACTTCCAAATGCCCAAAAATGGTATTAAACGCTGTGACGGCATCCGGTTGGGTTTTGGAGAGCATTTCATCTATGCTAGTGTAGACAATATTCATGGAAAGACCGTGTTGTTTGGTATAGCGTTCGGCCAGGTTGCGGTTGGGTTCGGCGATGCCTACAATTTCAATATCTCCCTTTTTTTCTCTGCCTAGTATCCAATGCACGTGCGTATGCACCAAACCTACCACACCGATACGCACTGGTTTTTTTAGGAAATTTGCGTTTTGAGCAAACATATTCAAAGGAAAAATTAAAAGAAAAATTAGGAGATATTTATTCATATATTTCTAGTATAAGTAGAAGCATGGTTGAGCCATGCTTCTAAGATTCAAAACTTAGCTTTTTAACAAATTTTTATATTTAATTCTTGTAGGACCTTCTTCGCCGAGGCGTTTTTTGCGGTTTTCTTCATAAGAAGAATAGTTGCCCTCAAACCAATACACCTGCGAATTGCCCTCAAAAGCTAGGATATGTGTAGCCACACGGTCCAAAAACCAACGATCGTGCGAAATAATCACTGCACAACCTGCAAAGTTTTCAATCGCCTCTTCCAAAGCCCGTAAAGTATTGACATCCAGGTCATTAGTCGGCTCATCAAGCAAAATCAAATTCCCGCCCTGCTTGAGAGCAATAGCAAGGTGAGCGCGGTTTCGTTCTCCACCGGAAAGGCTGCCCACTTTCTTTTGTTGGTCGGTACCACTAAAATTAAATTTACTCACATAAGCCCGTGCATTGATTTCTCTGGTACCGACTTTGATGATTTCATTGCCATCGGTAATAGCTTCATACACAGTTTTATTAGGATCCAAGTCATCGTGTTCTTGGTCTACATAAGCCAGGTGGACGGTTTCACCGACTTCAAAAGTACCAGAATCAGGTTTTTCTTTTCCAATGATAAGTTTAAATAAAGTTGTTTTACCAGCACCGTTCGGTCCGATAATCCCAACAATACCAGCCGGAGGTAATGAAAAGGAAAGATTTTCAAATAACAACTTGTCACCGAAAGCCTTAGAAACGCCGTTTACTTCAATTACTTTATTCCCTAGTCTTGGTCCTGGCGGGATAAAAAGCTCCAACTTTTCTTCTTTTTGCTTTACTTCTTCATTTAAAAGTCTATCATAGGCACTCAGACGAGCCTTAGATTTGGCGTGTCGAGCCTTAGGTGCCATTCTGACCCATTCCAACTCACGCAATAAAGTTTTTTGACGTTTAGATTCTTGTTTTTCTTCTTGTGCCAAGCGTTTTTGTTTCTGCTCCAGCCAAGAGGTATAGTTGCCTTTCCAAGGAATCCCTTCCCCTCTATCGAGTTCCAGAATCCAGCCTGCCACATTGTCCAAAAAGTAGCGGTCGTGTGTCACAGCAATTACCGTTCCTTTGTAATTTTGGAGATGTTGCTCGAGCCAATGCACTGATTCGGCATCGAGGTGGTTGGTAGGTTCATCCAGAAGGAGTATATCTGGTTCGCGAAGCAAAAGACGACAAAGAGCCACACGTCTTTTTTCGCCTCCCGAAAGATTGCCGATCAGGGCATCTTGGGGGGGCGTTCGTAGGGCATCCATGGCTATTTCAAGCTTATTATCCAGATTCCAGGCATCGAGATGGTCTAATTTTTCTTGGATTTCACCTTGTTCTTGCAAGAGTTTGTCAAAATCGGCATCCGGTTCAGCAAAAAGTTGATTAATTTCCTCAAATCTATTCAGTAAATTAACCGTCTCCTGAACGCCTTCTTCTACTACTTCACGAACCGTTTTAGTTTTATCTAATTCTGGCTCCTGCTCCAGGTATCCTACTGTATAACCTGAGGAAAATACAACTTCACCAAGAAAATCTTTATCTATTCCAGCAATAATTTTCAAAAGAGTAGATTTTCCTGAGCCGTTGAGACCAATTACCCCGATTTTTGCTCCGTAAAAAAAAGACAAATAAATATCCTTTAAAACTTGTTTTTTTGGCTGAAAAATTTTATTTACGCCTGCCATTGAAAAAATTACAGATTCATTGCTCATATTATCACTTTTTTATATATTCACAAATATCATAAATATAAGATAAAATAAGCGTTTTTCGATAAGAATTCATTAAAATTGCATTTATACCTTACAAAAACTTGTATATAAGAAAAAAATAGCACAAAAAAAGCTAAATCGCTCATTGAAAAAATGGAAATAACCACTAATGAACACGAATTCGGGTATGTTCGTGAAGAAAAAATTTATTTGAAAGGTTTTCTTGGGTTTCCCGACAGGCAAATCGGCCAAGTAAAAGAAACTCAGGAAGCTTCAATTAAATATTTTGAAGATCGTTTTCAAATAGCTAAGCAAAAAGTACTCGACCTGGAAAGACTCATTGAGGAAGCCCAAAACAAAGGCTCCTACCTGATGAAATTGGTACACATGCGTAAGTACCTTTCAAATTTTGACGGTTTAGGAGACTACACAACGCTATTTGCCAAACTGGACGAACTGGAAAAAAAGCTCAGAACGCTGATTGCCGTAAATCGGGTAAAAAATCTGGAAATTAAAGAAGCCCTTTTAGTGGAAGCCCAACAGGCTTTCGATTTCGACAATATGAACGAAGGGGCTGACCATCTCAAAGAAGTGAAGCTCAAATGGATTAAAACCGGAGCTGTCATCAAAGAAAAACATGAAGAGATTGAAGCTCTATTTGTAAGAATCTGTGAAGATTTTTATGATATGAAAAAATCTCTCATCCGAGAAAGGTCACAATCAGCCAGAGACAATGCCCGCGCTTATCGGATCATTTTGCGTGAAGCAGAAGAAATTAAAAGTTCTGATGACTTTGAAGCTTCTTTTGAAAAATTCAAAACCCTTCAGCAAAACTGGAAAAAAGCTGGTAAAATCCCTCACCGAAAGGCTGTACAACTTTGGGAAAAGTTCAAAGAAACCAACGATTATTTCTTTAACCGATATAAAAAATACAAATCGTATAAAGAAATACACCCTGAAATGACCGCTCAGGAAATTAGGGGCAAATATCAGAAAGAATTAATGGAGGAAGCGGAATCTTTGGTGGATTATGATGGTTTTCCCAATACCGAACGGGCAAAAGAGCTGCTCATGGAATGGAAAAAACTCAGCGGTACATTTAGATTTCTTGAAAAAGGAGAAAGATTCAGGATTGCTTGTGACAAAATCTTTGAATTGAGTTACCTGATGCGAGTAGTCACCCGAAAATATCCAAATATTGATACCAAACCCATGTTGGATAAGCTGAGAATCAAAACTAGTTTCATGCGAGAGCTCATCCGTAGGGAAGAAAACGAACTCGGACTTACTGAAAGCAAGATGATTCGCATGGGTAAGAAAAAAATGCCGCCAATGGCTCAAAATAAAGCATTTAAAACTATGCAAAACAACTTTAATATTCAAAAACGAAAAATTAAAGTCAAAAAGGAAATACTTGATCACATGGATAATGAGTTGAATAAGTTAAGAAAATAATTAACAAATTCTTAAACATTTTTCTGTATTCACGTTTATTACGATTAAAAAACCTGAAATAATTATTCACAAAATTTTTATAGCGTTAACATTATGTATTGGACACTTGAATTAGCTTCTTATTTAGAGGATGCTCCCTGGCCCGCTACCAAAGAGGAGCTGATTGATTTCGCTGAAAGATCAGGAGCTCCCCTTGAGCTCCGTGAAAACCTACAACATCTTGAGGACGACGGTCAGCCTTATGAAAGTATCGAGGAAATTTGGCCAGATTATCCCACCAAGGATGACTTTCTTTTTAATGAAGATGAGTACTAAGTCTTTATAAAACTTAGCTGTTCTCGATTTTGCGCGTAGTTCTAGAAACAACCATCACCCGATTTCGGATCGAGTGGTGGTAAAGTTTTTTACATATTTTCTTGAAGGAGAAAAGCCTTTGCTATGAGGAGGTCTTCGGGCGTGGTGATTTTTATGTTTCGATAATCTCCTTCTATCAAATGGATGTGTAGCCCGTTGTTTTCGGCAACACCAGCATCATCCGTAAATAGCTCTATATTTTTTTGTTGGTAGGCTTCTTGAATCAGTGGCGTTTTAAAGGTTTGAGGCGTCTGAATCAGGCGATAATCAGCACGGTTTCTTGAAACATTCCGGTCTCCCTTGATTTCACGAATAGAATCCTTAGGATTAACCGCTACAATAGCATTTCCCTTTTCTTGGGCTATGTCAAAACTTTTTTGGATGATTTCCGGGCGGATAAAAGGGCGAACTCCATCGTGAATAGCCACCAAACTATTTTCTTCCTTGATCTGAGCAAGTCCGTTTTTGACCGATTCTACCCTAGTGTTCCCTCCATATACAATTTGCACCTGAATTTTGAAGTTATATGCTGCTACCAATTCATTCCAGGTACCAATTTCATTTTCTGGCAGTACCAAGATAATTTCCAAAGGTTCGTTCAAGCGGGTAAACTGAAAAATGGTATGCATCAAAATGGGGTAGTTTCCTATTTTGATAAACTGTTTGGGCAAAGAATGATTCATTCTCGTGCCACTACCTCCTGCTACGATAAGGGAATATTTTTTCATGAATTAAAGAAGGCATCCGGCAGAGGTCATGCCCTGCCGAATATATTTTATAGAATCAACATGGCATCTCCATAGCTAAAAAAGCGATATTTTTCTTTGATAGCCACTTCATAAGCATGCATCACCAGATCATAACCGCCAAAAGTACAGGTTGTCATCAATAAAGTCGACTCCGGTAAATGAAAATTTGTGATGAGCGAATTCGGAATTTTAAACTCATAAGGAGCAAAGATAAACTTATCCGTCCAGCCAGAATTAGGCTTCAGCATTCCATTGGCTGATACCGATGATTCCAGGGCTTTGAGGGTCGTAGTACCAACGGAACACACTTTATTCTTATTCGTCAGTGCCGTATTTACCATTTGTGCAGTGGCAGTAGAGACTTCAAAATTTTCAGAATCGGCTTTGTGTTTGGTCAAATCTTCCACATCTACACTGCGGAAAGTCCCTAGACCGATATGCAGGGTAATAGGCAATACACTTACTCCCTGAAGCTCGAGTCTTTTCACGAGTTGTTTGGTAAAGTGTAATCCTGCGGTTGGAGCTGCTACTGCGCCGATATGTTTGGCAAAAATGGTTTGAAACCGCTCCCTGTCTTCTGGTTCGGTTTTGCGAAGTGCGTGAATGTTTTTTGGGAGAGGAGTTTCGCCGAGTTCGTCAATAAGTTTGTAAAATTCCTCATCGCCTTTATCAAATAGGAATCGGATAGTTCGCCCTCGAGAAGTAGTATTATCGATCACTTCAGCTACCAATTCACCTCCTCCAAAAAAGAGTTTATTGCCTACGCGAATTTTTCGGGCGGGGTCTACCAGCACATCCCAAAGGTGTTGTTCTTCGTTGAGTTCGCGCAGGAGAAAAACTTCAATTTTAGCACCGGTTTTTTCCTTACTGCCGTATAATCTTGCCGGAAACACCTTCGTATCATTCACGATGAGGATATCTCCATCCCCAAAATACTCTGTCAAATCACGAAATATTTTGTGCTCAATTTTCCCAGTATCCCGATGTACTACCATCAATCTCGCATCATCCCGGTTTGGTGCCGGATACAGGGCTATTAAACTATCGGGAAGCTCAAATCTAAACTCTGATAGCTTCATAAATATGATCTAGTATATAGAATTTTTTAACAGGATGCAAAGTTACAGAATTGTTCTAAAATATACTTATATTTACAAGTGCTAAGTTTGCATTTTTATTTTTTACGCTCAGATAAATCTTTTATCATTTAGGAATGAATTTTACTAAGATGAGTACAAGTTGTTTATTGTGTAAGCTCTAATAAAAAACCTAAAAAAACTGTAATAAAATTAATCTTTAGAAGACCGATAAGAGGAACAGCATAAACCATATACGATGAAATTTTTACGACTCATCTGGGAAAGTTTTTTATTTGCACTCAAAGCGCTTCGTTCCAATTTATTAAGAACTACGCTTTCATTGGCGGGCGTATCTGTGGGTATTTTTGCGATCATCAGCGTGTTTACGATGGTAGATTCTCTGGAAAGAACCATTCGGAAAGATATGTCTTTTATAGGAAGTGATGTGATGTATGTCCAAAAATTTCCCTGGGGGTTTGGAGGAGGTGAGTATCCCTGGTGGAAATATTTTCAGCGTAAACCCAATACAATCAGTGATTTTAAATTTCTCAAAAAAAATCTAAAAAATGCCCAGGGAGTTTGTTTGATGGCTTTTCGGGGTAATATCACTGCCAAACACAGCAACAATAGTATGCAGGGTTTGCTTTTGATGGGTACTTCTTATGATTTGAATATCGTGCGTGATGTGATCATTGATCAAGGCAGGTACTTTACTTTACAAGAAGTTGAAAGTGCACGAGATGTAGCCGTTATTGGAGCCGAGATCGCCGAAGTACTTTTTCCGAATCGTTATGCCATTGGCAAAAACATCTCCATCAGAGGTTTAAAATATACTATCATTGGTGTTATGGAAAAAGAAGGGAAAACACTTTTTGGAGATAACCCCAATGACACCCGAATCATTGTGCCTTATGGTTCTTTTAGCAAGCTGTTTCTGTTGGGGCGCAAAGGCATAGAGCCCTCTATCGCTGTAAAAGGCTTCCCCGAAGATGAAGGACTCAATGAACTGGAAGGCGAGATCAAAGGGCTTTTAAGACCTAAACGCGGACTGAGACCTACGCAGGAAGATGATTTTGCACTAAATCGTACCCAATCATTTAGCGATGCCATTACATCCTTATTTGCAGTGATTAGTTTCGCAGGAAGTATCATTGGGGGTTTCTCTATTTTGGTTGGCGGTTTTGGGATTGCTAATATTATGTTTGTATCTGTCAAAGAAAGAACCAACCTCATTGGGATCCAAAAATCACTGGGAGCTAGGAATTACTTTATTTTATTTCAATTCCTTTTCGAGTCTATTTTCTTGAGTTTGATTGGAGGTTTGGTGGGTTTAGGCTTGGTATATCTGATTACTTTTATTCCTTTGGGCAGCCTTGAACTCATTTTGACTTTCAAAAATAGTTTGATCGGTTTGATCATTGCTTCTTGTATTGGGGTGCTTTTTGGGATAATCCCGGCTTATGTCGCTGCCCGCATGAATCCCGTAGAGGCAATCAGGCAAGGGTAGAATGCCCAAGCCTATGATTGTTGATGCAAGTCAAGCCTCATAAAATTAGTTTTTTAAGCTTCGGATTTTAACTGTAAAAGCCTTTTGCGGATTTAAAACCAATAATTGCTGAATTTCTTCTTCAGTAAAGCCGTTTTCTTTCATCAAAGGGATTAATTCGGTAAAAATAGCTGTATAAGGAGTAAACTGACCGCCATTTTCTTCGCCAGGGCGATACCAACCAGCATCGTGCGAGATCAGGACTTTGTGCAAAAGTTGGTGATTTTTCAGGTTTTTAATCATTTCAAAATGTTGTTGGGTGCTGTTGTAGCCCAATCCATCCAAACTGATCCAAACGCCTTTTTGAGCTGCTTGTACGTGTTTTTGCAGGTCTTTTTCTGCTTGTGCGTGTACCCAGATCAAGGCTTCGGGAGAAACTCCTTCACTTTTCAAAATTTCAATTTCTTGGAAAAGCGGCAATGCCGGTCCCGTATGGCAGGCAATGCTGAGTCCAGTCTTAAGGTGGCAAAGTGCCGCTGCGCGTACTAGTTTGGCGTGCATTTCTGAAAGACTGTCACTATTTACACCAATTTTGATAAAGCCTGGGCGCACGTCCGTGTCTTCTATGCCGTTTTTAAATTCCTCGGTCCAGCGTTCAGCCAGTTGTGCGGCAGTCTCCGCAAAAGCGTGTGGGGGCAAATGCTGATTATCTCTGGCACCATAATAACCTGTATTGGTAATGATTCGGATTCCTGTTTTGAGAGAAAGCTCATACAGAAGCATCGGGTCTCTGCCCAAAAAAGCGGGAGTACATTCAAAGATACTTTTTACGCCCAGCTTTTGGGCTTCCTGAAGATAAGGCAAAACTTTTTGCATCACCTTTTTTTTATCCCAGCGATGATAACCCGTCTGATCAGCTCCGATAAAATCTACCAAAATATGCTCATGAATCAAAGTAGTGCCCAATTCGGAGGCGGGTATCGGGCCTTGAACTGTGAGAATAATGTCCTGCCCTTGAAGATTTTGTGAAAGAAGACCGATGATAAAAATACCAATTGATATTTTGGGTAGCATGATTTTATCTGAGGTTTTGATTGATTCAAATATACTGCATATTGCCTTCACTCAAGCTATTTCAAACAATTTGCGAGCATTTTGTGAAAATGATGTACTCCCTGCTCACGCTCCGGCGAAAATCGTCCGGTGCTATAAAATCTGGATTTTAGCCCTTTTTGTACGCCTTCTACTACAAATTCATCTTCGCGTTCTACTTTTTCGGCCAGCTTCTCTCCTTCCATTCGATTCATAGTATTCTGATTATGAATATAATACAAAAATTCCACCTTGCAAAAATCCGGCGAATAAGGTCGTACAATGTTCAATTGTACACCCCAGGGGTAAAAATTCAGCATAAAATTCGGGAATATCCAGTAATAGTAAGCCGTCACTTCACGTCCATAATCTGGGTGATTCTGGGGTAGATCAAAGGTTTCGCCGCCCTGGTCGGCATAGCCGATTTGCAGACACATGTGGTCGTAACATTCGGTGGTGTAGCTGCCAAAATCCAGCATTTTATTCAGACTATGATGCACAAAAGGAATGTGAAATCCTTCCAAATAATTATCACAATACAAAGCCCAGTGTGCGTGTACGTGATAGGTCTTGGAATATTCCGGGGCAAAACGAAAATTCTCAAGGGGTAAAAATCCTAGCCTTTCTTCCAGTTTGGCGGCAATGGGTTCAAAATCAAAAGCAGGTTTCAAACTCACGAACAAAAAACGCTTCCATTTTTTGAGGGGTATTTCTGTCAGGTGCTCGCAAGGTCTGGGGAAATCAGCCACTCCTTCAAATTCGGGCATGTGCTCAAACTTTCCGTCTAGCCCAAAACGCCGACCGTGATAAGCACAAACAATTTTTTTTAGTTTGGCAGGATGATTTAGCAGTAAAAATCCCCGATGTGTACACACATTAGAAAGGCATTGAATCTTCTCTCCTTGTTTGGACAACAAAAGCGGTTCATCCAGATATTTATCCAGCAAGCAAAAAGGATATGCATTTTCTGGGCCAACAAAAATACCTTGCGCATCTCCTACAAATTGCCAGCTTTGGGCAAATGCTTTTTCTTTGAGCGTTTCCCAGACTTTGGGATCAAAATAAAAATCATTGGGAAGCGTATCTGCCTGCGCTATATTATTTTGGATTTGGTATATAGTTTTCAAGTGATGATCTTTTTTGTTTTAAAAATACTTAAAAAGATTTTATTCCCGAAGCATAAGAAGTACTAATTTCCCCAATTTTTGAAATCCTTCTTCAATTTTAGGCGTAGGAGGATTGGCAAAACTCAGCCGAATATAATTTTGATGTGTGCCCGATACAGAAAAAATTTGCCCAGGCACAATACTCAATCGGGCTTCACGGGCACGAAGGAATAACTCATAGCCATTAAACCCTTCGGGAAATTTAAGCCAAAAAACCAACCCGCCGGATGGTTGGCTAAACTCAACTTCTTCGGGAAAATATTGTAAAATCAGCTTTGTATAAAAAATCTGCTGTGCGTGTAAGGCATTGCGAAGTTTACGCAGGTGATACTCAAAACGTCCTGTTTTTAAAAAATGAGCGATTGTGGCTTGTGCAAGCGAACTGACAGAAGAGGAATAAATTCGTTTTTCGTGTATAAGTCTGGAAAGAAATCTTCCCGGCAAACAATAGCCTACCCTATAACCCGGACTCAAGGTCTTCGAGAATGAACTACAATACATCACTAGCCCTTCTTGGTCAAAGTTTTTGACATTTCCAGGGCGTTTCTTCCCAAAATATAATTCCCCATAAATATCATCTTCTATCAAAGGGATTTCATACCGTCTTAGAAGTTCATACAGGCTTTGTTTAGAGGCATTAGACATACACGTGCCCGTCGGGTTATGAAAATTGAGGACAAAAATACAGGCTTTGATTGGAAATTTTTGCAGAGCTTTTTCCAGAAAATTCAAATCTAAACCCTCCAAACCTGCCTGCGGAATGGCAACAACTTGTAAGCCCAGGCTCTCAATAGACTGATGAATACCAAAATAGGTCAATTCATTCACCGCAACAATATCACCGGCTTTACAAACTGCTCTTATACAAAGATTTAGGGCTTCAATACAACCATTGGTGATTAAAATATCCGATTCCTGGTAATTCCCGCCCCAGGCAATCATCTGTCGTGCTATTGCTTTACGCAATGCTTCATTGCCTTGTACGGGTGCATAGTCCAACAACTGATTCCCTTGCATCCTTAAAATCTCTGCCACCGATTTATTCAATTTGGCAGTCGGCAACAATGATACATCAGGAATAGCATTGGACAAACGGGTAACCGTCTCCGAATTCCTAAGTTCTTCCATTTCATCCAGTATCCGATCAGTATTGATATTGTGGAGGTTAGGTTGTGATTCATGGACAGGATGAATTGGTATTTTGACTGTGGGCTGATGGCGCACATAATATCCTGATTTGGGTCGAGCCTCTACCAAACCCTTTGCCTCCAGACGGTAATAAGCCTGAAATATTGTAGAAGCACTGACTCCGTATTGCTTGCTAAGTAGCCTGACTGAAGGCAATTTGTCTCCAATTTGAAAGTTTTTTTGGAGAATACTCTCTTCCAATGTGGCAGATATTTCCTCGTATAAGAATAAATTTTCGTGTGCGTTTGCCATTTCACAAAATTAACTGATATGGTTTAGATTTAAAAAACTGAATCTGTTTTTTATCTTTGAAAGCCCTTAGTTTTGCTGAAAATTAAAACCATGAACGAAAAACTTTTGCAAGATAAATCACAGCGTGAAAAGCTGCTCCAATACACTCTACAGGAAGCTATTGGCTTTCTAAATAAACTGGATCAACATCCTCCCGGAACATATTTTGAATCAGATTTTGATAAGACACTGACCGAAAGCGGATTAGGAGGAATAGCATCCCTTCGTTATTTTCAAAAAAACTTTAGCAAGGGGCTTTCAGGAAGTGCCGGAAGTCGCTACTTGGGTTTTGTGACGGGTGGAAGCACCCCGGCAGCCTTGATGGGAGATTGGCTCGCAAGTGCTTTTGACCAGAATGTAGCAAGTGCCGGAGATTCTTCTGCCAATCAAGTCGAGTACCAAAGTATTGCCTGGCTAAGGGATTTATTTGGACTTGAAGCTGCATTTGAGGGCACTTTTGTGAGTGGGGCTACTATGTCTAATTTTGTGGGACTGTCAATTGCCCGACAATGGTATGGCAAAAAACAGAATATAGACATAGCTCGCCAGGGTGTATGGGGAATACCGCCTTTAAAAATATTCAGCGGAAGCCCACATTCCAGTATTTATAAAGCCTTATCGATGGTGGGTATGGGCAGAGAGTGTTTGGAGAAAATCCCGGTTTATCAAAACAGGGAAGCCATTGATTTAACAGCCCTTGAAACAGCATTAAAAGAACTGGAAGGAAAACCTTGTGTTGTAGTTGCCAATTCGGGTACGGTCAATACCGTAGATTTTGACGATTTGGAAGCTTTAGGGCTGCTGAAACAAAAATATGGTTTTTTCCTGCACGTAGACGCTGCCTTTGGTGGGTTTGCCGCATGTTCGCCCAAATACAGGCATTTTATGCAAGGTCTCAATCATGCAGACTCTATCACGATCGATATGCATAAATTCCTGAATGTACCTTATGACTCGGCGGTGCAATTCAGTCGCCACCTTGATATACAAAAGGAAGTTTTTCAAAATAGTGCTGCACGTTATCTGGAAGTCAATTCTAGCCATATACCCTTTGTACATTTGACCCCCGAGAACTCGCGGCGTTTCAGGGCTTTGCCCGCTTGGTTTACCTTGCTGGCTTATGGCAAAGCTGGATATTGTGAAATTGTAGAACGAAATGCTACTTTAGCTCATCAATTGGGTGAGTGGATTAAAAAATCGCCTCATTTTGTGCTTCTGGCAGAAGTAAATCTAAATGTGGTCTGTTTTACATTAAAAGGAGTGCCACAGGAGTTTATGGAGCAGAAAACAAACGAATTCCTTAAGCTTCTCACCCAAGACGGCAGAGTATTTATGACTCCTTCGCTCTATCAAGGGCAGTTTTGCATCCGGGCTGCCTTTTCTAACTGGCAAAGTGATCACGAGGATTTAGCCATTATTTTGCAAGCCTTAGAAGACATCGGTGATCTGATGAAAAAGAATTAAAATTATACATCTATCTATGATTATAGAAAAAAATAAAGAAGAATTTCTTTTCTCCACTGACAAGAACAAACTGGACATCTGTGTTATTCACCAATACCTTTCTACGGTATCCTATTGGTCGAGGGGCATCCCCATAGAAGTAGTAAAGTCGGCTATAGAAGGTTCTTTTTGTTTTGCCGTGTACCACCAGAACGCCCAAATAGCCTTCGGAAGGGCGATTACAGACTTTGCCACGTTTGCCTATCTGGCTGATGTTTTTGTATTAGAAACCCACCAGGGTCAGGGAGTAGGGATATGGATGATGGAATGTATCATGGAATACTTGCATAGTCTCAAATTACGAAGGCTGAATCTGGCTACTCGGGATGCCCATACTTTGTATGAAAAGTTCGGGTTCAAAGCCCTGGAAAAACCGGAAATCTATATGGAAAAGGTGAATTTTATGAAATATGAATTGTAATACTTTTTCTTATACCCAGATTGAAGTGATTTGCCTGATTTTCTTGATTGATTAGCTTGATTATTAATGATTTAAAAGCTAAAATCTCGGAAAACCACTTCGGTTTGAGTATAAAAAGGCTGTTAGTGGTTGAAAACCCTAACAGTCCTTATAAATCAGCCAGATTTTCCTCTCTCAGTCGAATTTGAGCCGCAGCCTGCGGATGTTTGCCTTCAATGCCTTGATAAAATTCTCGGATGCGATCCATATCCTTGCTAATATCTCCGGAGGGCAAAAAAGATAAGCCCAAACAAGCAATTTTATTGGCATAATCCAGATAACCCAATAGAAATGGCACCTGAGATTGATACGCAATCCAGTAAAATCCTGATTTCCAGTAATCTACTGTATCGCGAGTACCTGAAGGGCTGATGGTGATGACCAGATGCTCGGTATCATTAAATTTTTGAACAATCTGATCCACAAAACCCTTAGAGCTTTTCCGATTAACAGGGATGCCTCCCAAACCCCTCATCATAGCGCCAAAAGGGGCTTTGAATAAAGTATGTTTACCTATCCATTTGATATTCAATCTAAAAATATAAGCTGCTGCTAGGGTATGAGGGAAATCCCAGTTGCTGGTATGAGGGGCGGCCACCAATACAAATTTACCCCCTGTTTTAGGAACTTCTCCACGAACCTCCCAACCCATCATTTTCATCCAGAGTTTCCCTATCCAATATTGAAACAGATTGGCATAAGGAGCTTCGTGTTCTTTTTTCTTTCTAGCCATCGTTATTCAGCGTTTATTCTTTCAAAGCTAAACCTAATTCTTTAAAAATACGAATCTGTAAAAACTTCTCTTTACTAAATTTGCTAATCACATAAATTCATCGTTTTTTTGACAAGCATTCTTTAATATTTAGGCATCTTTTTTATGAAAAACCTTCAGACTGATACACACATTCGACACACGGTATTTTTCAGATTGGCACATCCTATCGGTTCTACTGAAGAGGCTGTTTTTTTTGAAGCCTCAGAAGTACTGGTACTCATACCAGGAGTAAAAAACTTTAAAAAGCTGAAAGAAGTAAGCCCTAAAAATAATTTTACGTATGGCTTTTATATGGAATTTGAAAACGAGGCTGCTTATCAGGCCTATAACAATCATCCCGACCACGTCCGATTTGTGCAAGAAATCTGGCTTAGAGAAGTAGAAGATTTTATGGAAATTGATTATTTTTTGCAATAGACACTCAAGCTTATCTTTATCATCATCTTATGGAAAAAAATTCTTTATGGCATCATCTTGATGTAGAAGATATTCTTCAAACCCTGAACGTAAATGAACAAACAGGTATTTCTGCGGATGAGTTAGCACTACGCAAACAAAAATACGGCGCAAATACACTTACGCCTCCTAAAACTCAACATGCCTTTATTAGATTTCTCAAACAATTTGATCAGCCTTTGATTTATATTTTGATTTCCTCAGCGGTGATTACCTTAATCTTGGGCGAATATGTGGATGGAGTAGTCATCATGACCGTAGTCCTACTCAATGGCATAGTTGGGTATTTCCAGGAAACTGGTGCCTTAAAAGCATTGGATGCCCTCAAAAAAACGGTTTCTACCCAGGCACTGGTGCTTCGGGAGGGTCATCGACTCAAAATAAATGCAGAAGATATTGTGGTAGGTGACATTGTACTTTTACAATCCGGCGACAAAATCCCCGCAGATATACGTCTTATTGAGCAAAAAGAATTGCAGGTCAACGAATCCTCCCTCACTGGTGAATCACTCCCGATACTCAAAGCATCTCCTACCTTGCCTAAGGACACTTCTCTGGGCGACCGCCTGAATATGTTGTATGCCTCCACGTATGTGACTCGAGGGCAGGGTCTTGGGGTAGTCATCCAGGTAGGTGATCATACCGAAATCGGGCATATTTCAAAACTCATTTATTCGGCTCCCGAACTCGTAACTCCCCTGGGTAGAAAACTGGATGCTTTCAGTACCAAGCTTTTATACATCATCCTTTTTATGGCTGGAATTACTTTTTTATTCGGTTGGCTGTTCCAACACGATCAAATAGCTCATTTGTTGATGATCTCAGTAGCACTGGCTGTTGGGGCTATTCCCGAAGGACTTCCCGCAGCCATTACCACCATACTGGCGGTAGGAGTTTATAAAATGGCTAAAAATAACGCTATCGTGCGTAAGTTGCCCGTCGTAGAAACCCTCGGAAGCACCACAGTAATCTGCTCCGATAAAACCGGTACTTTGACTGAGAACCAAATGACTGTGCACTTTATCTACGCTGCCGACCAGATTTATGAAGTGAGAGGCTCCGGCTACGAACCCACAGGAGATATCGTATTTCCAGACCACCAAGAAATCGTAGATGTCAACCAACACCCTGCATTACAACAGTGCCTAATCGCAGGGTTACTTTGTAATGACAGCCTCTTGGTAGTAAAAGAAGGACGGTATTTGATTGAAGGCGATCCAACCGAAGGAGCTTTGATCGTATCTGCTCAAAAAGCAGGTTTTTATCGTGAAAAATTTCCCAAAAGGCTGGATACCATCCCCTTTGAATCCGAACGCCAGTTTATGGCTACCCTCCACCCTCTTGAAGACGACCAGAATATCATTTATCTGAAAGGTGGTGCCGGAAAAATAATCCGCAAATGCCAAAAACAACTCAATCAACAAGGGCAGCTTGAGCCATTGGATGTGGAAAGCCTCTTGGAAAAAACCAATCAACTTGCCTCCGCTGGTGAAAGGGTACTGGCCATGGCCTATAAAATGACCTCTAAACACCAGATTACGCTTGCTGATGTGGAAAACGGTTGCATTTTTCTGGGATTACAAACTATGATAGACCCCCCTCGAAAAGAAGTGATTGAATCTATCAAAGCTTGCCAAAAAGCAGGAATTCAAATCAAAATGATTACTGGTGACCACGGGGCTACAGCTCAAGCAATTGCCGAAAAACTGGGTCTGCAACTGCCTAAATCAAAAGCCGAAGTAATCACTGGAAAAGAACTGGAAAGCTTTAGTCAGGAAGAATTTAAAGAAAAAGTACCTATTTATGATGTTTTTGCAAGGGTAAGCCCCGAACAAAAACTCAGAATCGTAGAAGTATTTCAGGCAAAAAAACACATTGTCGCCATGACCGGAGACGGCGTAAATGATGCTCCTGCACTCAAACAATCTGATATTGGTATTGCTATGGGCATTACAGGTACGGAGGTCACCAAAGAAGCAGCAGATATGATCCTGACAGATGATAATTTTCGCACGATCCGAATTGCCGTGGAGCAAGGACGTATGATTTTTGACAATCTCCTCAAATTCATCGTCTGGACACTCCCCACCAATATCGGTCAGGGGCTTGTCATTATGATTTGTATCTTCAGCGGTTTGGATTTACCCATTCTTCCTGTTCAGATTCTGTGGATCAACCTCACTACGGCGGGTATTTTGGGGCTTACGCTGGCTTTTGAGCCGCAAGAGCCAGGTATTATGAATCGCCCTCCAAGAAGCCCCGAAGCCGTACTTATTTCAAAAATATTATTTACCAGAATGCTGATCATCAGTGCTATCTTGGTGCTTACTTCTTTTTTATTGTTTTATCAAGAAATTTACAACAAACGTAGTTATGAAGTAGCACGTACTACCGCTGTGACGGTATTTATTGTGGTCGAGCTATTTTTCCTGTTTAACTGCCGCTCTTTAAAAGCATCTATTTTTAAGGTTGGTTTATTTAGTAATCCCTGGATTTGGGTCGGATCAGGGTTTATGCTGTTGGTACAGGCTTTTTATATATATTACCCCTGGATGAACAAAGTCTTCAAAAGCGCCCCAATCCCGATAGATGCCTGGTGGAGCATCGGACTGGCTGGATTAGCAGCGTTTTTAATCATAGAACTTGAGAAATTTCTGACCTCCCGATTGTCTAAATAATGGTTGTCTGATAAATTTTGAGCATAATCAATATTTAACACGCTCAGTCTTGATATACACTAAAACTTGAAGGAATTGCTTGCCACGAATGCACGAATAAATACACTTGTTCGTGCATTCGTGGCAAAATTTATCATAAAATGCAAAAAAGATGAATGCACTTATTTTTTATGGAAATTATTTCCACAATCAGTTTATGCCAGGAAGTGAATAGCCATTGAGAAGCATTCAGCAGTCCATGAGAAGCATTGAGCAGGCATTTCTCTGTATTGAGCAGGCATTTCTCTGCATTGAGCAGGCATTTCTCTGCATTGAGCAGGCATTTCTCTGCATTGAGCAGGCATTTCTCTGCATTGAGCAGGCATTTCTCTGCATTGAGCAGACATTTCTCTGCATTGAGCAGACATTTCTCTGCATTGAGCAGACATTTCTCTGCATTGAGCAGACATTTCTCTGCATTGAGCAGGCATTTCTCTGCATTGAGCAGGCATTTCTCTGCATTGAGCAGACATTTCTCTGTATTGAGCAGGCATTTCTCTGCATTGAGCAGACATTTCTCTGTATTGAGCAGGCAGTATTCTCAAAATTTTTGGGGTTGTTTAAAAAACAAGTCTCTATCGCATTACTTTACTGTACAATTTGACCATTTTTTTAAACAAACCCCGTTTTCTCTAATTAAGCCGAGCGTTTGCGATAATTCATCACCGCCAAGGCATTTAACAAAACAGCAAACCCAATGATCACAAAAAGCTGATACCGCAAATCCCATAAATTACTCCCTTTGATAAAAATACTTCGGATCACTTCTACAAAATATGTCGGTGGACTTATTCTAGCGATCACCTTAGCCCATTCGGGCATACTTTCTATGGGTGTATACAAGCCGCTCATCAACACAAAAATCATCATAAAAAAGAAGGCAAAGAGTGTGGCTTGTTGTTGTGTCTCCGTAAAGGTGGAGATCAGCAGCCCAAAGCCCAAAACCGCCGGAAGATAAATAATAGAAAAGACATAAATATTTACATAACTGCCCAAGGAAAACAAACCGAATACCAAATAACTGACGATCAAACCCAGCGTGATGGATACCAAACCCAATACCCAGAAAGGAATCAATTTACCTAGAATAAACTGGTATTTCTTGATCGGTGTCACGTTGATTTGTTCAATCGTACCGATTTCTTTTTCACGCACGATATTGAGTGCCGTCAGAAAAGCCCCCACCATCGTTACTAAGATTCCTAAAATCCCTGGTACAATAAACAATTTATAATTAAATAAAGGATTGTACCAGCTTGCTGTACGTATATCAATGCTTGGAACACTTCCGGTGCGGCTGATTAGGCTGAACTCTTCACGAACTTCCCGATTAAAATCCTGAATAATGGCAGCAGCATATACGCTCCCCAACCCCGCCTTAATACCATTGATGGCATTGGCACTAAGCATCAGATTGGCGTGATTTTCACGTAATAATTGTTTCTCAAAATCTACCGGAATCACCAAAGCCAAATCGGCTTCATTACGCGCTACCTTTTCTAGACTCTCGCTAAAAGAACCCGCATAATGGCTAAGTCTGAAATACTTGGAGGCATCCAGTTTATGAATTAGCCTTTGTGAATAGGAAGAATGATCCTGATCCACAATGCTGATTGTGATATTTTTTACTTCATAATCTGCTGCAAATGGAATCAAAATCAGTTGAACAATCGGCATAGCCAATATCATCCGAAGGATCGCCGTATCTCGAAATATTTGCCGAAATTCTTTTTTTAAAATTACTCCTAGTGTATACATAATTTAATGGGTAATGATTAATGGTTAATGGGTAATGGGTAATGGTTAATGGGTAATGGGTAATGGGTAATGGGTAATGGTTAATGGGTAATGGGTAATGGTTAATGATTAATGGTTAATGGTTAATGGTTTTTTATTATTTTCATAAAATTCTTAATTCCCTTAATTCTTCATTCCTTTAATTCTTAATTCCCTTAATTCTTAATTCCTTTAATTCTTAATTCCTTTAATTCTTAATTCCCTTAATTCTTAATTTCCTTAATTCCCTTAATTCTTAATTCCCTTAATTCTTAATTCCCTTAATTCTTAATTCCCTTAATTCTTAATTCCTTTAATTCTTAATTCTTAATTCTTAATTCTTAATTCTTAATTCTTAATTCCCTTAATTACCCAAGTCTTACTTTGAAATTCCTCAAACTTAGTCCGATGAGGGCAAATGTCATAAATGCCAGGATGAGTATCTCCTTCCAAATGCTGCTGATACCCAGTCCTTTGATCATAATGGATTGCACGATGATAAAAAACCAGCGTGTTGGAAATAAATTGGACATATACTGCAAACCCAAGGGCATATTTTCTAGGGGAAACATAAAGCCGCTGAATATCAGAGAAGGCATCAACAAGCCCACCAATGAAATAAACATGGCTACTTGCTGCGAATTGGTAATCGTTGAGATCAACAATCCCAAAGCCAAGGCGGTAGTAATGTAAAGCACACAAACCATTAGCAAAAGTATCAGGCTTCCATGTACGGGTACTCCCAAAACAAATCTTGATAAAAACAAGATAATCAATACATCTACAAAAGATAAAAGCAGATAAGGCATCATTTTACTAAGAATCATCATCAGGGGTTCGGTGGGCGATACAAGCACTAGCTCCATCGTACCTACTTCTTTTTCTTTGACAATCGCCACAGAAGTCATCATAGCAGAAAGTAAAATCAACACCAGGGTAATTACACCGGGTACAAAGTTGTAGGCACTTTCCAAAAGAGGGTTATAGAGCATTTGTGTACGGATTTGGATTTGTAAGGGCAAATTTACTTCGGCTGGGTACTGTTCTCTCTGATAATCCAGGATGATATTTGAGGCATAATTGCTTACTGTATTGGCTGTATTGGCATCTGAAGCATCACTAATTAATTGAATCTGAGCCTTATTTTGATGCATCAAATCTTTATAAAAATTTCGGGGAAAGATAATGGTCAATCGGGCTTTATTTTCTCGAAATACCCGATCAATTTCTTTGGGAGATTGCAAATAGCCTCTCAGCTTAAAATATCGGCTGTTTTCAAAGCGTTCTGCCAATTGATGTGACGCTTGGTCTTGAGCATAATCAAGGATGTAGATATTTGATTCCTTGACTTCATCACTCAACGCAAAGCCAAATATCAACACCATTGCGGCAGGCATCCCTAGCAAGATCAACAGACTTTTGCGGTCGCGCCACACGTGAATAAATTCTTTTCGGACAAAAGCAAGAAATGATTTCATGGTAATTTGTTTTTTATGATTTAAAAATCAGGTCTTGAGTCTTGGACTTTGTTTGGCTTTTGGGTGTTTGTTGAAAGCTTTTGCCTATTCAATCCCTTGCGCCAATACTTTAGTCTCCTTTGCGTTTGGCTGTACGGGCTAGATACAAAAAGACATCGTTCATAGATTGTACACCAAACTGCGTTCTAAGCTTTGCAGGGCTATCTAGGGCTTCTATTCGCCCATCAACCATCATCGAGACTCTGTGGCAATATTCGGCTTCATCCATATAATGTGTTGTCACAAAAACGGTGATTTGGCGATGTGCTACTTCATAGATCATATCCCAGAATTGTCGCCGGGTGATGGGGTCAACGCCGCCGGTTGGTTCATCCAAAAACACAATCCGAGGTTCGTGAAGCACGGCCACCGAAAAAGCCAGCTTTTGTTTCCAACCCAGGGGCAATGCTTTCACCAGGGTATTGGCTTCGTTTTCGATCTGAAGGCGATGCAACAGTGCTTCGGTTTTTTGTTTGATTTCAGCGGGTCGGATGCCATAGATTCCTCCAAAAAAAGCAATATTTTCCTTGACAGTCAGGTCTTCATAGAGTGAAAACCGCTGGCTCATATAGCCAATGCTGCGTTTGATGGATTCCGATTGTTTGTACACGTCATACCCGGCCACCTTTGCTTCTCCTGAGGTAGGTTTCAGCAAACCGATGAGCATTTTCATAGCTGTAGATTTTCCGGCACCATTGGCACCAAGAAAGCCGAAAATTTCGCCGGCTTCCACCTCAAAAGTGATGGAATTTACCGCTGTAAAAGCTCCGAATTTGCGGGTCAGCTCGTAGGTAGAAATTACTTTTTCAGCCATATTTGTTGATTTATTTAAGTAGCCAGTGCCATAAAACAATCCTCGATGGTAGGTTCTATTTTTTGTATATGAAGTCCTTGATGTCCTTTGCTTTGAAGAAATGCAAGGATTTCCTGGTATCCGATCTGGTCGTCCTTCAAAACCAGGTGGTGACTTTCGCCAAAGCTAAAGCAACTTTGGGTATGGGGATAATCTCGAAGGTCGTGGAGCAATTGATACATTTGCCCGGCTTGCACCGACCAAAGTACGCGCCCAAATTTGTGAATGATCTGTTGAGGGCTGTTTATGTCCAGAATGTTTCCCTGATTGATCAGTACGATTTGATCACAAAGAGCTGCCTCATCCATGTAAGGAGTCGATACCAAAATGGTTAGATTTTGCTCTTTGAGCCTACGAAGCATCTCCCAGAATTCTTTACGGGATACAGGATCAACGCCTGTAGTAGGTTCATCCAAAAAGAGTACTCTAGGTCTGTGAATCAAAGCACAACAAAGAGCCAGCTTTTGTTTCATTCCTCCGGAGAGTTTTTTGGCCAATCGAGTCTTAAAAGGCTCTATTTGCACATAAATATCCCGAATTAGTTCATAATTTTCGGCAACAGAAGTATGAAAAACTGTGGCGAAGAAATTGAGGTTTTCTTCTACAGTCAGATCGGGATACAGTGCAAAACGCCCAGGCATATAACCTGCAATTTTACGGATTTCACGGTATTGTTTGATCACATCATATCCTGCTACAGATGCTTGGCCATTGTCGGCAAGCAATAAAGTGGTCAGGATACGAAAAAGGCTGGTTTTCCCGGCTCCATCCGGGCCGATCAATCCGAATAGTTCTCCCTGCTCTACGCTAAAACTTACTTCATTCAGTGCTTTGACTTTGCCCTTGGCGTAGGTTTTGGTGATGTTCTCGATAACAATGTCTTTCATATTTTTAATTTCCGTAGTCGGGTATCAGGTACGGGTTTGATCTTTGATGATTGCATGAATTTTCACCCAATACCGCATACCCAGATGATCTATTCCCAAAATATAGTTCCTGACAATCGATGCCATTCCAGTTTGGCGAGCAAAGATTGATATGCATAATTTACCTGATTAAGTTGGGCTTCCTGTAGGGCGGTTTGTGCAGAAAGCACATCCAAATTGGTAATAATTCCATTTTCGTAGCGCACTTCGGCCAGCTCGAGGGCATAATTTGCCTGCTCTACCTGGGCATTGGACTTGGCGAGTTTCTCTTGTGCCGTTTGAAAATCCTGATAAGCTTGCTCAAAACCTGTTTTTACGATCAATTCTTGATTTTCGGTGCTATGTTTTCGGAGCTGCAAATTGGTTTTACCTATTTCAATCTGGCTTTGATTGCGAAGCCCTGTAAACACGGGCACACTCAGCCTTAATCCGATCAAATAATTAAACCGGAAGTCGTAGATATCTGGTTGGATACCATTTTTAAAACCCGCTGAGGCCTGCAAACCCAGGTAGGGAAAAAGGTTCTTTTGGGCTGTTTTGAGTTCCTGGAAAGCGATTTCTTCGCGCAAACGTGAGATTTTGATGTCTGAATTATTTTCTGAAGCTAGAGAGTTTGAGATTTCCGGCAGAATCCCCTGGAAATCGATTGTTTTATCCATCGAGATATTTTGTGTCCCTGTTAGATTTTGGAGTTGAATGATTTGCCGTTGAAACTGATTTTCCAAATCGTCCAAACGGATTTCTGCATTTTTGCGACGTACCTGAGTAGCGATCAAATTGTATTCTATTTCATCCCCGTCTTCTATTTTATTGGCTATCAGATCTTCGTTTTCCTGTAAAAGCTGAATCTGAGCTTTCTGTACGTCCATTGCTTTTTGCAAATATATCAGACTAAAATATAGCTGAGATATTTGATAAGCCAATTGAAGGCTGGTACCGCTCAGCCCTTGGACACTCAATTCTTTTTCTAGCTTAGATTTTTGTACTTGAGAGGCTGTTTTTCCAAAATCATACAGCATTTGGTTCAGCGTCAAAGAGGTCTGAAAATTATTTTCAGGCTGAAACTTAATCCCGTTTTCGCCCCCGGTAGGCAAGCCCAAACGTGCTTCTGGGATTGGATAAACGTAATTATAAGACCCATCCAGGCTCACTTGAGGCAAATATGCACTTTGGTTGAGTTGTGTTTTATGGTCAGCCAGTTGTACGGATTGTCCCTGCTCTTTGATAAGCGGATGGTACTCGAGAGCCTGACGAATCAGTTGAGAAAGATCATTTTGTGCTTTTAGCCCCGAAAAGCTTCCCAGGCAAATACAAAGTATTATTTGAATTGTTTTCATCTTATTTGTTGATTTTCAATCAATTAAAAATTACTTCCCCATACATTCCAATTTTAAGGAATCCATCATTTTTTACTTTTACCTTGATCGCATATACCAAGTTGGCGCGTTCGTCCTTGGTTTGGATGGATTTGGGCGTAAATTCTGCCTTGTCGGTAATCCAGGTCAGTGTACCCTGGTATGCTTTGTATTCGTTTTTTCCTTGATCTATCCTGACTTTGACAGCTTGCTGGAGCTTGATTCGGCTCAATTGCTCATTGCTGATGTAGGCTCTAAGAGTAACTGTAGACAAATCGGCAATTTTATACAAAGCTTTTCCAACGGTAGTAACCTCGTGGTTCTCTGCATATTTGGCGATGACTGTTCCCTTTTGAGGATTTATGATCTGGCAATCGGCAATCTGGTCAGCGAGTTGATCAAGGCGAACCTGAAGGGGCTTGGTTTCGCTCATAATACCTCGGTTTTGGATATTTACCTGAGCATTTTGGGAAGCGATTTGTTGTTGGAGTACAGCGATTTGATTTTCGGATGCCTCAATTTGTTTTTTGAGTACGTCTGCCTGTCCTTTTATATCATCGTATTGTTTTTGAGTAATTGCTTTTTTGGAAATAAGATTGGCAAATCGCTGACGTTCCTGTTCCACAACGCGCCACTGTTCTTTTTGAGCAGCTACTTGTTTTTGTTGACTAAGAATTTGTTGTTGAAGGATGGCAATTTGCGGAGCAGCTTCATTTTGTTTCAAACCCAGGGCATCCAAACTGGCTTCTACCTGTGCTTTTTGCAGCTCAAGCTGAGAACAATCAATGGTACCGACTACCTGAGCAGAATCCAATACAGCCCCTTCTTCTATGTTCAAAGAAGTAATTTCACCGTTGACTTCCGAAGATACGATCACTTCATTGGCTTCAAAAACGCCCATTGCGTCAAGATCTGCCCCATTCTGGCAGGCAGAAAAGCATAAACTCAGAAACAGCACCGACCAGGTGACTCGAGATTGTTTAAATAAATTTCTCATAAAGTGTTGGTTCATGATTAAAATAATTAGAAACTCACGTAGAGTGATTTGATTTAGATAATTACAGGTTAAAATCCTCAACCAATCAGTTAGTTTAACCAAGTGGTTGATTGTGGTATAAAAAAATTTATTCTCTGTTTTTGACTGCATCTAGGATAAAATGATACACTTCTTCTTTTCTTTCCTTGAGGATAATTTGATACTCCTCATCGGTCAGCTGGAACACCTTCTTGAAAATTGGTCTTGCCAATACCGGGAACACACACAAGCCAATAATATTCAAAAGCAGATGATAAGGTTTGATCGGCGGAAGTTTATGCTGTGCGATTTGCTGCTCAATGCCAGCCACAAAGACCTTACCGGGCAGTTCAGGTATTTGGTTGATAAATTCGGGATTCCGGTGCATTGTATCTATAAGAAATAAAGGCAGATAGGGGTTTTTCTCGAGTAGGTCAAGATAGTTATCAATATAATACCTCAACACGACTTCAAAGGTCGCCCCGCTTTGAATCACTTCAGCCACTTTTGGGATAAACTCATTAAATTTTTTAGAGAAAATTTTCTCCATCAATTTCTCCTTACTTTTATAATAATAATGAAGCATCGCTTTATTGATTTGTGCTTCATCAGCGATTTGCTGCATCCTAGCACCGGCATATCCTTCTTTGAGTAGAATTTTTTCAGCTGCCTGAATAATTCTCTCTTCTGTATTCAATTCTTTTTCTTCCATAGTCCCGAAAATTAACCAATCAGTTGGTTTAACCATTTGGTTGGTACAAAATAATTACTTTCAATGAAGAAAAACAAATTTTTGGCGATATTTTTTATTTTCTACTGATTTTTCTTGAAATGGAGGTTTTCTCCTGTTTTACGATGAGGTAATACAGCCCTTGTGCCTCTGAGGAGAGATCGATGGTGATTTCAAACAGATTTTTATTTTTAAGCAGGTTTTTTTGGCGAATGATTTTTCCTTGTGCATCCAACAAAATGATTTCCAATTGACCGATGTAGGTATTTTGGATTTGTAGCGTAGTGTGGTCTTCGCTTGGGTTGGGAAATACTTTGGTAGCTATTTCCAAAGAATTTTGCTCAATGGGCGTGGGTACGCCTGTTACTGCGCCAAGCACTTCGCTATACTGAGACACAGAAAAGGTTGCAATGGCTCTTATTCTATAAAAATAAGTGATTCCTGGGGTCAGTCCATTATCGACATAGTTTTGTGTGTTGGCTGGCAAAATAACCAGTGTAACGAATTGCCCTGATGCGCCTTCCTTGCGCTCGATGATATAATTGGATTCGTTGTTGGCATTATCTTCCCAAGAAAGGGCAATCTGTGTCTCAGAAATAGGCAAAACCCTTAAATTAGTGGGGGTATTGATGGGTATATTACTTGCTATGGCACTTATATCAAAGGTATAAACACTTTCATCACAATCGCTGCTAAAGATTGTAATGGTTGAAACTCCTGAAACGCCTGGTGTAAAAGTGATTGTAAAATTAGCCGAATCCAAAGAATCTATGGAAAGTGGTACGTTTGAAAGAGCAAAATCTGTATTAGAACTGGTAATCTCTGAGATAAGGAGGGGCAGCAAGCCTGTGTTTTGAATGGTAAAACTTATGGTCAGGGGTTGGCCGAAATTCACAGTCCCAAAGTCGGTATTGTCGGCAGTGCTGGGTGTATTATCTCCATTAAGAATTTCCAAGCCATTTCCCAATACTGTAATTTCTGTGGGGATAATCGGGTTACTGGTGCTTAGATCAAGGGTAGAAACAATAAAATTGGATGTAGTGCCTGTTTTATTAAAATTAATCAAAAAACCGTCTCTTTCACTGCCTGTGATGTCTGTCAGTTCTGGTGCAGGAAGCTCCGTGTTGTCTGCTTCGGCAATACCTTGATCAAAATTATAATAAATCTCCAGTCCGGCTTCCGAACCATTGAGTTTGTTGTATAAATTGGATTGAATCTCGCTACAACTACGAGCTACATTCCAAATACGCAATTCATCCAATTCACCTTTGAAAAATTCGGTAAGAGATCCTTCAAAGATAAGCGCACCTATTCTCAAAGAATCTGTTGAGTTTCTGACGATATTATCAGGAGAAAGCGCACTCGAGCCTTCCAAGATGCCATCTACATATAAATAGATATTTGCCCCTTGAACTACTCCTGCCAAATGGTGCCAGGAATTGTCTCGGATCGCACTGGTACCGTTTACCTCCTGAAATTGTCCGTTGAAGTAATCATATAAACCGAAACGCGCCATACCTGAATTATTCAATCCTAAAAGTAGATGTTCTGTAGCGCCATTGAAAGTACCCGATACACTGAGTGCTTCTTTAAAACCTGTGCTACTTTCATCGGCTTTTACCCAAATTTCATAAGTCTGATCACCGTTGGGGGGAGAAAATCTGGTTCTTGCATAATCATCGCCCCCGTCCAAATGAAGGGCATTGTCTGAGGGTTCAATGCCTTCTGCGATGACCATAAAGGTATACAGGGCTTCGTCGCAATCATCACTTTGGATGCTTAAAGCAGCACTTTGAATGCCTGCCGTGCTTGGGCTGAAGCTAATCTCAAAAAACTCAGAGCCACCCTCTCCTGAGATAGAAGCATTGGCGGGCTGAATACTGACTGAAAAATCGGGTGAGCCTGAAATATTTACCAAATCTCCTTCTATCGGGCTAAGGTTTAAAGAGATTCCTCCTAAATTTTGAATACTGAATAAAAAGGTCTGGCTGCTGCCTATGCTTGTAGGGCTTACGGTAATGGTGTCTCCGAGAGCAATTTCCATTTCCAAATCATTAAAAAACAAGGAAATTTCGGGGTAAATCCCAGCCGTTGAGCAAATACCGTTGATGTCATTGTCTGCCTGTACCCAATTGGAGTTTGTACCCGTAAGTGCGAAATTGGTCAATGTGCCGGGGTTAGTTTCTTTCAAATCGCTCAGTAATGCTCCTGTATTCTGATTAAAGGTATAATAGGCAATCAGGTCGGGTGCATTGGCTGTATCCAGCTCGCAAAACAAACCGTCCTTGATTTGCTCGCAGGTACGTACGCCATTCCAAATTCGGACTTCGTCCAATTGGCCGTCAAAATGATTGGCAGTGCTTAGTGTAGGGCTAAGGTCGTTGATCAAAGCTCCCAGCAACAGAGGCAAGCTATTGGAAGCAGAAATACCGCCTTCTATTACAGCCTGTCCACTCAACGCTCCATCGATGTAGATAGATATCAGGCTGGATGGGCTGTCATAGCTTAGGGCGATGTGTGTCCACACTCCGACCGGGACGGTGCCTTCGGGTGTACCGACCTGGACGCCAGCTATATTGCTGATAGACACAAAACCTGTGTTCCCCACATAGATATAAAATGCACTTGAAAAGTTACCAAACTCCCACCTACTTAGGAGTGTATTGATGCCAATGTCGTTGTTTAATGAATTGGGTTTGACCCAGGCTTCCAAAGTAAAGGAATCGGCTAATTCGTTGGATAGGGCATCATTTCCAAAGTTTACAAAATCATCTGTTCCATCAAAGTCAAGGGCGAATGCTGTGCTTGCGCCCACCACAGAAGCCGCAGAAAAAGCAGAGGTATTATTGGAAGCATCGGTAGCAATGGCCGTAATTCTGTCTCCATCGGCGAATGATCCAGAAAGTGTCCAATTAGTGCCGCTTACAGTGGCATTTCCCAGATACGTGCGACCTTGATTGGAAGCCCCGCATTCGGGATTATCACTGAATATTTCTACCACATCGCCACTTTGGCAAGTACCTGTGATCTGCAAGTTTGTTGTATTGGTGATGGTGGGGGCAGGTTTATTATTATTGGCATTGTTTTGAAGCGAGATGCTTGAATTTAAATTACAAAAAATGGCATTGCGTGAAATTTTATTGTTGATTCCGCCGCTCATTTTAATTCCTCCCGTGTTGTTGTAGGCAATGATATTGCTTCCGGTGTTCGTACCGTCTCCTATACGATTGTTAGAAGCAGTACTTATGCTTGATTCCAACACGATTCCTTCCAGGGAATTGGGTAGCGGATTTGTGCCAGTTATATCTGTACCAATAAGATTATTAAGAATCAGGTTATTATCACTTTGTAGATAAAGCCCTTCTCCATTATTACCAGAAATCAGGTTATTTTGAATGGTGTTGGCACCACCTCGCAAAGATTCAATCCCTTGTGCCTCATTAGGCAGAGCACTTGTACCGGCTGCATTGGTACCGATATAATTGCCTTGTATCAAATTAGTGCCTCCATCCAGGATAAAACCACCTCTCCCTGAATTACCTGAAATCACATTTCTCTCAAGATCGTCAGAGATACCATCCAGATTAGAGCCGATGAGGTTATTGGAATAGCTTTGGTTTACCCAAATGCCTGCTTGCCCGTTTGGTTTGGCTACATTGCCACTGATATCCGTACCGATGTAATTTCCCGAAATGGTATTATTGCTGCTAAAAATTTCTATTGCGATATTATCTCCGCCAGTTCCTTGGAAATTATTGATTGCAAAACCTCGAATGATGCAATTATTGGCTGTCAGTAAAACGCCAAAAGAGTTAGTCAGATTAATTCCATCAATTTCTATCAGAGGTTTGTTGACAAAACCCGGCTGAGTCCAAGCATCCAGGATGATACTTTCCGAAATTACAGGCAAAGTCGAGAGGGGTTTGATACTCCAGTATCCCCCTTCGTTGGGGTTATAATTGGCATCTGTAGTAAGCAAATTAAAATCCACGTAGTGTGTTCCGGCTAGGTTATTGGCTTGCGTGATTACATCTCTTAGGCTTTCTGCCTGACTATCATCGGTATTTTTTACCCGCAAAGCCCAAAGGGGGTCATTGGTATCATTTAGAGCACTTGAACCGATCGTGCCTGTCAGGTTATTTCCGCTAGAGTCTGCGGTATTTTGTCCTGTGCTTTCTTCAAATCGCCAAAAGCCAACGGCACCTTCGGCTGCGGTGCTGTTCATATCACTTAGGATTTGAGCTTCGCTCCGGGCAGTATTAAAAACCCGTAGTTCGTCTATCTGACCTAAAAAAGGATCCAAAAGGGCACTTGAGAACTGGCGAGCCACCCCGACGAGAAAAGGCAGCGAAGGTCCTGCAAAGGTATTCCCAGTTTTAGCGATGGTAGTATTTAATGCACCGTTGACAAAATAACGAATATTGAATCCGTCGAAAGTGACGGCTACGTGGGTCCATTGTCTTAGGGGTACTGAACCACCCGGCGAGGGATGTTGGTTTCCAAAAGTTTCTTTGAGGATGAGCCCTCCGACGTCATTTAGTCCAAATTGAATCCTGGAAGCAATGTTACCTTCATCCCAACTGGATAAAATCAACTTTTGAGAGCCATAGCTTTCTATTTTTATCCAGCACTCGATCGTAAAATTATCAGCGAAAGCATTGTTTAAAGTTGCCTGGCTACCCAAATCTACATAGTCATCGCTGCCATCAAAATACAGACCTCGGTTGCCTGGTGGTTGGTTTTGTGCTTGAAGAACTTGGGCTAGAAAAAAAAGTACTAACAACACAAGGGAGGAAATATGAAAAGATATTTGGTTTTTTAGGGTATTCAATGCTTCCATGTTTCTTTTACGTAGTGGATTTTATATCAAAATTAGTGTTATTTTCCTTGTTTTCAATATACGCCTAAGAAATATAGCTGGATTAAAGCAATTTTTAAATTTTCCTTCATGGTATTACTTGATTTTGGATATTTGCAGCCTCAGATTTATTTTGTTCAATTTTATTTTAAGCTGATTTACAAATAAAATACCCAACCAATTAGTTGAACAGATAAGTTAATTTAACCGAGAAGTTAGTTTTATTGTAGACCTCTGAAAGTCAGTAATTCAAGAATGGGTAAAAAGTTAAAAAAACTAAAAAAAAGCTCGTAAATTTGCACATTCGGGCTAAATCGATGATTATCGCAGCATGAAAATATTGGACATATATATCCTTCGCAAGTTTCTGGTGACTTACTTTTTTACGGTATTGTTACTCATTGCCGTACTGATTGTGATTGATTTGGCCGAAAAAGTAGAGGATTTTAACCACCCAGAGCTAACTGCCTGGCGCATTCTGTCGGAATATTACCTCAATTTTATTCCTTATTATACTTTTATGCTTAGCCCCTTGATGATTTTTATTGCGGCGGTGTTTGTGACTTCTAAGCTGGCTACTCACGCCGAAATCGTAGCCATGCTCAGTGCGGGGATCAATCTACGGCGAATTCTTCGTCCTTATTTTATAGGTGCTTGTGTGATTGCCTTGATTGTATTTTTCTTGATCAACTGGGTAGTGCCTCGATCCAACAGAATTCGGAATAATTTTGAAAATAATTATGTACGGAGCAAATATTATTTCAATGAGCGTAATGTACATATCAAAATAGCTCCTACACTGTATGTTTATTTGGAGCGATACGACAATATCACCCACGTAGGGCATCGCTTTACGATGGAAAAAATCGATGGGACAAACCTTCTAGCCAAGCTTGAGGGTTCTCGTATTATCTGGGATAAAGACAAAAAAAAGTGGACGCTTCCCGAATATAAGGTACGCCAATTCCAAAAAAACGGAAATGAAAAAATCACTTATGGAAGCCAACTGGATACGCTCATTAATATTCGCCCCGAAGACTTCGAGTCCAAACATCGGCTTTATGAACAACTAACCCTGCCCGAACTTAATGCACACATTGCCCTGTCGCGCCTTCGGGGGGCTGATGATATTGAGATTTATTTGGTAGAAAAATACGAGCGTTTTGCTTATCCCTTCTCTATTCTGATTCTTACGATGATGGGAGTGATTATGTCATCTCGTAAAACTCGAGGCGGAACGGGTTTCCAAATCGCTATGGGTTTTGTGCTTGCTTTTACCTTTATTTTGCTGCTGATGATTAGCCGTTCTTTTGCCCGCAAAGGGGGCATCCCTCCTGAACTTTCTGCTTGGATACCCAATGCGATTTTCTGTGTGGTTGGCTATTATCTCTACCTTCGTGTACCTAAGTAGGGTGTTGGGTGTTGGGTGTTGGGTGTTGGGTGTTGGGTGTTGGGATTTTTTCTTGTTTATTTGGGGTAATAATACAATAGATGTATATTTGCATTAAATAAACAGATTTTATGAGAAATTTCAGGGAATTAGTCATTTGGAAGGAAAGTAAAGAAATAGCTAAATCAATCTATAAATTATCTGCATTATTGCCTAAAGATGAATTGTATGGATTAAAAAGTCAAATTCAAAAATCATCTGTGTCTATTTCTTCAAATATTGCAGAAGGATGTAGCAGGAGTAGTGACCTGGATTTTAAAAGATTTCTCGAGATGGCTCTAGGTTCTACATTTGAATTGGAAACTCAATTAATTATTATCGAGGAAACGGGGCTGGTTTCCAATGAAAAATTAATCGAGATATTTAACAATATCAGTTTACTTCAAAAAAGATTGAATTCTTTCATTTCGCACTTAAAATCAAGTATTTACCCAAAAGCCAACACCTAATACCTAACACTTTAATGCCGCACCTCAAAGATTACTTATTGCTACACTTTATTGTCCTAATATGGGGTTTTACTGCCATTTTAGGCTTATTGATACAGATTCCGGCTGTTGAGATGGTCTTTTACCGTACTTTGATAGCGGCGGTGTTGCTGCTGTGGCTGCTGTACGCCCGGCGAAAATCGCTGCGCTTACCCTGGCAGGAAATACTCAAACTGTTGGGGACGGGTGTTTTTATTGCTACACACTGGATTTTGTTTTTTGCCTCGGCGAAGGTCTCCAATGCATCAGTTTGTCTGGCAGGGATGACGACAGCCTCGCTTTGGGTGAGTTTTCTGGAGCCACTTTTTCACCGGAGAAAAGTCAGGTTTTATGAAATATTTCTGGCAATGATCATTATCCTGGGTTTGTATGTGATTTTTAGATTTGAGTTTAACCATTTTTTGGGATTGGCTTTGGCTTTGTTGTCGGCATTTTGGGTAGCAGTATTTAGTGTGATTAATAGCCTTTTGGTGCGTCGGCATAATCATTATGTCATTACTTTTTATGAGATGACGGGTGCTTGCTTGAGCATTGTTTTGTTTTTTCCGATTTATGTGCCGTACTTGTCCGAAAATCACACTTTGCAATTGATGCCTGGGCTAATGGATTGGGTATATTTATTGATTCTGGCGGGTATTTGTACGGTGTATGCCTATTCTACGGGCGTAAAACTGATGACTAAATTTTCGGCTTATGCCATCAATCTGACAGTCAACCTGGAGCCGGTTTATGGAATCATCTTGGCTTTTTTAATTTTTGGTGAAAAAGAAAAAATGACCGGAGGATTTTACCTGGGTACTTTGATTATTTTGGCTGCGGTGGGTATGTATCCTTTGTTGAAAAGATACTCCGAAAGCACAAAAATGAAATTTTTCAAAACAAAAAAACTTCAAAGCTTATGATATTTTCAACTACTCCAAAATATCATTCATCCGGTAATTTTACTTGCAATCCTTTTCCAACTTTGTAGTTTAATTGAGGAGTTAAAAACTATGAAAATCCCTGAAATTTTTATAAACCCCTCCGTTCTTAGAAGTGTTCCGAAGGATCACTTCAAAGTATTCGGAAAGTCTGCGAATTCCAGCCGAAGGCTTGGGACGTTCTCACCACGAAAGCCTAAGATAAAATATTCTCTATAAAATAGTCAGATTTTTACATAAAAACCCGAAAGCCTCTGGATGCAGTCTTTCGGGTTTATGCTTTTATTCTTGAGCAGCCTATGGCCTTCTGCTTGCGCAGAGTAGATGCAATCTACTGTAATTGACTTCCTTAGAATAATTCTAAGGAAAACATCTTATTTTTTAGTCTTGAACACTACGCCGAACAGTGGACGCTTTCAGGAATACTTGGCACAAGCACCGCTACGCTCATGCTTGCGCCAGGTTAATGGATTACTAATCAGCTTGATCAATAAAGGCAAACTCTCCTTCAAGTCTTTCATATAGAGATAATCTTTTACCTCTAAGGCATCCAAGATAAATATATATGTCTTGAAAGAAATCAATTTCAATTTCATTCAAAAATACATAAGGATAATGTATACCAGGATAGGTATCTTCTTTCATCCTCCACTTTGCCTCTGGGTACTTTTTTATGATTACTTCACCATAATAAGCTGTTATATTCTCACTTAAGTCTCTTGCAAGCCATGCGGACGTACAATATTCTTCAAAAAAATCACTTACTGTCTTCATGCTTTCCGGGCTTCTATCAAGCTGTTCAAGGTTAATCATCATAAAATTGGCTAATTGTTCAATTAAATCATTAATATTAGGTTGAAAATTTGCCTTAACAGAAAGCATTCCTTCAAAAGTATGCTTTGATTTTTTCCAAAGTTCATTCATATCAAAAAAATCTTCTTTTGCGTATAATAAAGCATCTTCATAATCTTCCGTTAAAATTTTTTGATTATCTAGATCATATACTTTGTAATTTATGCTGGATAATTGTTGATTTAAAATAGCATTATATTCTATTTTAAATAAGGGTAAATCGTCAAACGAAATATGAGCAACTCTTATAGTTTTGTCTTTTGATAAATACAGTTTTTTTATACTCAATTCTTTGTCTGTTTGTTGGGCTTTGATAACGAAAGAAATATTTATTAAATGAACACACATAATGCAAATTAAACTAAATTTATTGGTGACCTTGATCATAAATTGTCATTATTTTTTTTATCGTTTTTTTATCAATCTATGTTTTAGAGCATGACTCTCACCGTTATTATCTTTGACAGGCTGAGATAATGTTTTAAAATATGGTTCAATTGATCGTACATTTAATGTAAATTTTGTTAATTGTTCTAAATATCCAGACCCCCTGTTGTGCTTAGTTTGCAACTAAGCACGAAAATTACGTGAGTCTGCGACTCACCTGCGAAGCAGAAGGCCTTGGCACCCCCGTTCTTTGAGGTGTTCCGAAGGATCACTTCCCCCGCTCTTTTAAGTGTTGCGCA
>JANRIC010000044.1:0-83002 GCA_033765345.1 Microscillaceae bacterium
ATTTCTGGATAATTTTGTTTGTGTAAACTTACTTATTACACAAACATATTATATTTTGTTAAACCCAAAATTTTAAAAATAAATTTTCTTTTTTTAAAAATATGCAAATATTATTCTTTTTTACAACCTGAGTAGTAACACTTATATTAATCTCAGTATTTCTGATTTTCATTGAAAAAAATATCTACGGACAAGAAACTAAAGTCAAAGTTGGATTTACAGAAAAGAGCAGCTCAGTTTTAGAGCCTTTTCAATCCACAAAAATGCATTTTGTAGCAATAAGTGTAGTTGGAGAGATCAATGAGGATATTAAAATTAAGGTTTCCGTGGATGGAAATAAGAGTTCGGCGATTGAAGGAGAAGATTATGAAAAGCTTTTACCTGTGAACCTGGTTTTTACAAAAAATGACTCAAAAATCATTGCCATCCCAATTAAACTAAAAGAAAATCCTAATCTTTTGAATAAAAAACTGGTTCTAAAAATTGAAAAAAACAGATAATAATGATAATTTCTCCATAGAAGACGACACCCATGTTATTCTAATTGATAACTTGCTGATCAAGGGGATAATTGAAAGCTACAAAGCTATTGAAGAAGAAAAAAAGAAAAAGAGTAATGAAATTTTATTCTCTGTTGGAGGAAATTTAGATTTTTTAGAAACTGTTAAAATTAGTGGGTTATACTATGATATCAACTTTTTTCTACCTCAGGCATTCCCAGCAAAGCAAAAAGTTTTTGGTCTGGAGGCAAGATTAAATCAAGGAAGATTTATCTCAAGAGATACAACAACACTTACAAGAGAACAAACCCGAGAATTTTATCTGAATGATTTGAAGGATGATTCTGTTTCTCAAGTTACTCAAAGATATATTTATGATAGAGAAGATAAAGTAAATTATTTAACATTATCCCTATCTCCAACTTTTAGATTGGGTTCAGAATCATCAAGTTCATATCTTGTAATTCATTCAGAAGTTTTAAGAAAAACAACGACTACAAATATCAGCTATAATAATTTTGTAGCTGATACCATTATTGTTAAAAATGACCCTGCGTTTAGAAGTACTCCACCTATTACTGATAAGCAGTTTTCTATCTAAAGCAATTCATATAATTTTAATTTTGGAATTGGTTTTAAATATTTCAAAACCAGTAAATCATTTACAATCAACCTAAAACCAGTGCTAGGAATCAGTACCCTAGACAAAAAAACCAGTGGTCTTTTTCTTAGTCATTTAGAATTGATTGATAATAATTTTGGTTTTAAAATCGGGGTAGAATATCGTAAATTATTGAGTTTTAATAAAAATTTATCCCCTAGTGAAAGACAGCGATATGAACCTTTTATATCTCTTTACATTGCAAAAACAACTTCTTTTTCAGCATTGGCTGATTTATTTAGTAGTAAGTAAGTAAGTAATGCCAAAAATAATATCCTCCACCCCGCAAATCTCCCGACTTATAGACTAGAGACTAAAAAATCTGGTTCTTCCGTTAATTTAGCGCAAGCTGTATTAGAGTCGCTTGTGCAGACACAAGCGAAGGCAAAACGCCCGTGCCTGCGTTTGCACAGGTGCTTATGCGTTAAAATATGGGTGTATTACAAAAAAGGGTTACATATAGTAAGTTGATCATCCACCAAAAGTCCATTTTTCATATCTTCTGAATATAGAATAGTACACTCGGCTTGAATAGCTGAGGCAACGATGAGGGCATCAAAAAGCTGGAAATCATATTGCAGGATAAGTGCGTGGGCGTGTTCTAAGGTGGAAAAATCAATTGGGAAAATTTCGCAAAACTGAAGCCAGGATGTAACTTCCTGAAGCAATTCGGTTTTTGATATTTTCAAAATACGCCTTAGCACATTGATATATTCAGAAATCACTTGTCCGGAGATTATCGGTGACATAGCCATCAATTCAATAGCTTTCTCACGTTTGGGCGTATCATAGGAATCATGGAGATACACCAGGACATTCGTATCTATGGCGAATCTCTCAATCATACTCATTGGCCTCGTCTCGATTAAAGGTAAAATTACTTAGGTCTACCCGAAATTTATCTAAAACTTTTTTCAAATATAAGATGCGATCTTCTTTACTTTCAGGTACAGTAGTTTTGCTTTTCCGGATTGTTTCAGATTTAAGTTCAAAAGCCAAAACCTCCACTTTTTTGCCGATGAAATAAGCAGGCAATTGAAGGAGGTAAGAATCCTGCGTTGGAATGATAATTTTGCGAATCATAAAATTTTAAAACTAATTTTCAACTTCCAACAAATATAATGATTTAAGCTGAAATTTATTTTAATTAGGTCATTTTTGAACTGTCTCCCGCAAAACCTCCCGACTTGTGGGCAAGTGAAATGTGAAGAAATATGTTTGTGGAAGGGAGTGTCTGATAAATGTAAATTCTGTTGTATATTTGTGTAAAGCGAAATTATTATTTATAAAAATATCCCATTCTCCAAGAAAATGAATATTGAGACCGTTAAATTAAAAATCGCACAAATAATTGCTGAAATCCACAGCGAAGCATTGCTAAGGCAATTATTAGCGGTTTTGGAGCTTTCTGAAGAAGAAGCTGCCTTTGATCCGGCAAAAGATCCCCTTAACCCGGCACTTTGGCTTACTCCTGCAAGTCTTTCTCTGGAAGAATTGAAGAAAGAACAAGCCTATAGTTTGGACAAATTGAATCAACACTATGCTTTCTTAGATAAAAATATCTGGAAGGATGAAAATATCCACGAACTTATACGTATGATCGATGTTTAAACCGGAGCAACTAGAAGACAAAACCCTGAGATTTGGAAAATTTTCACACCGATTACTTCTCCACTCCTTTCCGGCGGAAGATATGGTATACATAAGCTTCTTTGGCGTAGGTCGTTTCGTGAATCCAGCCTTTGCGATGGAGGAAGTTAAAAACGTCCATTTCTCCGTTAAAAAGTTCGTCTTCGCCTCGTTCATTGGTGATTCGGTTTTCTCTGGCCGTAAAACCACGAATGAGTTGACCATAATCCAGGATCGCAAATGATCTACCTCCACGAAATGCCCTAGAATCAATAATCACCTCGATATACACAATGTCTGTCAATTGGTTGATGTCTTTTTTATTGACATAAATCTGAGCCTGCAAAGCACTTAGGCTGTAAAAGGTCAGGAAAAACAACATGAGTTTTTTCATAGATTATGGGATTTTAATGTGTTTGTAAGAGATAAAACTAAAGCAAAAGCTTCAAACTTTGTTGTAATGACTTGTTAATGAGGGAATTTATACTCAAACCGAAGTGGTTTTCCGAGATTTTAGCTTTTAAATCATTAATAATCAAGCTAATCAATCAAGAAAATCAGGCAAATCACTTCAATCTGGGTATAAGTTCCCTGGGACTAGTTCAACAATCTGACGCGCTGATACCTGCCAAAGACCGCATCAAAACAGGGCTGGATAATTCACGGTGTGCCAATTTTCCCCAAAAAAACTAAAAATTAAAATCTTCTTCTATGCGCACACTTTTGAGAATAAATCCTTAAATTGCTTCAAAAACAACAAATCCTATGTGTAATATCAAAAAACAACCTACATCTCCCAACAAATTTCAGTGTATTGTACCTCCTTATATGCTGGATAAAATAGTGGCTACAGGAGATGAGCAACTAATCAAACTGGTGGCCGGTGCCAAACTCACTGATAATCGCTTTAGAGGCGATAGAAAACTTTTCTCAAGGTTTTCTCCTATGGAAAAAAACGCCTTGATGGACTTAGACATCCCCGCGGAGTTTGTCGCTACTACACCCAAACCCTACCGGAAAGTCTACGATGCCCGCAACACAGAAAAAATGTCCAAAAACAAACTGGTACGCAAGGAAGGCGCACCAGAAGTAGATGACCCGGATGTCAATAGGGTCTATGATTCCGCCGGACACGTCTGGAATTTTTATTTTGAACTCTTCGGAAGAAACTCTCTCAACCGCGCAGGACTGATCATCAAACAAACGGTTAATTTCGGAAAAAACTACAGCAATGCCTTCTGGACAGGTACGCAGATGTTCTACGGAGATGGCGATGGCGAACTGTTTGATAATTTCACCCTGGATTTGGACGTGATAGCCCACGAAATGACACACGGCGTCATTCAGTACGAAGCCGATTTTGAGTATGCTTTCCAAAGCGGTGCTTTGAATGAATCTTATGCTGATGTCTTTGGCATCCTTGTCAAACAGCGGGTTTTGAATCAGGATGTCCAAACTTCCAACTGGCTCATTGGAGAAAGTATCGTCATAGGAGATGAATATGCCATTCGATCTATGAAAGATCCAGGTAGCGCCTACAAGAATCACCCTGTTTTGGGGGATGATCCTCAGCCTGCTACCATGAAAGACTATAAAAATCTGCCTTCTTATGAAGATGCAGGAGGAGTGCATATCAATTCGGGAATACCCAATTATGCTTTTTATGTCACAGCCCGTGAAATAGGAGGTTTTGCCTGGGAAAAAGCCGGGCGAATCTGGTATGAAGCTTTGACAAATAAAAATCTACTGAATGCCACGTCGCAGTTTGCCGACGCACGTGAAGCCACCATCCTCACAGCCAACAAACTCTATGGCGCAGGCAGCCTCGAGGAAAAAGCAGTGCAATACGGCTGGAAAATGGCAGGTGTCGTCTAAAAAATATAAAGTCATGAAATTAAAATTGATAGAGACCGGGGGGTTTTTGGGCAAATCCAAAAGTGCCGTATTAGATGAAAGCACTGTATCCGAAGAACTCAAAAAGCAGATGATAGATTTTATCCGTTCGCCGGACGAAAACAATCCTCAAAACCCAAGCAAAGACCGGGAAAACTATTATTGGGTTTTGGAAGAGGAGGATACTCAACTGGCAAAAAAAGTGAGTTACCCCCAACTCTCCCCCGAATTAAAAGAAATATTTGATGCGATGAAACAACAACTCAAGTTTGGATGATGTTTGGATGATGTTTGGATAACATTCGGGTAAAAGGTTCTTTGTCTTTTTAATTGAAAATAAATCTAAAAACGAGGAGGTCGCCTGAAACAACCTCCTCGTTTTCTTAGCTCTCCAAATAACAAGTCGCCGCGGGCTGCGTCTTCATAGCCCACTGTTTTGAACGAACAGCATTCAAGTTACACACTACCTAAAAAATAAGTGCATTCACTTTTCATCTCTTAATGATAAATTTTGGTTCTTTATGATTTTACTTTGAAGATAAATCTACTCAAACGACGGGGTCGCTTAAAGCGACCCTGTCGTTGCCCGTTTTCGTGAGTAAATAATTAGTTTCAAGTAATTTCATAAAGAGCCTAAATTTTGCCCCCAATGCACAAATAAATATAATCATTCGTGGCAAGCCATTCCTTCAAGTCTTGGCTTTTTCTTTATGGTTTTACTTGAAACTACCCTGAGAGAATTGACTTTTAGCTCCACTAGGAGCGAGATATATATAGCAATTAGTTCGTCTCCGCCTGAGTTCCGTAGGAACGACATCGATGATAAGCCCTTAAATAACAAACACATCATACAAGCTGCTTTGAAGCAGACTTAAGATAGCAAGCACATCATACAAGCTGCTTTGAAGCAGATATTTCGGGCAAAGCCCCCCTCTCACTGTAGTGAATACAATCAATCTATTAAAAATGGACTGTCTGACGATGGACTACGGACTATCGTATATGGACTATCACCGATATAAGTTTTTGGAGAGATACTCAGATTATAAGTAAAGCTAAAATTTTTCCATCCTGGAATCTTACAAGATCGTAAAGTATCCATGAACACCAACTGAACCTTCTGCTTGTTAAAGCTCAAGAAGTAAAATTTATGATGGTTCAACAGCTTAATCCTCATCAACACATTGACTTATGAAAAAAATAGCAGGATTTTGTTTTTTGGTAGCTTTTTGGTGTGAGTTTGCTTACGCTCAACCTTCCTTATCGTATTTTTTGATGGATAAACGCCCGGTTTATTTACAAAAAATTGATCGAGAAGCATTGTTGATTCTTGAATCCAATGCCTCAGACGTAAAAAACCAAAAACATTCCACCAAGATTTCTCAAACAATTCGCCGCTACGGAAACCCTTCCCTGGCTTCGGAAAGTCATCAAGTGCTTCAGTTTAGGGCAAAATCCCCCCCAAACTTCTCGTCTCTCCGGCAAAAACTAGCCCTTGAGGATCAATTTAAGGCACTTTATCCGGCTTATGACATGGCAGGTGTCAGGGTTTTTCTTACTAACCGACTTCTCCTAAAAATCCGCTCTCAAGCAGATATACTTACATTGCACTTATTTCTGGATAATTACGGGGTAAGTCTTCAGGAATTTCATCCTACTGAGGACGGCTTACTTTGTTTTGTAGAGCTTCCTGAATCGGTAGATATTTTTGAGATCACCCACAAACTTGATCAGCGGGAAGAGGTCATCTATGCCGAACCTGACCTGATTCTTACCTCACCCTCCGGTTTTTATGAATCTGAGCCGCAAATTTGCCCCTCTATATCCAATAATGACCTACCAAACGACCCTGATTTCTCCAAACAATGGTTTTTACATCAAGAATCTGATGCAGACCTTGATGCCCCCGAAGCCTGGGCAATTCACCCCGGAGACAGTCAGGTGGTGGTAGCGGTTATTGATTTGCACGGCTACGATCTTAAACACGAAGACTTGAGCAACAACATCATCTCGCCTTACAATGCGGCTTTTAATAATACCCATCCTGCTCCTCAAAATCAATACGCACGTCATGGTACTCCCTGTGCAGGTTTAATCACTGCAAGCACCCACAACAACCTGGGTATCGCAGGAATTGGAAACAAAATCAAAGTCATGCCTATTTTGATTGGCGAAGAGGTGCGCTCCGACGGACTGACCTATGTCCGCAGTTCGGCTTATATCCGCGCCGCAGAGCATATCGTCAAAACCCCAAATGTAGTGGCAGTCAGCAATAGTTTTGCTACAACAAGCCTCACCAATACCATCCGAACCAGCTATCAGAGAATGCAAAAAGAAACCCGAAAAGGGCTTGGTGCTGTGATCTTAGCCTCTTCGGGCAATTGGAATCGGAAAAATCAAGTGATTTATCCCTATTATTTGCCCGGAGTAATCGGCGTAGGGGCTACCAATTTCAAGGATACACGTACGGGTTTTTCCAATTATGGAGATTCCCTGGATTTGGTAGCCCCTGGTGAAGGGATTTTTACCACGCTAAACGGAGACAACTATGGATATTTTGGCGGTACTTCGGCATCCAGCCCTTTGGCTGCTGGGTTGGTAGGTTTGATGGCTTCGGTACGCCCTAACCTCAACGCAGCCCAACTAGGCAAAGTCCTTCTTGAGAGTTGTGATAAAACAGGCAATTATGTCTATGCCCCAAGAAGTAATTTTATACACGGAGATTGGAACGAGGAAATGGGCTATGGGCGAATTAATGCACTCAAAGCCCTGGAAACCATTCAAAAACTGAATCCTCCCAGTGCTCCTTTTGTAAAAAATATTGAAGTTTTATCCAATCACGAAATTAGCGTACACTGGCAAGATACCTGCATACGCAGCCAGGGTTTTGTCGTAGAGCGTTCAGAAGAAAATAATCAAAATTTTATCCGTATTGCCACTTTGGAATCAGAAAACACCACTTTTCGGGATGCCACTTTAAAAGAAAATACTCGCTATTTTTACAGAATTCTGGCCTTTAACCAAGATGGTTTTTCGCCTTATTCCAAAGAAATATTTGCCATTACTCAGGGGAAACCCACTGCCCCACAAAACCTACAAGCTAGGGCAGAGTCCTCCCAAAAAATAGTGCTTACCTGGGACTCCCCTATCGGCAACGGCGAAGTGGAGCAATGGGAGCTACGACGATACCTCCACCAACAAGAAGTACAAGTGATTGATACCATTTTTAAATTCCCCGAAACACCTGCCCCCAATCAATTTACGGATAGCTCTTTGGTTGTGCTTGAGTTGTATGCCTACGAACTCATAGCCTCCAATCATTATGGAACTTCGCCCTTAAGCAATCTTGTCAAAGTACCTTTAGGAGTCATTATCCTGGCAAAAGACACCTTATTAAATACTTGTCAGGATATTTTACTGGATCCGGGTGGAGTAGAAGACTATGGGAACAACCAACTAATCTTGTGTGAATTAAAACCAGATATGCCCGGGAGAAGAATTCAACTTGAATTTCTGGATTTTGATCTGGAAAATTCCCGTGATTTTATTCACATCTACGAAGGTTCAAAACCCGAAGATGAGCAATTGATAGGGACTTACACTGGTGTCAATCTCCCACCGCTTATCCGCGCAAGTAAAGCTGAAGGCAATCTTTCTGTTCTTTTTAGCTCTGATCGCAGTGTGACCCGTTCAGGGTTTAGCATCCACGTAACGTGTGTACCTTTTGCGCCTTCTGCCCCAGTGCAGTTTGCGGTAGATAGTCTATCAGAAGAATCTTTGAGACTGAGCTGGAGCGATATTTCAGACAATGAAGACGGTTTCGAGATCTGGCGTTCTGAACCTGGCATGAATAATCAAAAAGTGTATACTGCCGCTGCAAATGATACCTTTTATGTGGATAAAAACCTTTTTCCCGCCACTTATTATTCCTATCAAATCCGGGCATTTAATGCAGGGGGATACTCAGACTTCAGCCGGGCGGAGAGTGCAGGTACATTGCCAGTAAATATCGCTGAAAAAGGTTATTGGGCAAGAAAAACAGACTTCCAAAGCCCACAAAGTGGTATCCAAGGGGCTGTAGGATTTGCTATTGATGATAAGGGCTATGTACTTACTACTTCGGGCAAGCTTTGGGCATATGACCCCCAAACTGGCACTTCCGGTCAGTGGATAGAAAAAGGAACTTTCCCAGGTGGTGGTCGCTACAACCCCATAGCTATGGTCATTCGAGGAAAGGCTTATGTAGGTCTGGGTTATTTTGAAGACGACCTCTGGGAATACGACCCCAAAACCAATACTTGGCTTATTCAAGACCACTATCCCGAGGGTTTTGAAAGATACCAATTAATCGCTTTTGTCATTGGCAACAAAGGTTATGTAGGGATTGGCGACGGCGAAAAGGATCTATGGCAATTTGACCCCCAGGCTCTCCCTGGCCAGCAATGGAAAAGAATGAACAATATACCCTCAGAAGCATCAAACAGATATTTTCCTACTGCTTTTGCTATCGGTAGCAAGGGATACGTTAGTTCAGGTTATTATGGTACCTATCTGGCAGATTTGTGGGAGTTTGATCCTTTTGCCATCCAAGGTGGAGCCTGGGCAAAAAAAGCAAACCTGCCGACAGGCCGGGCTGAAGCAGTGGCTTTTGCCATCGGAGACAAAGGATATTTGGGCACAGGGAGCAAAGGCTCGAAACTCAAGGATTTTTGGGAATATGACCCCAGAACCAACTCCTGGTCTCAAAAGGCAAATTTTGGGGGAACTGCCCGCAATCTTGGTTTTGGATTTACCATCCGTGAAAAGGGTTTTATTGGAGGTGGTAGCGGAGGAGCAGATTTTTGGCAGTATAGTCCTCCCCTTGCACCTGGTGCGCCCGAAGCTCCCGATTCCTTGGTAGCTATTTTGCATCCATCTTTGAGCAGTGTTCTTTTGACCTGGAAAGATATATCTCTAGATGAAGTAGGCTTTGAAGTATATCGCTCCGAAAATCAAGAAGGTCCTTTTGAAGTCATCAAAATTACCAACACTACAGAAAGCACTTATACCGATGAAAGTATTGAGATTGGGAAAGTGTATTATTACCATATCAAATCATTCAATTACATAAGCTCCTCCCCGCCTGGAAATCAGGAACTCGTATCGGTTTTGCCGGCTGCGCCGTCTGTACCTTTAGCATTGGAGGCCAAAGCCTTAGATGATACGCATATTCACCTGACGTGGATAGATCAGTCCACAGACGAAACTTATTTTCAGGTATTCAGGTGGATAGATGAAACGGCTCAGTTTGAAAAAATAGCCGAAGTACCGAAAAATATTACTACATACACGGATGCAGGGCTTCTTTCACAAAGTTTCTACAGATACCGAGTCAAAGCGGTAAATCTAGGCGGCGAATCTGATTTTAGCCATGAAGCCGGAGATACCACCCGGCTGAGTTTACCGCCCATACCCGAACAAGTAACAGCCATTGCACTTTCCAGTACAGAAATTCAGATCGAGTGGGAAGACTGGTCTTCTATTGCTGAAGAATATGAGCTATACCGCTTTGATACGGATAAGCAAAGTTTTGTATTGATTTATACGGCTGATGGGGGTGAAAACAGCTTTCAGGATACACATCTACAGCCTGGGACTTCGTATGCTTATATGATTAGGGCTTACAATCAAGCAGGTTATTCTGCATTTAGCTCAGAGGTAAGTACCTTTACTTTTTATGAAAGCCCCAATCCACCTTCCGATTTGGAAGCACAAGCAGTGTCTTCTTATCAAATACGACTTCACTGGCGAGATCAATCGGATAATGAACAGTTTTTTATCTTAGAGCATTTGGTGCAAAATACCTTTGAGGTGCTAGATACCCTGTTGGCCAATCAGACAAACTATGTGCATAAGCATTTAGAGCCTGCCACTACGTATTATTATCGGGTCAAAGCGGTGAATGAATTCGGCAGTTTGGGCTATCACAATTTGGGATATTCCAATCAAGCTAGTGCCACTACTTTTGCGCTAAGTCCGCCACTCCGACCCGATAGCTTGAGCGTGCAGACTTTATCAAGCAGTGCGCTACAACTAAGTTGGTTGGGAAGTGACGACGAAGGAGTCGTATATGAAGTTTACAGAAAAGCATTTGAAAAAGAAAATTTCCTAAAAATTGCGACAAGCCAATCTCCAGTCTGGTATGACAGTACATTACAAGCCAACTCTTTGTATGAGTATCAGGTATTGGCGCGCAATGATCTGGGAAGTGCCCCCATGAGTGAAATAGTAAAGGGACTCACATTGCCTGAAGCTCCTGAAAATTTACGGATTTCTCAGCCGGATGACTCGAGGGTATTGCTTGAATGGGAATCTCCAAACCCTGATGAGGCTTTTTATGAATTTGAAGTGGAGCGATCAAAAACAGATACTTTATCTTATGCGTTCAAAGCTATCATTTCCTCTAGCCAGCCTTATTATTTAGAAGCTGATTTGGAAAAAGGTGGTTTGTATCATTACCGAGTTCGGGCGCGCAATGCGGCGGGTTTTTCTGCTTATTCATCCTCTATAAGCCTAGAATTGGCAGAAGATATACGTGTATGGGGTTTTAGCATCAATCCTAACCCAGTGCAGGAAAACCTTCGGGTAATTTTGAATGAAGGAATTTCAGGTAAAATCTTTCTAAGTATTTACCAAACAAACGGGAATATCCTGGAAAATAAAGAATTACAACTTCAACAAAATGAGCCGAATTTTTCCATATCGATCAATCATTTGCCTAGGGGAATATACACGCTTAGGCTATATCAGCAAGGGAACACGTGGGTACAAAGATTTGTAAAGCAATAAAAAAGGGGGATTTATTCCCCCCGATTTTTGGTAATTTTTTTTAGGCTACCTTAAAAATCCAATCAAATTTATCTTCTACCAGACCTTTGCACAAATCGGTCAGGTATTTTTTGGCTTTGAACCCAAAACAATCTTCGTTGAATGTAGGTAATTGATAATCTTTTTGCAAGTAGCCAATGGTCTCAATCGGTGTCACTACGGCAGCCGTACCCACGCCAAAGGCTTCTTGAAGCTGATTACTTTGCAGAGCATCCAGAATTTCTTCCATAGAAATATATCTTTCTTCAACGGTCATACCCCAATCTTGGGCGAGTTCGAGGACACTCTTGCGCGTTATGCCGTGTAGAATTTTATCATCAGTAGGGGGAGTAACTACCTTGCCATTGATCACAAAAATCAAATTCATCGTGCCTGATTCTTCCACATAACGATGCTCCTTGGCATCTGTCCAGATGATTTGTTGATACCCTTCATCCTGGGCGAGTTTAGCGGGATAGAGAGATGCGGCATAATTCCCGGCGGCTTTGGCAAAACCAGTACCTCCGGCGGCAGCTCTGACATAGTGCTGCTCCACTTTTACTTTTATGGCACCACTGTAATAGGCACCTACGGGGCAGGTAAATATCACAAATTTATAGGTATCAGAAGGTTTTACGCCGATGTATTCATCCGAAGCAAACATAAAAGGGCGAAGGTACAAGCTATAATTCGGACGGTTAGGTACCCAGTCTTTGTCTAAAGCTACCAGATTTTGAAGCCCTCCGATGAAAACTTCTTCGGGAAGTTGAGCCATACACATTCTTTCGGCAGAAACATTCATTCTTTTCCAGTTTTCGTGAGGGCGGAAAAGTACAATTTCATTTTCTACGGTTCGATAGGCTTTCATGCCTTCAAAGATAGACTGTCCGTAATGTAAGGCCATCAAAGCAGGGCTTAAAGACAAACTGGAATAAGGCTGAATCAGCAGATTTTGCCAGTTGTGATCCTGATAATCTGCCGTAAACATGTGATCAGAAAAGGTGCGACCAAATATCAGGTTATCAAAATCTATCTCCTGTAGGCGAGATTTAGGGGTTTTATGAATTTGAATTTCGAGTGTATCAAGCATAAAGACAATGATATTTAATGGTTATTTCATGAAAATTTTATAGTCACGGAAAAAGCCTTTATATACGGGCTTTCCAGGGGAGTTCGTCAATGTTTAGCGTTACGTGCATCCAACGGCATAATATAAATAGATAATCTGAAAGACGGTTCAAATATATGATCACCAGGGGCAATACTTCGCTTTCTTCTTTGAGAGCAACGCAAAGTCGCTCTACTCTTCGGCAAACTGTCCGGGTGATATGCCCGAATGAAATGGATGGATGCCCTCCAGGGAGAATAAAGTTACGCATTTCTGGTAGGATTTCATTCATTTCGTCTATTTTATTTTCCAAAAAAGTTACGTCCGGCTCAAGCAAATCTGGGATTTTCATTTTTGCTTTTTCAGGATCAGAAGCCAGATAGGCCCCAATGGTGAACAAACGATCCTGAATTTCTTTTAATTCGTCTTGGCGGCTTGTACATACTTCTTGATCTCTGAGCAATCCGATAAATGAATTGAGCTCATCCACGCTGCCATAAGTCTCAATCCGAAGGTGCGATTTGGGCACTCGAACGCCTCCAATCAATGAAGTCTGCCCCTGGTCACCTGTTTTGGTATAAATTTTCATAGAATTCAGATTATTTAAGAAATAAAAATAGGGAAATTATGCTTGCTATACAAAAAGAGAAGATGATTTTGGATGAGTTTGAAGTATTTGATTGTCTATAAGTAGTCCATAGTAATTAGTCGATAGTCCATAGCAAATATAATTACATTGGTTATCAATTAATTATGAAAATAAATAATATAAACTAATTATAGACAACTACTTATACCTCAAAAACAGGTATTGCGAAGCAAAAAAGTTTGGATAACCTTCACCATAGCTCTCTGTGCTACTTCTCGTAAAGTTGAAGCGAGGAGGTTTGGCTTTGTAGGATGTAAACAGGGATTTCTAGGATGTAAATAGGGCTTTGTAGGATGTAAATGGGGCTTTGTAGGATGTAAATAGGGCTTTGTAGGATGTAAATAGGGCTTTGTAGGATGTAAATAGGGCTTTGTAGGATGTAAATGGGGCTTTGTAGGATGTAAATGGGGCTTTGTAGGATGTAAATGGGGCTTTGTAGGATGTAAATGGGGCTTTGTAGGATTGAATCAGAGCGGACAAATTGCCCTTCATGAATAATCCGGCAAAAGTCATATTTCTAAGCGATAAAAGTCATTAGAGATATATGAGGAAATCACTAAATTTCAACAATAAATAACACTTAATCAGTTTACGATCATGAGCAAAAAATCTGATACTATTGTGGGTGTCTATCAAAGCCACCACGCAGCTGTCGAGGCATTGAAATTTCTCAAGAAAAATCATTTCCCTATGGGACACGTAGGGTTTATTGGTAAAGGGGAGGCCGTACAGGATGTAGAAGGCGTGCATACCTGGGATGAAGCTACTCAAAAAGGTTCTCTGATTGGAGGAGCAGTAGGTCTGCTTGCAGGGATTACGATGATCGCTGTGCCTGAGCTGGGAATTATCTATCTGGGTGGTTCTTTGCTGGCACACGTACTGGGAGCGGCCAGTGGCATGATGTTGGGTAGCTTGGGTGGTACGATCATCGGGGCAATCACCGGGACACGTTATGGCACGGAGGGTAAAGTTGTCGGACACGAAGACCACTTCCACGATGCCGAAAAATATAAAAAAGAAGTAGAAGCAGGAAAGTTTCTAATTGTAGTACACGGTCCGAAGGAGGAAGTCAAAAAAGCTGAAGAGCTTCTCAGCCACCATGCTCAGTTTGAGTCTATGGGTACACACTTCCTAGGAACTTAATCAGGTCTAAAGAATCGGTTGGGTTTACACCTATGATATTAAAAGTCTTCAGCCCCTAATTGTTGTGCTGAATACTTTTATTTATATACAAGTGGTCTGTCGTGATTCCATAGCCGTCACACCATTGCTTAATACCTATTAGCCTTACGGTTATGGCGGAGACACAGACTACGGAGGGCGATAACATTCGTGTCTAAAAAATTACTTTTATCTTCCTTCTATTTCTATAAAAAAACAAGTCAGTCCCCAATCACCCCATCACCTTCATGGGTCTGGTGATATTTTCATTGATGGTATCCGATTCAGTGAGTCCATCACGCAAGCGAATAATGCGGTGTGCATAGTGGGCGATGTCTTCTTCGTGGGTCACCATGATGATGGTATTGCCTTTTTGGTGGAGTTGATCAAAGAGATCCATGATTTCGTAGGAAGTTTTAGAATCCAGGTTACCAGTGGGCTCATCGGCAAGGATGATACTGGGGTCATTGACCAGAGCGCGGGCAATGGCGACGCGTTGTCTTTGCCCCCCAGAAAGTTCATTAGGTTTGTGTTTGGCACGGTCACCCAGGCCTACGCTCTCGAGTTGTTGCATGGCGCGTTCGTTGCGGGCAGATTTGCCAAGCCCGGCATAGATCAGCGGCAGAGCCACATTATCGAGGGCGGTATTACGAGGAAGGAGGTTAAAGGTTTGGAATACGAAGCCGATTTCTTTGTTTCGGATGTCTGCGAGTTCATTTTCACTCAGATCGCTGACATCGGTGCCATTCAAAATATATCGTCCTTTGGAAGGAGTATCCAGGCAGCCGATGATATTCATCAGGGTGGATTTACCAGAGCCGGACGGACCCATAAAAGCGACATATTCACCTTTGTTAATGGTGATGCTGATAGATTTTAGTGCGTGCACCTCTTCAGCGCCCATGATGTAGGTCTTTCCAATGTCTTGAGTTTCAATGATTTTAGTCATAATGGTTTGTTATGGATGTTTGATTGAGTGAAAAGCTTAAATCGGTTTTTAGTTAGAAGACCAAAAACCGATTTATAAGTAGTAAGAAACTGCCGAAAATTACAATTCATTCCTGAACTTAGGGCAATGAGCGGGATTTATTTTTTTGATCTTCGTAATATTTCACAAAATTTTGATAGTCTTCCTGATTTGTGAGTGTACGAATGCTTTCCAGGGCACTTTCCCCATAATAATCCAGCCCTACTTGTGGGCAGATCAGTGCATACGCTTTATAGACTTTGAGTGAAAAGGGGTTTGAGCGTACACTATTGACCAGAATATCGTAGGCTTTTTGTTTATCTTTTTTGATTTTCTCAAAAAATGCAGCACTATGGAGTACAGTTTCTTCTTCAAAGGGGCTTGCTTGAAGTGCTAGGAGGTAATATTTTTCACTTTCTTTATTTCTTTTCAGGCTTTGGAGTGCTTTGGCGCGAATAAAAGCCAACTGATTTCGATGAAGCGGTACAAGTTTTACCCGATCTAGGTTTTTTAGTAAGTCTTCATACAAACCATTTTTAAGGGCGATTTGAAGGTTAACCAGATTTTTCTGAGAAGCGATAAAAGCATCATTGACTTGAATGGCATTGATATTTTCCACAAAGGCAGCCGCTGGTGCAATACTATCCTGCTCAAGATAATATTGGGCGAGTTCTACTCCGGCTTTGACCCGATAGTTGGGGTTCTCGATGGCGTTGTAGACTTCCCTTTGGGTATCTAATGAAATGAGGTGTTTTTTATAATGTAAAAAATTGTATTTATCCACGTCATTATCCAGCGCAAGGCTATCCTTAAAGACCTTTAAAATTATCTCGGCGTATTGGGCTGTTTCCGGGTTTTTTTTGTGGGCATTTGCCAAATTGACCCAAAGCGGGATGGCTTCTTCAAATCGGCGGGATTCGCTGAGGGCGATGGCTTTGTAAAACGATGCCAGGGTATTCTCAAGGGCGATGGCTTTGTCGAGATAACTTATGGCGCCTGAATAGGCTTTTTGCTCGAGCAGCCAAAGCCCCAAAATAGTGTTGTAGTAGCCATCCGAAGGCAATACGGGGATGGATGCCAAAAGCTGAATTCCATCATACACTTTGCCGCTGTAATAGGCAAAACAAGCCTGTAGAAACTGGGTTTGATGACCGAATTGCAGGGATTTGTCTTTTGCAATAAACTCCCGGAAGAGTGCCTGGATGGCAGTATCTCCGCTTTGCATTTGATTGAAACTCAGGTTGTGCAGGAAAGCAAACTGTTGGGCATCAATTTTTGGAAAATAGGGCTTGGGAATTTCTTTGAAAACCAGGGCTTGTTGATTTTGGGTATAAAGTGCCAGTACATTGATTTTGCCGGGTAAATCCAGTGCTTGAGGGTCTATGGTGGGCAGTTGATTGGGCAGAGAATCCCCGGCTGTTTTTTCGGTCAGAAAAGCCCAGAGATTATTTTGAGGAATGGGTGAACGGCTGAATCGTTGCGCTTGCTCGAGATAATATACCGTAGAATCTGCGACTTGATTGGTTTTGTACAAAAGAGCTAAGTTATTGAGTAAAAAAGGGCTTTTCGGAAAAGCTTCCAGCCCTTGTCGAAGGGCAAAAAGTGCATCAATTTTTTTGTCATTCCTGAGTAGCAGGTTACCCATTTTGATATAAGCAAATTCTGAGGGTTGCCTTTTGATGGCTGTTTTCAGGAATTTTAATTCTTCGGGTTCGTCTTTGTTCAAATGCGCTAAAGAAGCTAGGGCAAAATTAGAGCGGTGATTCAGAAAATCATTGTAAAGTGCCTGGGTATAATAGCGTTCGGCCAGACGATAGTCTTTGTGATAAAAATAAATATCCCCAATGCCATTATAATAGCCGCTGATGGCCTGATAATACATAATTTGTTTTACATTCAGGAAAAACCCAAGAATAATCACTAACCCGAAATACCGCAAAAGATTCAAAGGTATGATTTTGCCTTCATATACAAAACCGTTCACATCTACCCCTTGCCGCATGAGATCAGCGAAATTGCTCATGATGTAAATGTAAAAAGTAAACCCATAAGCGATATAACTAAAAAGGATAAAATCTTGGAATACATCTGTCATGGCATCATTGGAAGTGACAAAATAAAAGGTGATGGTTGCAAATGACAAAATCGCCAGGCAGATATACCCAAAAGCCGTCTGATAATCAAAGGGCAAAATATGTTGAATCAAAACCTGCCTTTGTTGATAACCCCAAACCCCCAGAATCGCTCCGATTATAAAAAGCCAGTACACATTGAGATAATAAATATCCAGGACGAAAATCTCTCTTTGTTTGAGATGAATCAGCACCAAATTCACCAGATAAAAAAGAGTAATGATGCTGAAGTGTATCAAATTGCTTTGAGCGCCTTGTGGATTGTAGCGAGTAATCAGGTAAAAAAAAGTACGGACGATGTCATGCGCCGTAATCGTAATAAAAAGCAAAGTCAGAATTACAGGAATCAAAGCTCCGTAATTGATCAGATAAATGACCGGGTTTTTGACGGAAGAAAATAACATTAAAATTGTACCCAGAACTAAACTAAGCACTAAAAAAGCAAGAAATCTAACTCCAAAGCCTATATTTTTTAGATAAGCATTCAGATAATAACTTAGCCCAATATACGTAACAAGCGATATAATCAGAAAAATTTGCGTATAGTTTCCCCAGGAAATGACATAATCCATATTTAATGTAGAAAGATAAAATATAAATATGGTCATTCCGCCTGCAAACCAAAGCGGACGCAAAGTACTCAGAATCGTCAGGATCAACACCCCCATCAAAGCCATCACCAAGCCATAAATCGGATAAACCCATATCGGCAGTTGAAAATAAGCAGCATCATAGGAGCTGCCGCTTAGGTAAAGTTGCCCTTCCAGAGGTAATGAAAACATTCCTACCTTTACTTCCCCGATCTTGGCTTTGCTCAGGTCAAGCTCCTCGAGTACCAGCCACTGACTGATAAAATCAGAACCCTGAAAATAAACATAGATAAACACAAAAATGCTCAGAAAAAATATGCCCCAAAGAGACAAATAGAATAGTCTGTGAATTTTTGGCCATTCTTTCCAGAAAAGAAGCGTACTCATGGTTTTTTATTGAATAAATATTCAGAATTTTTTAAGCTACACGTATTAAAGCAATACTCAAAAAATGCCTTTGACTAGAGGAGTTTCTTATAAATCAATCACTTTGGGGACTTCAAAATATTCCTCATTGCTTTGTGGTGCCAGGGAAAGAGCCTTTTCGCGCTCCAGGGTATCCTTGATCTGATCCTCACGAAAGCTGTTGATTTCAAGAGATATATGAGTAAGCGGCTCTACTTGAGAGGTATCTATTTCATCGAGGGCATCCACCCATGCGAGTATTTTATTAAAATCAGCCAGCATACTATCTTCCTGCTCAGGCAAGATGTCTAATCGGGCTAAGTGGGCAATTTTTGCAAGAGTATCTTTATTTAGTTTCATAAACCAGGGGATAAATGGTTTTAAGCTCTTTTTCTATACTTTCACGGGTTTTTGCTTTGAGGCTTTCCAAGTCTTCCAAAGTCAATCCTTTGGTATCTAAAGGAGGGTGTACAATGGCTTTTCCCCAATGCCATTTGGGCAAAAAGCTTTTATCCATAATTTTCCAGTTGTAGAGGATGCTTACGGGCACTAGCGGAATCTGCTTCTCGATGGCTATTCGGAAAGCTCCATCTTTAAAATCATTGAGATAAGGAGCAGTACCCCTTATTCCGCCTTCGGGAAATACAATGACGCTTCTCCCTTTATCAATGGCTTTCATCGACTCCGTGAATGCTTGATAGGAATGCTGTCGGCTATTGCGATCTACGGTAATATGCAATTTTTTAAACATTGGTCCGAATAAAGGCAGTTTGATCAGGGAAGATTTACCGATAAAAGTATGATCGCCTTTGGCAATAATGCCCATAATGATGATATCAAGCCAGGAGGTATGGTTGGAGCAATAGACATAAGGTTGTTTTTTTATCGCCTTAAAGCGATATTCTACGTGGTAAGGCACCAAAATCCCTATAAAAAAGATACGTGCCCAAAACCGATTCAACCATGATGAATAAATATGCCACTCGTCACGCAAGGCAAAAAGGTGGAAAAAAGGTAAAAGGAAAATGAGTGGAATGGTAAAACACATAACTCCCCAGATTCCATAAATTTTTCTGAGCGTCTTCATAAACTATTGATCGGCAACCTTATGGGTTTGGGTTTTAGAATGATTTATTTTTTTGAAAAGGCCATCCAAGCATCAAAATCCAAAACCCAAGTTCCAACAAAAAAGAGCCAGTAGGTATTTCGGTTGCCAAGATAATCATTTAGCAAAAATTAAAGAAAATTTATTTAATACTTCTGTTGTTGTTCAAACCTCTCCTTCAAACTTCTTCTTTTTATTTTTTAGGGCTTTCATGGCTTGTGTCAATCCATTGAGCGTAAGAGGGAACATACGATCTCCGATAAACTCTTTGATGATATCTATGGAGGGCGTGTATTCCCAATATTGGGGCATGGTAGGGTTGAGCCATACCGAATATTTAAAGTGTTCTTTCATCCGATTGAGCCAAGTGATGCCTGCTTCTTCGTTGTAATGCTCTATACTGCCGTGTTTGGAGGTGATTTCATAAGGAGCCATTGTAGCATCACCCACAAAAATGAGTTTATAATCTCCATTAAATTTATTGAGTAAATCCATAGTCGGGATGCGCTCCTCAAATCGGCGACGATTGTCTTTCCAGACATATTCATAGAGGCAGTTATGAAAATAATAATATTCCAGGTGTTTAAACTCGTACTTAGCCGCCGAAAAAAGCTGTTCGCAGAGGTGGATATAACTATCCATGGAACCGCCAATATCCATCAAAAGCAGTACTTTGACGCGATTTTTGCGGGTAGGAATCATTTCTAACTCTAAAATACCGGCATTTTTACCAGTTTTCTGGATGGTACCATCGATGTCGAGTTCGTTTGGAATACCTTCTCGGGTCAGAATTCTAAGTCTTTTGAGAGCCACCTTGATGTTGCGGGTATTGAGCTCTACGTCGTCTTTGAGATTTTGAAACCCTCTTTTTTCCCAGACCTTCACAGCCTTGCCTTGTCCGCCGTTTTTTTGCCCGATTCGCACCCCTTCGGGATTATACCCCATTGCCCCGAAAGGAGAAGTGCCCTGTGTACCAATCCAGGTATTGCCTCCTTCGTGGCGTTCCTTTTGTTGCTCGAGAAGTTCCTGAAGTCGCTCCATGAGTTTTTCCAAACCTCCCATGGCCTCGATCAGGGCTTTTTCTTCTTCTGTAAAATTACGATCTTCTAAGCCTTTTTTTAGCCATTCGGCAGGAATTTCAACCAGCTTTTCGACCGGAAGTCGGTCTATCCCCTGAAAATATCGCCCGAACAGTACATCAAAACGATCCAGATTTTGCTCATGTTTGACATAAACAGCGCGGCTTAGTGCATAAAATTCCTCTACGCTGAATTCTATCACACGCTTATCCAGGGCTTCCAACAGCATCAGGTGCTCTTTGAGCGTAACAGGAATCCCGTGTTGTTTTAAAATCAGAAAAAAATCTAAAAACATATCTTCTTACTTGGGTTAATTTCAGGTCTAGGAATCAAAGCCGGGGATTATCTCCCAAAACGGCGCATTCGCTCAAATAAGGCATAATCTTGCTCATTTTTGATCAGAGAACCCGCATAAGGAGGCATTTTAGTGACCAGATCAGTGTCATCCAACTCCTTGGGGTCAATCTGACCGTATTTTAGCAGTTTGATCCAGTCAATCAGCTCACTGGTAGAGGGTTTTTTCTTCAGCCCTTTGACTTCCCGGATTTTATAAAAAACCTTCATAGCACTATCCATCAGGTCTTCGGCCAGATTGGGATAATGTACCTGGATGATTTCTTGCATGGTAGCAGGCTCTGGAAAGCTGATGTAATAAAAAAAACATCTTCTTAGGAAAGCGTCGGGCAGCTCCTTTTCATTGTTAGAGGTAATAATTACGATGGGTCTTTTTTGAGCCTGGATGGTCTTTTGTAGTTCATAGACATAAAATTCCATACGATCCAACTCCAATAAAAGGTCATTGGGAAACTCAATATCTGCCTTATCAATCTCATCAATCAACAATACGGCTTGTTCTTCGGCTTCAAAAGCCTCCCAAAGTTTGCCTTTTTTGATATAATGTGCGATGTCGTTTACCTTTTGGTCTCCAAGCTGTGAATCTCGCAGTCGAGAGACAGCATCATATTCATACAATCCCTGTTGGGCGATGGTCGTAGATTTGATATGCCAGGTGATCAGATTTTTTTGGAGTGCTTTGGCAATCTCAAAAGCCAGGACGGTTTTACCGGTTCCCGGCTCACCTTTGACCAGAAGGGGCTTCTCAAGTTGGATAGCGGCATTGACAGCCACGCTCAATTCACGGGTGGCGATATAGTTTTCGGTTCCTTGAAAATTCATAAAAAAGTCAAAATAGAGTGAATAGAATCTTTGAAAATGAGCAAGCCCCTTAAGAAACTCTGCAAGCCTACTATCTAGGGCAAAGGTATACAAAAATTTTGATTTTTGAGGGATGATTTTGAGACGGAGTTTCAAAAAAGAATCTGATTGTCAATCTTGCATGAGTTAGGTTGACCCTCAAAGTAGTTCTGTATGCCCCGGCAAAAATTGTAATTTTACGTTTGCCATAAGAGTTTAAATTCAACAAAATGCATTTGAAGTCAAATCCCAAGAAGCAATTAACCAGGATATACGTGGTGATGCTGAGTTTGATTGCTATTTTTAGTGTACTAAGTGAAATTATTATTTTTAAGCTTTCGGAAGCTCGGAAAAACGAAGCCCATCTCATTAATTTGTCTGGTCGCCAGCGTATGCTTAGTCAGAAAATCTGCAAGAATGTTCTCAGATATGAGCTTCATTCTGGTCAGTCAGGAACGCTTAAAAGTGTACTTATCCAAGAGCTTAACAGAGACTTATCCCAATGGGAGCAAGTACAAACCGATTTAATCCATCGTAATCCGAAGGCACAAATGGAAGGTGTAAATCCGGAGAAAATCCAAAAGATGCTTCTGGAAGCCCACAAAAACCTTCTTGAGATAAAAAAACTTGTCAGCGAGTTTTTGTTAGCACCCCCAGGGAATAGTGGGGCAATCAGAGAAGTGATTTTACAAAAAGCCGTCATATTTCTTAGGCTTTCTGATCAGATTACGGGTGCTTACGCCGAGGAGGCTCTCCACTATGAGAATTATACCGAAAGGATACAGATTATCAGTAGCCTTGTGGTTATATTCAGTCTGATGTGTATTGCTTTATTTATTTTTCGCCCTTCCATTAAACTGATCAACGGGTATTTCACTTCCCTTGAAAAGAGCGAGCGAAATTATCAATTATTATATGATAATTCGCAGGACTTGATTTGTCTTCATCACCCGGATACTTCTTTTGTTTTTGTGTCCAAAGCTTCGGATAAGATACTGGGTTATCAACCCGAAGAATTGACAGAAAAATCATTTATATCGCTGATACACGAAGATTATCAAAGAAAGATAGAAGAAATATTACTTCAAAAAAATCAAAATACCTCAGTCAAGTATAAAATTAGGCGGAAGGATGGGAAATATATTTTATTAGAAAGCCATTTTAGTTTTATTACAGATGCAGACAAAAAAATTAAGAATATCCAATCATCCAGCCGTGATATTACCCAACAAGAAACTATTAAAGAAGCCTTTCTTGAAAGCGTAGATAAATACCGGGGGCTGGTTGAAAACGCAAGGGATTTTATTTATGAGGTAGATGTCAAAGGATATTTTACGTTTATTAATCCCGCATTTACACTGATGACAGGGTATTCTTTTGAAGAAGCTAGCCAAAAACAATACTGGGAGCTTGTCAAAGAATCTGAAAGAGAGCGTATAGTCCGATTTTATGAAAATACAGCCCGAAGAGGACAATTAACCAGCTATCTGGAGTTTAGTGTTTTGACCAAAAAAGGAAATGAAATTCACGTGGGGCAAAATGCTATTTATATCTATGAAAAGGGGCGTCTTAAATTGATCAGAGTGATTGCCAGGGACATGACCCGCGTTAAAGAAGCAGAAGGACGACTTTCAGTAGCCCTCGAGCAGCAAAAAATCATCAATGATATTCTGGATACCTTCAATAATACTGCTTCCCTTCAAGAGAAAATAATAACGGCACTCAAGCTCATCGGGCAATATTGTGGGGTGCAATCCGCCCGGGTAGTAGCAGATGCTCAAGCCCAAGACAGCTTTATATTGAATCATACCTGGAACTATGAAAAAACAAACCCTCTCAATCAAGTTGTGGATCAGTTCATAGAATTCCAACATCATCCAGTTTTCCAGAATGCTATGAAAGATCGTAGAGTCTTTATCTGCGAAAAAGTACAAGACCTGGACCCTGAATTACGGTCTAACTTCAAAACTCGCCAAATAAAAGCCATATTGGCTGCACCTATTTATATACAGGATGAAATCCGTGCATACGTCAGTCTGGAGTCTTCCCAAGAGCGATTCTGGACACGCAAGGAAATCAAACTCCTGGAAGCGTTTGCCCATATTTTACCAGGTATTTTTGAGCGTGAGCAATATCTGCGGCAGATCAACACCAATCAAAAGATGCTCCAAGAAACACAGAGATTGGCCAATCTGGGTAGCTGGGAGATTGACCCCCTCAGTCAGTATTGCACCTGGTCTGAGGAAACCTATCGTATTTTGGATGTGCCTACTGATACCTCCCCGATTGACTTGGAGCAGTTCATCCGGCTGCTGCACACGCAAGATCAAGAATTATTGCGTAATCGTGTCCAGAGCCTGATCAAATACCACGTTGCTTTTGAAATCAATATCAGGGTGAGAGGTGCAAATCAAATCTTTCGCCATGCCATTATAAAGGCCGAACCCGTGGTTGAGCAAGGTAAACTACTCAAAATCCGAGGCAGCCTTCAGGACATCACCCACCTGAAGAATGCTCAGGAGAAGTTTGAGAAACTTTTCGAGCATTCTGCCGAAGCCAATATTCTGATTCGCCATAACAAGGTGGTAAACTGTAATCAGGCCTGCGTTCAATTGTTTGGATTTAAAAGAAAAGGAGAAATCATTGGGCTTGATTTTGTCAAGGATTTATCGGCGATGTACCAACAAAACGAAAAGCTATCCGAAGAAGAAGATGTTAGGCATACCCATATTTTATATGAAACTGGCAGGCACCGCTTTGAATGGCTTTGCCGAAAAGCAAACGGAGATATTTTCACAGGAGAAGCTTCCACTACATTTTTAAACCTGGATAACCTGCCCACTACCCTATTGGTATTGAGAGACCTGACAGAAAGAAAGCTGTATGAAGAAAAATTAAAAAATTCAGAATATAAAATCAAAGCCCTCTTTAATAGTACACAAGAAGCCTATTTACTTATCAACAAAAAACTTGAAATCACTGCCTGCAATGATTTAGCCAAAGAATATGCTTACAGTATTTGGCAATTACGCATCCATGACGGATGGAATATTGCCAAAATGGCAAGTCATAAGGCCTACAAAAAATTTATCCGAAACTTTGAACAGGTACTCCGGGGAGATACCATTATTTTTGAAAAGAAGATACAGTTAAATGCAAATTACCACTCCTGGTATGAGATTAAGTATTTGCCTGTTTTGGATGAAGAAGGAGGTATTTTTGCTGTTTCTATGATTGCCATTGATATTACAGAGCGCAAAAATGCTGAAGAAAAAATGATGCAACTTACCCAGGCAATGGAGCTTGCCCAGGACGGTTTTGCGATCCTGGATGATAAATTTCAGTACAGCTATCTCAATAAAGCACAGTTGGTATTATTTGGATACCAATTATCCGAAGAAATTATTGGCAAACCCTGGGATTTGGTCTACGATGAGGCTGAAAAAAAACGCTTTCAAGAAGAAATACAACCGCACCTAAATAAATATGGGAAATGGAAAGGGGAAATTCAAGCAATCGATAAACAAGGGTGTATACTCACGCAAGACTTGACTATGACCAAACTCCCCAATGACTCTATCGTGTGCATCTTCAGAGACAATACCCTGCGTAAGCGAAATGAGGCTATTTTGATCAAAGCCAAAGAAAAAGCTGAAGAAGCAACCCAAGCCAAAAGTCGTTTTCTCTCTACAATGAGCCACGAAATTCGAACCCCTATGAATGCCGTTATCGGAATGTCTCATCTACTCATGCAGACCAATCCGCGCCCAGAACAAATTCAATGGCTAAAAACACTGCGGTTCTCAGCCGAAAATCTCCTGTCGCTGATCAATGATATTCTTGATTTTAGCAAAATTGAATCTGGTAAAATTGTATTGGAGCAAAATGACCTGAATCTCTATGAAATCATCCACAGCATCAAAAACGCCCTCGATTTTAAGGCAACTGAAAAAGGCATTCAAATAGAAATGCTGTATGATCCTGAGATTCCTAAGGTACTCATCGGAGATGCGCTCAGAATTTCGCAAATCCTGAATAATTTGGTCAGCAATGCCGTCAAATTTACCCATAAAGGTGGTGTCACCATTGTACTCAAGCTGAGTGGGCTAAAAGACAACCATGCCACGATCAAATTTGAAGTAAAAGACACCGGAATCGGTATTCCTAAAGATAAAATCCGACAAATTTTTGAAGACTTCACCCAAGCCTCCTCGGATACTACCCGCAAATATGGAGGAACAGGGCTGGGTCTGAGTATTACCCGCAAGCTGCTGAATCTGATGGGCAGTAGAATCCAGGTAAAAAGTGAAGAAGGTAAAGGATCAACATTCTACTTTATGATGAACTTCCTTATCAGTGATAATCAAAACTTTGAAATAGACTACCTCCAGAATGACACCTCTGGAAAACAACCCGACCTTTCAGGGCTGCAAATCCTGATGGTAGAAGATAATGAAGTCAATCAATTTGTAGCCGGGCAGTTTTTGGAACCCTGGAATGCTCGCTTTGATTTTGCCGATAACGGGCGGATTGCCCTTGAGAAAATTCAGGAAAAACACTATGACATTGTGCTGATGGATCTAGAAATGCCCGAAATGGATGGCTATCAAGCCAGTAGAGCTATTCGAAATCTTGAAAATCCTTACTTCAAACAAATCCCCATCATCGCACTCACTGCCTCTACCCTGAATGATGTAAAGGAAAAGGTCATCGCAGCCGGCATGAATGATTTTATCACGAAACCTTTTAACCCCACACATCTCTACGAAACCGTCCATAAGTTCACCCGGAGTAATAAAATCAAACCGATACTACCTGTCAGTACACCAACACCCCTAAAAACTCAGGTAGAAGTTCAGACAGGCTCTCTGGTAAATTTTGAAAAACTTTTTCAAATGACCCAGGGCAACTCCAGCTTTATGCACAGATACGTAGAAATAGCCCGGACTTCTTTTCAGGAATTTAATGAAAACATCAAAAAAGCCCTGAAAAATAAAGATATACCACTTTTTAGACAAGTAAAGCATAAATTCAAGCCTACCTTTGAGCTGATGGAAATTGAAGTGCTCAAACACCTGCTAGTTGAGATCGAGGAATACCTCAATCAAGTCCAGCCTGACCAGCTTACCCGCAAGGGAATCTCTCGCAGACTAGATGCATTGTGCTTTGATATTATCCGCGAGATGGAAACCAAAAGAGACTTACTCACCAAACCACTGGAAAATTAAAATTTTAAACAAAATATAATTTTCGGGCATAGCTACATCCCTGAGTTTGTTTGAAAAACCCTTTTCGGCAAATTTTTATCGAATTATCAAGGACTTTTTTCAAATTAGCTGAAAATTGACACGAAAATTTCTATAATTGTATACCGAATTCATTATTATCACCTATTAAATTATGAAAAAATACAGTGATCCGATACCCCAATACCTGGGAGTACACAATACTTTTTTACAACTTGTAGCCGGAGTGTTTTTATTATTCCTGGTTTCTTGTGGCGGTGGAGGCGGCATTTCCTCCCAGCACGTTCAAGTTCCCAAAGATGTGGCTTTTGTCGTCAGTATGGATTTTAATAAGTTAACTTCCAAAGCCCAAAACTGGCAGGACGTATTAGACCAGGATTTGTTGGATAACTTCCAAATTAATGCCCGAGAAGCCCAGGCGGTACTCAAAAAAATACTCCAGGCAGGCATTGATTATCAACAAAAAGCCTATCTGTTCGGCTCCTTGTCCAAAGAAGAAAATGATGATATTCTTGGCTTTTCTTTCCTGCTTTCCGATCCAGGAAAATTTGAAAAAGCCATGACTGAAAGTAAAAAAAAGCCTGAGATAAAAAAACTCGGTGAGCTTAAATACATCATCGGCAATGAAAATATCATCGGCTGGAAAGGAAAAACTGCACTTTTCCTGGGTCTGGAACAAGATATGCCGGAAGCTCAACTGCTAGAAAAATTTAATAAGATTTTTAATACCGAAGCTGCTAATTCATTGTCTACCAGCAGCCGTGAATTCACACAAATTGATGGGGCAGGCTATGATTTTGCCTTTTGGGTAGATCAACAAAAAATCAATGCGCTCAACCCTGAAATGGAATACCTCGAGGAAGAATCTCCAGTATTTAGCCAATTGAGTAAAATGAATCTATTTACGACCGGTGGTCTGAGCTTTGAAAAAGGAAATATGAGCATACAAATATCTTCTCATCTTGACAAAAACCTAAGCCAACAATACGAGACCTTGCTCAAAAATGGAATTAATGACAAAACGATCAAAAATATCCCTATTGACACCCCAAGCCTGATGCTGGGCTTCAGCTTAAATATGAAAACACTCTATGATCTCTTCAAAAACGAATCTTATATACGCGAGGGAGACGAAGAGTTCAACAAAGAATTTGGATTGAGCATGCGAGAAGTATTCGAGATTTTTGACGGAGATTGTTTATTGATTACCCAGGATATAAAAACACAAACCCTTATTCAGAATCCTGAGCCTGAGTTTGTGCTTTCTTTGGGAATTGCCAATAAAAAAAATCTGGACAAAATTCTGAGCGAATACGTCAAACAAAACAACCTGGATCAAAGACCTGACTTTTATATCATGAAAGGATTGCCCAATCCGATTTATCTTTTTGAAAATAATAAGACACTTTACATGACCATGAGCGAAAAATACAAAAATGACATTTTAAAAGACAAAGGATCTATGGGAAGTAAATTTGCTCAGATAGCCTCTGACAAAAGTGTCTTGTTATTCTTAAATATCAAAGACCTCATGAAACAGATACCCTCTGCACTGACAGAAGGTTCTTCTGAATTGGTCTTTTTCAGAGAGGCAATAGCTCCACAATTAGAAGACGTTGTGATGGATTCGTCTCCGGTAAAAAATCATATTGCAAACAGCAAAGTGGTTTTCAATTTTGTAGACAAAAACCAAAACGCTTTGATGATATTGGCAAATATTTTTAAGAAGATGAGTAAAGAAAATAAAGAATTGAGCTTAAAATAAAGGAATACTACATATCTCATTCACAAAAGTGAGTCTTCAAGAGGCTCACTTTTTTAGTTCATCTGTTATAAATTTTCAAAAATGGTATTCAGATTTTCGTCTGAAAGAGGCTTAATCATAAATTTTTTGATCTGTTTGTATTGTTTGGCTTTATTGATGTCGTCTTGAGCAATAGATGAGGTAAGCATGTACAAGGTAATAGGAAGGTTGAATTTAATGTACCTGTCCAGAAAATCCCAGCCATTCATAATGGGCATATTGATATCTAATAAAATAATATCAGGAAGAACATTTGAGTTTTTTATCAGTGATTGAATAGCTTCAATGGCACTTTGCCCATCCTGATATTCAATAATTTCTATCTGTATATCAAAAAGAAGGCTGTGTTTCTTTAAAAGTTTGGTATTCAGCAGATTATTGATAGGGTCATCATCAATCAGCATGATTTTCACATTATTCTTACTCATCATCAAAGTCTTTTTTCTTTAAGAGGTGATTGGTCTCATGTATTACATCATCTAGTTCCTGAGCTGATATTTTCAGATTGCATATAATATCTGCATCATCCGGGTCAGGAAACTTCTTCAAATCTAATAAAGAAATTAGACCTAAAATATTAGCCAGGGGTTTTCGAAGATTATGAGATGTAATGAATGCATATTTTTTTAAAGTTTCGTTTTTCTCTTGTAATTTTAATTCATTTTTCTTTCTTTCGCTAATTTCCATAAAACTGACACAAACGCCAAAAACGTCTCCATTTTCATAATATAAAGGTAAATATTGTAGATTAAACCAGCGATTTTCTGTAATTTCCCAGTCGTGCTCTATCCTATTCCCTTGTAGGGCTGCCTGGTGAAACTCCGTCAAAGCCTGCTTATTTTGAGGATAGATAAAATTAATCATAGAATCTCCTAAATTAGCAATATTCCCTGAGAATTCTCTTACAATTTCCTTGGCTACTTTATTGAGCCACATAATTTTTAGATTTTTATCTAAAAGTAGAATTCCTTGTAAAGAATTATCAAACAAAGCCTTCAAACGTGCCTCATTTTCCCGAATTTTAATTTCTGCCAATTGATGTCTTTTTCGGATTTCTGCTTCATTGATTGCTCTGAGCACAGCGGGAGCCAATCTTTTGAGATTATCTTTCATAATATAATCATCCGCTCCGGCTTTCATGACCTCTACCGCCAATTCTTCCCCTACCTTACCCGATACAAGGATAAAGGGCAAACCTGGTGAAATTTGATTGACCAGGTGCAGTGCCGTCAAACCATCTAATTGAGGCAAGGTATAATCCGAAATTACGATGTCCCAATTTTCACGATGAAGCATTTCAATTAATCTTTCTTTAGTCTCGATGCGTGTACATACTTGCACAATTTGTGATTTAATAAACTCCCTTTGGATAAGCATAGCATCATCCTCAGAGTCTTCTATTAAAAGTATTTTTATCATCGAGTCCATATCCGTTATGTTAGGTCTGGTTATAATAAAACTTACATGTAAACAAGGCTTGCCCAACAATGTTCAATATCATCCTAATTTTGTATTGAGGATAAAATAAAATGTTGCGCCTTTGCCTGGGCTTGCCTCTGCCCAAATATGCCCTCCGTGGCGATTAATGATTCTCTTCACGGTTGCCAGTCCAATACCACTGCCCTTAAATTCTTCGGCACTATGCAAGCGATAAAAAGCCCTGAATAAATGCTTGGCATACTGCATGTCAAAACCAACGCCTTGATCTTTGAGATAAAATATGTCTTGATCTTCGCGGTTAAAAGAACCCAGCTCAATGGAAGTGATCTTAGAAAGCGATGAAAATTTCCAGGCATTGCTGAGTAGATTTTCCAGGGCAATCTCGATCATTTTGGCATCTCCATAGACCACTAAGCCTGGCTTGATATATATTTTGTAAGCCCTTTCCGGTTCGCTTTCTATGAGTGTAGAGAGGATATTTTCGGCAAGCTTACTGAGATCAATTTTTTCTAGGTGTAATTCCTTACGGGATAAGTGTGATAAATTGAGCAAACCATCGATTAATTTGCCCATTTTCTGGCTGGCTAAAATGATGCGATTTAAATAATCGTGTGCTGTATCATCCAACTGCCCTGCATAGTCCTCGAGCAAAGCCTTACTAAATCCATTAATCCCTCGCAGAGGGGCTCGTAAATCGTGTGAGACCGAATAAGAAAAAGACTCCATCTCCCGATTGGCGGCTTCTAACTGAAGCGTTTTTCTTACGAGTTCTTTTTGTATAGAGAGGCGATTATTCATTTCTTCTTCAAGAAATTGATTGCTCTCTTCAAGTTCTTGGGTTCGTTGAAGCACCCTTTGCTCTAGGTAGGTATTCAATGACCTGATTTCTTTTTCTTTTTCTTCTCTTTGGAGGGCACTCATAATAATCTCCATCAGAAGCCGAAGCCTTTTACAAATATCTGCCTGATGCTTCTGATTTTGAGAAGAATATAATACAATACAACCCTGTGCATATTTGGAAGATACAACAGGTACAAGAATTAGGTTTTGAATATTGCTTCCCACAAAAAAATCTCTCTCAGCCACCGCCTGAGAGGGTATTTGTGTGATACTATCTATTTGTAAGTCTGTATTCTGCTTTATTTGTTCAACAAACCAGCTAAACTCAACAAATTGAGTACGGGCTAAGAATTCTTTGAGAAAATCATTGGGAATAACCTGACAAGAAAATACCTGACTTTGTGGATATGACTTTGAAGAGCTTAACACCATGAATGCACCGTCATATCCAAAAAATGAGGCTATCTGATGCAATATTTGATGGATTTCCCTGGACAATTCATCGAGATCATATTTGATAAAAAAACTTGAAATCTCTGTTAAAAGCTTTTCAAATTGAATTTTTTTCATCAAATCCTGTTCATAGATTTTATTGAGATGGATATCTTGAAATACACTCAAAGTGCCGATTTTATTATTTCTGAAATCGGTGATTGTCGCCCAGATACTATCCACAAAAATACCTTCCGGGTAATGTCTGTTTTTAATCTCTAATTCTATGTACTCTTGATTAAAAGAAGAATTCAAACTTTTAAGAGATAAATCCTGGTAAGTGTATCTTTTACGATCGGGCAAGGCAGAAACTCCAAAAATAGAAGTTCCTTCATCCGCCTGGTCTGTAAGATCATCCAAAAACTTTTCAGCTGCTTTATTATAAATCAAAGGGGTGCCTTTGGTGTCAAAAATCACTACACCATCATGAATATGGCTCAAAAGGGTTTTGAGAAGGTTACCAGTGTTTTGTTTGTAATTTTCCTTTTTGACTTGCACCGATTGATGCGGATAGCCTGAGTTCGGATACAAATAAAAAACAAGCAGGTGCCTTTGGGTTTGGTCAAAAAGACGAATATCTACTTTCCCTTCAAAAGTTGTCAGGTGCTTGTTTTGCCCTTCCAGAGGATACAAACCCTCCTCAATACCTGCAAGGGAATCCCAAAAGGGGCTTTGAAATATCTCTTTATAAGAGGGTGCTAATTGGCTCGATGAGATTTTCAATAAATCCCTGCCTGATTGATTGATCAAAACAATTTGACCCGTATGCTTATCTACCAGAAGAATAGGCTGTGGTGTTTTTTCAAAGATATGCTCAAATGTATGTGCATGTATTCCTTCGTCTGTATAATCTGTATAATAAGAGTGAGACTCCGACTTTTCCAAAGGCACTCTGGATGCGTGTAATTGAGATTGATTTAAGTCTCTCACAGACAAAGAATACCTATTTAAAAGAAAATAGGATAAACCCTGATCGGTAAAAAGAACCAGCACTTTTAATAAAAACCATCTCCATATAAGAATTAATAGAGCGATAATGAGTAAAAAAGTAATCTCGCGGCTCATGTATAAAACCCAAACCCATAAACTCAAGCTTAAGAAATATCCATTCCGTGTAATATGTATTGTTTCGTTGTAGAACATTTGAATCCTTCTTTTGCTCATAAATAATTAGACTGGTTTAGGCAAACTGGAATGGAATTGAAACTACCTAAATTTGGTCTTTTTGCCAAATAGATTTTTAATAAATTATTATTAATCATGTAATGTACTTGTACATTTCATAAGAATAAAATCAAAAAATTGATTCTCCCTGATTTTTTTATTAGTACCTTATTAGACTAGATTACTTTTTTTCAAAGCAAATAGCAGAATAAAATAACGTATTTATAGAAAAAATACTTATATTATATGGTTGTGAGTATACATTTACTCAGGAATTTATTATTACAAAAAAAAGAAAAAATATAAAAATATAATGAAATTTATAGAATTACACGATTAAGAACCAGTGTAATAAAGCATTGATAATTGAAAGTATAATACTGAATAACATAGCCCACAAAAAGCTCTTCACTTTAAAATGGGGATAAACAGCACTTACAATCAGAATGATCATTGCATTGATTACAAATGAAAACAATCCGAATGTGAGTATAGTAATCGGATACAAAAGAAATGTAAGAACAGGTTTGACGAAAAAATTGGTCAAAGACAGGATAAACGCTGCGGTTAGAGCACGACCAAATCCGTCAATTTTTACTCCGTCTAAGATTTTAGCCGTGATAAAAATCCCAACGGCATTGAGCAGAAGTTTGATTAAATAGGTGTAAAGCATCGTAAAAAAGGTTTATTTCTTAACGTTCACAAAAAGTATAAAAAAGGCATAACTGCCTGATAATTCCTGAATTTGTATTTCAAGGGGGTGAGAAGAAGTGAGTGCCGCTTGTACCAATCCTATGCCTGCCCCCTTGCTTTCTTCGCCGGAGGGTTCGTTTCTGAGATTTCTTTTGTATTCTCTGAGGGCGTCCCTGTCCAGAGAATTGATCACCTCACATTTTTCCTGAAGATAAGGCACGTCCTTTTTAAAGACCAGATTTCCGGTGATCAGACGATAGTGGGTATCATTTTGTACAATGACCAAAGTGCCGACTTTGTCTTTGTTATCTCCAAAAAGATTTTCCTCTTTAGAATAATATAATACGTTTTGGGCAAGCTCCATAAAAACCGAAAAAACTTTTTTACCAATTTTAGGATCTTCATTGTCTAATTTTCTTCGAATATCGCGACTGAATTCTGAAAGAAGCACATCAGATAAAGGTCCTTTGTAAGAAAGTAGGATATTTTCGTGGCTGATTTGGGTATGATATTCAAAGAAGTTAAATTCGTTTGTCATAGTATTTTGCATTTGTATTTAAAAATAAACAAATTTAAAATCAAGATTATTCCATAGCAAATTCAAAGAATGATTAATTTTGTTTACGTTTTTTTTATTGGGAAGACTAAAATTTTTAACAAAAAATGCTTTTCTTATATTTCATTATTCTTCTGAAAGTCCTTCATCATCGTCGTATTTTTCATTCCCTTTCATTTTGATATCATCTGTATCGATCTCCACTTTGAGGATGAAGAAATACATTCCATCGTCAAAAGGAATAAACTGATAATCGTGTCGTCCGGTGGTTTTACGGGCAATATCAATCAAACCCAGGCCTGCTCCGCCTTTTTCGGATAGATTGCCGAATTTGATTTGCTTGCGGTACATATCTTTCAGTTGCTCTTTTGATGCATTATTGATGAGTTCGAGGGCGGATTCCAGTTGTTCTTTTTTTTCTCCGGATACTTTGTTGGAGGTGATGATATAATAACATTCATTTTTTTTACCGATCATAAACAGCCCTCGACCGATGTTTCCTTTTTCGGAGATTTCATCGGAGTGTTTGTTCATATTCTGAAGGGTTTCTACCATTACGTGATAAACCCTCCGTTTAGTGGTTACTTTCTCGCTATTTCTATCCATATCTTCCTCAGCCATGGAGGTAAACATTTTGGTAATATCGTGATTAAAAACACCCAGATATACCAATGAGATACCGTTAGACAGTAACTCATCATAGATGGATAATACAGATTTTATCAGACTTACATCCAGTTTCATGATATTGAGCTTTAAGCTATTTCCTTCCTGAAAGAATTTACGATTGAAATAACGGAATTTTTTTTCTAAATATTGAGATTAAATGCTCTAAATACTCACTTGTGCAGGTTTCACACTTGTTATCGAAGCTCAATAATAATGCCGCAATACCAGAGCTAAGTTGCTTCCTGACCTATTTGAGACCATAGCTTTCCGGCTATGAGGTATGTGTTATTGGTTTTTTTTATGCTAAATTGCCTCTTTCGTCAAAGCAAAACCCAATCGCTAATACCCAAAACCCAATAGTTTGATGACTATGAAGCTTAGACTGGCTTGATCTTTTGTTCAAATTTAAGAAAAAATTTTGTTTTTCGGTCTTATCTTTGAAGTTTAGTCAGAATAGTTATGATTTTAACGGTTTTTTGGGTATAATTTTTATTGAATTCATTAATTTCGGGATTGAATAATATAAATAGAAACATGGAAATAAATGAGATTACCCTGGGTATAGACATTGGTGGTACTACCACTACTTTCGGATTTGTGGATCGAGCCGGGAATATTCTGGCTGAGCATTCCATTCTTACAAGAGCCGAAGAACATGTAACTGCTTTTTTGCCGCGTCTTTATGATGCTGTAGACGCTTTGTACGAGCCATTAGCCCCGGATTACAGCTGGAGAGGTATTGGGATAGGTGCTCCTAATGCCAATTTTTACCGGGGAACTATTGAGAACCCACCTAACCTTAAGTGGGGAGGCGTTATCAATATTGTCGATCTTTTTAAGCATCAATACAAGCTCCCAATTGTCATCACCAATGATGCAAATGCAGCTGCTATTGGCGAAATGAAATTTGGAGTTGCTCGGGGTATGAAGAATTTTATTCTGATAACACTCGGTACGGGGTTGGGAAGTGGTATTGTGGTCAATGGTGATTTGGTCTATGGGCATAGCGGATTTGCCGGAGAAATGGGGCATTTGCTGGTAAATACCGATGGTAGGTTTTGTGGGGATGGGCGTAGAGGCTGTCTGGAGGCTTATGTTTCAGTGACGGGCATCCGTCGGACTGTATCCAAGCTTTTGGCTGACTATCTGGACTATAGTGAGCTGAGGGGCATCAGTCAGACTGAACTTACTGGAGAGCGTATTACACAAGCGGCTCTCAATGGTGATAAAGTAGCTCTTGAAGCTTTTGAATATACCGGAAATATTCTGGGGCAAAAATTAGCGGATACGGTACTCATCACCAGTCCTGAAGCCATTATTCTCTTTGGGGGTTTGGCCAATGCTAAAGATTTGATCTTTCAGCCCACGCTTCGTTCATTGGATAGGCATCTTTTCAGGCTATTTAGCGGTTCGGTCAAATTACTATTGTCAGAATTACAACATAAAAATGCGGCTGTGTTAGGTGCAAGTGCATTGATCTGGCACGAACTGGATAAAGCTACTGAATAAAATTTTTCTGAGGTATTACTCCAGTTCTTTTCGGAGCTGGAGGAATACCTTGCTACAAACTTCATCTAACTCGCCGATGAGCTCGGGTAAGGCATCTCGATTAGATGGATCTTCCTCAAATGAATATTTCTCAATAAAGCGTATATTGTCATACAAAATATCAATCCCCATCAGATTGATGGATGATTTCAGGCGGTGTGCCAGTTTGCCGATTTCTCCCCAGGCATTATTTTTAAGATGATCCTTCATATCTTGCAATAAATCCGGTGTTTTATCCAGGAACATCCCAATCATTTTCTTAATCATTACTTCATCTCCTTCTACCATACTTCGGATTTTGGCAAGGTCATAGATTTTATCATCGCTATGGGTCTGAGGCTTCTTTTCCCTGCTAAAAGACTTTTTAGCATCATTTGCTTTGTTTTCAGGGCGATTTTTGGAATTTGTGCGATTGGTTCTTTCCTGACGCTTGGGATCACTTCCGATTACATACGCAATGGTATTAAACAGCTCAACAGGCTCAAAGGGCTTAGAAACATAAGCATTCATCCCTGCATTCAGGTATTTTTCGCTATCCCCCTTGAGGGCATTGGCCGTGAGGGCAATGATAGGGACATCGAGTTTGAGCTGCCGACGAATGATCCGGGTAGCTTCAATACCATTCATAATCGGCATTTGAATATCCATCAATACCACATCATAAGACTTTTGTGATAGCTTCTGCACGGCATCTCTGCCATTTTCTACTACCTCTACGTGCGTGCCCCATTCGTCCAGCAAGGTTGTAGCTAGGAATTGATTGATGTCGTGGTCTTCTGCCAGAAGAATTTCTATACCTTCCAGGCTGATGTCTTCTTGGTGAGTTTCTTGTCTGGCGACTAGGTCGGTTTCCTGCCCCACTTTGAGTTTTAAGGTAAAGAAAAATTTGGTTCCGATGGCTTTTTTGGTTTGTACTTTTAGTGTACCTCCAAATAAATCTACAAGGTGCTTACTGATTGATAAGCCCAGTCCGGTGCCTCCATACTTGCGTGTTGTATCATTATCACCCTGATTAAAACTTTCGAAAATAGTGCTGAGTTTACTCTCGTCAATTCCGATGCCGGTATCAATCACCTGAAATTTGATCACATTGTATTCATCAGTAGCTTCCAAAAGGATACACTCCACCTCTACACTGCCCCTTTCAGTAAATTTAATGGCATTATTGACGAGATTGAGCATAATTTGATTTAGGCGTACAGGGTCACCTACCAATACTTTATTAATTCTGCGGTCTACTTCATAAAAAAGCCCGATGCCTTTTTCTTCTGCTCTAAACCGAATAGAGTTACAGAGGTGACGAATCAAGCGGCTTAGGTCAAAACCAACAGACTCGATGTTGAGTTTACCGGCTTCAATTTTGGATATGTCCAGAATATCATTGATGATCACGAGTAGATTATCAGCAGAAGCTTTGATAGCTTCCTGATAGGTCGCCTGGCGTGGCGTAAGTTCGGTCTTTTGGAGCAGGCGGGTCATGCCCAGAATGGCATTCATGGGGGTTCGAATTTCGTGACTCATATTGGCCAAAAACTGTTGTTTGGCACGACTACCTTCTTCGGCTTTGACTTTGGCAACCCTGAGCTCTTCTTCTTGTTTTTTGCGTTGGCTGATGTCTTCAATAAACATCACAATCCCTTCTACTTTATTCTCGATGCCGTACCAGGGTCTTACTTCCCACTTAATCCAGGTTTCACGGCCGTCTTCCAGCATCACAAACTCTTCTTCGCTGCTTTCAATAGCCCCGTTTAGGCAGCGTTGATGTATATCTTTCCAGAATTCTGAAGATCTGGGGAAAATCGTGTAAAAATTCTTACCAACAACTTGAGTATCTTTGATATTGTGTTCTTCGTTCCATTTATGACTAGCGGCCAGGTAGTTGAGGTCTTTATCAAACATAGCGATCGCAGCAGGTGCGGCTTCTACAAAAGATTGTAGCTGATTTTGTTTGGTAATGAGTAGGTTTTCGGTTCTTTTCCTTTCGGTAATATCTCTTGAGAAGGTAATGATGTATTCCTTCCCTTCAAAGTTCATATATTGAGCGTTGATATCTACCGGAAAAATACTGTCGTCATCTCTTCGGTTGAAGCCCTCAATCGTAATTTTTTCCTGTTTTTTGATATGAATCAGATAGTCGTCCCAGGGGTTGGTCTTGTCTAAATCCTGAATTCTGTGAGAAAGAGCTTGGGGGATGCTTTTTCCGAGGCGGTTAGCGGTTTCTTGGTTTAAGAATACGATATTACCTTCGGCGTCAGTGACCAGGATAGCATCCCGGAAGTGATTAATCCATTTACGCAGGAGTTTGATTTGTTCCTCAGCATTACGGCGCCCTGTGATATTACGTGCCAATGCAGTCAATTCTTTTACTGTACCGTCTTGTTCTATGAGATGGACATTTTGCTCTACCCAAAGTTCTTCGCCGTTGCGAGTCACAATGGGGAATTCTAGGAAGGTATGGGATGATTTTTCCTGGGATTGAATCTGATAGAAGCGTTCCACCTCATTTTTAAAATCTTCTCGGACGATTTTGGTAAAATACTCGTGGATGAGTTCTTTTTCGTCATAGCCTATGATCTGAAGTGTACCTGGATTGACGTAGGTAAAAAAGCCGTTTTGATCCACACGATAGATAATATCGTGTGTTGATTCTACAATTTGTTGATAACTGTGGTCTTTTTCGGCTTTGGCTAGTAGTTTGTGGTGCGCAAAAGTATTGTGTACAGCCATACTAAACCGTAGGAATATTTCTTGCAGCGATGCCCAGAGGCTTTCCTGTGGTGATGAAGCCCCTTGTACATATATAAACCCCAAAGAAGGAAGTACGATGATGCTCTGAAAGTTCTGTTTTTTATTATTTTTCGGGAGAATTTCCGCATACTCGATCGGGTTGAGGATTTTGACTTCTTGTCCGGCGATAGTTTTGCAAATCGGGTGATCGGCAGGAATGGTTTTCAAATCCTTAGAATTCCGGTTTGTTGGGATTGAGGCAAATAATATCAAGCCTGGTGCAGGGTTTGATGAAGAAGTCAACGTATTATCCAGCCAAATTTCGCCTCGGTCGAGCTTGCATTCGGATAATAAATTATTTAGAAAGTTATGACAAAGTGTATCTGGGTTTGTGGTATACCCAATAGATAATGATAATCTGTATAGCAAAGCTATATCTTGATCTTTCAATGTATCCCTGTTAATTTGATCTGTATTCATACATCAGAAGGTCATGCGTAAAAGCATCAGCAAAGAAATTTGCCTTATTCATCTTCGTTTTTAAGCATCCGATAGATGGTTGATTTACCAATATCTAGCTTTTTAGCCACTAACATAACATTATTATCGTATTTTTCAAGGAAATGTTTGATAATACGATTGGTATACTCTCTGAGCGTGGTTTCTTCAAGCATCATATCTGACATAGAGGTAGCCGAATTAAAACTGATGCTATCCGCTTCAATTTGGTTGTTGTTGGCCATTACGGCAGAAAGCTCCATCACGGCTTTAAGTTCTCGCACATTTCCGGGGAAGGGATATTTCATCAGTTTTTTTTGTGCTTCTGGCGTGATGTTCATTTTTTCCAGCTTATTTTCTTTACAGAATTCATCAATAAAGAATTTGGCCAGCAGCAGGATGTCATTTCCCCGGCTTCGAAGAGGTGGCACTTTGATAGGTAGCCCCAACAAACGATAAAATAAATCTTCCCGAAAATTTTTCTTTCTTACCTCTTCGGCCAGGTCACGGTGAGTAGCTACAACGACCCTGACATCAATTTTGATGACTTCATTCCCTCCGACACGGTTAAATTCTTTTTCCTGTAAGACCCTCAGGAGTTTGGTTTGCATATTGAGGTCCATTTCGCCGATTTCATCCAAGAAGATCGTGCCTCGGTGTGCTTCTTCAAACTTACCGATGCGGCGGGTAGCAGCTCCTGTAAAAGCTCCCTTTTCGTGCCCAAAAAGCTCACTTTCAATAAGATCTCTAGGGATAGCGGCTACATTGACAGCCACAAAATTTCTTTTGCTTCGGGGAGAGTTATAGTGAATCGCCTTGGCTACCAGTTCCTTTCCTGTACCAGTTTCACCGGTAATAGATACAGTAATATTGGTTTTAGCAGCTTTTTCCATAAAAGCAAAAACTTTTTTGATGGCACTGCTATTTCCTTTGATGATCTTGCTGAACTCATATTTTTTACCGATTTCTTCACGCAGGTGGATAATTTCATCCCGAAGGCTGATATTTTCCCGAATGTTTTTTACGGAATTCCAGATCCGATCTTTTGCATCATCATCCTTGACGATATAATCATAAGCACCTTCTTTCAGAAGTTTAACGGCTGTAGAAATATCTTCTTGCCCGGAGATAATGACAACAGGAATTTCCGGGTATTGAGATTTGATTTTTTTGAGAAGATCACCACCGCTCATATCTGGGAGCGAGTAGTCAAGTGTCACCAATGAGGGCTTACGATGAACACTATTCAAAAATTCTTTGGCAGTAGAAAATGTTTCTACTTCATAGTCAGGATTTAATGAAAGATGATAAGACAATAATTGGGCGTACATCTCATCATCTTCAACCATAAATATTTTAAATGATTCCATTCTGTATTTTACGAAAGCACGATTAAACCTTCAGATAATTATCAAAAACTTATACATCAAATCACAATAAATGTTCCAACTTTAAGGGAAATATACTCCCATCAGAAGACAGTAAAAATACGTATTATATAGGATATTATACCTAATACATACTCGAAATTTGATGAAAAAAAAGAATGGTTAAAGTTAATTAACTGAAAATCAATTAATTGTAATTTTATTTTTGCAATTACTTCTTGATTTGAAATATGGTCTAAAATAGGGAGAAGTTTTCAAAAAAGAATAATTTTTCTAAAAAAAAATATAATTTTTCAGTTTAGCATCAATTTTCAGGAAAAGTTTTGAAATTCCCCCTGCAATTTTAACTTTGCAAGAGGGTATACTTCCTCAAGCCGAAAGAAAAACCCTGTGCTTCAACAAACGTACAAAGATTTGAAATGATTGAGTATAAAAACCCTATTACTAGAATGACGAACCGACAAAAATTAGGTTTAATGATTGGTGTAACAGCAAGCCTCACAGGGGCTTATTATTGGTATAAAAATCGTAAACCACAATTTAAAATCTTGGAATTCAATAATCAGAGCCGAACCGTTAAGTGGCAATACGGTAAAATAGTCAATATCGCTAAGGCGGGGCAAAATGATACGTATAGTAGCAGCCCTAATTCGGATTATTTCGTCAATGTGGATGCTATTCGCAGCGGTCAGGACGTAATTGGAATTCGCTTTAATTTTTTAGGGAAAGATAATCGGGAGCCCAAGTTTGTGTATTTCAATTAATAATCAAAGGGACTTAAATCAATTTGTTTTTTTACAAACTTAGGGAGCATCTTTAAGAAGCTTCGTAGCGTTTGGTTTGAGGTAAGAGCATTGTACTTACTCCTGATAATTAAGTATTTTGCTCTACCTTCTCCAATCTTTTATACACTTCTCCAATCAAATTTAGAAGTGCCTGCATATCGGGTAGGTGATTAGTGCCTAGTTGAGCGCGCAGGAAATTAACGCCACGTAGTTTAAAAATGTATTTTTTATCGTTTTCTATTTGATCCATCCGAATACCTGTGGAAGTAGCAGGTAATCCAACCGGACGAAGCCTATACTGCTTTTTAGATACAACCAATTTGAGCGTATGGCTAATTTTCACCTTGTACTTGGTTTTGTACTTGGTTTTATATTTGCCGGATGCGGAGCGTTTGGTACGGGAGAAATTACGTCGACGGCTCATATCTTTGAGATGATAGATCAGCGTACTGCCGTCGGAAAGTCGGGTAGAAAGTCTTAATACATCGTATTGGGCGTATTCGGTATCTTTATGAACATAACCGGTAGGTGTTGTATAATTGGGTCTGAGTGTATCGGAGCCTTTTTGAAATTTGCGAGGGCTAAAATTCATCAATAATTTGATTGTTGTTTCGGTTTGGCATTCTTCTTTTAAAAAATTTAGAAGTGGCAAAAGATAATTTCGGATGATGTTGGGGAAGTCCGATTGTTCGGTTTGTTTGAGTTTGCGATTGAGTACAGCATATTTTTGCCCTTGCGGGCTGTAGCGGTAGATCAAGCCGGCCAGAATAAAAAATCCAATTGCCCCCATAAAAATCCAAGCGGGTATAGGAATCTCAAAGATTAAAGAAATGAAAAAAAACAGTCCGGTGGCAAAAATCCCCCAAAGTGAGATTCTACGGCCTAGATTTCGCCAAATGCCTTTGCCTAGTTGCTCTACTGCCAGGTCGCGGATTTTGTCGTAATGCGCCAACCCGTGCAGAAACTCGGTCCATTCCAAAGGTTTTTTTTCGTCTTCTATAAATTTTTGCTCAATGATTTTGAGATGCCTTTCGTCTAATGCCAATAAAGCTACATAAGCCTCCTCAATAAGGGTAAAATCTTTTTCTTGGGTTTTTGCCATAAAGAGCCGATTTTTTTTAAAAATAAGCAATTATCGTTCAATAAAACAAATTATTTTGCAAGGAATGATTTTCATTTTGACCAATTTTTTCAAAAAATCTCAAGATCATTTGTATTCTAAAAAAATATTCCTACCTTGCCCCCACTACATAGCTGGTTGAAGGATAACAGGGGCATAGAATCCCGCCCGGGATTTAGCCCCTGTTTTTTTATGCCCATTTTGCAAATTCTAATTATTTAGTATCTTGTGGCTTTGTTTGTATTCCTTTTACCACTTTACCTATGGCAGCCCCCCCTCCCGTTGTACTTAGTTTGCGAACTAAGCACGAAAATTACGTGAGTCTGCGACTCAGCTGCGAAGCAGAAGGCCTTGGCGCACCCGAAAAGCTTGTTTTTCAACAAATCTTATTGCATTGTTTTATGGTAATGTAGGCCATTTTCTTAGAAAATAAAACAGCCGAGGCTTCATCAGCTCGGTTGTTTTTGATTTCGGGTTTATTTTTTTCTTCTCAGCAGCCCACGGACTTTGCCTTCGGCAGAAAGCGGACGCTTTCTAAATGCTTGGCACAAGCACCGCTTCGCTTATGCTTGCGCCAGGTTAAGGGGGAAAGTCTGCGAATTCCAGCCGAAGGCTTGGGACGTTCTCAGCAGGAAAGTCTAAGATAAAATATTCTCTGTAAAATAACTGGATTTTTACATAAAAATCCGAGAGCCTCTGGATGCAGAATTCGGGTTTTTATGTTCTTATTCCTACTTAACCCTTAGGTTCAAGCGAGGAAGACTGAACCAGAGAGAAGCCACCAACCTAGTGCTTAAAAGGCGTTTGCTTGTGTAATGCTCTCAAATCTCTGTTTGCAAATCAAAAGCTTCCAGATAATCGGCTACTCTACGGGCAAAAGAACCTCCAAGTGCGCCGTCTATCACACGGTGATCATAAGAGTGCGAGATAAACATCATGTGCCGGATTGCGATCATATCCCCACTGGGGGTTTCAATTACAGCAGGTTTTTTCTTGATAGAACCAAAAGCCATAATAGCTACCTGAGGTTGCACAATGATGGGCGTACCCATTTCATTGCCAAAAGAGCCGATATTAGATATGGTGTAGGTACCACCGGAAAGTTCGTCGGCACTGAGTTTGTTGAGGCGGGCGCGGTTGGCGAGGTCGTTGACCTTCTTGGTGAGGCCTACAAGGCTTAGGTGGTCGGCGTGGTGGATCACGGGTACGATCAGGTTGCCGTTGGGCAGTGCGGCTGCCATACCGATGTGGATGTCTTTTTTGACTAGGATTTTGTCGCCTTCTACGGAGATATTGACCATTGGGAAGTCTTTGAGGGCGCGGGCGGTGGCTTGGATAAAAATCGGGGTATAGGTGATGTTTTCACCTTCTTTTTTCTTGAATGCTTCTTTGATTTTATTGCGCCAGAGTACGATATTGGTCACGTCTACCTCTACAAAGGTAGTGACGTGAGGAGAAATATGGACTGATTCCACCATCCGTTGTGCGATCATCTTACGCATACGATCCATCTCGATGATATCCATATTGCCATTGAGCGAAACGGCCGGCGTGCTTGGTATGGTAGAGGCTGTCGGAGTGAAAGCAGGAGTTTTTGGTGTCTCTAATTTGGTCTCGCCGGTTACTTGAGGAGTAAGGATTGCAGGCTTGATCTGTACTTCTTGGTTTTTTTTCTGTTGGACATAGTTTAGTATGTCGTGTTTGGTCACCCGGCTATCCATGCCTGTTCCAGGGATGGCAGACAACTCAAGCATACTGATATTCTCTTGCTTGGCGATATTGAGCACCAGGGGTGAATAAAAACGGTCGGTTTGGGTATCTTGGGGTTGTATAGGATTTTGGATGAATTCTTTGGCTTGGTTGAGGCTTTGCTCAATAGCCGCAAACACTTCCTGTGTATCTTCCTGATTTAGAGGGTTATCGGCAAGGGTTACTCCTTCTGTACTAATGATTGCAATGGGCTTGCCTACTTGTACTACTTCACCTTCTTTGGCCAGAATTTCCTGAAGGATACCGGAGTGAGTGGCTGGGATTTCGGTATCTACTTTATCGGTAGCTACTTCCAATACTGGTTCGTCCTGCTCAATAGAATCCCCAACTTTTTTTAACCAGTTTAAAATAGTGCCTTCCATGACACTCTCGCCCATTTTGGGCATTAGCATTTCAACCAGAGCCATAAGATTAATTTTAAGAATCCTTGAATTTTTTCACCTAAATCTTGGCTCAAAATTAAACAAAATTTTGATTAAATAGCCTTTTTTCAGTCTCGTTTTATAAAAACAAAATAAAATTGGGGATTAATGCGCTCCTGCGTGACCGTTTCCATTAGGATGCAGATTAATTCCTTCCAGCAATTCCTCGAGACGTTGTAATTCCCGCTCTTTTTCCTGTTTTTTATCTTGATTGGTGGTATTGTAGAGGGCGCGTTTTACGTTTGAGATGTCATATTTTGTACTTTTTTGTTTCCATTCTTTGCTTTCTTTTTTGAGCTTTTGGAAATCTTGCTGTAAGTTTTCAAGCTCGGTACGAAGTAGTCCGTTTGTTTTTCGTTCGGTTTCATATTGAGTAGTGATTTCGTGAAGGGCTGTGGTTTTCTGCGAAAGTTCGTGGTCTTGTTTGGAATTGACTTCTTCCAAAAAAATCTCTCCTACAAAATAAATGGCGGATGCTTTAAAAAAAGGGATGAACAAAGCACTTCCAATCTCGATAAATGCTCCATTTTCATAATACACCAAAATATCCTTGCCATAAAAAAGTAACCCCCCCACAAAATCCAGGGTTGCAAAAAACATAGGCATCCATTTTTTTTTGGAGTGTACAATAATGATAAAGGTAATGGTACTTAATCCCCCTGCCGCAATCAAAGCAATGAGGATATCCAAGACATTGTTCAGGCTGTAAGGGTTATGATGATAATAAAGCTTGGCATACATTTGAAAAAATGTAAGAATCATGGTAGCCAACGCAAATACTGGAGCTTGTGGGCTTTTGATAAATTCATAAAAGCGTTTCATAAGTCTAATCTCATATTGTTAATATTTTTAACAAAAATACGAAATCATTCCTTATTAGACAATAAAAATAGCAAAAAAGTCTATAAAATATCCTTCTATTTATCCTAGGGGAGTAATTGTTAATTTTATAAGCAATTAATTATGTAGGGATCAAGAAGTTACCGATTTTTTACCTCGGCTAGTTTTGGTTTTTACAATCTCCACCACTTCTTGTTCGCTCCCATTGGGTACTGTTTTTTTAGTTTTTTGTACCTTAGGAGCTTTTGTAAGTCGGATTTCGTAATCGCTGAGTACATTCATATAATTGATAAATGCCTCGTAGGGGTTATCGTATGGATTAAAATAATTGTGTACCTCTCCATCTGAAAAGAACTTGGTACTCATATAATAGAAGTGGTCACTGATCTGAAGATAACGCCAATCGCGGAGGAGTGCCGGGTCATCTATTTGATCGATAAGAGGTTTGAGAGCATACAATTTATCAAAAGCTTCATTTTGGAGTTCGTTACCGAGCCAGGCGGTGAGGTCTTTCTCGATATCAGCCCAGGAGATGCTATCGGGTACGTGCATGGCGGCTTTGGGTTTGTACTCGGCGGCGGCTTCGGAGGCTGTGGAAAATTTAAAATCCGAATTTTTAGCCAGGGTATTGGGCAGGGCTTTGAGGAATTCAAAAATCCCGGTCTCGACGCCGTGGTGCTCTCCAAAAGTCTCATAAGATAAAAAGAGATTGACTACTTTTTCGTCTGGGCTAAGGTTATTGAGCCAGGAAACGTATTTTTCTGTAGTCAGCGGCCAGGCAGACCAGAAGCGGTCCGAAAAGCGGAAGGCAATATCATCGCTTAGGTTGAAGCTGCGGAGGAATAGCTTTAATTTGGGGTTGATGGCATTATAATAAACATAATGAGGGCTTTTCCAACCTAGGATATGGCTGGCACCTTCGGTCAGGGCAGCTTTGAAGCCCATTTTTGCGATAATATCTCCGATGGTATCATTATATACAAGTTCGGTATTGTGGAAGACCTGCGGTTTTTGTCCGAAAAGTTCGTTGATTTTTTCGCTGTATTCTGTTACTTGGCTTACAAATTCGTCTTCACTTTTGAGAGAGACTAGAGAATGTGAATTGGTTTCGGCGATAAATTCTACATTACCCGTGCGTGCCAGTTCCTGAAAGCTTTCAATAACCTCTGGCATGTAGGTCTCAAATTGATCCAATGCTGGGCGAGAGATAGAGAAATTAACTTTAAAATCCGGGTATTTTTGGATCATTTCTTTCAGGGCTGCATTGGTAGGCAAATAGCAATTATGCGCCACTTTTTTGATGATATTTTCATTCTGGAAATCATCATAATAATTATGGTCTTGCCCGATGTCGAAAAATCGGTATCTCTTCAGGCGGAAGGGTTGATGTACGTGTAAGTAAAGGATAACTGTTCTCATTATGATATACTTTGGGGTCTAGGGCAATGTATAATTTGATTTATTTGATTTTTAAAATTTGTGCGATATTCTTTGATAGCAGGCCTTGCTAGGCAAGCATTCATTTTCGAGTCTGCCCTAACTGATTCGAGGGCAAATCTATGGGTATCAGCAAATTGCTTCATAGGCTTTTTTTACTTCCAGGGCGGCATTTTCCCACTTAAAGCTGTCTACTTCTTCTTTGCCGTATTTTTTAAACATATTCGGAAGCCCTTCATATTTGAGTAAGCCGTAGATGGCATCCGCCGTAGATTTGATGTCCCAGAAGTCTACTTTGATGGCATATTTTAAGACTTCGGATACACCCGATTGCTTAGAAATAATCACTGGTACGTGTGAACGCATGGCTTCTAGAGGAGAAATACCAAAAGGCTCTGATACAGAGGGCATCACGTATACATCGCTCATGGAAAACATTTTGTCTACGTCTTTCCCTTTTAAAAAACCCGTAAAGTGAAAGCGATTTGAAATACCCAATTCAGCTACCCTTTGTACCATCCGGTTGAGCAAGTCGCCGCTACCGGCCATGACGAAACGTACATTGCTCATCCGTTGTAATACCTCGTAAGCAGCTTCAATAAAATACTCAGGTCCTTTTTGCAAGGTAATTCTTCCTAAAAAAGTAACTATTTTATCATCTAGCGATCTGGGAAAGACTTCTTTTTCAGCTTCCAAGGGTTCTACGGCATTGTAGACAGTGATTACTTTATGTGCAGGGATACCGTACTTTTCAATAGCGATGTTGCGCGTAAAATTACTCACGGCAATGACCAGGTCAGCTTCCAGCATACCCGTTTTCTCTATGTTATAGACATGTTGGTTGATGTGTTTGCCACTTCGGTCAAATTCTGTGGCATGAAGGTGAACTATGAGGGGCTTGCCGGAGACTTTTTTGGCATTTACACCTGCCATGTACGTCAGCCAGTCGTGAGCATGAATGACATCAAACTGATGATTGGCTGCTATTTGAGCTGCAACAACCGTATAATTTTCTACATGCAAATAAAGATCATTCCCATATCCTGCTTCAAAATGATAAACTCCTTCCATGACGGTTTCCTGGATGCCATCCCAATCTTTAGTGACTTTGGAGCTAAAAAACTCAAAATTATCATAATTCCGATAGGGGATTAACTGATTACCAGCCTCGATATAATGCATTTCGCGGTTGGTATCTCGGTAGATGATTTTTTTACGTCGAATCGGCACATCACCGGCGCCGATGATTTGGGCAATTCCCTGGTCTTCATCTCCAAAGGCTTTGGGTACTACAAAAAGAATATCCATATCGGCCAGTGACAATCCTCTGGTCAGACCAAAACAGGCGGTTCCTAAACCTCCGCTAATATGGGGTGGAAATTCCCACCCGAACATTAATACCCGCATATTTTTAAGTATTTTCTTCCATTTTTTGAATCATATACCGAATTCGGAGTACCTCACCTACGCTCCATGCCTGGGAGATCGCTCCATTGGGGCGATAGGGTGGGTTACCATCATAAATCTCTGATATAGAGCCTATTCCATGCATACGCATATCGTCTTCGAAGTTATGATACCAGGATTTGACCTTATCTAGGGCACTTTTTTTATAGAGCTTAAGATACGCTTCACAGAAATGCCCCAATAACCAGGGCCAAACAGTACCCTGATGATAGGCTGTATCACGGTCTTCGGGGCTTCCTCCATAAATCCCTCGGTAATCGGGATGTTTGGGCGAAAGAGTTCTGAGTCCTTTGGGGGTCAGCAGGTCGCTTTCTACGATATTGAGTACGGCGCGTTTCTGGTCATTATCCAAAGGTGAATAAGGAAGTGAAACAGCAAACACCTGATTGGGTCTAACTGACCAATCTATATATTCGCCTCTGACGCAATCGGCCAGATAACGTTTTTGGTTACTCCAGAAAGTTTTCACAAAGGAATCTTTAATTTTTTCAGGTAGGTATTCCCATTCAGCCATAAACTGCTCATCTTTGGCAGCTCTTGCCAGCTCTAGGCTAAACGCTACGGCGTTGTACCAAAGTGCATTGATCTCTACGGGCATACCTACACGGGGAGTCACAGGTTTGTCATCAATGACCGAATCCATCCAGGTCAGAGCCTCTCCGTCTACCCCGGCATAAATCAGCCCAGCATCCGTCATGTGGATATTAAAGGCTGTACCATTTCTGTAGCCATAGAGAATGATTTTCATTTTATCTCCATAAGTTTCCCAGAGTTTGGCGGGTTTGCCAGTCACTTCGGCATATTTCTGAATTGCCCAAAAGTACCAAAGTGGGGCATCGGCAGAATGATGTATGACCTTGCTGTGCGTAGTATCTACGTTGTAGAAAAGAGGTCCTTGCAGGCTTGCCGATGTGGTATCGAGTACACTTTTACAGGACTTTTTATCTCCAATAGCGATAGTAAGCCCTGGAAGGGCTATAAAAGTATCTCGCGCCCATTGCCCAAACCAGGGGTATCCGGCGATCAGGTCGGTTTTATCACCATTTCTAACCAAGAATTGTTGTGCAGAATTAAGCAGACAGTTTTCGTAGCCGTCACGGGGGATACGTTTTTTGATTTCACTGTCAAAAAGTTTTTTGAGGGATTTGGAGGGCGTTTCCTGAAGCCCTGCTGAGAAAATAAAACTTTCTCCCTTTTTAAGGTCTACTTCAAAATAACCGTTTACAAAAAGGTCTTCCTGATAATCATATCCTCGTTTTTGCTCTTCTATATACTCTATATTATAATACCAATCTGGTGCAGGGACAAACTCACTTGCTTTGGAGCACTGAAGATACAAATTGGGATAATTGTCATAAAGGCGGAATTTGATTCCCCCTTCTATGGTTTCATAATCCGAATTTACCTCCATATTGGCCTTACTAAGCTTATGAATCTCTCTGAAAGCCAGAAAAGGAGTCATTTTCAACCGAATGGGGTCTTGAGAATCTATCAATGTAAAACGAGCCAGGATTTTTTCTTCTTCCTCGACCAGCAGTATTTCCCGGCTTAATACGGTATCCCCGATCCGGTAGGTCAATTTAGGAATAGGCTCCGTATCAAAGTCACGAACGTACATGTGTCCTTTGGGCATAAACAAGCCACCAGGAAACTTATGAATTCCTAGTTGGAACTCCGTACCCTGTTGAATGACAGATACATCCAGTGAGGATAATAACACGTGGCGTTTACCATCCTCTAAGGGGCAGATAAGCAATCCGTGGTATTTACGGGTATTGCAGCCTACTATCGTAGAGCAGGCAAATGATCCTCCCCGATTGGTCCGTATGGTCTCTCTGCTAAGAGAGTACTCCAGATTTACTAAAGCTTGTTTATCAAACTCGAGATAACTCATGCTTGATGTGTGTTTTAAGATGATTCAATTTATTAATTTTCTCTACAGACACAAAGTATCTATGGAGTTCTTCAACGCAATGTATGTCAAAAGAGGTAATATGGATGTATTGATAAATACATGATAGACAGACTAGAAAAAATCAGCAGCACATTATTCGGTCATAAAGTTACAATACTATTGTTCATCTCAAAATAAAAATCAGATTTTTTTTAACAATTTGATGATATATTTGTAATCGTTTGGCTCTAGGATAGATCACTATGATTTTGATAAACTCGAGAACACTTTAGAAGAATCAGGGTAATCAGGGTAATCAATCCAAAAAATCACAGTAAATAATCAAACTATATGCGTGGTGACACATCTCCGAGGCATTTTTCTTCCGTTCAAAAAGCAGGGCTTTTCCTTGGTCCGCTGTTATTTATGCTGCTCATCCATCTGCCTGCTTTCCCTCCCTTGAGTGAAAAGGCGCAAGTTGTGCTGGCTGTCATGCTTTGGATGCTGATCTGGTGGATTAGTGAAGCTGTCCAGCTTTCTGTCACGGCTCTGCTCCCAATTATTCTTTTTCCGATGACTGGTGTCCTTGATCTCGATCAAACCACAGGTGCTTACGGCAATAAGATTATCTTTTTGTTCATGGGTGGGTTTATGATTGCATTGGCTTTGGAGAAATGGCAACTGCATTTGCGGATTGCCCTGAGCATTGTAAGACTGACAGGTACAAATGCCGATGGAATCATTTTCGGCTTTATGCTGGCTACAGGAGCACTCAGTATGTGGATCAGCAATACAGCTACTGCTGTGATGATGCTCCCTATTGCTTCTTCGGTCATCACGCTCCTTGTCAAAGAAAATTCGGAATACACCCCCCGTCAACTGGCCAATTTCTCGCTTTGCATGATGCTAGGGATTGCATACGCAGCAAGCATCGGCGGAATAGCCACCCTGGTAGGTACGCCCCCCAACACGGTATTGGTTTCTATCATCGAGGACCGCTACGGCTACAATATTAGTTTTGCAGATTGGGCTGCGGTAGGCTTTCCTTTTAGCCTAATGATGTTGTTTTTGATGTACTGGGTATTGGTGAAGATCGTCTATCCCAATAGAATGGGGCATTTCAAGGGTTCCGAGGAGCTGATTCAAAAGGAACTAAACAAACTGGGCAAACTCTCCAAGGGAGAAAGGCTTACCCTGATGATCTTTACGGGTACGGCCTTGCTTTGGATACTCCATAGCTATCTGGAGATCATTTTCCCCTGGCTGGTACTGGATGATACCATCATTGCCATTGTAGGCACAATTGCCTTGTTTATTTGCCCTGTAGATTTTAACAAGGGCGAATTTGTACTACGCTGGGAGGATACACAAAGGCTTCCCTGGGGGATTTTGTTGCTTTTTGGAGGCGGTCTAGCCCTGGCCAATGCCCTGGACGAAGTAGGACTGGTGCGATTGATCGGTGAAGCCGTAGCTCAAAACAATAACCTCGGCTTTTTTACCATCAATGTGATTTTGATCACTCTATCCCTGTTTTTGACAGAGATTATGAGCAATGTGGCTTTAGTGACAATCATCATACCCTTAGTAGCTGGCATCAGCGTCAGCCTCGGTGAAAACCCCCTTTGGGCTTGTATTCCGGTGACAATGGCGGCCAGTTGTGCTTTTATGCTGCCCATGTCTACCCCGCCCAATGCGATTGTATTTGCCAGTGGGCATATTACCGTGGCTCAGATGGCCAAAGCAGGGTTTATCCTGAATCTGATTTCTATTATAATCCTGGTCTTGATGACCCAATTTTGGATACCTTTTATTTTTGAGATTGTGCCGGGGGTGATGCCGGAGTGGGGAGTGAAGTAATTATTTTTCAGGGCCTATGCTTGATGCCTATGAGTTGTCGAAGTAAGCTTTTAGGTGATTGCGAAACACCCTCAAGTGACTAAAGGATGCCCTTGAGCCACAAAAAGAAGCCCTCAAGTGACTAAAGGATGCCCTTGAGCCGCAAAAAGAAGCCCTTGAGTGACTAAAGGATGCCCTTGAGTGACTAAAGGATGCCCTTGAGTCACAAAAAGAAGCCCTTGAGTGACTAAAGGATGCCCTTGAGCCGCAAAAAGAAGCCCTTGAGTCACAAAAAGAAGCCCTTGAGTGACTAAAGGATGCCCTTGAATAAGTAAAATGTATATTTTCCCCCTAAAAATAATCTCTGGAATGCTTGAGAATGCTCCAAAAATTACCTAATTTACTCTAAATATTACCTAAAAATATTTTTCCAAGCTTAACAATCCTTCTATATGGCCAAAAAAGATTATATCCCTACGAGTGATAATGACAAAAACGTCTGGTTGAGCAATTTTGCAAACAGCCTGGCTACTTATGCCTCGGTACTCAAGATATCTGAGGAGGAAGTCCAAAGCATCAAAAACGATGCTGCCATGTATAATTACGCGCTGATGTGCCTCGAGAGCGTCAATGCTTATAACAGGCAAATGACCGCCTTTAAAAATGCCCTTCGGGATGGCAACGAGATTACCCAAGAGGTTGCCATGCCCTTGCCGCCTGTTTTTCCGACGACTCCGGCGACAGTCAAAGCGGGCATCTTCTCCCGCATTCGCAAGCTCGCCCAAAACCTCAAAACCCGCGAAGGCTACACCGAAGACATCGGCAAAGCCCTGGGGCTCGTGGGTGAAAGCACGGTCACTGATTATAACAACCTACAGCCTGCCTTACAGGCCGAGGTCAGCGGCGGGCAGGTCATCGTCAAATGGAAAAAAGGCAAGGCCGACTCCATCAATATCTATGTCAAGAGAGGCACCAGCGACTTCACCCTGGCCGGCACCGACGCCAAACCACCTTACTATGACCCTACTCCCCTCCCCGCAGAAGCCACCACCTGGACTTACCGCGCCATCTATGTAGTCAAAGACCGCGAAACGGGTAAGTTTTCAGATGAGGTGAGTGTGCTGGTGAAGAGGTTTGTGTGAGATTTGGGTTTAAAAATCTGAAGGAGCGAGGGAAAGCTAAGCGAAAATAATTAACCACTAAATATTTAATATCATGGCAAAAAAAGGTTTAACAGAAAAAACAGTCGGTAAAGTTGTAGAAGGTGCATTAAAAGGTGTTGATAATCTTTTAGATGCACTTAATCCTTTCAAAGAAGAAGAAAAAAAGAAAACAGCAAAGAAACCAGTTGCTAAAAAAACAACTGCAAAAAAAACGCCTGTAAGTAAAACGACAGCGAAAAAATCTACGAGCGCAGCTAAAACAGTAAAGCCTACAACATCCAAAGGAGGAAAGAAAAAGAAATAATACCCCGCAGTGGCGAGGCTCTTGCCTCGTCACTAAGTATCATTCAGGCATCTTGCCTGAGCCTTAAAAGCAGCCCTCCCCCCTCCCACAAGTTTATAACTTGTGGGCTAGAGATAGCAAGTCTCTGACTTGCTGCCTTTTAAGTCAGAGACTTAAAAATCTTCAGCCCACTCGTCTGAAGACAAGCGGGAGGACGCGAGTTTATAGAGAATTTGATTATCCAAAACCCTCCCACAAGTCAGCAACAAGTAGAAGGTCAAATTTGAAAATACGGTTCTCATGATTTATTTTTGTTAAATATAAATCGAGTTATGGTAAATACAGAAGCGTATAAACTGTCTATTATCAAGCGTTTGCTGGATAGGGACGAATTTTGGCTTTTTCAGCAAATAGAGCAGCTTTTAGATCAGGAGAAGCAAGAACTGGAAGCTCAGGAGAAAGATCGACAGGCACTGGAAGAAATCCTGGGTGAGCCTATCGGGCTGCTTCCTGAAGATCTGGACATAGACGGTATTCTTAAAGAGTATCACTCACCTAAGTTATCCAAAGTTTTGGGGCAATGGCCTGGTGAAGAAACTTATGAAGAACTTTTAGCCTTGCTTTAAAGATGAGATATTTATTGGATACCAATATCATACTTGCGTATTTTAAAGAAAACGAGGTCTCAACAGAAGTTGAGAGACTTTATACTCCATTCAATACGCCCAATATTGGTTTGATTTCTGTAATCAGTGCGGGAGAAATCAAAGCCATCGCTTATAAAAACCGGTGGGGGAGAACCAAATTAGAAAAGTTGGAGCTTTTACTAGGTGAATTTACAACAGTTGGTATTCACGCAAAAACAATTGTAAATCGTTATGCAGAAATAAATGCATACAGTCAGGGGAAATGGTCTCCACCTTTACCTGTTGGGATGAGTGCCCGAAATATGGGCAAGAATGATTTATGGATTGCTGCTACCGCATCTATAGTTCAGGCAAAACTCATCACTACTGACCGTGATTTTGATCATTTACATAACGTATTTGTAGAGGTCATTACTATCTGAAATTCCCTCGCTCTCCTTAATATTCAAGCCCAAAAAGCAAATCATTTTTCGCACCGTAGTTCAAGCATTTTAACTTGAACTGGAAAGCCGCCTAAAAAGACTTGAAAATCTTCGCCCAATGATTTATTTTTGTTAGAGATGAATTGGAGTATGGAAAACATAAATTGTACAAGATGAAAGTCATTCACATAGATAAGGAAATTCTGGGAGGCACGCCTGTTTTTTATGGGACAAGAGTACCCATCAAAAATTTATTTGATTACCTGGAAACCGGAGAAAGCATCGATGAGTTTCTGGATGATTTCCCTACAGTCAAAAAAGAGCAGGTACTTAAACTTTTGGAATTATCCCAAAAAATTCTCCAAAACTCAAGCGAAATCCTTCATGAAAATTTTGCTGGATGAGTGTGTCACACGTAAGCTTAAAAAAAGCCTTGCGGAGTTTGAGGTATTTACCGTTGCAGAAATGGGATGGGGGGGACTAAAAAATGGTAAGCTGATTCAAAAAACCATTGAAAACAATTTTGATATTTTGCTGACCATTGATAAAAATATGGAGTTTCAGCAGAATCTGAATAGTTATCCAGTCACGGTAGTTGTTTTTGATGTTTTAAAAAGTAAAATTGATTTTTTGGAGGAACTTGTCCCTTTATTCAAAATACAAATCGATCAATACGAAAAAGGGAAGGCTTATCGGCTAAATAAGTGAGGATAATTCTTACCCTCTATTCCAAGTCTTTTGATAAAAATAAAACTTTTTCAAGCGGGAACAGGCACTGTGGGCTAAAGATAACAAGACTATGACTTACGGCCCTTGAGCCGGACAACGAAAAAATCAGCCACAAAAAAAGCGGGTCAATTTGCCCGCCTTTTCTATTATTGAAATCCGAAATTAAAGAAAATACTAGTTTTACAAACTATTTAAAGCTCTTTTTAGGTAGACCTTAGCCAAGTGTTTGCGGTATTCGTTGGAAGCAAAATGATCTCCCAGAACATCCACTCCTTCGGCTGCCTGCTCGGCGGCGACTGCAATATTGGTAGCATCCAGGCTCTTGCCTTTGAGGGCGTTTTCTACATTGACATCCCTGAAGGCTTTGGTAGATACCCCTGTAAAAGCCACTTTGATGTTGTCTATGTGTCCGTTGTTTTTCTCCAGCACTACCGCACAACCCACTATGGCAAAGCGTGAGGCAGGTTGTACAAACTTTACATAAGTAGATTTGCTATGAGTAGCAGGCATCGGAATGCGAATGCCAGTCAAGATTTCCAGTGGCTCAAGCATGGTCGTAAATAAACCTACAAAAAAATCTGAAGCGGCGATGCTTCGCTCTCCGTTAGGACCTTTGACTATAATCTCAGCTTCGGTAGCCAACATGCTGGCCGGCCAATCTGCGGCCGGGTCGGCGTGTGCCAGACTTCCGCCAATTGTACCCATATTGCGTACCTGTACGTCTCCAATCATATTGGCGGCTTCGGCCAGGATGGGGAGTTTGCTTTGAATCAGCTCTGAAGAGGCGATTTCTTGGTGTGTTACGCAGGCACCGATCACGATGGTATTGCCTTCTTCACGGATAGAACGAAGCTCAGGAACACGAGAAATGTCAATGAGTTGGGCAGGGGCATTGAGGCGCAGTTTCATAACAGGGATCAAGCTGTGACCACCTGCCAGGATTTTGGCATCTTCATGGGCTTGTAAAAGGCTGATGGCTTCGTCAACAGAGCCTGCTCTTAGATATTCAAATTCATTAGGTATCATAATTTTTTCAGGCTATTTAGAATGCGTGTGACCATTGGATTTTTGTTGCATAGCTCGCCATACTTTTTCAGAAGTCAGAGGCATAGTAAGGTCTTTGATCCCAAAAGGGGCTAGTGCATCGAGTACGGCATTGACTACGGCAGGCGTAGAACCGATCGTTCCGGCTTCTCCGGCACCTTTTACGCCGAGAGGGTTGTGGGGGCAAGGCGTTACTTTGCGTTCAATCTCGAACATAGGCAAATCATCAGCACGTGGCATGGTATAATCCATGTAAGAACCGTTGAGCAATTGCCCTTGCTCGTCATATACAACACCCTCCAAGAGAGCCTGACTGATTCCTTGAGCTAAACCGCCGTGAATTTGTCCGTCGACAATCATTGGATTGACCACGTTACCCACATCATCACAGGCCACAAATCGTTTGAGCGTTACTTTACCCGTTTCGGGGTCTACTTCTACTACGGCGATGTGTGCGCCGAATGGGTAGGTAAAGTTTGCCGGGTCATAAAAGCTTGAGAAGTCTAGTCCGGGTTCAAGCCCTGCGGGATAATTGTGAGGTACATAAGCGGTCAGGGATACCTCACCGAAGGCTACCGATCTGTCAGTCCCTTTGATTGTCCATTTTCCTTCGGCAAACTCTAGGTCGTCTACGGAGGCTTCCAGGAGGTGGGCTGCGATTTTAGAGCCTTTTTCTATCACTTTTTCAATACTTTTGACAATAGCACTGCCGCCTACAGCGAGGCTGCGCGAGCCGTAAGTACCCATACCAAAGCCTGTAGATTCGGTATCTCCGTGAACGATATTGACGTGATCCATAGGGATTCCCAGCTTATCGGCTACAATTTGGGCAAAAGTAGTCTCGTGACCTTGCCCGTGAGAGTGAGAACCTGTAAATACGGTTACTTTTCCGGTAGGCTCTACCCTTACCTGACCGTGTTCATAAAGTCCTGCTCTAGCTCCGAGTGCACCTACTACGGCAGAAGGGGCAATTCCACAAGCCTCGATATAGGTCGAGAATCCGATTCCGATTAATTTACCATTTTTACGGCCTTCTTCCTGCTCTTTGCGGAGGTTTTCGTAGTCTACCATTTCGAGGGCACGCTTGAGTACTGGCTCATAGTTACCGCTATCGTATTGCAAAGCAACCTGGGTCTGATAGCCGGGCTGATTGATCCCATCAAAAGGAGGAATAAAGTTTTTGAATCGCAACTCGGCCGGATCCATATTCATCTCACGGGCGGCATTGTCAAAAAGTCTTTCCAATAGATAGGTAGCTTCGGGGCGACCTGCACCACGATAGGCATCTACAGGGGTAGTGTGTGTGAATACCCCAAGTACATTTACATAAATTGCCGGGGTGGAGTATAATCCCTGAAGTAGAGTACCATATAAATAGGTGGGTACGGCAGGGGCAAAAGTAGAAAGATAAGCTCCTAGATTGGCCACTGTTTTGACGCGAAGCCCCAGAACTTTGCCGTCTTTGTCGAAGCCAAGCTCTGCTTTGCTGTGGTGATCTCTTCCGTGGGCATCAGTCATAAAGCTTTCGCTTCTTTCGGCAGTCCATTTGACGGGTCTGCGAATTTTGCCAGAGCACCAGGTTACGAGGGCTTCCTCGATGTAGTGAAAAATTTTGCTACCGAAGCCTCCCCCCACATCTGAAGAAACGACTCTGACCTTGTGTTCGGGGAGTCCGAGCACAAAAGCAGTCATAAGCAGGCGAACAAGATGGGGATTTTGGGTACTTGTGTAAAGTGTGTATTTGTCGGTACCGGGTTCATAATGCCCAATGGCAGAGCGAGGTTCTATGGCATTGGGGGCGAGCCTTTGGTTCTCGAATTCGAGCGTAGTGATGTGATAGGCATTGGCCAGGGCTGCATCCGTAGCAGATTGGTCGCCCAGTTCCCAGTCAAAACAAAGGTTGTTTGGAGCATCGTCGTGTACCAAAGGAGCTCCATCTTGGATAGCCTGGGCTGCAAAGATAGCAGGTTCGTGCTCTTCGTACTCGATTTCAACCAGTTCGGCGGCATCTTTGGCGAGGGCTTTAGTTTCTGCAATCACGATGGCTACGGCATCACCCATAAATCTTACCTTGTCTTTGACCAGCAGCGGGTGAGGTGGTTCTTTCATGGTTTCTCCGGTGCGGAAATTGACCTGCCAGCCGGTAGGTACGCCTCCAATACCAGCCTCGGCAATATCTTTACCCGTAAAAACAGCCACTACGCCTTCCATCGCTAGAGCGGCGGAAACATCAATATGTGTGATCGTAGCGTGGGCAAAAGGGCTACGCAAGATATAGGCATGGGTCATTTGGGGCAAAATCACATCATCTGTGTACTTGCCCTGGCCGGTGATAAAACGCTTATCTTCAATTCTTTTGACGGGTTGCCCGATCATACTAGCCATGGGTCACCTCCTCTCTCATTTTCGCTGCGGCAAATTGAATCGCTCTGACAATATTGTGATAGCCTGTACAACGACAGAGATTACCCTCAAGGGCGTGGCGGATTTCGGTTTCGCTAGGGTTGGGGTTTTTTCCTAGAAGATCGAGAGCTGACATGATCATACCGGGAGTACAAAAGCCGCATTGTAGGCCGTGTTCTTCATGAAAGCCTTCCTGTAATGGATGTAGCGCATCATTTTCGGCAAGCCCTTCAATGGTGGTGATGTGGGCTCCGTCTGCCTGAACGGCCAGCATGGTGCATGATTTGACAGCTTTTCCATCTACAATTACTGTGCAGGCTCCGCACCCACTGGTATCACAGCCGACGTGCGTGCCTGTAAGTCTGAGTTCGTCGCGAAGGAAATACACCAAAAGTTGGCGGGCATCAACTTCACGCTGATAAGATTTTGAGTTTACATTTACATGAATAGGGATTCCCATAGAATTCAGAGATTTATTAGATTGAAAATAAATTTATTATTTAGATAAATGGCAAATAGTCTTTCTTAGAATTTATAATAAGATTATTATAATGATAAATAGTATTTATCGGTGTAACAATGTAACAGGAAAATATATAATTATGCAAGTTTTTTTTGGTAATTTTTAGGATTTTTACAATAATATAGATTGATTAAAAATTAAAAAATAGTAGATTCGCCCAATTCAAGAATGATTTTGATTTTCTACATTTGTATGCAGAAAAGATAAAAGCTCTTTGAACACAAATTTGGAATAATCATTGCAAAAGTGCAGGTATGGGATTTTAATTTCAGGTCTTATGTGATACGGTATGCCTTTGATGAAATTAAGTATTTATTTCTGTTGGTTTACACTGCTAAGAATCGTTTTGGAGTACCCGCTATTAGCCCAGGTACATTCCAATCCTGAAAAGTCGGTTCTTCGGACTTTTGATTGGCGTTTTTCCCTGCCTTCAAGTATTTCTGATATTCCCCTCCCCGCCGGATTTGAAAGGCAATATACATCTGTAGGATCTTATGCTTCCTATTTGCAAAACCTTTGTCTTAGATCAGATACGATCATTTATTTGCACAATGGACAAAAAAAGCCCAATCAAAGTTTTGGATTTATGGTAGTAGACCTGGATGTTGGGGAGAAGAACCTACAACAATGCGCTGACGCCGTTATCCGATTGCGTTCTGAATATTTATTTGCTACAAAACAATTTGGAGGGATTCATTTTAATTTTTCTAGTGGGCATACGGCTTATTACACACAATGGAGACAAGGCTATAGGGCTAAAATCACACAAAAAGAGGTACATTGGGTGAAAGAAGCCGACTTTGACGATTCTTACCAAAGTTTTAGAGAGTATCTCGATTTGGTCTTTAATTATGCAGGTTCTTGGTCATTGGAGAGGGAGTTGAGCACCATTAGCGATATTCAAGACATGCAAATAGGTGATGTGCTGATCCGGGGGGCTTTTCCGGGGCATGTCATGTTGGTCGTAGATATGGCTAGGCATACTGAATCAGGAGAAATACTCTTTTTATTGGCGCAGAGTGCCCGGCCGGCGCAAGATTTCCATATTGTAAAAAATCGTTCGGATTTGTTTTTAAACCCCTGGTATAGTCTGGATGCATTAAATACACAATTAGAAATAGAAGAATGGACATTTTACAAAGACAGTTTGAAAAGATTTTAACAATGAAAAAACATTACAACCTCACCCGTCTGGCATTGATGTGCTTATTATTTGCTTGTAATACTGGCGGTAATCAGCAAAACGAACAAGGACCGGACTCCACTCAAATCAAGACCGTCAAGGAAACAAGCGTTCGGGAAGCAGATATTCCCAATGCGCTGGAAAATTTTGACAAAACTTTTGTCGGTAAATTGGGAGATGCTCAGGTACACATGAATTTGAGAAGATATGGAAGCAATCTTTCAGGTACATTATGGTTCTTAAATAGCTTGGAGGAGTTATACTTCAAAGGAATTCTTCAAGATGAGGGCAACAATTTTGCACTCACCATCCAAGACAAAAAAGGAGCTAATGCCGGAGAATTTATCGGCTTGCTGGATGAGTCTAAAGGCATCAGTGGTAAATGGAAAGACAGCCAAGGTGTGGAAAAAGACTTTAACCTTGCATCTTTCCAAGGAGTGAGCATTGAAAATATCAAGGTAGACGATCTAGAGCTCAATCAGGATTCTAATGATGGAAAACGCAGACTGCGTATTACATATCCTCAACTGCTAGGTATCAAAGATGAAAAAGTCTCAAATAAAGTCAATAATGACATAGAATACTATTTTGAAGAATATACCCTGCTGGATAGTATTGACGTACCTACGCTTGAATTCAGCGAAGATGTCAAGTTTGAAGTGACTTTTATGGGCAACGATCTGATTAGTATTTGTAAAAATCATCATCTCTCCAAAAATAAAGATACCCATATTTTTGAAGACTCACACGGGATTAATATCAACTTTAAAAGGGGGAAAATCTATGAAATTCAGGATTTGTTTAAACCCAATGCCTTGGATCAGTTGAATGCCATGATTATTGCCAGAATTGACAAATCCTGTGGAGGAGCTCTTTCTGAAAAAGATCTTCAGAAATGTAAACTACAAGCTCACGAAAGTAATTCTTTTTCATTAAGCAAAAAAAATCAAAATATTACTTTTCATCTGACCGAACGACTACCTTATAAATACCGAGGTTGCGGTTACGTGCGTATTTCTTATGAAGAATTGAAAGAATACTTTAACCCCAGCGGCCCGTTAAAAGATTTATTGCCAAAATCTTAACATGCGTAAAAAGACAGCCAACAAAGATACGTTTGTCGGCTGTCTTTTTTTTTCAAAAAAATCCCCTGAAATGCTCAATAAATACTGACTTTTCCTATATTTGCATTCCTTTTCCGATAAAACCGAATTACGAGAAGTCATGAACGAATTTATAAAATTACTAGAAGTTGAATATCAAGACGTTAGAAAGAATATTCCTGATTTTAAATCCGGAGACACGATCAATGTGCACGTGAAAATCAGAGAAGGTAGCAAGCAAAGAATTCAACAGTTTAAGGGAATTGTAATCCAAAGAAAAAATCGCGGTACCAACGGTGAAACCTTTACTGTAAGAAAAGTATCCAGCGGCATAGGTGTAGAAAGAATATTTCCTATTCTCTCGCCCAACATCGATAAAATCGAAGTAATGCGCAAAGGTTTTGTACGTCGTGCTCGTTTATTTTACCTCAGAGGGCTAAAAGGTAAAGCTGCCCGTATCCGCGAGAAAAAATAATACCTCCACATGATCTGATCAGGGTACAGGTCTTTATCTTAAGGAATTGTACACTGATCTTTTTTTATATCAAATCTTATTCCTCCCCATGAATATGATTCATTTTCATAAATATCAAGGTACTGGCAATGATTTTATCCTGATTGATAATCGTGATTTGTCATTTGATCTGCAAAATCAGCCCTTAATCCGACATTTATGCCATCGCCGTTTTGGGGTTGGAGCTGACGGTCTAATCTTACTTGAGCACGCACTTGGGTATGACTTTAAGATGGTCTATTTCAATGCTGATGGAAGCGAGGGTTCTATGTGTGGCAATGGGGGGCGTTGTACGGTTCGCTTTGCAGAATCGTTAGGGCTTTTTCGCCACAAAACCCACTTTTTGGCCATAGACGGACCGCACGAAGCTTTTGTCAATGATCAAAAAATATCGCTCAAAATGATTGATGTCAGTGAGATAGAGCAACAAGAGGCGTATTATTTTCTCAATACCGGCTCACCTCATTATGTGGAATCAGTTCAAGACCTAGAAAATTTCCCTGTTTTTCAACGAGGGAAAGCCATTCGATACAGTAAACTTTTTGCTGACGAAGGTACGAATGTGAATTTTGTGGAATCTCTGGGGGATCATCAACTATTTGTCAGGACTTATGAAAGAGGTGTAGAAGATGAAACATTTTCCTGTGGAACAGGCGTGACTGCTTGTGCTTTGGTCTTCCACCAAAAAGGAATGATGTCTCCTATTCGTATCAAAACCCTTGGGGGTGATTTAGAGGTTTCCTTTGAATATAAAGATGGTGTATATCAGCATATTTTTTTATCAGGCCCCGCAGAAAAAGTTTTCGAGGGTTTTGTTTCCATTTAAGCCTGAGCAATTTTGTGATTTTGATAGAGTTTTTTCAAAGTATCTACCACATAATCTACTTCGGCTTTGGTATTAAACTTACTAAACGAAAAGCGAATAGTCGCATAATCCGAAGGCAGACCTAATGCCTGCAAAACGTGTGAACCCACGTGAGAACCGCTTGTGCAGGCACTTCCTGCGGAAGCAGATATTTGGTGAATATCCAGGTTAAATACCAGCATTTCGTTGATGTCAGAAGGCGGCAAACTGACGCTGAGTACGGTATAGAGGCTTTTATCTGGGTCAGTACACGCTCCATTAAAGACCAAACCTTCTATGTTTGCATTCTGAAGCTTTTGAATCATATACTCTTTGATGCCCAGGATATGCAGCCGGTCTGCTTCCATATTTTGGTAAGCTAGTTCAAGTGCTTTGGTCATTCCCACAATTCCGTAGACATTTTCGGTACCTCCACGCATATTCCTCTCCTGTGAGCCTCCATGAATTAGCGAGGGGATGTTGTAATCTGAATTGATATAAATCAATCCGATGCCTTTGGGTCCGTGAAATTTATGAGCCGTTCCTGCGATAAAGCCCACCTTAAGTTCGTGTAAGTTAAGAGGGAAATGCCCTACAGTTTGTACAGTATCTGAGTGAAAAACAGCCTGATATTCCCGGCAGATTTCTGCAATTGCTTGAATATCATACAGATTACCGATTTCATTGTTGGCGTGCATCAGTGAAACCAGGGTATTTTTTTGATTCTGAAGAATATGTTTGAGTTGATCTAAATTAAGATTTCCCTGTGAGTCAACTTCCAGCATAGTCAATTGCACCTTACCGGTCTTGGCCTGATGCTCCAGGGCATGTAATACGGCGTGGTGTTCTAATGGGCTACTCACTGCGTGTTGTATATTCAGTGCCTCGATGCTCCCAAAGATGGCCATATTATCCGCTTCTGTGCCTCCGGAGGTAAAAAAAATCTCAGAAGGTGCTGCTCCCAGCAATTCGGCAATTTTTTTTCGGGCTACTTCTATGGCCGAGCGGGTAGTTCGCCCATGTCCGTGAATAGAAGATGGGTTGCCAAAATGCTCTTGCATATAAGGTAGCATCGCTTCCATGACACTTTGATCAAGAGGAGTGCTGGCTGCATTGTCAAAATACACACGCATGATTCAGATCGGGGTTTGGGTAATTTTTAGATTAATACGGTTTATCCAGATTGTTTAGAATTTCTTTGACATCCTGAATGATTTTATTGGCAATATTGTCTGCTGTGGTCAATGAATCGGCTTCCGAATAGATGCGAATGATCGGTTCGGTATTTGATTTTCGCAGATGCGCCCAGGAATCCTCGAATTCAATTTTTACACCATCTATGCGATTAATCGGATTGTTCTTGTATTTTTCCTCAATTTGATTCAAGACATAGTCCATATCAATATCGGGTGTAAGCGAAATTTTATTTTTCGAGATTTGGTATTTGGGATAAGAACCCTTGAATTGGGAAACGGGTTTGGCAAAATGAGCCAAATGACTCAGAAACAAAGCAATACCCACCAAAGCATCTCTTCCATAATGAAGTGTAGGATAAATAACGCCGCCATTGCCTTCTCCACCGATTACGGCTGAGATTTCCTTCATTTTAGCAACCACGTGTGCCTCACCTACGGCGGAAGCTTCATAAATTTGACCGGCTTTTTGAGTAATATCTTTTAAAGCTCGGGTAGAGGAAAGATTGGAAACAGTAGCACCGGGTTGATGTTTCAAAACATAATCGGCAATGGCTACCAGGGTATATTCTTCCCCGAACATGGAGCCGTCTTCACAGACAAAAGCCAGTCTGTCTACGTCAGGATCAACCACAATCCCTAAATCATAGCCACCTTTCTCTAGCTCGCGGGCAATATCCGTAAGATTTTCGCTGAGTGGTTCGGGATTGTGAGGGAATAAGCCATTTGGCTCACAGTACAATTCTTTGACTTCTTCAACGCCCAGGGCGGCCAGCAATTTAGGGATGGCTATGCCTCCGGTAGAGTTGACAGCATCCACGATGACTTTAAATTTTCGTTTCTGAATAGCCTCAAGGTCGGTTAGAGCCAGGTTGAGAATCATTTCTATATGCTTATCCAAGTAAGAATTATCCATTTGATAGTGTCCAATTTTTTTGGGTTCTTCAAACTCGAATTCTCCTTGGTCAGCCCAATCCAGTACTTTTTGGCTTTCTTCCTGAGATAAAAATTCACCCTCGTGATTGAGTAGTTTGAGGGCGTTCCATTGGATAGGATTATGGCTGGCACTGATCATAATGCCCCCACCAGCTTTTTCAAGGCCAACGGCAATCTCTACGGTTGGGGTGGTTGAAAGCCCTAAATCCAGAATATCAATGCCCATAGCGCGTAGTGTAGAGGATACCAAACTACTTAGCATTTCGCCGCTGATGCGAGCATCTCTTCCAAGAATTACTTTTTTTGTGGGAGCTACTTGTCTGATCCATGTACCATAAGCTGCACTAAATCTGACAATATCCAGGGGGCTGAGGGTTTCTCCGTTTTTTCCGCCAAGAGTGCCTCTGATTCCTGAAATTGATTTAATTAAAGTCATTATAAAAAACCGGTAAAGGTTAGATTAAGTATTCACAATTTTTTAAGATCGCAAATATACATAATTAGCTGTGCATTTTTGCGATGCCTGGCTAATTTATCCTATTTTATACCCAGATTAAAGTGATTTGCCTGATTTTCTTGATTGATTAGCTTGATTATTAATGATTTAAGAGCTAAAACTTCGGAAAACCACTTCGGTTTGAGTATATAGTCTTATATGTGTGATTGTAAGGCGTTTAAACTTTTATTTGGCAGCAGAAATTTTATCTAAATCGGTGTTTTCGCAGCTTCCTACGGCTTTTCCACAGACTCCACAGGTGATCCCGTCAGCAGCTAGGGCTGCACTTTGGGAGGCACAGGTACCTTGCAAAGGCTTTCCTTTAAATATTAGACCCAGACTTAAAAAAAGGGCGAATATCCCCATGGCACCAATTGCCAGCATTATGGTTAGTATCATATTAGTTTATTTTTTGCCAGAATATCTATTACAAAAACAAGGGGGTGGCTCAAATAGTTTATTTAGGGCAAATTTAGCTTACTTAGTTTCAAACTACAATGCTGAATACAAGGAATTATTAAAATAATATTTTGTTTTTTTAAATTTTCTAAGTTACTTGCCTCGAGAATTCCAGCCCATAAGACATTAATCAGTTATATGTCATTTTTCCTTTTCTCGATAGAAAAATAGCTTCTGTATCTGAAGAGAACTTTAGTCAGGATTTTAAACAAAAAACTACCATGACAAAAGCAATGCTGATAGATAGTTATGTGTATGCAAGCCAGCATCATTTTGCTTTTGGAATCTTCTATTCCCTATCCAAAGTTTTTTGTGAGCTAAAAACTCAAAAAATCAGTAAATTACAGCGCATAAAACTTGAAACAAAATGATTATTGCCAACCCAATTTATGATGTAGTTTTCAAACGACTCATGGAAAATGACAAAGTTGCCAAGTTTTTTATTGGGACACTCTTAGAACAAACTATTGAAGCAGTTGAAGTAAAACCACAAGAATATACCTACAAAGGTGAACTCGAGACACCCCAAGGCATCCAAGCAGCCGAAGAACGCATACGCGAAAGATTTTCTATTTGGGTCTATCGCCTTGACTTCATAGCGACTATTCGCACCGAAACAGGCGAACTCAAAAAAGTACTGATCGAAATTCAGAAAGCCAAAAATCCCATCGACTTAATGCGTTTTCGCAATTATTTAGCAGAACAGTACAAAAAAGAGGATAAAATTAACCACGAAAATATCGTTTTACCTATTACCACCATTTACATTCTGGGCTTTAAATTGCCTGAAATAGAAAGTCCTTGCATCAGGGTTAAACGTGATTACATTGATCTTATCCATAAAACTACATTAACACAAAAAAGTGATTTTGTCGAGAAGCTCACACACGATTGTTTTGTGGTGCAAGTAGAACGCATCACCGACCGCTATCAAACGCGTCTGGATAAACTTTTGAGTGTTTTTGAGCAACGTAATTTTACAGATGACAAGGAAATCACCAAAGATTTTATCCACAATCCAGATATAGACGAGTTGAAAACCATGACAGATATTCTACACTATGTGGGCACAGACCCCCAAGAACGTAAACAAATAGAAATAGAACAAGAGGCACGAAGAACTATTGATGCCATGTTGGAGGACTATCAAAAGAAATTAGCTGAAAAAGATAAAACCTTGAATGAACAACAACAAACCCTGAATGAGCAACAACAAGCCTTGAATGAGCAACAACAAACCCTGAATGAGCAACAACAAACCCTGAATGAGCAACAACAAAATTTGAATGAAAAAGACAAACTCATTGAAGAATTATTGAAAAAACTGAACGAACAGAAGTAAAAACGGCATTTAACGTAGCATTGGCAAATTGATGCTCTAGTTTTAGAAATTTTAAAATAAAAAAGAAAATATTTTCTGTGGCAAACAAAAGAATGTTAGTCAATATCTTTTAAATATGTGACCGGATCATTTTTGCATCCGAATCACAACATCAATTTATATCATTAAAACACTTACCATAATGAATTTCTGGTCGATATTTTTTAGTATAATCTTGGCTGCTTGGATTGCCTTTGGTTCATATACATTCACTTGCAAATACATGGAACTATGTGAAAGTCCAATAGTTGAAAAACTCGAGCCAACTGTAAAAACTGAAGAAGTAAAACCCAAACCGAAAGACAGCCTTGCCAAAGAAGAGGCTATAAAACCAGAAGGGTTAAAAGTATTGTATAAAGAAAAAACCTTGCTGGAGTCAGAGGATAATTATACTTTCCAAAGTGAAGGGCTTCTGGATTTATCTCCGAAGGTAATTGCATTGCACGAATCTCTACAGGATTTCCTGAAAAAAAATCCTGATAAACAACTCAAAATCACGGGGCAATACTTCAAAGATGAAAATAATCCGACCAAATTTGATAACCTCGGTTTAGCCCGTGCCGACCAAATCGCACAAACCCTGATCAAAGAAGGCGTGAATGCCCAACAGGTGCTAACCTACATAGAAACAAAAGATCAGCTGCCCTTGCTGGATAAAAAATATTATGGAGGAGCTACCCTAGAAATCATAGACAAACCCATAGCCAAAATAGAGGAAAAGAAAAGAGAAGAGCCTTTCAAACTAAGTAAAGAGGAAGAAAATCTGATTTTCAGCAAACAAAATGTCTATTTTGACCTGGCTAGCAGCTATGCAACCATCAATGAAGCATACATTCAGTTATTGATCAAATATCTCAAATCAAATCCATCTGCCCGGGTAAAAATTGACGGTCATACGGACTCGCTGGGGGATAAAGCAAAAAATGTAACCCTGAGTCAACAAAGAGCAGAAAATGTCAAAAACCAACTTATACAACGTGGTATCGACAGCAAGAAGCTGATTACCAAAGGGGAAGGACAAAATAAACCCGTGGCTGATAACAATACAGAAGCCGGTAGAAGTAAAAATCGAAGAGTTGAAATCATTATACAAAAATAAAATTCAATAAAAAACTATGACATTCACAAGTGCAATTATTATATCTGCATTGTTTTTATTGGTTTCGGCTATCCTTGGAGGGATTATCATCTATTTTTTGATGAACCCCACAATCAAAAAGCTTCGAAACGAACTTCATACTCTACAAGAAGAATTCCGAGCCTTTCGCATTCTTTGTGAAGAAAAACAAAAAGAATTACAGGGGCAAATCGAGAACCGAGACCAAAAACTGCTAGAAGCCCAGGAGGCCTATGAGGCACTCACCCGAGAACACGAAAGACTCCACCAAGAACACAGCACCCTCCAACTGGACTTGCTTAATCTGCAGAAAGAACACGCTGATCTTCAGCAAAATTTTGCTCAAACCAGTGCCAAACTCGCCGACACACAAAAAGACCTCCAGCAATCTCAGGCTGATTATTACAAGTTGCAAGGCAGCTATGATCGCCTAGGTCAGGAGTCAGATGTGTTGGAAGGCAGATTTGGTGGTTTACAAATTGATTTGAATGAAGCCTTAAACGAAAATGAAAAACTTCGAGATCAATACACTGCATTGCAACAAAGCTGTGATGAAAACCAACTTCAACTTAAAAATCAAGTCTCCAACAAGGAGCAAGAACTCCTAAACCTCCAAAATACCATCGCAGGATTGAAAAAAGAGCTTGGCGAAGAGCAGGAAGAATCCGACAAATATGCCAAGAAGCTTCAGGAACTTGAAAAAATCCGTGAAAGAGCCAAAGCATTTGATTACACCAATATGGGGGTAGCGCGTGAAGAAGAAAAAGACGACCTAAAGCTAATCAAAGGTATCGGACCTTTTATAGAAGAAAAACTAAACGCACTGGGAATCTTTACTTTTGCACAAATTGCCAGGTTTAATGAAAATGATATTGAACAAGTGACTGATGCCATCGAGTTTTTCCCAGGTAGAATAGAACGTGACCACTGGATTGATCAGGCAATTGAATTTGAAAAAGAAAAAAATAACCGAGAAGGATTGAGGGGTTAATCTAACCCTGATTCGTTCGGGCAAACACTTTATGCTGCGGTTGGTATTTTTGCCAACCGCTTTTTTTGATACACAGGGCTAAACTCCTGCCCCATTATTCAGATTTTGAGGTTATATACCTCCTTCTGATGATTTACCGAAAAAGTACTTCTGTTTTCTCGAGGTTGTATTTTAGGATTTAGCACATCGTAACATCTTGATATTTAAAAGAATCAATCATCTTGACTTCAGACAATGGACTATTGCCTGAACACTACTTGCCTCCTTGCTCAAAAATCAGCTTTCTTAATTCTGGGTTTTTGCCGAATTTCCAAACCAGACCATCCACGTAATAGTGGTAAATCACGACCATCGTGAAGGGTACAAAAAGTAGCATCAGTACCTTATTTTGATAATACAAACCGTAAATCTCTAGAATACCCACTATCAATCCATAAGCCAGGGATACGGCAAACCATTTGAGGGCGATTTTTTTGATGGTAGGAAAGCGTTTTTGTTGGTAATGCATCATCCAGCCCTGATACTGGATGTCGTGGTAGGCCGTTTCAAGGGCTTCTGCGACCAAAAACGGCGTAGCTGTCGCAAAAAATATAAAATAATGTGTGCCCAAAGCACAACTTAAAAACATCATCTTGGGTAAATTAATCGGCTCGCCCACCACCAACAGCCATGCCTGGCGCGCCAGCCACAGTGCCAGCACTACCAAAAAAACACCCCAGATCAACTCCGGCAAGAAATCAGGCAAATTGGGAAACCAGGCCTTGATATTGCCATAAATGGTGATATAACCCTTGTTTTCTTGTCCGGTATAATCATTAAAAAAACAAGCGATCATCCCTAGATAAAAAACTCCAAAGTCGAGTTGATTGTCGTATTTTTGGGTATCCCGATGAAGGTTTTTATAGGCTTTCAAAAAGCCATAATGCTGCCGAATGATGTGATAACTCCCAAAAATCGCTGCAAAAAGAATCAATTCATTTTCATAACCTGCCAGCGAAATCAACAGCCCCACCACAATAAATAAAACCAGCCCCCAGGTATGTAGAAATCTGCGTTGACGAAACTCTTCGCCGTCCAAATGGGTACGTGAAAACGTCTGAAAAATATGCGGATGATCAAAAATCGCCGTGAAAAAAAAGTAAGTGATCAAAATGGAATTTCCCCCCATAATGAGCTTAAAATGATGCGCTACCTGATACACGCCCCAAAACATAAATGTAAACACACAACTCCCCATAAAAAAGAATAGGTCATAACGCGGGCTGACAATCCAGCGCATCGGGAATTGGGTCTGGGTGCTGAGGGTGTTTGTATTCATCGTGTTTTATTCAAACTAATTGGGTATTTGTCTAAAAATAGGTGATTTTGGGTTATTATGCAAAAATTTTATATTTCCTGTTTTCATAGTACGGATTTCACATAAGCTCCATTGAGTATCCTTTGGGCTGTTTGGAAGCCGAAATAGAGAGGTTAATTCATTGGAAAGATTTGTATTTTTAACTATCTTTACAGGATATTTTACAGCATCTTGCAATAATGAGATTAACTATTGAAATTAATAATGTAGATGAATTATCATTCATCCGAGAATTACTCAGAAAATTACAAATACCTATTCTTTCAAGCGATCAAGCTTTATCCGATATTAACATTCAAGATACTGCTAAAACAATTGCCTTGATGGAAAAAATTGCTGAAAGGGGTACCTATACCCAAGATATCCTTGATCCCAAGGAGTGGCAAAGAGACATTCGTCAAAATCGTGATTTACCATTTAGAGAGGATTAAATATGGCACAAGGCATCTTGGATAGTAATATTATTATTTACTCTATTCAACTAAATCAAAGTGCCCTCAGAAATTATTTAGCTAATTATTCGCTTTATGCGAGCCAAATTAGCAAAGTTGAAGTATTAGGCTACCATTTGATTACAGCCCAAGATAAACTTGATTTAGAAATCCTTTTTCAAAATTTATCAATTTTAGATGTTTCAAACAATATCATTCAAAAAGCCATAGATTTAAAACAATCCCAAAAAATGACTCTTGGAGATAGTTTGATTGCAGCAACCAGCATTGTCTATCAAATTCCATTACTCACACGCAATACAGAGGATTTCAAAAATATTTCAACGCTGACCATAATCAACCCATTTGATTTTATCTGACCCTCTATCATCAATTAGTCAAAAAGATTTACTCAAAAAATATTCCCTAAAGAACCTAATCATCTTCCCATAAATTGTCTAAAAAAAAAGAACAAACATTTTAAATTACCTTAAAATTAGAATATTTTCAAATAAAATGACACAAAGCGCATTTAAATGGAATAAATGATTTGATAAACTTTCAACTTATGGATTTTTTAGTCGAGGTTGTGTTTTTAACACTTTGGATTCTGATGACAATGTCTTATCATCTGAGGGGATATTTTGTTTTATCATATCTCCGCAAAAAAAACAACCGAGGTCCGGGACTACTTTTAGAGATTTTTTTTAATCCGATTTACAATTTTGAATATTTTATCTGTTTGGTTTTTCCAATAGCTTTTCTGAATAAAGATAAAAATCCACAAAAAAGGTATGCCAATGTGTGTTTATCGATATTTGTGGCAACAATAACTGCTTTGCTGCTAATTTTAGCTATGCTTAATTTTCATCAAATCCCTTAGTCCTCATTTCCTGATCAGAGATCACTCATTAAAAGCCTTCCAACCCTCCTCATAATATTGAATCAGTTTTTGGGTATTGAGGGTATTGATTTCGGTAGGGAGTTCGGACATATCTGGATCAAAGACAAACAAAGAGGTGATCATTTCGGGTTTCAAAAAGCGTAATTTGCCTTGAATGCCAGGTTTTTGGATGTTTTGGCGGATTTTTTGAATCACGCCAGCTTGCTTCATGGGGTATTTCATAGCCAAGCTAAAGCCCCACTGCCCAAAGGAAGGCACGTGTACCGTGTAAGCTTCTACCTTTGGGAAGACACTTTCCAGCGTATGGTGTATACACCAAAAGGACTTCCGGGCGAAATAAGGCGAAGTAGCCTGGGTGACCAATACGCCGTCACGGGCGAGTTTTTTGTCGATAAAGGCATAAAATTCTTTAGAGTAGAGTTTCCCCAGGCTGATCTCGTGGGCATCGGGCAGGTCTACGATTACGACTTGATAGAGGTCTTTGGCTTTTTCTACAAATTTGAAGGCATCTTCGTGAAAGATTTTGACTTTGGGATTTAGGAAAGATGCCTGATTAAGTTTCTTTAAAACGTGGTAATTCTTGGCCAAATCCGTGATTTCTTTGTCCAAATCTACCAAATGGATTTCCTGGACTTGCGGATATTTGAGGATTTCCCGGACAGCCAGCCCATCACCTCCACCTAGAATAAGCACCTTTTCAGGATTCGGATGCAAGCTCATCGGCACGTGGATCAAGGGTTCGTGGTAGCGGTATTCATCTACGGAGCAAAACTGCAAATTTTCATTGATATACAGCCGGATGTCGTCCTGCCATTGAGTGAGTACAATACGCTGGTAGGGCGATTGTTTGCTGAGTACGATTTCATCCTGGTAGATCAACTGCTCCAGGTAGCCGCTGATGCTGAATGAATAATAAAAACCAAATCCATACAAAGAAGTCATCGCAAAAGCCAAACCCAATTGGGTACGAAAATAATACAACTGATTTTTAAAAGTCATCAAATTAAAAATACCCACGGCCAGATTGAGCAAACCAATCAGAAATGAAGTACGCATCAGTCCGAAGTAGGGCAGAAAAAACAAAGGAAATAAAACCGAAGCCACCAAAGCACCCAGATAATCAAAAGAAAGCACCTGCGCCAACGTATCTCTAAGGCTGAAATACTGACGGATGATGCGCGTAAGCAGGGGAATCTCCAGCCCGATCAAAGTGCCGATGGTTGAAATGAGCAAAAAGGCAATCAAATAATAATTTTCGGTCATCGAGTAGGCCACATAAAGCATCGCCCCAGAAAGCCCGCCGATGATTCCGAGCCAGATTTCTACCAAGATGAAATAATCGAGCAGGTATTTGTCCGAAAAAAATTTGCTCAAATAAGCACCCAGACCCATAAAAGACAAAAACAGCCCAATGGTCAGAGAAAAATGCAGCACACTGCTTCCCAGCAAATAGGCTGAGATGGTGCTAATCAGTAATTCGTATAAAATACCACAGGTGGCAATAATACACACTGAGACCAGCAAAACAGGCACACCTGATTTGATCGTATTGACCGTGGATTGATTCATACCATTAACTCAATGCAGCAGCAATAATGATAGAAATTCCGATCATTAGCGAACCTACCAGGATCGCCAAAGCTATATTGCCTTCAACAGCGATTTGTTTGGAGAGATTACCGGGGGTGATCCAGTCTATGATTTTGTAGGCAAGGATTGCTAGTCCCAGACCAATGACCGAATACAGAAGGCTCTCGAGTACGTCCTTCCACAAAAAAAGCTCATTTTGAGCGACTTGTAATAAAATTAGATTAAATATTGTCATAAAATTATGCGTTTTAAGATACTCAATTCAAATCAATTTTGTATTGTAAATTCATGTAATCAGTATAAACTTGTACTCGACACAACAAATCAAAATCTTCAGAAGAATCCTGTGAATCAAAAAAATCACATAAATCCTAGTCTAAGACAAGTTTATTTACCCCAACCTCCGCGCGTGCCGCTTCTGAAATTGCGGGTACTCCGATGATGTAAGCCCTGAGGGTGGTAGCTCCCCTGATGGGTATAATATTGTCGGTACTCTTTGTTGAACTGTTGGTTTTGCTTCATCACACTCGAGTTGCGAAAGGTGTAGTGCCACCAGCCCTGCGAAGAAGCCATAAATACGACCAGTATAAAAAAGCCGGCACACGCCGCTATCAAAATCCGTGTAAACTGTTGCATATTTTTGTTAAGATGATCTTTGCCAATAAATAAGTGCCAGTATCAGGGTAATGCTTAGGGCTGTCAAAAAAGCAGTCAGGGTATAATACCAGGGAAACCACCGCTCTTTGACATAAAAATTGACCGTACCACCGACTCGTGGCTGCTGTTCTACGTAAAGCTCTGCAAAATATTTGGACTTTTTATCGCTTCTGACAAATTGGTGGGCAGAAGTCTGGGATTCTGTCCAAGCACCATCCGAATCATAACCCGATTCGTAATAATAATCTCCTACGAGTTCGCTGACGATTCCCTGCCCTTCTTCATACACATACGCGTTCACAAATACCTCATTCAAATTGCTAGGCAAACTGGAAGGAAACGAATAATTCATTTCTAGTAAATATAATTGGTTACTTTTATCAATTTGCCAGGTAGGGATGCTCAGGGCTGAGTCTGGAGAAATATCCGCAGGAATATATACACTATGTGAGAGGATTGTTTTTTTGGTGGCAAAAGAAAAAATAAACATTCCGAAAAAGATCAAAGTAGCCAACCCAAAAGCAGCAGTAGCCCAAGACAAAGTACCCAATTGCTGTAAAAGGTTGCTCATCACGGGGTCATTTTTGAAGGCATTCAAGACACTTTTCCGTGAAATCTTTTTTTCCTCATAATATTCTTTTATTTCTTCCTTGGAGCCAGGTTTGATTACCTCATTGACATAGATTACATCCTTGTATTGATACTGAAAAAATTGCTTGGATTTGTTAATCAGATTGTCCTCCCCCACTTCTCCTTCTCTTTCCCAGATTCGGGAAGTACCATATTCATAAATTCTGGAATTAGGGTGGCTTTTGAAGAATGTCGCAAATTGGTTTTGGTGAAGTTGCAATCGGGGCTTAAGCTCCGGCTTTATCTCTCGAGAGACTACAAAGCCCTCTTTGTCTTCACAAAGATAGATCGTATTTCCATCATTGTCTTTCAAAATCCATTCATCATAAGTCCAGGTAGCAGATTTATAGCCTTTTTTACCGTCTTCTTCATAGAATTCCTTGTACTCAGAAGCCCAGCGCACCCTTCCTACGATGGTATACACGGTATTATTGATGGTACCAACTATGCCAAGTTTCAAAGGAATATAAGTAATATTTCTCATGAATAAAGTTTAGATATTCAGGCAATAAAGTTTAAACGAAGCGAAATATAAGTTGTTTTTTGGAATGTCACAAAATAAACACAGATTTATCGTCCAATTTTTTTAAGCCCTGGAAGCATAAAAATCAGGATTCAGATATCTTCCTTAACCTGGATTAAGAAAACATCCGAGCAAGAACCAATACTTGGAGTAAATGTTATATAAGTGTTTAGACACTAAAAGATAATTATTCACCTTAATTTTTAAATACTCAAGATTATGTCAAATATTGGAAAATGGGTTATTGACCCGATGCACTCTGAGATTCAATTTAAAGTAAAACACCTGGTAATTTCTACAGTCACTGGTAGTTTTCAACAGTTCGATGGTCACATTGAGGTAAGCAATGAAGATTTTACCGATAGTAAAATCGAGTTTGCGGCTAATATTGATAGCATCAGCACCGGCAATGAACAAAGAGACGGCCACCTAAAATCTGCCGACTTCTTTGACGCTAGGAATTTCCCCAAATTAAGCTTTGTAGCTACAAGCTTTACCAAAGTAGACGATGAAAATTACAAACTTGTGGGCAACCTAACCATCCGAGATGTAAGCAAAGAAGTAGAACTGGATGTAGAGTACGGAGGAATTGCCGATGATTTTTATGGAAATACCAAAGTGGGTTTTACCCTCGAGGGCAAAATCAACCGCAAAGAGTTTGGTTTGAAATGGGACGGCGTGACCGAAGCCGGAAGCGTAGTAGTAAGTGAGGTAGTAAAACTGATCGCCAATGTGCAGTTTGCCAAAGTGAAAGAAGAAGCTGTTGCCTAAGTGATTTTTTATAATTTTTTTGAAAACCATCCTTTTTGGGGATGGTTTTTTTTTGCTTTGTAAGAAAACTTTTATCTTGGGCAAAATTTTAACGGCAGGACAAGGGATGAACCAAGAAATACTCAAACAAAAACTCAAAGCCAAAGCCAACCTTTCCGACAATGCCATTGAAAGATTTCTGGAACTGGCAATTTATAAAAAACTCCGCAAAAATGAGTTCCTGATTCGCCAGGGTGAGCAACCCGTATACTTGACTTTGATCCAAACAGGCTGCCTGATGACTTATTTATTGGATACAAACAAACACCCTTTTGTGCTTCAGTTTGGGCAGGAGTTGTGGTGGACTGGTGATCTGGAAGGGCTGCTCAAAGATACACCCTCTATCTACAATATCAAGGCAGTGGTAGAATCGGAAGTATATCTATTTGACAAGCAGGCATTTGAGCAAATTACTGCTGGCTGTCTAGACTTTGAGCGGTATTTTCGGGTTATTTTCCAAAACTCTCTCATCAGCCATCAGAAAAGAATCCTGCGCAATATCACCCACACCGCCGAAGAAAATTACCAGGCTTTTACGACTATTTTTCCAAAACTAGAGTTGATCGTACCTCAGAAGTACATTGCCTCCTATCTCGGAATCACCCCAGAGTTTTTGAGCAAATTACGCAGACGATTGGCCAGAAAATAAGATATTATCGCTATTTTTGCCGAAACAAAAATGCCCATGCACCTTTACTTAAAATTATTTGTGCTTATCATTCTACTCAGCCCCAGACTTACAGCCCAAACCCAGACCTTTGAAAGCTACTACAATCAAGGCCGTGAAAAACTAAAAAGTAGGGATTTCAAACGTGCCGTTGTGGATTTTACGATTGCCCTAGAGATTGACGAACGCGCAGAAGCCTACGTAGGCCGCGCACAAGCCAAGCAATATCTGGAAGATCACACAGGCGCCCTACAAGATTATACAGAAGCCCTCCGCCTTAGCCCGCACAATGCAGTAATTTATAACAGCCTTGGCAATATCTATGACAGCATGCGCAATCCACAAGATGCTATTCTGAGTTATGACAAATCTCTTTCTTTGGATTCTACCTATACCAATGCCTATTATAATCGAGCAATAGCCTTTTTCAATGTCAAAAATTATCAGCGGGCTAAGGAAGATTTCCTCAAAGTAGTTCAATTAAGCCCTGAAGATAGTGAAGCCTGGATAGGTCTTGGGTTAAGCCAATACGAACTAGACGAAAAGGAACAAGCCTGCACTTCCTTTTTGAAAGCCCAAAAGCTGAATATTAGCATGGCAAAAGAATACCTCGGCAAATACTGCCAATAAAATCCTGAATAGACTCCCTGAATCGCCCCTTGTTTATTTTATGCAACAATCAACAAAAAGCATTTATACATACCAGTTTGGATTATTATGCACCAGTTCATTTCTCTTTTTTGCAAGTTTCAGCATGATTTTGCCTGAGCTTCCGGCTTATCTAAGCGGAATGGGCGGTGGGCGATACATCGGCTTTATCATTTCTTTGTTCACACTGGCTGCTATGATTTCGCGCCCATTCAGCGGAAAATTAGCCGATACCATCGGGCGCAGACCCATTATTTTTTTTGGAGTGCTGATGTCATTTATCTGTAGCTTGCTTTATCCGGTGCTAACAGGCGTAAGTGCTTTCCTTTTGTTGAGATTTTTACACGGTTTTTCAACAGGGTTTGCGCCTACGGGTACATCCGCTTATGTGGCAGACATCATCCCCGACAATCGCCGTGGTGAAGCCATGGGCATTCTGGGACTTACCAGTAATATCGGCACAGCTTTCGGTCCGGCATTGGGTAGCGAAATTACCGTAGCCTCCTCGATAAATTTTATGTTTTATATGGCCTCTGTTTTTGCAATTTTATCTATGCTGATTTTACTGGGTTTGAAAGAAACCCTGCATCAGCCCCAGCATTTCCGAGTACAACTATTAAAGATCAAGTCTGATGAGATTCTCGAGCCTAGAGTGATGGCACCATCCATTGCTATGTTTTTGATTGTGGTACCCTTGGGAGTAGTACTTACCGTAGTACCCGACCTAAGCGAACACCTCGAGATGCGTAACAAGGGCGTTTTTTTTACATTTTATACCCTCAGCTCATTGCTGGTGAGGTTTTTGGCAGGTAAAATTTCCGATAAATATGGTCGGGTGATCGTCATCAAATGGGGAGCCGCCACTTTGATTGTCTCTATGCTTTATATGGGTTATGCCTGGAGTGCAACGCACCTGCTGATGGCCGCAATCATTTATGGTATTGCCGTAGGGCTGGTTTCTCCTACAATTTTTGCCTGGACCATTGACCTGGCACATCAAAACCGACTGGGTAAAGCCATGGCTACTGTGTACATTGCCCTTGAGGGGGGCATTGGTTTGGGAGCGATTCTGGCAGGATGGACTTATGCACAGGACATCAGCCGGATACCTTTGACATTCTGGATTCCGGCTATATCTGCTTTGATAGCACTTTGTTACCTACAATTTGGTCTCAAAACAACCCGTCTCAAGAAAACATACTCCTAATTACAAGCAAAATACTTGTATGATTCTTGTGCAAATAGCTATAAAAGTTTTAATAATCGTACCTTGAAAATAAACCATGAACGTCACCTATAAACACTTTCTGTTTTTCTTAGGAATTTTGATTTCCTGGGAATCAGCCGCCCAAACTGAAAAAACATACCTGGATGAAGGCATTCAAAAGGCCTATAACGGTCAGTACAAACAGGCTATGCGCGCCTTTGACAAAGCTTTGAAAATAAACCCCAACTACGCAGCCGCCTATTACAACCGAGGGCATATCAAATACGAACTCAAAGATTATCAGGGATCCATTGCCGATTGCTCCAAAGCCATAGAATTGGATAAAAGCCTAACAGATGCCTATTTTAATCTGGCAATCGCCAGGTATCAACTCGGAGAATATCACAAGGCACTTACTGAATTTGATGCGGCGATTGCGCTTAACCCCGATGATGCAGAATCTTACTACTGGAGAGCCAATTGCAAATATAAATTAAAACGCCTGGAAGCCGCCTGCGAAGATTGGACAAAAGCCCGCAAACTAGGTAACTCCTACGCCAATGCATATCTCAATAAATATTGTGGAGAAGAAAATAGCGTGGAAACAGGAGATAATTAAAGGATAAAAACTCAAAAAAACCTCTTATAATTTAAAAATTGTGAGGTTTTTTTTGGGAGTTTCTTAGAGGCAGAGAGACTCGAGTTGGTGCTTTTTTCAGTGCCACACCAAATCACTGAAAAATATTCGGAAAGTTTGAAAATTCCAGCCGAAGGTTTGGGATGTTGCCCCCCAAGGTCTCTCTTTGTTAAGACTTTTTACAAGCTCCTAATTCATAAAACTCTTTAACTCATCATCTAGCTTATCAGCCCACCATTCCAGATCGGCAATGCAGGTAGCCAGTTCACCAAAATCCATGCCCAAAATGTCTCGCTCATAAGTAGCATACACACGATTGGAGCCTTCCATGAGGGTAAGTTTTACGCCTAGGTTGCGATCATTCATCTCGAGCAGATGTACCAAGTATTTCTCACGGGCTACCAGACTGAGCGAAGGTACATCAGCCAAGTAGGAGAAAATACGCAGATATTCCCGGGTTTTGTCGTGGCCTACTTCGACAGATTGTACAAATACCTCAATGCTGGCAGATCCGTGTTTCCAATGCCAAAATTGTTTTTCTTCGTTGAAGGTTTCTTCTTTGCTTAATCCTACGGATTCTACATATTTCTCGATCATTACCTGAGCAAGCTCTATTCGGATTTCTTTAATGGATTTGGTAGACATGGTAATTGTGTTACAATAATTGGATATTTATAATAATTATTCTTTGACATAATTAAGATAATGCTCCCATTTATCCAAAACAGACTGAAAATCTGCTGGAATGTTGGAATCAAAAAACATGTTTTTACCCGTAGAAGGATGTACAAAGCCCAGGGATTTGGCGTGCAAAGCCTGTCGGGGCATCATTTTAAAGCAGTTTTCCACAAATGCTTTATACCTTGTAAACATAGTTCCCTTGAGTATTTTATCTCCGCCATAGGTCGCATCATTAAAAAGCGGATGCCCTAGGTATTTCATGTGGGCACGGATCTGATGTGTGCGTCCGGTCTCCAGATTACACTGAATCAGTGTTACATACCTCAAGTATTTGATCACTTTGTAATGAGTCACTGCGTGCCTACCGAAGTCTCCTTCCGGGAAGGCATCCGTCACGCGTCGGTCTTTGAGGCTTCGCCCCAGATTTACGTTAATGGTTCCTTGTTCTTCTTTGGGTTCTCCCCATACGATTGCATAGTAGGTACGCTCGATGCTATGATCAAAAAACTGCCTGGCAAGGTGTGTAAGGGCAATTTCGCTTTTGGCGACAACCAGCAAACCAGAAGTATCTTTATCGATACGATGCACCAAGCCTGGTCTGCCTTCGCGGTTTTCGGGGAGATTCTGAAAGTGGTAGGTCAGTGCATTGACCAAAGTCCCCGTCCAATTGTTGTAAGCCGGATGTACAACCATCCCTGCGGCTTTGTGTACTACGAGTAGGTCAGCGTCCTCATAGCGAATATCCAGCGGAATATTTTCGGGGATAATTTCTGTATCACGGGGTGGGTCAGGCAAAGAAACCGTGATGACATCATGGGGTTTGATACGGTAGTTGGGCTTGATCTCTTGATCATTGACTTTGACAAAACCAGACTTGATACCTTCTTGAATTTTATTCCGGGTGGCATTGGCGAGGCGATCCATCAAAAATTTATCAATCCGAATGAGCTCCTGCTTTTTGTCAACCGTGATGCGGTGATGTTCAAAAAGCCCCAAATCATCGTCATCTTCTTCGAAGTCCATAGGATTTTGAGTATCTTGCATAAATTAGAATTTAATCGACAAAAATACGAAATTTAGCGAAAAATCACAGGCTCTCGAGCAGTTGAATGCAGAATATATTCGCCTGATTTTAAAGTACGCTTAAATTAAAAAGCCAAAAGATGTTTCCTCTTGACCATATCCCCCTTCAAAAAATCCAAGACACCTTTTTAGATGAAAAATCGGTAGAATTGTCCGTGCTTCGTCTTGACCAAATCCATCCGCAAATGGGGGGCAATAAATTTTTCAAACTCAAATACAACCTACAGGCAGCCCGAGCATCTGGTTTGAATACGCTGCTGACTTTTGGGGGAGCTTATTCCAATCATATTTACGCTACGGCTGCTGCGGGTAAATACCTTGGTTTTAGGACGATCGGCCTCATCCGAGGCGAAGAAACACTGCCTTTGAATACCACCCTGCAATTTGCCCAGGAAAGCGGCATGCAACTATACTACGTAAATCGGGAAAGCTACCGAGGGAAAAATAACCCGGATTTTATCTATGGTCTTCAGGTACTGTTCGGAGATTTTTACCTCATTCCCGAAGGGGGCTCCAACGCTGCGGCAGTAAAGGGTTGTTCAGAAATCAGCACCCACATTCCGATAGACTGGGACTATATCTGTACGCCTTGTGGCACAGGCGGTACGTTAGCAGGGCTAGTACTTTCCCTAAAATCTCATCAAAAAGCCCTGGGTTTTGCAGTTTTAAAAGGAGGAGATTTTTTAAATCGGGAGGTGGAAATATTGCTTCAAAATTTTAACTTTAAACATTGGGAAGAAAAAGTACATATCTTCACTGAATACCATTTCGGAGGGTATGCCCGAAAAAAAACTGAATTGATCGATTTTATGGATCAGTTTGAGAATCAACACCAAATCCCCCTGGAATGGATTTATTCGGGAAAGATGTTTTATGGAATTTATGATCTGATCCGAAAAGACTCTTTCAAACCCGGTAGCCGAATTGTAGCTTTGCATACGGGAGGGGTGAGAGAGGTAAATTAATTAAAGAAATTAAGTTAAATTAATTAAGAGAATTAAGAGAATTAAGTCTCCCGTCTGTCGTGCTGTAAGCATCTTCTTATGAATTACACGAATTAAGAAAATTAAGAAAATTAAGAAAATTAAGAAAATTAAGAAAATTAAGAAAATTAAGAAAATTAAGAAAATTAAGAAAATTAAGAAAATTAAGAAAATTAAGAAAATTAAGAAAATTAAGAAAATTAAGAAA
>JANRIC010000045.1:0-8593 GCA_033765345.1 Microscillaceae bacterium
ATTTCTGGATAATTTTGTTTGTGTAAACTTACTTATTACACAAACATATTATATTTTGTTAAACCCAAAATTTTAAAAATAAATTTTCTTTTTTTAAAAATATGCAAATATTATTCTTTTTTACAACCTGAGTAGTAACACAAAAAATTTATTTGGATACTTCTGTCATTAATTTCTTATTTGCAGAGGATGCACCTGAAAAGCAGGAAGTTACAATTGATTTTTTTGATAACTATGTTCAAACAAACCTATATGAAGTACTTGTATCTTCTGTTGTAGTAGATGAAATCAATAAGACAACAGATGAGATTAAACGCAGTGAATTATTGGGTGTCGTTCAGAAATTTTCACTTGGATTACTGCCAATTGAAGATAAACTTTCGGAGATAGAAGATTTAGCTTTTGCTTATTTAGATGCAAAGATAATTCCTGCCAAAAAGTTAGAAGATGCACTACACGTAGCTATTACTTGTGTGTTTGAATTAGATGTATTGCTGAGTTGGAACTATAAACACTTGGCTAACATCCATAAAGAAGCCCGAATTTTGGCTCTAAATCTAAATTTGGGTTATACAAAACCGTTTAAAATGCTTTCACCATACCAATTAGTATATGAACAATAAATCAAAAAACTCGAGTATCAATACCATGCAAGAAACTTGGGATTTGAAAGAAAAAGCCTATCTCGAAGTAGCGCATTTGGACTTAAGAACTGCCCTGCGTACTCGCCTACAAAACAGCCTCAAAACCTGCAAAGAGCTTTTTAATGCTCAGAATAAGTAAGGGTGTTCAAGAAAGCGTGTTTAAACCTTTTGATATTGAATTACGAATACTTGAAGATTTGCTTTGGGAAATCTGAAACGGTGATGTCTTCTCGAGTTTGGAAACTCAATGAAGGTACGGGTTTAGAAAGTTGTATGAGAGGGTTAGGCTCAAGATTCAAATATCTTTTTCTCCTTCTCCCCAAAAAAATCTCCCAGATTATCCAAAACACTTGATTTGGTAAAGGTTTTCTGATCAAAAGAAGAATATAAAAAGCTATTGCACTATATACACCTTATCTCTTCTTCTCTTCTTTCCCTCTCAAAAAATCAGCCGGATTACCCAATACAAGGAATCCAGTCATTGTCTTCCGATCCCCCAAAAAAATCAGCCGACAGAGACAAATCGTTCTATCGGCTGATAATCAAATATTCCTAATACTTTTTACGAAATGCTTACCTAGTGTCGGCAAGCTCAGAAACGGCATTCTGTTGACCTTCTTTTAATTCCAACCAGGCTATAAAATTAAAAATACGATTGTCCAACTCACTTACCTGATCTAACCTCTCAAAAGCTTTTTGCTTTCGCAGATGTTTTTTGTAGTAAGTAAGTGCCAATCCAATCGTTTTTAACTCCTGATTGGTCAAATAAAACTTATCGCGTTTGGGAACTTCCCAGGGATTTAAAGGGACGGCTTTTTCTCCTTCGTACACTCTGCCAAAGTGAGAGAAGGAAAAATACAGCCTATCCAGGATAGATTGTAGCATAAAATGGTATTTTAATAGTAAAACAGTAATTTGATACGAAATTACGAAATTAATTGGCAATTCCCACATAAATCACCTGACGATTTGACACTGTCAGTATATTTTTTTAAATATTTTTTAACAACCGGAAATCCAACATTTCTCTTCAACACGTACATAGGTAAATTTTAAATTTCAAATCAATTAAAAAAAAAATGAAAATTAACAAAATTGTCTTATTTTCTTCTTTAATTCTAAGCTCCTTGCTGGGATTTTGGATGATCATGCGGGCAGCCGACCACGTAGATGCCCCAGCAGTAACAGACCAGGGCACTGACATCACGGATGTCTATGCATTCAGAAGCCCTGAGAATAACGCCAATCTGGTTTTTGTCTGCAATGTGCAAGGGCTTATGTCACCAGCCGAGACTGCCACAGCAACTTTTGATGAGGATGTCATGATCGAGCTAAACATCGACAACACCGGAGATAATGTGGAAGACCTAGTTATTCAAGCCATTTTTGAAAATGGAAATGTCATAGTCTACGGACCAGCAGCACCTCAAAGTACTGGATTAAGCAGCACCCTGCTCACTTCGGCTACCAAAACACAAGCCCAAGTGACTCCCTACAACAGCAGCCCCATTATTGGTACCAACAATGGTATCAAGGTATTCGCCGGATTTCGTGATGATCCTTTTTTCTTTGACCTCACCAGTTTTAGAGCCATCCTTGCAGGTACTCAGAGTGGGTTTAATAATCCCGGCACGGATACCTTTGCAGGTACCAATGTCAGGTCTCTTGTTGTTGAAGTGCCTAAATCTTTATTAGGAAATGCAGCTACCCTGAATGTATGGGCAGAAACCAAAACCGAAAACTAATTTTTTTACTGTTTTTTTAAAATAATTCTTTTCAAATTCTCATTTAAAATCTTAACATCATGAAATTTATTTTCAAAGCTTTATTCCTAAGCTTCCTGGGATTGTCTTTGCTTTCTCTGAATGCCTGTAAAGATGATGACGAAACTCCAGAGGCACCCCGTAACTTTACCGTGTTTGGAGATCAAATGGCGCGCCCAGCAATTAATACCGTTTTTATTGCCAGTGGTGCGCCCAAAGATGCCTTTAACAGCACCATCCCTTCTGCCATGAGTGCGGCTTATGCAAGTACTTTTCAAAACAGACTGCTGGCTTTGAACGCAGGCTATACTACCAATGCACTGGGGCAAGACGCAGCCACCTTTACGGGCCTGCTGGTTACTGACGTACTCAATGTAAGTACGAGCAATACTACGCCTACTACTTTCTTTGACGGCACGAATGTACTGACTGGCAGAGCCTTAGCCGATGATGTGATTGACACAGATCTGCTCCTAATTTTCGGAGGACCAGCAGGAACCGATAATCCCACGCTTACTTCGGACAATGTGGATGCCAACGATAAAACATTTTTAACTACATTTCCTTATTTGGCATCACCTCATTAATTAATAGCATATATAACAAGCGGTCAGCTAAGACTGACCGCTTGCTTTTACGTGGTAAAATTTATCAATAAAAAATTCCTAAAAATATGTCTGTAAAAAAATTACTCCCCAAAATCTGTCTGTTTTTTGGGCTTTTATCAGCCTGCCATCTCCAAAAACAAGATGCACCCAAAACCCTGATCCATACAAAGGATTATGAAGTTTTTTTCAAAAAAATGACTTCCGCTCAAGAAAATTTAAGTGCCATTAACCAAGAAATAGAATTCTGGGCTTCCCGAATTCGTCGAGGAAATCACAGCCATTTATATTACAATAAAGTAGCTTCTCAACTGGCAAAAAGATTTCGAGTCAGCGGTGACCCTAGCGATTTGCACCAATCAGATAGCCTTCTCCGAGCAGCCGACAGCATTGCAGTTCATCAGCACGTAGGCAGCTTGCATAACTTGGTCTATAATGCCATTACGCAGCACAAATTTCAGGAAGCCCTGAATCTAGGACTTAAAGCCGAAAAAATAGGCGAACGCCGATACATTAGCCATTTACTTCTCACAGACATTCATCAGGAACTGGGAAATCTCACCCTGGCCTCAAATTATCTGGCTAAATTACCCAACAAAGGCAGTTTTGATTATCTGGTCAGAAAGTCCAAACTCACCGATGCACAGGGAAACCTGGATAGTGCCATCTTTTATATGGAGCAAGCTCTGGCAAAAGTATCCCCAAAATCCCAAAACGACTTGTATTATTGGGCTAAAAGTAACTTGGGAGATATGTACGGACATCAGGGAGAAGTTCAAAAATCTTATAAAGCTTATCTGGAAGTTTTGAATTTTAATCCCAACAATTACCACGTTTGGAAAGGAATTGCCTGGATTGCATTTTCACACGATCAAAATACAACCGAAGCCAAAAGAATCATTCAGCGCATTCTGCATAATACCCGGATGCCTGATCTGCACCTAATGCTGGCAGAAATCGCCGAATTTGAAGGAGACCAACAAACCGTAGAAACACAGCTCCAGGCTTTTAAAGCTGAAATAAGTAAAAAAGAATACGGAAATATGTATCTTTCACCCTTAGCCAAACTACAGGCCGACTACCTCAAAAATTATGAAGAAGCCCTCAAAATCGCTCGAAAAGAAATCCAAAACCGACCTAATGCCACTTCTTACGCTTTAAATGCTTGGATTCTTCATTTAAAAGGTCAATCTTCCGCAGCACTCAAAATCGCTCAAGAATTTGTAGAAGGGTATACCGAAGAGCCCGAAGTGATGTATCAGCTAGGCATCATTTTTAAAGCCAATGGCAAACACGAACAGGCTGAAAAATTCCTGGAACAAGCCCACGAAAGTAGTTTTGAATTGGGACCAGTACTGAGCCAACAAATAGAAAAGGAGTTAAAGTCTCTCCGAAAAAGCGAAGGTATCGCTCAGGCAATTTCGTCTAAATAATTGTAAGCAAAATTTGAATTCCTTTTTAAAATACTATATTTGAGCAAATCATGAAAAGAATCTTATCCATTTGTATTTTGCTGTACTACAGCAGTTTACTTTTCGTACCCGGATTATTGCACTGGGGGCACGAAGTAGCACATACCTTGGATTGGGCTTTTCATCATCACGAAATCAAGTCGCTTTCGCACAAGGTCAGCGACCACGCACACTGGCTGCATGACTTGGCGGATCAGCAAGAAGATGAACACGCAGGACTGGAGAATTTTGGCTTTTTGTTTTTGTTGTGTGTATTTTTGATCGAGCAATTTGATTTGTCTTTTAAAATTTGGCCGGTCAGGGCCTCCCACCTGACACTTTATCTTCAAAACTGGGATGAAATTCCTCTTTCCCTCATTTCTCCTCCCCCTCAGAAATAGGAAAGAGATGCTTGTGTCTTTAACCGTGGACAGTCTTTTTTCAGGACTAGGACTGCTAAGGTTTTTAACCATTAACAGCCTTTTTCCTTCTTGAAGACATTAATTATCAGGTTTCATCATCCTGAATGTGTTTTTTATGTCCATACTCAAAAACATTTTATCCCTAATTACAATGAAAAAATTAAGTATACTCCTATATATCATTATTTATATCATTTTCTTTTTCCAGGGCTCAATATACGCACTGAACCACGAAGGAAGCATACAGGGGCAAGTCTACGACGCTGAAAGCAAAGAACCCTTGCTGGGTGTTAATGTCCTGATCAAAGAAAATAATCAGGTAGTTGTGAGCAATCCTTTTGGAATATTCAACATTGCCCATTTAGCTGCCGGAAAATACACACTACAGATTTCATACATCGGCTACAGCACCCTTGAGCAAGAAGTAGAAGTGACCGATAGTCAAACGAGTTTTGTCAAAATTGCCCTGGAATCTACTGCCCTGCGCCTGGAAGACATCACCGTGGAGGCAGGTAGAGCACAAAACCTCAATACCATCAATGCCATTGACATCCAAATGCGCCCCGTGAATACTTCTCAAGACATTCTCCGCGTGGTGCCAGGCTTATTTATGGCACAGCACGCCGGAGGAGGCAAGGCCGAACAGATTTTTCTTAGAGGTTTTGACATAGACCACGGCACGGATATTCAGCTCACGGCCGACGGCATCCCCGTAAATATGGTCTCACACGCACACGGACAAGGTTATTCGGATTTGCACTTCCTGATTCCTGAATTGGTAGAAACGGTTGCTTTTGACAAAGGAATGTATTATGCCGATAAAGGTAATTTTAATACCGCCGGATTTGCGGATTTCCGCACACGCAATGTATTGGATAAAAGTATGATCAAGCTCGAAGGCGGCCAATACGACAGCTTCCGCACCGTAGCCCTTATTGATTTACTGGGCAAAAAAGCCAAAGAAAACAACCAGAATGCCTACATCGGTGCAGAATATAGCTTTAGCAATAATTATTTTGACAGTCCGCAAAATTTCAATCGCTTGAATCTTTTTGCCAAATACCATCATTACCTGGATCAAAATAAGATTCTTTCGCTGTCACTTTCTACTTTCCGCAGCAAGTGGGATGCTTCCGGGCAAATCCCCGAAAGAGCTGTCAGTCAAGGCATTATCGGGCGATTCGGTGCCATTGACGATACCGAAGGCGGCGAAACCTCCCGCAGTAACCTCAATGTGCAGTTTACCCAATTGCTCAACCCTCAAACCACGATACAGCACCAGATTTTTGTCTCCAAGTATGATTTTGAATTGTACTCCAATTTTACATTTTTCCTCGAAGACCCCGAAAACGGCGACCAAATCCGACAAAAAGAAGATCGGATTCTTTATGGCTATCGAGGGGCTGTCGAGCACGAACTGTCTCTGGGCAATAGCTCTTTAATCTCAGAATTCGGGGTAGACATCCGCAGAGATGAAGTGAGAAATAATGAACTGAGCCGCTCTTTTGGGAGAAAAACTACCCTGGAAAACCTTGCCCTGGGTGAAGTCAATGAAAATAACCTAGGCATGTATCTTCGAGAGACTTTTTATATCAATCCTAAGTTCAGCGTTCAGGGAGCTTTGCGTTTGGATTATTTTCAGTTTTCTTATGTCAATGCCCTCAGCAATACCTTTGAGCGACAAACAGAAAGCAAAGCCCTCCTATTGCCCAAACTAAACATCAACTATGATATTTCTCCCAAAGTAAGCCTCTACCTCAAAACAGGCATCGGCTTTCACTCCAACGATACCCGCGTGGTAGTAGCCCAAGAAGGAAGGGAAATTCTGCCCAAAGCTTACGGCTCCGACCTCGGTATTGTCTTCAAACCTTATGACCGACTTCTGATTCAGGCGGCTGCTTGGTATTTGCGTCTGGATCAAGAATTTGTCTATGTAGGCGATGCCGCCGTCGTAGAGCCTAGCGGCGAAACCGAAAGAAACGGAATTGATATTTCGCTGCGTTGGCAACTCACCGACTGGCTTTTTGCGGATGCCGACCTCAACCTGACCCAAGCCAAAGCTTTGAATACTCCCGAAAACGAAGACAACATTCCGCTTGCGCCCACTTTTACAAGCATCGGCGGCTTGAGCTTCCAATTCAAAAACGGCCTGAACGGCTCTTTGCGCTATCGATATCTGGACGACCGCCCCGCCAATGAAGACAACAGCACAGTAGCAGAAGGGTATTTCCTGATGGATGCCGTGCTGAGGTTTACACGTCCACGCTACCAAATTGGGTTTACCGTAGAAAACCTCCTCAACCGCGACTGGAAAGAAGCACAGTTTGATACCGAATCACGCCTTTTTGAAGAAGCAGAACCCGTTTCAGAAATACATTTTACCCCAGGGACTCCCTTCTTTCTGAGAGGCTCTGTAAGTTTTTTCTTTTAAAGTAGTTTGTTTGATTTTTATGATAAAGGTTCACTCGAAGAGCCGGGGGCAAAAGCTTCCGGTTCTTTTATTGAACGCAGATTAAACTGATTAAAGGATTTCACGGATTGATGACACGGATTTTCAGAGATAAATTCGTTCAATCTGTGTCTTCTCCTTTCTAAAAATAATCTAAAGCTTGTGAGTTATTTCAGACGTTTTATGAGCATCTTTGCAGGAAAAAACAGTCGTGAAAAAATTACGCATCCTCTTTATCATCAGCCTTCTCTGGGCTTGCAACAAACCCGTAAAACTTCCACTCGATATTCACCTCGCCGAATTACAAAAAAATGGACTTTTTGAGCAAAGTGAAGAAATCTCCATCCCTTACGACAAAATGTACAAAAAACCCAAAAAATACCTCGGACTCCCACTCAAAGAAATCCTGGCCGATCAGCTATGCCTCAAAAAAGTAGATCATACCCGCACCCGACTTATATTCCAATGTAATGACAATTATGTAGTATCTATGCCCCTTGACAAAGCCCTGAGCAAGAATGCCTACATCGTCTACAAAGACCTGGAAGCTCCCCAAGGCAAAAACTGGATTGACATAAATAATCAAGGCAAAAAACAAACACCCGCACCCTATTATATGATCTGGAAAGATGCCCCCATCGAGGACAATAGCTTTGTATGGCCTTATCAATTAACTACTATTCTGGTGGTGGAGATCAAAAAGACGGTGGGGGAATGAGAGGCTTTGATAAATCCTAATTTTATTTTGTCATTCCAAACGATAGTGAGGAATCCTAGCGTCTGAGTTAAGAAGCATTAAGATTCCTCCTATCGTCGGAATAACAGTTCAGTCATAAGGTTTTATATTGAAATCAGGTTATTACAACACTTGTCATGGGTAGCGATAGCAAAGAATCTAAGCTTTTGTAAGCAAGATGACAGATCAACGACAAGATCGCTTCGAGCGATCTTGTCGTTAATTCTCAGATTTAACCCCCTCGCATTCAAAAACCCTTAGCTATGCTGAAGAAACTCTTAGCTATGCTGAAGAAACTCTTAGCTATGCTGAAGAAACTCTTAGCTATGCTGAAGAAACTCTTAGCTATGCTGAAGAAACCCTTAGCTATGCTGAAGAAACTCTTAGCTATGCTGAAGAAACTCTTAGCTATGCTGAAGAAATTCTTAGCTAGTTTAATTCTATGTATACAGATAATTTATAGCCACTCGATGATACTATTTTGAGCAATTTAACGTATTAAACAAAAACTCTTTAACCAATT
>JANRIC010000046.1:0-20092 GCA_033765345.1 Microscillaceae bacterium
ATTTCTGGATAATTTTGTTTGTGTAAACTTACTTATTACACAAACATATTATATTTTGTTAAACCCAAAATTTTAAAAATAAATTTTCTTTTTTTAAAAATATGCAAATATTATTCTTTTTTACAACCTGAGTAGTAACAATGATTTAAGGCAAATTTTGTATTTTTTGTGAGCGTATAAATAAACATACACAAAATTTCCGAAAATTAATTAGCATCGTCTTGGGTACAGAAATATTCAATGGTTTTCAGGGCACAGGTACGGCAGTAGGCCAATTTATGCACCATAGTATCAATCATACGGTTGTAGAGTTTTTGGTTTTCGTCATTGGTTCGGTTGGAGAGTGCTCCAACAAGGCTTCCTGCACCGGCTACGTCTGATTTAAGACGTACATCTGTAACAGCTTTGACCAGGTCATTGTTATCCATAAAATCATAAGTTGGATCTTGGATCATTTTCTGCCCATAGATTTTAGAGATGGTAGTCCGATAACTTAGCTTTTGCTCTCGGTTTTTGAGTCCTAGGCGTTCTTCTACGCTATCGATAAAGGTTTCGTCGATTTTGAGCGGAACCAGTTTGCCAGTTTGTGGGTCTTTATAAGTCCATACTTTATTGGGTCCTAGGTTTTTGGCATCAATCCCAATAACCATATTTACATAGTTGAGTACATCTTTCTGGATAGCGTGGGGTTCATCCATATAAGCATTAAAGATGGCGGTCATTACATTTTTGCGGTGCAATCCTCTGGCAATTTTCAGGTCGGTGAGGTACTTTGCCTGGTCGGACGGGTCACGGACATAATCCAGTATAACACTTTCTAGGGCTACAAAAACATCACCGGCATACATACAACGTCCTTCCTGAGTTTCGGAGCGTTCAAGCAATATTTGGACGGCTCTGCCCAGATTGCGGTGTCCGAGTCCTTTTTGCCCGAATCTTTTGGTGATGTCCGGCTCGCTGTTGAGTTCATTGATTACCTCGCGAAGGGTTTTGATGCTTTTTTCTCCGGCAACTTCCCCTGCGGCCAGTTTCATCATTTCTATGGGGGTAAGTTTGTCGGAAGGAGGCATTCTTGTCAGAGCAACTGCTACTGAGAGGGCATAATTCAGATTGGGGTCAATGTGCAAAGAGTCGCCCGAAAAGGTAGTTTTACTTTGGCTACCGATAGCAAAGTTGGTCAGCTCTTTCTGGTGTCTGTAATTGGTATTGTGTGCCATGTACGACAAGCGGCATCGGTCTACGATAGGTGCTTGTTCTTTTTCCTCTAAAAAGCGAGAGAATTCAGCATTATTACTGGTAGCGACAATCAAAGTATCCAAAGGCCATTTGAAGCCTTCCATCTCGATGGTTCTGTTTTGAATCACACCCAAATAAACTTGTACCAGGTCTTTTTTATTTTTAAAAATCTCATCAGCAAAGTGAATTCCTCCCCCGGCAACCCGGGCTAATGCACCTCTACGGAGATCAAATCTATATGGATTATTGGTATCTACGATGTGTAAAAGCCTTGTGATAGATTCTTCACCTAGAAGATCCACAGCTGAAGACGTGATTTTGTCTTTGGCGGCGTATTTTCCGGTGAGTGTCCCGCGTGATTCACTGATGGGTACTGGAATGATCTCGATAAAATCCTGAATGATTTTATCTACGTCCCAATCTACAAATTGGCGGATTTCGTTCAAGATGTAATCTGAGCAGGCACCTAAGGGGCGGTAATTTTCGTACAGTTCGTCTATCTTTTGGTCGCTGGCTCCGAGTTGAGCCAGGTATTCTTTATTTTTTTCGGAATCTTCAAAAAGATTCATGGCCAAAACCATGGGGTCTTCAAAAGTCTGAGACTCGATGCTTTGAATTTTACCATAGCCGCCTACCTGATCGAGGTTCTTGAATCGGAAGGTATACCGACGATTTTCGGCTTCAGAGACAAAATCTCGGTAAATTTTGCACAGAAAATCTACGAAAAAGGTTTTTCCGTTTCCGGGCTCTCCGATCAGTACAAAGGCCATTTCGGCAGAAGAACCTCCTTCTGCGGCATCTTTTACATAGGAGACAAAACTGTTGATTTCGTCATACATTCCAATGATATGTTTTCTGGATGTGCGAAACACTTTAAAATCATAAGTACTTTGACCATTGACCGTTACTTTTTCGATCAAGTCCTTGTCTCCAAGAATCATTCTTGAAATAGATTGAAAGACAGTCTCAAAGCGACGTTTCCCTTCAATAAGTTCCCGAAGATGATAATTAAGACTTTTTTCGGGTACGACTGTGTTTTTGACAATTTTTTCCATATACGTATATAATTTTTCCCAAGAAATTTAGCGACCTATCGGGCCATAGAATTGTAGGAATTAGATTGGTTAAATTGTAAGCTGAAGTGAATTGCAATTATTCCGGTAAATCATCCCCTCAGTGCTTGTTAGATTAAATTGGCACAAACCGTCATATTGCAGTAGGAATAATGTATTACTTGAACGACAATTTCTCTAATATATTAAGAATTATTTAGATTTTCTGTTTTTTTTTAGTTTAATATGCATTGTACTTTTACAAGAATGGAAGTTTTATACAAAACAATCATTTGATTGAAATTTGTAAAGATAAGATTTTAAATTTTAACCCCAGTGCAAATAAGCAATCGTCTATTGCTTTGTTTTTTTATGATTTTTAAGCTTTAAAATCTTTGATATGATTGAAAATAATTTTTTTTGAATTCCCAATTAATTATCTAATATGAATATTTTTAGTCTGAAAAAAAAGCAATTAGGCTAAAATTTATATGTTAAATATTTGGTTGGGATTTCTTTTGCTTATCGCTTAATGATGTATCTTTAATAACAATGATACAAACTTTTGCGTTCGTCTTATTTCCCAAAAAAAATAATGAATCACAAAGAATAAGATTTGGGCTTTTGTTTGGCATCCTTTAATTTTAGCCCCATCTTTATTTTTTAAAATTGCTTAATTTTTTATGAAAGAGACAGATGTACTCATTATTGGGGCAGGTTTGGCCGGTTTATCGGCAGCCATTCATTTACAGCGTAAAAAGCTCAAGGTGCAGATTCTTGAAGCCGACCAACGTGTGGGGGGGCGATTAAAGACTGATCTGGTAGAGGGATTTCGCCTGGATCGGGGTTTTCAGGTCTTGCTCACGGGCTATCCTGAAGCGCAAAAGATACTTGATTATGATGCCTTGAATCTTCAGCTTTTTCGGGCAGGTTCGCTGGTGCTTTGGGAAGGTGGAAAATTTGAGATCGGAGATCCTTTTCGCAATCCTTTGTCTTTATTCAGCACCATGTTATCGCCTTCGGGTACGCTCACAGACAAACTTCGGATACTCTGGCTTCGAAATATGCTATCAAAAGAACCCATTGAGCAGCTTTTTGAGCGATCTGAGTTGCCTACGTATCAGGTTTTGCCTGAATACGGTTTTAGCCCTAAGATAATCAATCTTTTTTTCAGGCCTTTTTTCTCAGGAATTTTTCTTGAGAATGATTTGATCAGTTCACGCCGCATGTTTGATTTTGTGTTTAAAATGTTTGCAGAGGGTGATACAGCCGTTCCAGCCTTAGGCATGGAAGAAATTCCCAAACAACTACTTACCAAGCTAGAACCGGGCACGGTTTTACTTCATAAAAAAGTAAAATCTATTGATTCAGGCAAAGTAACCACAGAAGAAGGGGAGGAGTTTGCTGCCAAAGCCATTCTAATCGCTACTGCAGCTCCAGATCTGGCCTCCGGCTACCTAAAGGCTAAAACTTTAAAAAAGCAATCGGTTACTTGTGTGTATTTTCAGACACATAAAACTCCCTTCAAAAAACCGATGGTAATTCTAAACGCCTGGAAAGATCATTTTGTGAACAATCTTTGTGTGATGAGTGAAGTTTCGCCCTTTTATGCTCCTCAAGGGAAAAGTCTGATTTCTGTTTCGTTTAATGGATTGAGTGAGCTGTCGGATAGTGATTTAAGTGCTAAAATTCGTAACGAGCTCAGTATTTGGTTTGGAGACGATGTGTATGCCTGGCGAATGCTTAAAAAATATCCCATTGTGTATGCCCTTCCTAACCAGGTCTCCGTTGTGGATCACATTTCCGCCGATCAAATTCGCAAACAAGAAGGAATTTACCTTGCCGGAGACTATCTTTTAAACGGCTCTATTCATGGAGCACTTAAATCGGGCAGGTTGGCTGCTATGTTGATTGCACAGGATTTGGGTTACATGTAAGTTGCTTATTGATGACTTGGACAAATAATTCAGTAATTTATGATGGAGCATCTATTCAATAAAAATTCAATTTTGGTGTTTTTTCTGGGGTGTGTTATCTGCTGCCAGCCCAAAATCACAGAAAATCTACAAAGTTTTTCTGCACTCAATGGGCAGGTTTGGCTTACAAAAGCCGATCAGTCTGTTTTATTCAAACTTCAGAAAACCGGTCTCAGAGCACCCCTCGATTTCAGGTCACCCAATGACTCTACCTTGCTCTCTATACAGATCAATCCTGAACAGACTTTTCAGGTTATAGACGGTTTTGGGTTTACGCTGACTGGAGGGAGTGCCTTGCACATCCACCAAATGAACCCTGCCAAAAGAGCTGATTTGCTTCGAGAATTATTCGGGCAAAAAGAAAACCAGATTGGTATCAGCTACCTTCGGGTAAGTATTGGCGCTTCGGATTTGGACGAAAAACCTTTCTCTTACAATGATTTGCCCACAGGGGAAAAAGACCCGAATATGGAAAGATTCAGCCTTGAACCAGACAAAAAACATCTGATCCCTGTATTAAAAGAAATTCTTCAGATTTTCCCTGAGCTTAAAATTATGGGCTCGCCTTGGTCGCCTCCAGCCTGGATGAAAACCAATGAAGATACCCGGGGAGGAAGCCTAAAACCGGAATATTTTGGTGCTTATGCACTGTATTTGGTCAAATATATTCAAGGAATGCAGGCCGAAGGTATCACGATGGATGCAATTACCATACAAAATGAACCGCTACATCCCGGCAATAACCCCAGTTTGTTTATGCCGGCTGATGAGCAAGCCGAATTTATTAAAAATTATCTCGGACCCGCTTTTGAAAAGGAAAAAATCAAGACCAAAATAATCATTTATGATCACAACGCAGATCGACCGGATTATCCTATAGCTATCCTGAATGATCCTGCGGCTAAAAAATATGTAGATGGTTCTGCCTTTCATTTGTATGGAGGCAAAATCAGTGCTTTATCCGAAGTACACGAAGCGCACCCTGATAAACATCTATACTTCACCGAGCAGTGGATCGGAGCTCCGGGCAATTTTCCCGAAGACCTCAAATGGCATGTCCGAGAACTGATCATAGGAGCTACCAGAAATTGGTGCAAAACTGTGCTGGAATGGAATCTGGCTGCCGACGAAAACCAAAACCCTCACACAGACAGAGGGGGCTGTGATCGTTGCTTGGGTGCGGTAACGATTCAGGGGGATGCCGTGACTCGTAATCCGGCATATTATATTGTGGCACACGCCTCCAAATTTGTGCGCCCCGGATCCATCAGAATATCCTCTACTTATCACAAAAAGCTTCCTAATGTGGCTTTTAAAACCCCTCAAGGTAATTTTGTATTGATTGTATTAAATGATAGCTCGGACAAACAATCTTTTCAGGTCCGAATAAATAAACAATCTGTAGAGTCGGAGCTGGATGCTGGAGCAGTGGGCACGTATATTTGGTAATTTTATACCCAGAGTAGGATAATTAACCTGATTGAATTCTTAATTTTCTGAAAAATACTTTGGTTTGGATATCTATGTGTTAAACCGATGTTGGGGAAAATGGTATTTTAAGGGGGAGTATGATTTCTAAAAATCCAAATCCCCCTGATGCCAAAGTCGAGCATTAAATACTCCCCCTTAATTTCTTCATTGCATCCAGCAATTTTTCCATTTCAGCCTGGCTCGTTCCTGGGAAATTGGCTATTCGAATCTGGCGGTCTTTGTTTTCGCCATAGCCACTGCCAATCTCAAAACCTTTTTCGGAGAGTTTTTGGATTAATTTGGAAGACTGAAAGCCAGTATTGGCTATAATAACGGTGGAGGATCGATGTGCCGGGTTTTTGACAAAAATATCAAAACCTTCTTCCTGCTCCAAGAATTCATACAGCATCTTTGCCTTTTCGTCTGTTTCTTTACGAATTTGCTTAATTCCCTTTTTGAGCATGTCAGCGGCTACTTTTTGAAGCAAATAAATCCCAAGCACGTTGGGTGTTTCGGGGGTTTGAAATTTTTCAAAGAAATTCCAGAGAGTACTCAATCGGTGATAAGTCCCTGTGATGAATCCGGCATTGCTTAGTTTTTCTGATTTGGCCAGGCAACGCTCGTGTACAATCCACACACCCAAGCCGGCAGGTAAACCGAAGCCTTTCTGGACTGAAAAAAATGCCATATCAATTTTATTAAAATCTAATTGAGGATAAGGAGCTGAAGATACCATATCGACGGCAAGCAGTTTGTTTGGATTCATCTCCTTAAGTCGATGGATGTCTTCGGTAGGCATAGATACACCCGTACTGGTTTCGTTGTGGGTAAGAGCTATTAATTCGGACTTATAAAACACTTCCAGGGTGTTCAGTTCAAATCCTTCACCCATAGGGACTTCAATCTTGTGGGCATTTTTACGGAGTTGTTGAGCGGTTTCATGAAATTTTTGAGAGAAAGATCCATTCACAAGATGAAAGGAATGTTCTTCTACGCAACTCATGATAATGCGCTCCCAGATTTCGGTGGCTGAACCTGTAAAAAGTACTGCAAAACCTTGCGGAATATTGAATAAACTTTTGAGGGTTTCAAAGGTATCTTGATAGATGCCTCGGAAATGATTACTTCTGTGTGAGATGGAAGGGATATGCTCCTCCAGAGCTTTCTGAAGGTGTTTTTCAAGCCCTGGATACAACCCAGAAGGGCCTGGAGTATAAAAAATTTTCTTTGACACTTTTTTAGGTATTTAAATTTAAATTTTGGGTATTAGGTCTCAGCTATTGGGTATTTAGAAAAACCAAAAACTTAGTACAATACTCTAAACTTAATCGTATTAGGAATGTTTTTCAATTCTGTAATAACCTTTTTGTTGTATTCTTTGTCTACATCAGTAATCACATATCCTACCTGTTCATTGGTGTTGAGATATTGCCCCAAAATATTCACTTGATTGTCAGCAAATACTTGATTGATTTTGGCCAAGATACCGGATACGTTTTTATGTACGTGCAATAGGCGATGGGCGTTTTTCTGCTCTGGAAGCTGTAAGTTTGGGAAGTTTACACTGCCGTAAGTATTGCCTTTGTTGACATAATTGATCATTTTATCAGGTACAAACTGGGCGATATTGGCTTGGGCTTCCTGGGTACTTCCGCCGATGTGTGGGGTCAAAATGACATTCGGCAGCCCTTGTAATTCGGATATAAAAGGATCCTGATTGCTTTTGGGCTCTTTGGGGAATACATCCACACTTACTCCTCTGACTTTACCACGCTCAATGGCTGCCTTGAGGGCTTTGATATCCACCACAAACCCTCGGCTGAGGTTCATAAAAATCACGCCATCTTTCATCATAGCAAAATGCTCTGCGCCGATGATATTTTTATTATCCGGGCGGCCGTCTACGTGCAGACTGATGATGTCTGCGGTAGAGAACAATTCTTCCAAAGTGCGGCATTGTCTGGCATTCCCTAGAGCTAATTTATCTACGATGTCATAATAATATACTTCCATACCCAGGGCTTCTGCAAGTACCGAAAGTTGTGAGCCGATATTGCCATAACCGACAATACCCAGTTTTTTGCCTCGGATTTCATTGCTGTTTTTGGCAGATTTGTTCCAGACTCCTTGGTGCATTTGGTGACTCACATCAGGAATATTTCTCATTAGCATGATCATTTCACCAATGGCCAGCTCGACCACACTGCGGGTATTGCTGTAAGGTGCATTAAATACCACCACGCCTTTGCTTAGGCAGGCATTCAGGTCGATTTGGTTGGTGCCGATACAAAAAGCCCCTACCAACATCAATTTATTGGCATTTTCCAAGACTTTGGCCGTCACGCGTGTTTTGGAGCGAATGCCTAGAATAGATACATTTTGTATTTTCTCGGAAAGCTCATCTTCACTTAGTGCGTGGCTGATCACTTCTACATTATAGCCCTCTTTCAAGAAAATCTCTTCGGCTTTAGAGTGAATATTCTCGAGCAGGAGTACGTGGATGCGGTTTTTGGGGTAGGAAATCGCCATAGGAAGTTTATTGACGTATAAAAATTCTTCAAGAGAAGGCGTAATATGATCTGCTTTTTCAGAGACGATTTCCCGAGATACATTTTCGGTAAAAGCAAAGAATTTATTGGCAAGTCCGGCTTCACGAATTTCATAATCGGTGTATCCGTCACCAATGACGTACACATCTCCCTGTAGGTTTAGGGCTTTGAGCTGATGTACTTTGCCTTTATTTTGAGCCAGGAAGCAGTTTTGATCATAACCAATGATATTGCCTTGCTCATCATATAAAAAAGAATTGGCATAAATATTCTCAGGTTTGATGCCATATTCAGTGACAATGGGGGTGATAAACTCCTTAAAACCATTAGAAACGATAAGAATATAATCGGCATATTTGGTCAGAAAATGCTTATTTCTTTGAAAAGAATCGGATACTTTATCCCGAAGTTTCTCTACCAATACAGGAAGGTGATTCCGGTGAGCTTTTAATAATTGTATTCTTTGTAAAAGCGATTCGGAAAATGATAGTTTGCCTTCCATTCCCAGTGATGTGATTTCTCTGATTTGACTTACTATTTCATCTCGATTATCGCTGAGTGTAAGAGCAATCTCCGCCAGCTCATCCAGTCCTTCTACTTTGGTAAATGTACTGTCAAAGTCAATTACAATATATTTATTTGTTTTGTCCATGGATTACAAATTCTTCCTAAAATTAAAAAATGCGGATGCAAAAATAAAACTTATCCCGATATAAGTTTATTTTAATTGTTTTAGAAATTCATAAAACCTTAAAAAATTTCGTATTATAAAAATTTTATGAATAAATAGTGATAATATTATACAATTCTCCTAATTTAATACAAGTCTGGTTTTTCCGATTTTCTCATAAATTCATTTTGTATTCAAATCAAATTCACGTGGGAAAAGCTCCCGAAACGAAAATAAAAACTGTAACTTTTTACCTATTTTAGGACTAAAACTAAACAGCAGATCAAGCTAAAAACTAATAATAAGCAAAGGCATCATAGCGTCAATTAAATCAGAAAATAGCTAATTTCATTTTTATCAATTTATTAAATCATAAAATTATGAGAATAAAAAGCACCAAAGAATATATACCAGATATTCGTTTTGACGATCAGCAGGGAGAAATCTGGATTGAGGGCGAATCTTATCATGAATATACTTTGGAGGTATTTAAACCTGTTTTTGAGTGGATAGACAAGTACACTTCTACGCCCGGAAAAAAACTGAGTATCAATTTTAAATTATTATATTTTAATACCAGCTCTGCCCGGATTTTTTTGGATATTATGAGTAGGCTCGAGACTTATCACCACAAACACAATGGGACGGTGGTAATCAATTGGTACTATGAAAAAACGGATATTGACATGCTGGACAGCGGCGAGAAATACGCCGAAGACGTAAACATACCGTTTAATTTTATCAAGTATTAAATCAATCTGATAGGGAGGGAGTTTTTTATAAATTTGTAAAAGCTTTTTATGGTTCTCTGACAATTCTTGTTAAAATCTGTATTTCATCTCATCCTTCTCCCAAAAGAGAATGGCTTTACAATCAGATGATTAGCTCCCTTCTCCATATTGGAGAAGGGCTAGGGATGCGACACATTCCACAAAAAATATCAGACAATTCCCCCTGTATTCAGATGCCCTTTTAGTGTTTTTTATAGCGGCGGATGTAGGCTACAAGCGCAACAATTCCTGCCAGAATGACCAAAGTAGGTAATCCAAACACCATCACAAACATAGCCAGGGTAAAACCCAAAGTGCCTTTCCAGTCGTGTACTTCAAAATCTGAGGCTTCAAAAGGTAAGAGGTTTTTTTTATCCAAGGGAGCTTTTTGGCGTTCGTCAATTTGTCTAAAGTAGAACTCGGCTTTTTTGACGATAGGTTCTATCTTGAATTTTTCATTCCGATAGCCGTATCGAATCAATATATTATTTTGTGGTTCAGGCTCTAGATGAGTAAATTCATAGAACAATCGTTGATTTTTCTTATCTAAGCGAAATCCTTTGAGGGGTGCGATGCCAAGAATATCTTTGGGATTTAGTTGATCCATGAAATGCACGTGGATGCTTCCCTGTTCTATGGTTTTTGCCCAGACTTTGCCAGATTCAAGCAAATACGTAAAACCGTTGTTTGAGTCCGAGCTATAGCCTTGAAGTAAGGCACCTGAGTTGGTATTTACAATGAAATAAACCGTGATTTGATGGGTTTCTCCTGCTTTAAACTCACTTTCCCATACGTACCAATTTTCAGGAGATTCAAGTACTCCTACATCTTTAAAAACTTCGGAATGCCCTTCCACCATCTTTTCTGCCTTTTGTGGCAACCCATCATTGAATACTTGCAAGGCATAAATGTCTGTAAAATGTACGGAATATACATTTTTATCTTGAAAAGTGCTGTTGATGGGATATCCTACTTTCAGGCGGATATTTTGATCACTTAGGCTTTTGAGATAATATTGTCCTTTTACTACTGCAAAACCTTTGTACAATAAGATGTGCACTTCTTCACGCTGCATTTGAATTTTATCCAAATAAAGGCTATCCTCCAAAAAGATAGGGACAAATCCTGTACTCCCTCCAATACTCCAAAAGCCTGGCATCGCAATATTGGCTTTTGAACCCAGAGGGATTAAAAACGTGATCCACAGAAAAAAAAGAAGAGTTTTTTTGTTTTTAGCCATATACCAAACAAACGATTATTTTGGGTTTAGTTCTTTTTTTGATCTTAGCTCAAAAGCAACTGTGCAAGCACAAAATCAGCCAATAATACAGCAATGGTCGAGTTGGTTACTGCCTGTGTGCTTGACTGCCCCACTTCCAAAGCTCCGCCGCGGGTGTAAAAACCCTTATAAGCTGAAATGGAAGCAATCAAAAAAGCAAAAACAAAGGATTTGATCAATGCAAAAGTTACACTGAATGAATTAAAATCAGCACGAATCCCTTTTACATACTCCACCTCTGTCATAATTCCTGTGAGCGTACCGGCTAAAAACCCTCCAGTAATGGATAAAAATCCTGCTAGTACGACCAACATCGGTATCGTAATCACAGCAGCAAGTATCTTGGGCAACACCAGATAGGAGATAGAATTAATGCCCATAACTTCCAGCGCATCAATCTGCTCCGTAATTCGCATTGTACCTAGCTGCCCGGCGATATTAGAACCAACTTTACCAGCAAGTACTACGCAAGTAATGGTGGGAGCAAGCTCCAGAACGGTCATATCCCGCACTACCTGTCCAATAATATAATTGGGAATCAATGGGCTAATGAGGTTATAGGCTGTTTGTACGGCACTTACCGCCCCAATAAAAGTAGAAACTATCACCACAATAAATACCGAGTTGGTACCTATAAGGATACATTCGTCAATGACCAGTTTGACATACACTACAAACCTTTCCCGGTTAGCAAAAAGATTATAGATGAATATTGTAAATTTTCCAAGATTTGCCAGCATAGTTTTTTATATTTATACACAAATTAATTGTAGTCTTAAATCTATTAATCTTTTTTACTATGAACAAATTTATCGTTGTGACGGGAGGAAGCAAAGGGATTGGAAAAGAAATTATTAAAAAATTTACTCGCGAAGGTTTTGATGCTGCTACCTGCGCCCGTCAGGAAGATGAACTCAAACAAGTCCAAAAAGTTGTGCTTGAAGAATCTAACCGTATGGTGTATTATCAAACAGCCGACTTATCGCTCAAAGAAGACGTTTTGGCTTTTGGTGATTATATCAAGAGCTTGGATCGGGATATTGATGTGTTGGTGAATAATACGGGAGTTTTTATGCCCGGAATCTTATTGGATGAGCCTGATGGGAATCTAGACCGAATGATTCACACCAATTTATACAGTGCGTATCATCTGGTACGTGCCCTTGTACCGAAAATGGCTGCCCGCAAAGAAGGATATATATTTAATATCTGCTCCATAGCCAGCATTTTCGCTTATCCGAATGGTGGGTCTTATGCTATTTCCAAATTTGCGCTTTATGGTATGACCAAAGTACTGCGTGAAGAACTAAAAACATCAGGTATCCGAGTGACTGCGGTTTTGCCAGGAGCAACCCTGACTTCAAGCTGGGAAGGCGTAAATATCCCCTCAGAGCGGTTTATGAAGCCGGAAGACGTAGCCGAAGCGGTTTATTCTGCGTATATGCTTTCAAGACAATCCGTTGTGGAAGAAATTATCATTCGCCCTCAATTGGGTGATCTTTAGGCATTTCTTTTTATACTGAAACTATAAACTACATTCACTTACAAATTTATGAAAAAGCTGCTTCTACCTTTATGGATGCTTATCGCCTTGAATCTTTATGCTCAAGACGGTTCTCTTTTTAAGGAAGACATTACCGACCTTGCAAGCCGTAATAATCTTTTTGCTTTTGAATACTACCATTACCTTAGCAAAAAAGACAGCCGTAATTTATTTTTTTCTCCTTTTTCAATTGTAACCACCATGGCAACCTTGTATGCCGGGTCAAAGGGGAATACTGCCGAAGAATTGGCCGGGGTTTTTCACTTTTCACAAGATGTAAATCAGCAAAATCTTGATTTTTTACAGCTTTTGAATCATTACAAAAGCCTTAATTCTTCTGTACTGCAATTAAAAATGCTTCATAATTTCTGGGTACAATCGGAATATATTTTTCAAGAAGATTATTTAAAAAGTATTTCTAGGCATTACCAGGCCTATGTCAAAAACCTGGATTTTAGACTTAAGCCTGAAGAAAGCCGCAAAATTATTAATCAAGAGGTAAAGCAACAATCTCAGAATATGATCCCCGAATTACTTCCCCAGGGTTTTATTACGGACAGAAGCCGGATGATTGTCACCAATCTTATATTCCTAGATGCACTTTGGCAAAATCCTTTTGACCCTTTATATAATAACAAAGGGGTTTTTTATAGTGGAAATTCAGAGATCGATGGGGTGGATTATATGACATCAAAAAATGTGTTGGTCAATTATTATGAAAATAATGAGTATCAGCTTCTTGAAATGCCTTACCAGGGGGCTAATCTGGGAATGTTGCTTATTTTGCCCAAGCAAAAAGACGGGATTCAACGGATGTCATTGGATGCTGAATTTTATGCGGAAAAGTCCACAATTTCCAAACAACAGGAAGATTCTTTATTGTTTGAGGAGATCAACCAGGATTCTGTCTTTTTTTATCACAAAGTAGATATTATTTTCCCTAAGTTTAAATTCAACAGCACGCTGAATCTCAAGGAGGATTTGATCGCGCTGGGTCTGGGAAATTCCTTTCAAGAGGCTGCCGACTTTTCGGAGATTACTGGTAAAAATGACTTATACCTTGGAGAAGCCTTGCACCAAACTGTTGTAGAAGTCAATGAAACGGGTACAAAAGCTATAGCTGCTACGGCCATCGGTTCTGTGGAGAAAGGTATCACAAAACCCAAAGTATTCAAAGCCGATCACCCTTTTGTATTTATTATTCGAGATCGTAGCAATGGTGTCATCCTGTTTATGGGAAGGGTCATGAATCCTTTGGAAAAGTAGACCAAGATGATTGAAAATTCTCAAAAGTGTAAAGCGTTGAGGCTTTACACTTTTGCAAGACTGAGACTATTCTATTATTTTTAGATTTTGGAAAATTTTTTTTGTTATTTCTTTTCTACAAGAACCAAAATCGTCTCTTTTATACGTCCTATCCTGTAAAAGCCGTGTAGCAAAAAAGTAAATTCCATTTTCACGCTCCACATAACCTACCCACCAACCTGTGTTTGTGTTGTTTTCTCTTGTCCAGCCAGTTTTTGCCCTGATGGTATAATTTGTATTTTGCTCGGTTATCATGACACGTTTTACGATTTCAATATTTCGTTTTGAAAACGGAAGTTTTTCCTGATATAAATTTTTAATAAATTCTACTTGATTGATCGGTGAAACAGCAAATTCTCCAAAATTCCAAAAATCATCATCAAGCTGCGAGAGGTTGAGATTTCCATAATTGCACCTTGTCAGATACTCTTTATAATTTTTTCTGCCGATCCTTTTTGCCAATTCAATAAATACCCAACCCGCTGAAATTTCAAATGCTTTTTCTACGGTCATATCGTGGTATATTTCTGGTCTATAGCCGTACTTCATGGTATCTGTACTCCCGACCCATTTTATTACTTCTTTTTCATTGACTATTGTTTTTGTTTGAAGTGCAATAAGCAAGTTGATGATTTTGAATGTTGATGCAGGTAATGTTTCTTTTTTAACGCCCAGGGTGTCTGACAAAATCCATTTTCGATGATTATTGTCATAGATTGCAATAGAGCCGTCAACAGAGCAACTGTCAAAGTATTTTTTAAATTTTTCTTGCACCCAAACAGTGTCTTCAAGTAATACAGTAGCGTTGGTATCAGTCTTTTTTTGTGATAAACAAGCGTTAGCCAGCCCTGAATAAAAAAGCCCTACCATGATATATTTCAGTTTCATTTTGGTTTGGTTTGTTAGGCTTGTTGCCAATTGGGTTGGCAATAATCATTTTAAAACAGTTTTTATGCAAGCCAATTTACTAAAATTATTCTTTTGAGTAATAATTTTTAGTTCTTTTTTCCGCAAATCCACTGGATAGGTAGGGTATTTATGCCTGTATTGCCTCATTGATCTGCTGAGATTCCTTCACGAAGTTTTGAGCTTCATGAGGAATCTGCCCAATCAGCATACAATCAATCCCTTGCTGGAAACCACAAAGGTCCTACTGCCAAGAGGAGTACTATTACATTAAATAGGGCGTTCGAGGCGTTGCCAGATGCGATAGACCCTGAACTATCCAAGAAAAACCACGATAGAATGCCCAACAGCACAGTCTTGCGGACGGCTTCAGGTGCTTTGTCATAAATCCATATCCCCATACACCAAATCATCACGCCCCAGCCTAGCAGAAAGCCACCCGTAAGCGCAGATAAAAAATGTGTATCGGGCGAATCATAGGTCGTTAGTCCGTCTATTGGCCAACTTAACAAATCAAGCGTGAGTCGGGCGGGCTCCGAAGTAGAGATCATCGTACCCAAAAAAAAGACAGGAGCAAATGATCCGACTACAAATGCCGTAACTTTTAGCCAGAATTTGTGAAATTTATGAGTTAAAATTCCACCTTGATGGTTTTTTGTAGATTTCTCCATAATAATTTGTTTATAAAGGTTTTGTATTCCGGTCAATATTCGGCATTCTTCAGTAGAAATTTTAGACGCAAGCGTTTAAAAAGGGTAGATTTTGTGGTGTATGATTTTTTTTCCACCCCTTGCATCGAAAGCCTTACTTTTTTGATTTAATAATTGTAGGCTGGAATGTAAGTGAGTATTTCTTGACTACCCAACCAATGCGCGCAATTGGAAGACCCCGAATCCCTATTAAAAAAAGAAAACTGTAACAAAGCAAGTTGTATGAAAAATTTAAAAAAATTAAGCCTTTGGTTTTTTATCTGTTTCTTAGGTCTATCGGCCTGCCGCGAAAATCTGGACGTATTTGAAGTAGATGAGCAAACACCCAACCCAGACCTCATCGGGCGATTTGAGCCCGTTGTCAACAATGTGCAAGCTTCACTGACTGGTTTTGTGGTCGATGAAAATGAAGAACCCGTAGCGGGCGCATCGGTAAAACTGGGTACACAAAGTACGGTTACGGACGAATACGGGCATTTTTTCTTTGAGAACAAAACCATGAATGCCCGTGGCGCATTGGTACGCATAGAAAAACCAGGTTATTTTGAAGGTAGCCGCCGTTTTTTCCCGGTTGCTGGGCAGGAAAACCGTGTAAAGATTGAATTACTTACCCAAAATTTTGATCAATCCTTTCAGACAAATACTGGCGGAAAAGTAAGCACAGAGCAGGGTGCTGAGGTGAATTTTGAAGCCAACAGCATCCAAACCGAACAAGGAACACCCTACCAGGGTACGGTTCAGGTAGCTATCCAATGGCTGAACCCTACCTCACTGAATACGCTCAATCAGATGCCAGGCGATCTACAAGGGGTAAACCTTCTCAATGAGGAAGTTGCCTTGCGTACTTTTGGGATGCTAGCCGTAGAGCTGAAAGGTGCTTCGGGCGAGCCGCTCAATATCGCTAAAGGCAAAACAGCTACTTTGAGTATGCCCGTTCCTCAGCAAATCCTGGGCGAAGCTCCGGCTGAGATTCCGCTTTGGTCTTACAATGAAACGTATGGGCTTTGGGTTGAAGAAGGTAAAGCTACCCTACAAGGCAGCAACTATGTGGGCGAAGTCAGTCATTTTTCTTTCTGGAATTGTGATGCACCTTTTGAATTGGTACAACTTAAATTTCAGCTTCAGGATGAAAATCAACAAATTTTACCCAATTATCAGACAATTATCCTGCGCTCCAATGGTTTTGCCGGAGCCGGTTATTCCAATGAAAACGGTGTGGTATCGGGTTTGGTACCCCAAGGGGAGGCTTTGACTTTAAAAGTTCTGGATATTTGTGGTGAAATCATTTACAGCCAGCCGATTGGTCCTTTCAGTACGGATACCGATCTAGGCGTGGTAACGGTTAACAATTCTCAGATAGAAACTACGGTGATTCGTGGTACATTGGTGGGCTGTGAAGGAGAAACTTTGGATAGCACCCTAGTAATTGCGGAGTTTGGTGGGCAAACGCTGTATAAATATACTAGTAATGGCAATTTTGAGCTTGTGCTAAGTACTTGTGCCAATATACAAGAAGTGAAAATCAGAGCCGTTGATTTTAAAAATCTTAGAGAAAGCGAACCCGTTCTTGTAGAAGCAGGTCAAGAAACCGATCTGGGAGAAATAAGCCTTTGCGGACAAACTTTGAATAACTATATCAAAGTCACTGTGGATGGAGTCACGAAGATTTACCCGGCCATGGTCACCATAGCCGAAGATTCTACGGGTACATCGGGCGGAAACGGTTTTACCTATATTCAATCTGCATCTTTGACAGATAGTACGATTTCCAACGTGAATTATGTCGGAATAGGATTTTTGGGTACTACTATTGGGGATTATACAGGGGAAGACGGAACCAATTTTTTAGAAGGCTTCTTTGATCAAGGGCAAGGCTGGGTACTAAGAGGAAACTTTTCTACCTTTACAGTTACTGAATTTGGAGCAGTCGGACAGCCTATAAAAGGTTTTTTCAGCGGGCAACTTACCAATAGCTTTAATGGTAGTATAAGCACTGTTAATGTCACGGGAGAGTTTAGTGTGATACGGGAATAGATAAAATAAACATCATCAGGTAATCCGGAGGAAGCATTTTCTCTGGATTTACCTATTCAAAAATATAAAATCTGAAAACCTTGAATATATTTCATCCTATACCTGAAAAACATCGGGAAGAAGACCAACTGATCAAGGGCTGCCGGCGGGGAAAGAAAAAAAGTCAGTATGAACTCGTAAAACGGTATTCACCCGGATTGATGAGCCTTTGTCGCCGTTATGCACCGGATGAAGCCACCGCCCAAGACATGCTTCAGGAAGCTTTTATTCGTATTTTTACCCATATTGGAAGTTATGAACCCACAGGTTCTTTTGAGGGCTGGATGCGTAAAATAACCACCCGATGCGCCTTACAATGGTTGAATAAATACAATCTCAGGCAAGAATTGTCGCACACCGAACCCGAAGAGGAGAATTCGCTTGAACCCGAAATATATGAGCAATTGGATGCAGAAGATATTATCAAAATCATCCAGGAATTACCCGTAGGGTTTCGTACGGTGTTTAACCTCCACGTGATTGAGGGCTATAGCCACAAAGAAATTGCTGAATTGCTGGAAATTCAGGAAAGCACCTCCCGCTCTCAGTTAGGCAGAGCGAGGAAATTGCTCCAGAAAAAAATGAATTTATTGAGCCAAAAAAAATATAAATCTGCATGAATTGGGAAAAATTTACACATTGGTTGAAAAATGAAATGTCTAGGCATCAATCTCCTGTGGATGCACAAGACATTTGGCAGGCTATTGCCCCTCAACTGAATCAATTGCCTCCTGCCAAACACAAAAACCGTAGAACTGTCTTCTGGATCATCGGACTAGGGATTTTGCTTGTGGGCATCTCCGGTTTGTTGATCTTGCAAAATCAGGCAACTAATCATACACTTTCTCAAGAATCCCAATCGGATAACCACAAAAAACAAAAAGATTCTTTGGAAAATGAGCCGGAAATCACGCAGCCTGAACACAAAAACGCTTCGAACTCAGATGTTCAAGACCCTCAAAACCTGACCGTGGAAAAGAAAACACCCACAAGTTTGGATGAAAAAAAATCATTAACTCCTGAGCAAATAAGCGGCACAAACAAGCACACCCGTTCGCTTTTAGGGCAAAAAAATACTCCAAATGCTGATTTTCCAGAAAAAAATCAACCTATATCCGCTAGTCACACCCTTTCTCAGGACTCAATCACAAAGAAAATACTCACCTTAGACAAGCCCCAAAACCAGACATTGCCTCTAAAAGGGCTGGATTTGCAGTTTGTAAGCCCCAGTTTTTTAAATGAGCCAGCGCTTCCTGAAAAAAACATCTCAAGAATACCCAACCCGACTCAGGATTCTATCCAGGAAAGAAAAACCATTGCCCTCCATTTTTTGAAACCGCAAGAACCTCGGCTCGTTTTTAGACAGCCTTATGTACATAATCCCGAAGCTTTTTATCAAGCTCCATCTGCTCAGAAAAGTACTTCGGATAGTGCTAATCACCAGAAAACCATAGGTAAAAAATGGCTCGTTTTTGCTGGATTCACAGGTGGCTTAAGTTATGCCCAAAAAACGATGCAAGCCAAAACAGAAGCATTCAATGATCTTTTGAGGCTTAGAAAAAGCTCCGAAAGTAACCTGGAGACCACACACCTGGGTTTTCAATTGCTGCTCAGACATCGCTCTGGTTGGGAATTTCGCACTGGCGCAGAGCAAACCCGGATTGTAGAACGATTTGATTATCAGAATATTAATACAGAGGTTGAAAACATTCTGGGAATCAAGGCTTACAGAATCGGACTAGACAATGACACGACAGCCATTTACGGGCAAGTCCCTCTGACACGCACCACCAGCATCCAAAAAAGAATTTATAATAGCTATGAACTGATAGATATTCCGCTGATCCTGGGTTATTCCAAAAACTTAGGCAAGCTGAATATTGGGCTTCAGGCAGGACTCATACTGAACCTCTCTTTGCAGACCAGGGGTCAGGTGTTGAGTGATAGCCTTAGTATCATCAATTTGCAAGCCGAGCAAAGCAATTTGTATAAACCCCAGGTTGGTTTGGGTTATTACCTGGGGCTGAGATTCCAAAGACCCTTATTCAGAACTTTGGAATGGAATATTTCTCCTTTTGTGCGGTTTTACCCACAGGATTTTAGCCTCGCACAAAATAATATTTCACAAAAGTACCGATTATTAGGGTTTAATTTTGGCTTGCTGTACAGATTTTAGTACTAAAGAGCCGTAGAAAATCTAATTTTCTACGGCTTTAAAAAAAGAAATGTTATTTACAGTTTCTCAATTTGATGTATGGTGAGTCCAGTATTTTGGGCAATGATTGAATACGCTAATCTACTTGCCTTTAAACCTTTTGCAGTTTCCATCACTTTTTCTTCCAAAGCATCTTCAATGGCAGTATCCATTGCCTAATTATTCAGTTTTTAAAAATTAAGTTACCTGTATCTCAACCCACTTTCTCCAGATAAATTTTACTTTTTACCACTACGATGGTGTAGGCGTGGACATTCGCTTGATTTTTCAACTGCTCTTTGCCTTCCATATATTTGAATAATTGGTTTTTGGCTATTTCTTGCGTGGCTTGCAACTTT
>JANRIC010000050.1:0-18028 GCA_033765345.1 Microscillaceae bacterium
GCGGTCTTGTCCGCTCGATTCATAGGCTTCTATAATGCGAAACATTTCTTGGCTTTTGTCCATTTTTGACTATTTTTAGCTTTTTTCAAAGGTAGACCCTTTGGAGCAGTTTTCCAGGATGGGGTTGCTGGGTGGGATACATCAAATCTTGAAGAATCAAACCTTCCACCCTTAAAATATTCGGCCGGGATATTTTTTATTGGATTACCTGATAAATAGAGTTCATTTAATCCCGGAAGTTGATTTAAAAAATCTAAGGAGATTTCCTGTATTTGATTCTCACTTAAATCCAGGGACTCTAAGGCCTTTAAATGGTGTAAGACAGTGATGTCCTCGATTTGATTATGATGTAAGTTAAGTTTCCTTAATTTAGTTAAAGATTGTAAAGATGAAACATCTGAAATTTGATTTTCAACTAGTATTAACTCGGATAAACTTGGGCATTTTTTTAGTTCAATACTTTTTAAATTTTTACCGGATAAATCAAGCATTTCTAAGCTCTGAAAGCCATCCAGTGAAATAAAATCAATGTTATCTAAACCGCCCCCTCTTCCTATATTAAACCTTTTTAGCTTATTGAAGCCTGATAAAACAACCTCACTAACACTTTGCTGAACCTCAAAAGATTCCAAGTTATCAAAACCCTTTAAGTTTAGTTTTTTAAAACCTGACCATTTTGGGATAAATAAAGACTTAAGTTTTCCATAATTTTCAAATGATAATTCATTTAGGCTCTTACTTAGAATTGAACTGATAGTTTTAGAAGGTAGTCTTTTGGCGAAATTATGGGCTCAAAATTATTGAATTTTAGTTATCAGTCTGAATTATGGTAAGAGCCTTCATTTATATCATCAAACTGAATCAAGAGTTCTTCTAAATTGTATAATTCATTTAAAGTATCTATATTATACTTGATTTTTGTAAGAAATAAATTTAGCTTTCTGAGTCTTTTACAATCCTTTAAGGGCAATAAGTCTGTTACCTGAGTTTGATTCAAGTATAAATCTTCTAAGAGGCTTAGATTTTGTATTGGAGAAATATCTTGAATAGGATTTATATCCAAATTAAGAGATGTTAAAAAATTTAGATTACTTAGAAATGTAATACTTCTGAGATTATTACCAGCTAAACTTAAGCTCTTTAAATGAATACAATCTTTAAGTATCTCTAAAAAAGGCTCTGTTCCAACTAGCTCGTTACTGCTTAAATCAAGACTAGAGTTTTTAGTGCGGAGGTTTTCTTCAATGAGTTTTTTTGCGTCTGCCATAGGTTGCTTGGTAAAAGGAATACAAACAAGCCATAAGATACTAAAAAATCAGAATTTGCCAAACAGGCACAAAAAAAACAAGGGCTAAATCCCGGGCGGGATTCTATGCCCCTGTTATCCTTCAACCAGCTATGTAGTGAAAGTAAAGGTAAGAGTTTTTGGGGGAATTGCAAAGGAGGAGGATTTTTTTTTGGATAAATTAGGTGTTTTGGCTGAAATGGCTAATTGGGTCACCTGGGGAGGTTCATAAAGCATACAGGGCTTTGATAGGGCTTTGCCATGGCTTTGAGATAAAGTAACCAGTGGGTCTTATCTGAGGGTGGCTTCTTTGACAAGTCTAGAGAGTAGATCAAAATGATTGTCGGAGAGGATGTTGATTTGTCCGGTGCTTTCTTGTTGGATGAGGCGGTTGGCGATGTGTACCCGGCGAAGCATAGGGATGATGGTGTCTGCGTAGCGGTTAAAGAAGTGAATGAGGTCTTCCTGACAGGTGACGAGTTTGTAGCCACTTTTACCTTTGGGGCTTGAAATGAGTGCGCCTTTGTCTCGGAGTTTGCGGATTTCTTCGCGGAGCTTGCGGGTGTCGTAGTTTTGGTCGAGGGTGATGGCTTTGACTTTGCGGATGAGTTCTTCGGTGTAGGTGAGTTTGTCCTGGTTGGAGCGACTCAGGATGTAGAGGTGGTTGAGTATGGTATGGGCTGCCGGGTCTAGGTTGCCCTGTGAGAGTAGATCGGCTGCCTGGTTGAGGGAGGTCTGGAGAATGACACTGTCTATCTCTGTAAGATTTTGCTCAGTGGCTTTGCCATAGTAGGAGACTTTGGGATAGGGAAAAAAATCTACATGTAGGCGGCCCGCAAGTAAGTCAAAGATTTCGGAGGCTCTGCGATGGATGTGGCTGGCACAATAGACTTTGCCCAATGACCCACTGATCAGGTCGGCGATTTGGAGAAGGGGTTCTTCGCTTGGGTCCTCAAGCATTTGAAAGTTACGGTTCTGGTGGAAGAGATCACGGGGAATGACTTTTTCGCTGATAAAGGTGTTCAGGCTTTGGCGGTAGCGGTCGGTCCCTAGTTTGTCAGCACGGATGGTGATTTGCTCGTATTTTTCGGCTATTTGTCGGATGAATACTTTCATGAAGTATTTGTAAAAGACGGATTGGAACTCTAGCCCCTGGGAGTTGAGCCGGTTTTTGTCTACTACGAATGTGAAGATTAAGAAATTAAGTTCCAGGACTGAACGAAGGATTTTTAGTCTGCGCTCAAAGTCTTTGTCTTTGTTGCCGAGGTTGCTGGATTTGAGCACTCCTCCTCCACCGTATTGGAGGGAGATTTCATGGTGTTTTTGGCGAAACAGCTCAAGGTCTTGGTTTAAAATGAGTATTCCTGAGTAGACAAAGTGGCTGGTGCTGCCTGCTTTGGAAGTATCTAGGTCTGAGTTGCCGAATTCATCTATTAGAATGGTGACTGATTGGTTCATAGCGAATAGTTTGGTTTGGGTAATTTAGTGAATATTTGGGAGTGTTGCAAGGAGAATTTTCACCAGGCAATGATGAGAACTTTGGATGCTTTCATTGTGTATTGTGAATATAGTTTACTTATGGAAAATAATATTATAAACAACTGAAAGTCAGTTCATTGAGTTTGTATAAAATTCTTTGGCTTTTTTGGCTGTTTTCCAGCTTACATTTGCCCGTCGGGCGGCTTCATTGATGGAATAACCTTTTTCAAAAAGTCTTGCTAACTTTCCATAGGCTTTGGGAGATCGTACTTTTTCAGATTTGGCTTCTTGGTTTATAACTTTTTCGGGGTCATGCTCATACCTTTTTAGTCCAGAGATGAATACTTCTTTTTGAGATTTGTTCATAGGTAGATCATCTGGTTGGATGTTCCCCAGAACGGGTGGCTTAGAAAATTCCTGTGTATTTTCCTTAGGCATTTTTACCTGCTTGGTTGGCTGAGCATTGAGCCTGTGTGATCTGGAGAGTGAGCCTAAAAAATACATGGCAAAACCTCCGAAAAGCCCCAGGTAAATACCTAAAAATAAGCTTGGATCAAAACCCATTTCTGCCAGGAAGTTCTGATTTACATACAGAAAGATCATGCTTCCTTCAAAGCTACAAAATAGAATCTTGTGCCAATTTTTAGAGGCTTGATACATCAATACAATGGTACATAAGCCGAAAAATAGTGCATCTACGTGCGAAAGCGTAATGATGACCCATTGCCAATAGGCAAATTGCTCGGCATCGGGATTGGTCACGTGGATGATTTTGGTGTAGCAGCCAATCAAAAAAATCACCCCAATAGCCAGCGTAAAGGAAATTGCTCTTTTACTAGCCAGCCACTCTGAGAAAGAAAAATAAAGCATATTGTTCATATTTTTAGAGATTTGGAAAATCATTCATTGGATAATGGATTTTCAGCAATTGTAGGGTTTTTCATTTTTAAAAACAAATAATTTAATGATTTTTCATAAATATTTTTCATAAAATCTGTATTGGGTAATTTAGTCAGGAAGAGGTAATGCTGAAGTTCCATGAATACATGAGGGAGATTTCATAAATCATAGGGTTTTCCAATCTCGAATTTGACACATTCAATGACTTTTCATTAAAAATAACTAGTTTTGGTCTTATGGAACAGGAAGAATTAGATAAGAAGCTCCTCAGAATTATCATTGAGGAACGCAAGAAACAGGGATTCAACCGGGAGGAGTTTTCTAAAAAAATAGACATCCCCCTGGGGACTCTTAATGATATAGAAGGGGGGAGGACACAAAGAATACCAGCACTCTTTGTTCTTAAGGCCTGCCAAGTCTTGGGTATAGATATGAGTGCCAGCCTGGATAGTGATGAGCCTGTGTATTACAACCTTACTGACAAAGACCTAGGCAAGATGAAAAGCGACATAGACTTTATCAAAAAACAACTACAAAGGCAAAATAAACTTTTATTTGATAAGTTGGAAACTGATCAAAAAGAACTGGGTGAAAATACCGAAGAAGAAAATAACCTTTATGATTAATAGCTAATCTTGAAGTTATGCAAAACCAATGATCAATTTTTAAATTCCGCTTTGGGTGGATGCATTTATCTCTGCATCGGAGATTACTTTCTAATTAAGAATCAAAGCTTGGCAACGTAGAATTGATCATCAATTATTTTGCTTTGGTTTGAATGGAATGCTACTAATTATTCTACCAGTTTGTATTTGAAGTGGCTATAGCTCATCTATGATAGAATTTTCACCTGAGTTAAAAGGGAAGATGACGCCGAATTTGCGAGCGTATTCTTCGGTCTGAGATAGGGTCTTATGCCGGGCTAGTTCTTGTATCTCTTTTAGTTGGGTGAATTTGGTGACTTTCTCCATCAAGAAGATTATGCGGGTATGCTTCAAGCCATATAGGTCATAGTCTTTTCCAAAACCCAATTGATTGAGGCATTTTCTAAATCTTCTCGAGAAGTAGCGATCAAATACAGGTACTTCTCCCGGTTCTCCATCACGCCCAAAGATATAAGCATCTTCAGGATATTGATTCAAAGCATACGTATCAATGATTGCTTTCAGAGGTTTGGCGATGCGCACGTGTAAGCCTTCGCGAGACTTGGCATCACTAGCTTTAAAGCGGATTGTCCGCTCAAAAATATCTCCTACCTTTAATAGTCTTACTTCTGCATGGGGTCTAGCACAGGTATAATAACAAATATTGGTAAAGAACCAAAATTGGGCATCGCCTGTGGCTTTGATTGCCTCAAAGATTTTTTCCTTCTGCTCATAAGTAAAGGGCATGTGTACATTTACTTGTATTTTGCCCGATTCTATTTCTTCAAAAGGGTTCTCCTGGATGGTTTTGCGTTTTACGAAGTACTCAAAGACTGAGTGTCCTGTCATTTTATAGTTCTTGTGGGTGCGATTGCCGAAATTTCTCGCCTCCCTTAACCAGTCTAAAAATTTGTAGGCTTTCGCTCGAGTAATTTCTGCCAAAAAATATTGTTTGTTTTCTGCTTCCATCCACTCTTTGATTGCATTCTTAAATTTAAGATCGTCTTTATAGGAGCTTTCGGCGAGGTATCTCTTCTTGTGAGCCAGGACTTCTTCAATTGCTTCCATAAGAGGCAAAGCAAAAGCTTCTTTCTCGACTTTACCTGCATTAACAGCATAACCTTCATCCATTAATCGCTTGAATTCTTTGCCTACTTTTTCAAAGTATTTTTCTCTGAGATGAAAATCTTTTATGGATGAGTTTTTATGACGAATTAAGGCGGGTTTACCTTTTTGGATATCTAAAAGATAAAAACGCATTATCCAGGGTTTAGACATATCTGTAGTTTTATTTTCCAAACGAGGATAATGCTCATCTTTATAAGCGTACTTATGTGTCTTCTCCACAGTTTTTTTTATCTTCTCTGACACTATTCTTACCCAAATAGGAGTAAATAGTACCATAACTAGTTGATAATCAGTTGTGTTAGATAGTAGAGGCGGAGGGATTCGAACCCCCGATCCGCGTTAACGGATGTCGGTTTTCAAGACCGATGCGTTCAACCGCTCTGCCACGCCTCTGCGGTTTTAGTGTGCAAATATGGAGGATATGCTTTAAAATAACAAGCTAAATTTCATTTTTTTTACCATCCCCAGGTACCTGTACCACCTTTAAACGGCCCTACCACGTGACTGGTAATCCAACCGCCATAAAAACTACCCTCTTGAGATTCGGCTTTCTCACCGTCTACATAACATCCATCCACTCTTCCGGGATAAAAAGCAATTAAATCCTGCACAATTTCATAGTTTTTGGTGGGTTTGAGATAGGTCCAGGCTACATCCCCGGCTTCTTTGTCATCCACTTTCAGATCATAATAATTTGCCTTCCCCTTAAACTCACAAAAAGAAACTTCCTGATTGAGGCTCAGATATTCCATTCTGACTTCTTGGTGGGTAAAATAATAAACAGGAGGATGGCTGGTTTCGATCACCCGATAGGGGTTCCTGCTTTCAGCAATCACTACATGATTAAATATCACCTGCACGTGTCTGTTGACCTTTTCTACTTTGGGAGGACGAGGATAATCCCACACTGATTCTTGTCCTGGTTTAGGTGGTATTTTTTCAATATTTTTCATAATAATGCACTTGTTGTTTAGGGTTGATGATTCACAATACTAATTTAGCAATTATTCTTGAAGATTTACACGAATTTTTGATTCCCTCGGCTTGATTCTGAAAAGCTCTCGGATTAAATATTTTAATTTTCAAAATTATTCATCTTTACATATTATATTTAGCTAAATTACGCAGGATTCCATAAAAATATATAAGTTTTTGAATTTTAACTGGTTGAATCCGCATCTTTTGCATTATTTTACTACATAAAGACTCCATGAATACACAAAATTTAGGTGTTTTAGCCATCAACAGTCTTCCTTCTAATGGCAATGCCGGTTTGAAAATGGTCATCAGTGTCTTGGGTACTTTAGTGATTCCTGTACCTTCGGTTATTTTAAGCGGGATAGGTAGTATGCGCCATCTAACAGGGTTTACTCGCCTTGAGCTTGCTTTTGAAGACCTTTTAGAAGGCAGTTTACAAATTGCTCGCCAAAGAAAGCAGGCATTGATTCTTTATGTAGGTTATTTGGGGCATCACGAACAGATTTTGACCATCCTTGGCTTGCTGGATCAATACCGAGATCAAATTAAGTATATTTTTGTAGACCCGGTTTGTGGCGACAATGGCAAACCCTACGTATCCGAAGAAATTATCCAACATTGGCCTTTATTGCTGGCCAAAGCTGATCTTGCTATCCCCAATCTTACAGAGGTAGCATTGCTTGCCGGGCATCGACAAGGAATCGTAAAAGAACAAAGTGATGTATATGTAGAAGAATTTCGACAAAAATTCCCAAATCTCGATTTTGTAGCCACCAGTATGAGCCAAAGTGATGAGCTGATCAATCGTTTGTATCAGACTGGTAAAGAAACTAATTTCCACCATTTTTTACATCCCGGCAACTATTCCGGCTCCGGAGATGCTTTTGCGAGTTTGTTTTTATACTTTCACTTTTTTAAAGGGTATTCCTTGAATCAGTCTCTCCAGAAAGCTGGAGATGTAATGGCGGATTTGATCCGCGAATCTCTGACGCTTCAAAGTGAAGACCTAATCATTCAGCACGGATTTAATATGAAGCATGAAGACTATTTTGATAGTTGAGGCATTAATTAAGCCTCGGGTCTAAGGGATAATTTGACAAGATTTTGTGCTTGCCCCCCATTTTCCGAAGAATGCTTCGCCAGAATTGTTCGGCAGGCGTTTCAAAGATAAACCCTGATTCTACTTGTGTGGTAATCCACACTTTATCAGTAAGTTCACCCTCTAATTGACCATTTCCCCATCCAGAATAACCCAGGAAAAAGCGAATATCGTTTTCCCGAATCTTACCCAGATTGATTAGGGTTTTGACTTGCTCATAATCGCCCCCCCAGTACAAACCTTCTTGTATTAGAGTCGAGTCTTCAATCAATTCGGGTAGTCTATGTATGAAATGTAGGGTGTTTTTTTCTACTGGCCCACCGACATAAAGGGGAATCTCCGAAAATATAACGCCATCCAAAACATCAGGAAGGCTGATTTGTGTGATTTGATTCAGTACAAATCCAAAAGACCCTTCTTCATGATGATCACAAAGTAATACCACACTTCTTTCAAAGTTGGGATCGCCTAGGAAAGGTTCGGCAATCAATAAACATCCCTTTTCTATTGGTTTAGAAGCCATAGTGTACAGCGTTTGTATTTGGAATTGAATCTAAATAATTTAGCAAAAAAAAACAAATGATTTTTATATATTTGTTTTGTGAAAAAATGCTCTTCCTTTTGGAATATTTGAATATTTCAAGTACTTTATATAATATACTGGATATTTTCTATTAATCTTTTCAAAACAAACAAATATGAAGCTTAAAAGTCTACTTTTGGTATTTGTCCTATTCACTTTCACTTCTTCTCCCCTGCTTTACGGTCAGGTAGCTGATCGAGTAATTGCGGGAGTATCTACACAGCGACTCGCACGTTATGAAAATTTTCTCAAAGGAGAAATTGAAGCAGGCAAAATCTCCGGGGCTGTTTTTATGGTACAACGCAAAGGCGAATTGGTACACCAAGCCGCACTGGGATACAGCAAAAAAGCAGATAAAACTCCGATGAAAACGGACAATCTGTTTTATATCCAGTCTATGACCAAACCCATCATCACCACAGCGTTCATGATGTTGTATGAAGAAGGGCATTTTTTATTGTCAGACCCCGTCTCCAAGTATCTGCCGGATTTCAAGAATTTAAAAGTGATCAAAGATATGAACACAGGCAAAAACGGAGCAACCGACCCTTTGAAACGTGAAGTGACCATCGCTCACCTGATGAGCCATACTGCCGGATTTTCACACGGATTAGGCCAAACTCAACTGGATAAAGACGTTTTTGAGGCACAATATTTTCAAGAACACGCCGATATTGCCGCTAGGGTCAAAAACTTGACTACCATGCCTTTGATGGGTCAGCCCGGTGAGCAATGGTATTATAGTGCTGCCCCAGATGTGCTTTCTTTGTTGATTGAAAAATTCTCCGGCATGACAACCGATAAATTTTTACAGGAGCGGTTGTTTAAGCCTCTCGGTATGAATGATACGCACTATAACCTTCCCAAAGCCAGCCAGGCAAGGGCTACTCCAGTATATACCCTTGACAAAAAAGTGTCTCTTTCTAATGACAACAATGAAGCCTATCGTGTAGAAGGCAATACCATCTGGAGCGGTGTAAACGGCTTGTTCTCAACAGCTTCGGATTATATGAAATTCTGCCAGATGCTCCTCAACGGCGGCGAGCTAAACGGCAAGAAGCTTCTCAGCCGCAAAACTATCGAACTGATGACCACCAACCAGGTCGGCAACTTATTTCCGGCTCCAGGTGTGGGTTTTGGATTTGGGTTTGCGGTAGTCACCCATGTAGCCGACGACAAACTCTACGGCTCTGAAGGTGTCTTCTACTGGAGTGGGGCTTTTAATACCCACTTTTTTGTAGACCCCAAAGAAAAGCTAATTGCCGTATTTATGACCCAGCTAGACCCTCATGACCAATACTATCACAATAAACTGAGGCAATTTGTGTATCAGGCAATTGTAGATTGATGATCGGTATTGCATCCTCGATTTGTAAATTTCAGATCGAGGTTGTAATGCATATTCCCCAATCAAACTCAGACTATTTTAACTGAATAATTAGAAGACATGACATATAAAGGCTTTTTTGGTATTTGTATCATTTTCTTACTTTTAATACTCCCCTTACAATTATCTGCTTGTGGTTGGTTTTTTACCCTGGATCAGCAGGGTAAGGAAGTAGTGAAAGGACTGGGAGATGAATTTTCACCTCACAGAAGTTTTTCAAAAAGTGAGGGTTTGAAACTTTTAGAAGAGTTGGAAAAATCACTTGCTCATACCTATAACTATCAAAAACACTCCGATTACGCGCTGTGGCTTTCCAGAATAGGCAAGGTAGAGGAAGCCTTAGAAATCATGCAAAAACTCAATCAGGAACACCCTAATGAATACATTTTGATGGCAAATTTGGGTACTTTTTATGAATTAAACGGAAAACCTAAGGAGGCTTTGTATTGGATTCAAAAGGCGATAGAAAAGAATCCTAAATCGCACTATGGAAGCGAATGGATTCATGTAAAGATTCTTGAGGCAAAATTAAAAATAAAAGAAGATCCCAATTGGTTAAAAAATCACCGTGTTCTGGATGTAGACTTTTCTAAGTACAATGCTGTGCCGCTTGATGAAGAAACTTTGGTGGATTTGGAAGAACTAGAGCAGCATCTAAAATATCAACTTGAAGAAAGAATTCCCTATACCCCATCACCTGATCCTATTGTATATCAACTACTGATGGAAATGGCTTCGCTGTCAAGTCTAAATGATTTATACGGTGCATATCTAGCGGCAAGATTTGCCTTAGTTTTTGCCAATAATCCAGATGAAAAGGCTCAAACTCAAGCTAAAATTCAGGAGAGCGAAGCCCTGATAGCTAAATTCGGTAAAGAAGCCCCTAATAATGACAGATACTCCACAGATGGTGAAATCCTTCATTTGCCCGATTATAAAGTCAAAGATTTTTTTCCAAAAGAAAAGCCTGTCTTAGCCAATGACGAAAAACCGTCCGATTCAGGTTTTTTGCTGGTTTTTCTTATTGGAATTGTGCTGCTGATCGTTTTAGGTTTAGTAGCCTGGAGGCTTGGGAGAAAAAACATTTGATAAACGTTTTTGAAGAAGATACAAAATAAAAAATTATACTCAAACCGAAGTGGTTTTCCGAGATTTTAGCTTTTAAATCATTAATAATCAAGCTAATCAATCAAGAAAATCAGGCAAATCACTTCAATCTGGGTATAATTATAGATGCAATTAGTCAAGTATTGCAAGCAATAGATAAAACCAATTGAATATTCCCAAGTAAAACTCAGACTACTTTATCCAAATAACTCGAGAAGCCCCTTTTTTGAAAGTTTGGAGCGTAGCAATTGTTAGTTTAGGTTAATCGCATTTGTCTATGTCGTACAGGCAAATCGTCGTGCCACAAAAATAGTTGTTTTTACCCAAACGTTAAAATGTCAGGAGAACCACTTGCCAATAAAGTGCTGTTCTCCTGAACGCATCTTAAACGCCACCAATTTCTGATTTAACTCCCTCAAAAATCTGAAGCTACTTAGAAATCAAATTCACAAATAAACGATAGGCACCGATCACACCGGCCGGTAATTCTCTGAAAAAAGAAAGACCTGTGTAAACAAAACGTCCTTTGCCGTATTCGGCATAGAGCAGTCCGCCGAGGAGTTCTTTTTCTCCGGGGTCATGGCAACCCAAAACAGGCTGGTATTTTTCATCCCACTTTTGGGCAAAGTACAAACCACGCTCCTGCACCCAGCCTTCAAAATCCTGTGCGGTGATTTTATTGGGATAATTCAAGAGTGGGTGTTTTTCGTCTACAAAGCGCATCGGAGCTTCTTCTACGCTCACACGCTCACGCCCGATCTCAAGTGGATAGGGGCCCAGATTACTGACGACCATGCGAAAATTGGTATGGTATTGTACCACATAAATGCCACCGTTTTTGACGTATTCCATCAGTTTTTCGTGGTCGTGCTTGAGCCAATCCTGTGTATTGTAGGCTCTCACTCCGGCGATGATGGCATCAAACTTTGCGAGGTCTCCTTCCATGTCTTTTTCGCCTAATTCGCTGACTTGATAACCAAGCTGTCGTAGGTAGCGCGGAATATCATCTCCTGCTCCCTGGATATAGCCGATATTTTTTCCGGTAAGTTGGATGTCCGGTTTTTGCAAGACGGCTTTTGCCTCTGGGAAGAGTGTCTGAATCGGGATATGCGGGTATTCAATGCGATGTAAACCGTATGCGGGCTTGAAAGAATAGTCAGAAGCAGATTTGATGAAAATTTTCAGTTCGCTGGCTGCAAAATTGCTTGGAGGCGTAAGCTTAAATTCAAGGCTCATTTCGGCGTCTTTTTTCGATATTTGAAAAACCTGCTCCGCTGGCTCTACTTTCCAGCCAGTTCCCAATTCAGGGCGAAGCAGTCCACTGGCATTGTCTTTACCAGCTTTGACATTGATTTTGATGGTTTTAGGGGCATTAGAGGCAAAAATGAGCAGATCATCCTCTAGATTTACCATTGCCTGGGGTGTAATCTCCAGGCTACGGTAAAGCTCACCTTCATCCGCTTTAGTCCATTTGTAGGTCACCGAGCGGGTATAAGTCAGTTTAAAATTGTCAATTTGAACTTCAAAATTCACTTTCAAAGCTGAAGTATTTTCAGGCATCCCGATTAATGCCAAATCATCCACTTGGAAAATGCCTTTGAGCGGTGCTTTTTGCAACCAATATGGCTGCGTAAACGGAATGTCTTGGGGGAGTAAAACTTTGAGTTCAGGATTAAACATGTCAACCCCGGAAAGCTTCTGCGGAAGTTTGTCCAATTTAGCTAAAGAGCGATTTTGGGCATCCAACAGCGTTATGCTGTTCAAAGTCACCGGATAAGGGCATCGATTGACGGCTTCTATCTGAATATTCAGGGAATCTCCCGGACTGACCGAATAAGTTCTGCCATTGGCTTCTATCCACAAGCCCAAGCAAGCGGCGATGATCTCTTTGATTTCTGCTTTTTTGAGTTCCAGCCAATAGCGAGCAGTTTGGTCGGGTCGGGGGTATTGCTCCAAAGCCTGATAAGCTGCCAAAAGTTGTGGAACGATCAGGTGTGGCTTTTCGGGTGAAAATTCCTGATAAGCTTTTTGTAATAGTGTCTGAATATTTTGGGTATTTGGGATACGCGCCCAGGTGGTGATAATCCCCTCAAACAAATTGGTTTTGGTTGTATCTCCGGCGAGGTGACTCATATTATCTGTTCTGCCGCCTCGGGGTTTGGATGCTCCAAAACCCTGACTTTTGTGCATACTGCGGCTTTCGGCAGCGATGACAAGGTGAGATTTGCCCAATAAAGGATTGTAAGTGCCTATCTCAACGGTAAATGTCTTCAAAGAATCGGGGGGTTGGTTGGTAAATTGCCCCCGGCGGATGGAGTAGCTGTCCCAAAGCACACGCTTAACTTGCCAGACTTCTACAAATTTCAACTGTTCGGGAAATTTTTTGGGGTCAGCCGCTGCATAAAAAGCCTCAATCGCCATTTGGGAAGAAGCTTCGTGGTGTCCATGACCCGCATCCCGGGTAGGTGGAAAGCGCGTCACGATGACGTCCGGTCGGAACTTACGAATCACCCACACCATATCCGCCAGTACTTTATCTTTATCCCAGATTTTTTTGGTTTCTTCGGCGTGTTTGGAATAACCAAAGTCATTGGCACGGGTAAAAAACTGTTCGGCACCATCCAATCGGCGGGCTTGTAGCAATTCCTGTGTACGGATAAGCCCTAATAACTCTCTTTGTTCAGCACCGATGAGGTTTTGACCGCCATCACCACGGGTCAGTGAAAGATAGCCCGTACGCATCAGTCGGTCATTAGCCAGATAAGCAAGTAAGGCGGTATTTTCATCGTCTGGGTGCGCTGCGATGTACAGGGCTGAACCCAATACTTGAAGCTTTTTCAAAGCCAGGATGATTTCGCCACTATGCAGCGTTTTGGGTGTCTGAGCCAACACGGATAGATTCAAAAAACAACACAAAAGAAAAACCGGGATTTTTATACGTGACATCATATTTGAAGATCAATCGGCAAAATAAAATACGAGTATTTGGATTATACCTTAAATATAGAGAGGGTTAAAGAATCTAAGCCAATGATTAACAATTATTTAACAGAAAAAATATTTCTTGGTCTACATACCCCAGGTGTGAAGCCGATAGTGTATATTGCACACAAAAACTGTCAGAGAACCAAAATATTTTATCCCAATAATCATTATAGCTCAATTCCATCTTTGTGTAGGGGGCGATTCTGCCATTTGCCATCCAGCAATATTTTAACTTCTTTGTACCCAATATTTTTGAGTATTTTAGCGGTTTCTTTGAATTGTTGGGTGATTTCAGTGGGGTGATGGGCGTCCGAATTGATCATAATCGGAATGTTGAGGTCAAAGGCCTGCTCCAGAATCCAGGAGCTGGGGTAGGTTTCCGTAGATTTTTTTTTGTAAAGCCCACGGGTATTCACCTCGATCACACTTCCTGATTTGGCTATAGTTTTGAGGGTTTTGAAAACTTCTTTCTGATACCATTTTTCTTGCTCATCAAAAAATTTAGCTTTACGGTTATGAATCTTGATTTTATCCAGATGCCCAACAATTTCGGGGCATTGCTCATCCATCATTTGGCGGGTTAATTCATAGTATCTACGTACTACTTTTTTGATATCGCCCTTAAAAATTTCTTTCAGCCCGTCTTTGAATACGGAGGTTTTCCCATCAATTTCCCAGGGGCTACCGTTTGGATAGCGATCTACAAAATGAATAGAACCAATGACATAATCCATTTTAAGACTTCGGATAAAACTGCTGGTTGGTCCTGTAACGTCAGGGATAAAATCTACTTCCATACCTACATAAACTTGTATCAGATCGCTGAATTTTTGCTTGAGGTGGCTAGCTTCTGCCAGATACTGAGAGACTTTGTCATAACGCATACACCACTTGACCGGAAAAGTAAGAGGAGCGTGTGAAGAAAAACCATAGACTTTTACCTTCTGATTAATGGCTTCGTGAAGATACGCTTCCATTTTATCAGTCCCGTCGCAATATTCGCTATGGCTGTGGTAGTTGGTCCAGTACATAATCATCCCGTGCTATAAATATAAAAATAAATTCAATGAAGATTTCTGGTGTCGAGCGAGTTGAAAAACATGTTCTACAATGCCTTTGGTTTATGTGTTTATCCTTTTGTAAGAGAAGTTGTAAGCAAAATTCTTTTGAAATTTAAAATTGGAATGTCTCAAACAATAGAGTTTCCGAATTTGGACTTTCGGATTTTCTGAAACAAAAATAAAATAAATTATCAAGTTTCAAATCAATGCTGTAGTATATATTTTGGAAAGCTTACAATTTATATTGATTTTAGAAATAATTTTGGATAAATGTTTATTTTTGAGCTATGACCAAACAACACCTTTCCCAAGATTCCATTTTGAGGAATGTCATTGAGAGCGTAGATTTACCCGAAATTTCCTACCGAGAAGATGTTTATCTGAATCTAATCCGGGCAATCGTTGGGCAACAGCTCTCTACTAAGGTTGCTCGTGTTATTTTTGATCGTTTTTTGAATTTATTTGAAGACCAATACCCACATCATGAATTATTATTGAGCTTACCGATTGAAACGCTGAGAAGTGTGGGTTTATCACAAGGGAAGTCTCATTATATTCAAAATATCGCTCGTTTTGCACAAGAACAAGGGCTTAACAGAGAACTCCTTGAGCCTTTATCAGATGAAGAAATTATCAAATACCTCACTCAAATCAAAGGAGTGGGCAAATGGACGGTCGAGATGCTGCTTATGTTTACGCTTCAACGCCCGGATGTATTTCCGATTGATGACCTGGGCATCCAACAAGCTATGGTTGCCTTGTATCTATTGGAAGAAAAAGGCAAGTATCTCAAGAAAAAAATGGTTGAAATCGCCGAACCCTGGAGGCCTTATCGTACGCTGGCATGTCGTTATCTTTGGACCTGGAAAAATAACAATCCATGAATGCTGAATTTGAAAAATACTACAATCAAGGGATTGCCTTCAAGCAAGAAGGCAAACACAGTTTGTCCGCCGAAGCACATATCAAAGCACTGGAATTTTTTGAGGATTTTGCCGAAGGTTGGCACAACGCCGGTGCTGCCCTTTTGCGTATTCAGAAGACCCAAGAAGCCGAGCCTTATCTATTAAGAGCACTGAATGAATACCAAAAAAGGCTGGATGAAGACGAAAATACAGCCTATAATTTGTTCTGGAAATCTTGTGTTTATGCCTTGCTGCATCAAAAAGAAGCTATGCTGCAAACCCTTCAGGAAGCCATCCAACATAATCCGGTTTATGCCGAAGAAGCTCCGGAGGAGGAAGATTTTGCCGAATTTCTACAAGATGAGGATTTTATTGCTTTGATCGAAGAAGAATTAAAAGCCCTAGAATTGCTTCATTATCGGGGGAAAAGCCTTTCTATGGAAGAACTTACTCCCGAAGACCTGGAAGACCGCATCCTTTTTGTGCAAACTTTACAAAAGGCAGGTTGGGATACTCAGCAAATAGAATCTTATATTCAGGCGGGTCTGTCGGTATCACCCCAAGCTATGGGAGAATACTGCGATAATCCTGATTTTTGTATTCGTTTGAGCTATCATATCGATGAAAGCTTACTTTTTATGGAATTGCTCAACCAACACAACGAAGAGGTACAAGCGTACAGACTTTATTTTAAAAAATCCATTCACCCAATTGTAGCGGAAGTCATCGCCTTTCAAAATATACTCTCCCCTGATAATTGGATGAATTTGATCAAAAAGCTCATTCCTTTGTGTAAAGATTTATTGTATGAATTGCCCAATGGAGTCAAAGTAAAATTAGGAAAACTTTGAGGAGATGCTAAAGGTTTAGTTGATAATTGCATTGTAATAATATTTTGATGATCCTTTATTATTTGATTTAGGTATGAAAAATAGCTCGGAAATCGCCCAAATTCGCAAAGAATATACCCAAGAGTCTCTGGATGTTATAGATGTAGCCGCCGACCCAATCACACAATTTAAAAAATGGATGGATGAAGCCATTCAGGCCGAACTGCCAGAGCCAACAGCCATGACGGTTTCAACGGTTACAAAAGAAGGAAAACCACACAGCAGAATCCTTTTACTCAAAGGAGTAGATGAGCGTGGCATGGTCTTTTTTAGTAATTATTTGAGTGAAAAAGGGGAGGATATGGCGGCAAACCCATTTGTATGCCTGAATTTCTTTTGGCCAGAGCTAGAGCGGCAGGTAAGGGTAGAAGGCGAAGTGAGTAAAATCAGCGATCAGGAATCAGAAGTTTATTTTGCCAGCCGCCCCCGTGGAAGCCAGATTGGTGCCTGGGTCTCTCCCCAAAGCCAGGTGATAGAATCTAGAGAAGTGTTAGAAGAAAAAATTGCTGAGTTCAACGCCAAATTTGAAGGACAAGCCATCCCCAAACCTCCACATTGGGGGGGATACCTCCTGGTAGTAGATAAAGTAGAATTCTGGCAAGGCAGACCCAGCCGACTGCACGACCGGATTGTGTATCAGAAGAATCAGCAAGCGTGGAAGATCTTTAGAGTAGCTCCTTAATAGATTTATGGTTGTCTTGGCTGCCCCTTGCCCCTGTCGTTGAGATTGAAGTGTTCAAATGAATACTATTCTCAGTTAAATTGTATAGTCAAATTGAAGTGTATAATAATATGAATTTTAAACTACCCTGGTTCAAGTAATAACGAGAACATAAAAACCCGAAAGTCTGTTTCAAAAAGGCTTTTGGGTTTTTATATTAAAATCCAGCTATTTTATGAAGAATATTTTATCTTAGGCTTTCGTGGGGAGAACGTCCTAAGCCTTCGGCTGGAATTTACAAACTTTCCGAATGCTTTAAAGTGATGCTGCACAACACTTCAAAAAGCGGGGGCAAAAAAAGTCTTCCCGATATACTTAAGTATTGGGTTTTATTTTTTTAAGCTCAAAATGGGTTAATGATAGTAAGTTGATTATCAATTATTTGGTCGTGTTGCATATCTTCAGAATATAATATTGTGCATTGATTCTCAAGTGCAGTAGCGATAATCAGACTATCAAAATATCGATATTGGTATTGTATAGAAACCTTAAATGCTTTCCGTAAAATCTGCTCATTAATAATAGCTAAATCACATACTGCAATTAGGTTTTCGGCGTGTTGGAAAGCATCTTCTTTCGGGTAGCTCAATTTCCTGATACAGACGTTTATATTTTCGGCAATTACTTGGGTACTTATGACAGGTTTAGCTTTTACTATCAAATTTTCGGCTATAGTTTGTTTTTGTGTACCTAACTCCAATAAATAAACACAAATATTAGAATCCAAGAAATATTGTTACTACTCAGGTACTTGTTTCAGAATTTAATTTTGTTTTTTATATTATTAAGATATAAAATTTTTATTTTTTTATTTTATCATAATAAAATTTCTGGATAATTTTGTTTGTGTAAACTTACTTATTACACAAACATATT
>JANRIC010000099.1:0-27768 GCA_033765345.1 Microscillaceae bacterium
GAGACAGCATTGGGCAAGCTTGACGAGTCCGGCATTATCCATATCGGCGCCGAAGTGGTGCCGGGTGATATTCTGGTGGGCAAGGTAACGCCCAAGGGTGAAACCCAGTTGACCCCGGAAGAAAAACTGTTGCGCGCCATTTTTGGTGAAAAGGCGTCTGATGTTAAAGACACCTCGCTGCGCGTGCCCTCGGGTATGAGTGGTACAGTGATTGACGTGCAGGTGTTTACCCGCGACGGGGTGCAGAAAGACAAGCGTGCACAAGACATTGAGCGCATGGCGCTGGACAAGGTCAAGAAAGATCTGCATGACCAGTACCGCATCCTGGAAGATGACACCTATCAGCGTGTTGAGCAACTGCTGCTGGATAAGGTTACTGAAGGAGGCCCGAAGGGCTTGAAAGCGGGCGCCAAAGTCACGGCAGCTTATCTGGCTGAGTTGACGCGTGATAAGTGGTTTGAGATTCGTTTGCGTAATGATGAGGCTAATCAGCAGCTGGAAATTCTGGGTGGGCAGCTCAAGCAGCAGCGTACGGATCTGGATGCCAGGCTGGAAGAGAAGCGTGCCAAGCTCACTACCGGCGATGATCTGGCGCCCGGCGTGTTGAAAATGGTGAAGGTTTACCTGGCGGTGAAGCGCCGCATTCAGCCGGGTGACAAGATGGCCGGACGACATGGTAACAAGGGTGTGATCTCGATGATCGTGCCGGTGGAAGACATGCCGTATATGGCAGATGGAACACCGGTAGACATTTTGCTGAATCCGTTGGGCGTGCCTTCGCGCATGAACGTCGGCCAAGTGCTTGAAACCCATTTGGGCTGGGCTGCCAAGGGTTTGGGCTTGAAGATCGGCCGCATGCTGGAGGTGCAGCAGAAAGTTTCAGAGGTGCGTGATTTCCTTGACCGTATCTACAATACCACGGGCGGCAAGAAGGAAGACCTGAGCTTGCTGACGGATGCTGAAATCATGAAGCTTGCAGGCAATCTGCGTAATGGCGTTCCTACTGCTACGCCAGTGTTTGATGGCGCGACGGAAGCGGAAATCAAGAACATGCTGGCTCTGGCGGATCTGCCGGTGAGTGGGCAGGCCACGCTGTTTGATGGGCGTACCGGTGTTGCCTTCGAGCGGTCGATTACCGTGGGTTATATGTACATGCTCAAGCTGAATCACCTGGTGGACGACAAGATGCACGCACGTTCCACGGGTCCGTACAGCCTGGTGACGCAGCAGCCCCTGGGCGGCAAGGCGCAATTCGGTGGTCAGCGTTTTGGTGAAATGGAAGTGTGGGCGCTTGAAGCTTATGGCGCTGCCTATACATTGCAGGAAATGCTCACTGTGAAGTCAGACGATGTTGCCGGACGTACCAAAATGTATAAAAACATTGTGGACGGTGATCACCGTATGGAAGCCGGTATGCCGGAATCCTTTAACGTGCTGGTCAAGGAAATCCGGGCGTTGGCGATTGACATCGAACTGGAACAGAGCGAATAACGCTCCCATTGGACGATAGCAGGGCGGGCGTTAATGCGCCGCCCCCTATTCCATACAGCCCACAGCATATAGAAGCGAAGCAGGAGAGACGGCATTGAAAGATCTAATCAATTTATTGAAACAGCAAGGCCAGGTCGAAGAGTTTGATGCAATCCGCATCGGTTTGGCCTCGCCTGCCAAAATCCGTTCATGGTCATTTGGTGAGGTCAAAAAGCCGGAAACTATCAATTATCGCACCTTCAAGCCAGAGCGTGATGGCTTGTTCTGCGCCAAAATTTTTGGACCAATCAAAGATTATGAATGTTTGTGCGGCAAGTACAAACGTTTAAAGCATCGCGGTGTTATCTGTGAAAAGTGTGGCGTGGAAGTCACCCTTGCCAAAGTGCGCCGTGACCGCATGGGTCATATTGAACTTGCAAGCCCGGTAGCGCATATCTGGTTCCTGCGTTCATTGCCTTCGCGGATGGGTTTATTGCTTGATATGACACTGCGCGATATCGAGCGCGTGCTTTATTTTGAAGCGTTTGTGGTGATTGATCCGGGCATGACGCGTCTTGAGCGCGGCCAGTTGTTGTCTGATGAAACCTATCTGGAAGCCATTGAAGAATATGGGGATGAGTTTGATGCGCGCATGGGCGCCGAAGCCATTTTCCAGTTGCTCCACACCATGAATCTGAAGGTGGAAGTGGCAAAGCTGCGTGAAGATATTCCCGGCACCACGTCTGAAACCAAATCCAAAAAACTCACCAAGCGTCTCAAGCTCATGGAAGCCTTTCTGGAATCCGGCAATAACCCTGAATGGATGGTTATGACGGTGTTGCCGGTGTTGCCGCCCGAATTGCGTCCTCTGGTGCCGCTGGACGGTGGACGTTTTGCAACATCTGATCTGAACGACTTGTATCGTCGTGTGATCAATCGCAACAACCGCCTGAAGCGCCTGCTTGATCTGAGCGCGCCCGATATTATCGTGCGTAACGAAAAACGCATGTTGCAGGAGTCGGTGGATGCGCTGCTGGATAACGGCCGTCGCGGCAAGGCGATCACCGGTTCCAATAAGCGTCCGCTAAAGTCTCTGGCAGACATGATCAAGGGCAAGCAAGGTCGTTTCCGTCAGAACCTGCTCGGCAAGCGTGTTGATTACTCCGGCCGTTCTGTGATTGTGGTGGGGCCGACATTGCGGCTCCATCAGTGTGGTCTGCCGAAGAAGATGGCGCTGGAATTGTTCAAGCCGTTTATTTTCAGCAAGCTGGAGCGTCGTGGCCTGGCAACTACCATCAAGGCCGCCAAGAAACTGGTGGAGCGTGAAGGCCCTGAGGTATGGGATATTCTCGAAGAAGTGATCCGCGAGCATCCCGTGCTGCTCAATCGCGCGCCGACCTTGCACCGCCTGGGTATTCAGTCCTTCGAGCCGGTATTGATTGAAGGTAAAGCCATCCAGTTGCATCCGCTGGTGTGTACCGCATTTAACGCCGACTTTGACGGTGACCAGATGGCTGTGCACGTACCCCTAGGGCATCACGCCATTATGGAAGCTTCTATCCTAATGCTTTCTTCACATAATATTATGAGCCCTGCCAATGGTAGCCCAATTGCAGTACCTTCACAAGATATGGTTTTGGGGCTTTATTACTTGACCAAAGACAGACCCAGCACCCCCGAGGACCCCGTACCAGGTGAAAATATGCGCTTTTATGGACCCGAAGAGGTAATCATCGCCTTGAATGAACGCAGAATCTCTAAAAATGCCAAGATATTTGTAAAGGTTAAAGTCCGTAATGAAAAAGAAGAACTTGAGGATCAAGTAGTAGAAACAGTAGCCGGTCGAGTAGTATTCAATCAATATGTACCCGAAGAAGTAGGATATGTCAATGAACTATTGACCAAGAAAAAACTACGTGATATCATAGCTATGGTATTTAAATATACAGATGTAGCTCGTACAGCACACTTTCTGGATGATATCAAGCAACTAGGTTTCCAAACTGCCTACAAAGGAGGATTATCCATCGGGCTGGGTGACGTAGTAGTGCCCCCCGAAAAAGATGAACTCATTAATCAGGCAAAAGTAGATGTTGAAGGGGTAACTTCTAACTATCAAATGGGTCTGATTACAGACAACGAACGTTATAATCAGGTCATCGATATTTGGACAAAGATCAACTCAGAAATCACCCGAATCCTGATGAAGCAACTGGATGAAGACCAAAAGGGCTTTAACCCAATCTATATGATGATGCACTCCGGTGCTCGTGGTTCCAGAGAGCAGATTCGTCAGTTGGGAGGAATGCGTGGTTTGATGGCAAAACCTCAGAAAAACTTACAAGGTTCTGTGGGTGAAATCATCGAGAACCCCATTATTTCTAACTTTAAGGAGGGACTCGATGTAATTGAGTATTTTATCTCAACCCACGGTGCTCGAAAAGGTCTCGCAGATACCGCTCTAAAAACCGCAGATGCGGGTTATCTGACCCGACGTCTGGTAGACGTAGCGCAAGACGTAATTATTACCGAAGCGGATTGCGGCACACTCCGGGGAATAACCATCACCGCCCTTAAAGATAATGAAGAAATCGTAGAGCCTTTGTCTGAAAGGGTTCTTGGGCGTGTGACTGTTCACGATGTGATTGACCCAATTACTGATGAAGTAATTTTAGAGTCCGGAGAAGAAATTACCGAATTACTTGCTCTTAAAATAGATACAACCAGCATTGAATCTGTAGAAATCAGATCAGTGTTGACTTGCGAAACCCGCCACGGTGTTTGTGCCAAATGTTATGGTCGTAATTTGGCAACTGCCAAGATGGTGCAAAAAGGAGAGTCTGTGGGCGTAATTGCTGCTCAATCTATCGGAGAACCCGGTACACAGCTTACCCTGAGAACCTTCCACGTAGGTGGGGTTGCTGTAAATATTGCTTCTGAGGCAACTATTTCAGCCAAATTTGATGGAGTAATACAGTTTGAAGATTTAAGAACTGTATCTGGAGAAGACTCCGAAGGCAATCCCGTGAGAATTGTCATGGGACGTTCAGGTGAGGTAAAAATCGTCTCCGAAGATGGTAAAAAAGTACTGATTTCTAATAATATTCCTTATGGCTCTTACCTAAGAGTGAATGAAGGTGATAAAGTGAAGAAAAAAGACCTTATTTGCGAGTGGGATCCTTTTAATGCTGTAATCCTTTCCGAAATAGATGGAAAAGTTGAATTTGAATCTATTGTGGAAGGTATCACCTACAAAGAAGAGGCAGACGAACAAACTGGTTTCCGTGAAAAAATTATCATCGATACCAAGGATAAAACCAAGAACCCGGCCATCATCGTCAATACAGGTAATGAGGAAACAATGAAGTCTTACAACCTACCCGTAGGTGCACACATTGCCGTCAAAGAAGGTAAAAAAATCAAAGCCGGTCAGATTTTGGCTAAAATACCAAGAACAACAGGTAAAACCCGAGATATTACCGGGGGGCTTCCAAGAGTAACCGAGCTTTTCGAAGCCCGTAACCCTTCTAACCCAGCCGTGGTAAGTGCTATTGACGGGGTAGTGACTTATGGAGGTATCAAACGCGGTAACCGCGAGATTTTTATTGAATCTAAGGACGGCGTGAAAAAACGTTATCTGGTTTCACTCTCCAAGCACATTTTGGTTCAGGATAATGACTTCGTGAAGGCAGGGCAGCCACTTTCTGATGGAGCTATTACGCCTTCCGATATTCTTTCTATCAAAGGACCTACCGCAGTACAAGAATACTTGGTGAATGAAATTCAAGAGGTTTACCGACTACAAGGGGTAAAAATCAATGACAAACATATCGAGGTAATTGTAAGACAGATGATGCAGAAAGTAGAAATCATCGAGCCGGGAGATACCAACTTCCTGCCCGGTCAGGTGGTGGATAAATTTGCATTCCGTGAAGAAAATGACTCTATTATCAACAAAAAAGTAGTGGTCAGTGCAGGCGATTCTAAAAAATTCAAACCTGGACAAATCGTAACAGCTCGCGCCCTCCGAGATGAAAACTCTACCCTCAAACGTAAAGATTTGAAAATCGTTAAGGTGAGAGATGCCGAACCCGCTGTTTCCAGACCTACACTTCAAGGAATTACACAAGCTTCTTTGGGTACAGATAGCTTCATCTCGGCAGCTTCTTTCCAAGAAACTACCAAAGTACTCAGTGAAGCAGCTATCAATGGTAAAACCGACTTTCTGCTTGGCCTGAAAGAAAATGTAATTGTAGGACATCTGATCCCTGCAGGTACCGGACTCAGAGAATACGAAGACCTTATCGTATACTCCGAAGAAGAATACGACAGACTTCAGGATGATGGGAAACCTCAAGAATATAAAGAAAAACAATTACAGAAGTAATTGTTTAATAGTCAGAGATTGAAAAATCTCTGGCTATTTTTTTATCTATAGGAGACCCCAGGGTTTTCCAAGCTTTGAATTTAGCTTATAATAATTATAACTTGCTGATAATTAACAATATAAATCTATGGACTACGGACAATGGACTATTGTCTGAACATACCCACCACTCATAGATTTATCTTGCTGATTATTAAATACTTATAGAAATTAAAATCTGTCAAAATATTATTTTTGGAATACCAGATGAATCATAAAGTATAATTGCAAAAGCTTTTAGAACAAATAAAGGATATGGGACAAAATAAAGAACCTGAAAACAAAAACCAAATCAGTATAGAGCTGTCTGAGGAAATTGCCGAAGGAATTTACTCCAATCTTGTAATGATTGCACACTCAAGTAGTGAATTTATTATTGATTTTATAAGAATTATGCCCGGCTTGCCCAAAGCCAAAGTCAAATCTCGTATCATCATTACACCCGAACACGCCAAGAGATTATTAGCAGCCTTACAGGATAATATCCGTAAATACGAAGAGACTCATGGGATCATACATTCCAATCCGGATACCAGTGGATTTAGTTTGCCACTAAATTTTGGAGGTAAAGTAGGGGAAGCTTGATTATTTCTATTTTTTAATGGATATTTCCCAACTAATTTTAATGAATCATATCCAAGATAATTATTTATGGCAACCTACTACTTTAATACAGACGGCAGTATAGCAAACATCAACCAGGGAGGACCCGATGTAGCATTCATTGGTAATTTGCAGGTTCAAACTGTAAATGCTACCGATCTGAGAAAATTTGCAGCTATTGTTTATTCTGAATCTTCTTTTTGGGGGCTTGTCCAACAGATTGCTCCTGCTAATCCCTTCCTTGAGATGCAAAGGGAGACTTTTGGTATTACCTTTACGATGTTTACCTATGCAAGAGCCAAAAATGCAGCCATGCAAAGAGCTGGTAAGAGTTACACATTTCACGATATGTTGGGAGATAAAAATTATACCCACGGTATCGGAAGTACAGCGTATAATGAATTTTTGGCTGATACGGGCGGGGATGAACGCCGCCGAAAAGCCGTAGTTCTGGCTGTCATGCGCCTGTTTTTAGGTCCTCAATATCAACAGGATATGCAAGATGTAATTGTAGGGCTGGATGGAGCGGTATTTTGGGATGGGAATGATCTATTTCGACTTTTCAAATCACATTACCGAGCTAAACAAGGCTTCGAGCTATCCAATCCGGCACACGGAGCAATTTACCAAAATGTAAGCGTGGTTAAAAATGCACAAGTGATTACTTCGTCTCCAGCAAGTAACCCCAATGTGATTGCAGCCAATCGGCAGTACACCTTTATGTCGACAATGACACTGGGAGGAACAATCTTTTTTAAAATACATCCACAGGCTGCTGCACAAGGAGTGGGAGTTTGAAAGATGACGAAAGACCGAAAGACTGTTAGGGTTCTAGCGAACCACTAACAGCTTGTTTGATACGCTAAATCTTTTAAGGTGTCTGTATGTGCATAAAACATACCCAACGGCACGTAAAATCTCGATAAAGGCATTTGCTACACACAGTTTGTCCCGATGGGACAGGGTTCGTGTCCCATCGGGACAAACTGTGTGTAGACTATTTGAACAGAAGAAAAACAAGCGTGCCTTTAGTGCCTTATAAAAGATGATTTGTGAGGGTTGAATTAAAAATAAAACATATTGAGTAGTTGCCCATAATTAGTTTACATGGGTTATTTTCATAATTATTTGATAAGCAGATAATTATATTTGCTATGGACTAATTTAATGAAATACCCTCATTTGAAAATAGGAGAGTGAAAAGTCAGATTTCACACTTTAACGAGGTTTTTTGCACCTTACCCCACCCCTTTGACTACCCCCCTCCACCCCTCTGACTACCCCCCCCACCTTCTTGGTGCAACTTTCCACCAAAAAGGTTCGGCATTGCACCTAAAAGGTGGGGCGTTGTGAATTTAGCCGACTTTTCGCACCCTAGCGAAATATTTATATGAAATATAACTATTCTTATAAAACTTACATGCTATATTTTATCAAAACCCATATTTTGCGATATTTTATAGAGTTTTAGAAGAAAACTTACAAAAAAACTTACAAAAAACAAGGGGGTGCGAAAAGTCGGTTAGATGTAAATAATTATTTAATTTTTCATATTTAAGATATTGATGTGTTTTTTTCTTATTTTTCCTCACGTATGGACTTTAAACCTTTTAAAATTATGTATATTTAGATTAGATAAGCAGTCCTTCGTGATATACTAAAAGATACCTTTGCCTATGTTTGAGGAAATTACTCGATTTTTATATGACTTTTTCAGCAATACCGATTTTCCTGCGCGATGGTACTGCGGAAGGTGGACTAATTTCCACGGTTGGTTGTATATTCTCTCCAATTTTATGATTGCTGCGGCATATTTTGCCATTCCATTCATACTGGCACAGGTGATCAGAAAGCGTAAAGACTTGCCTTTTAAAGATATTTTTTGGTGGTTTGTTGGTTTTATCCTCTTTTGTGGCTCTACTCACTTGATGGATGGTATCATATTCTGGCAGCCTCTTTATCAATGGAATGCAATTTTTCTGTTTTGCACGGCATTGATCTCTTGGATTACTGCTGTCAGGCTGGTAAAAGTATTGCCCAAAGTCATAGAGCTCAAAACAACCGAACAGCTTGAGGAAATCATCCGATTAAAAACCTATGAATTGGAAGTAGCCAACCGTCGATTGGCAGAAAGTGAAAGGCAGTTTAGAGCTTTGGTAGATCATCATCCTGATTTAATTGCGCGCATCGGACGGAATCATCGCTACAAGTTTATCAATGCAGCGATCAAAAATATTACGGGACTTAAACCGGAGCAGTATCTTGGAAAACCTGTTGAGGAATTTAATCATATTCAGGCAGAAGATTATAATATTTTGGAAGAACTCGATAAGGTTTTTGACCAAAGTGAATTTACCTATTATGAAACTTCTTCTGAAGAAGCGGATAGATTTTATGCCGTTTCTATGACGCCCCTTTATGATGACACGAACACCTCAGTAGAAGACGCACTGATAGTAATCAGGGACATAAGCTTTCAAAAAAAAGCAGAAAAGGAACTTCAGGAAAATGTAGAAAATCTACAATTTTTATCTCAGACACTTGCAAAAAAAAACCACCAACTAGAAAATTTTACCCATATTATCTCTCATAATTTCCGCGCCCCGATTGGGAATATTGCCCTCCTGATTGATATTTACCAAGAAGAAACCCACCCCGAGGAAAAAAAGAAACTTCTACAAACGATTATCGAGATTTCTCAACGTCTTTTGCAAATTGTAGACGATCTGATGGATGCAGTTCATTTTCATCAAGAGGACTCGGATCAAAGAGAGCATATTCTTCTGGAAAATGTCATCAAAGACCAGATAACCAATGTTGCTCTTGAGATTCAATTGAGTGATGCACAGATTGAATATGACTTCTCTCTATGCTCCAGTGTGTATTATCCTAGAGTTTATCTGGAAAGTATCATACTCAACCTTTTGACCAATGCCATTAAATACCGATCGCCCGAACGCCAACCACATATTGTATTCAGAAGTTGGCAAGAGGACAACAAGATATGCTTTAGCTGTCAGGATAATGGATTGGGAATTGACCTAGAAAAATACAAAGATAAAATATTTGGAATGAATCAAACTTTTCACGGAAATGAAAACGCCAAAGGAATAGGGCTTTTTATGACCAAAAACCAGATCGAGGCACTGGGAGGAAGTATTTCTGTGGAAAGCACCATCGATAAAGGCACCACTTTTACGATTGTTTTTAATGAAATGGTATCTGACCAACCGAATATCAATCGCCTCTGGATCATTGATGATGATGAAATTTATCGATTTTATCTCCGCAAAACGATCAAAAGCACCCAACTTGTACGCCAAACTGATGTATTTTCTAATGGAAAAACAGCCTGGGATGCACTGATCAAACAAAAAAATAATCCCCAAAAACTACCTGATTTAATTTTATTGGATATGGATATGCCTGTGATGGATGGCTTTCAGTTTTTGATGCAGTTTGAATTCTTTAAAGAAAAATTGCCTAAGAAAATTTTTATCTATGTAAGCAGTGCATTTTTGGGAGAAGATGATTATAAAACGCTTCTGAAATCCAAGCTTATCTCAGGATTTTTGCCCAAACCTGTTCGCAAAGAAGATTTTATAGAAGTGTTAAGGCAAATTCCAGAAGCGACAGACCTTCCCTGAGTCGAGAAAAAACAGGATTACTCCCGTATTTCAAAATTTTTCACAGGAAAAAAGAGATATGAAAGGCTATTTCAAAAATCCTACTCCACGTGCTTAATTGTGATCTGACCTTATTCATGCTGACTTCTTTTAGGAGTTTTTGATGAATGCCCATTTGGTCGGAAGAATCCACTGTTTTGAACGAACAGCATTTCTGGTTACACACGACCGATAGGCTTGGCTTATTCTTCTATTCTTAATTTTTGCTTGTGTATATATTACAAGGCCTAGTGATTACTTTTTGATCTAATCCGTATTTGGTAAGGATATTGTTTATGTCTTGTAAAATGTATTAAAACTTTATGAATAACCCCATCTTTACTTTGGAAAAACTTGCCATTAAACATAAATCTGCAACGAAAAAGCTCGAGACTTTCACAGCCATTGCCAGAAAGATGATTACACAAGGAGGTTGGCGTTATGAGATGTATAAGGTTATCTATCGCTCAAAGGTTTTTTCCATTACACTTTTAATTCTTATCCTTTCCAGTTCTTCAGCCGTAATTTTACAATCGGTGCCTAGTTTGTATATTTCTTACAAAGATGTTTTTATCTTTCTGGAATGGTTTTTTACCATATTATTTACCGTTGAGTATTTCTCAAGAATTATTGTGGCACCACAGCCCCTCAGATATATGCTTAGTACGATGGGTATTATTGATTTTATCTCTATTTTTCCTATGTATTTTGGCATTATTCATCTCTCCAATACCAGTCATTTGATTGTGATTCGTTTGGTACGATTATTCAGGCTTCTGCGCGTTTTTGACTTGATAGAATACACCAAATATGCCAAAGAAGTAAGGGTATTGCTGAGAGCTGTGCACGCGAGTCAGCGCAAAATATCCATTTTTATTCTTTCCGTTTTAATTGCGGTGACAATTTTGGGGTCATTTATGTATGTGATTGAGAAGGGGAATCACGGTTTTGAAAGCATTCCTAAAAGTATTTATTGGGCAATAGTAACGATTACGGCAGTGGGTTATGGGGATATTGTACCCAAAACCCCCATAGGGCAGGCACTTGCTTCTTTGCTGATGCTTTTAAGCTTTGGAATTATTGTGGTGTTTACAAGTATTGTGGGTGCAGAGATATATCGCCAGCGAGATGAGAAAAAGATGGTGTCAGAGTCTAAATCTTGTTTAGATTGCAGCATGCCAGGGCATGATTCAAATGCTTCTTATTGTAAATATTGTGGAGGCAGATTATGGGGTTAGCGTTGATACGACTAAAACAAGATATGGAATAAAAAAGCTGGACTACGAAAATCCGGCTTTTTTATTCTGTCATATCAGCATGATTAAATTTTCACAGCTTTAACCGTTTTAATAATTCGGGCAGCTACTTTGTAAGGATCAGCAGCAGAATTAGGACGGCGATCTTCGAGCCAGCCTTTCCAGCCGTTTTCTACGGTAGCGATCGGGATACGGATAGAAGCTCCACGGTCAGAAACTCCAAAGCTAAATTTATCAATAGATTGGGTTTCGTGCTTACCCGTCAGGCGAAGCTCATTATAAGCCCCATATACAGCGATATGTTCTTTGATTACATTTCCGAAAGCACTGCAAATGGTATTATAAACTTCTTGGCTTCCGCAGGTTCTGAGGATTTCGTTGGAGAAGTTAGCGTGCATTCCAGAGCCGTTCCAGTCGCCGGGAACAGGTTTGGGATGCCAATTGACGCCAACATTGTATTTTTCAGCGGTTCTTTCTAACAAATAACGAGCTACCCAGATTTGGTCACCGGCTTGTTTGGCACCTTTGGCAAAGATTTGGAATTCCCACTGCCCCATCAATACTTCGGCATTGATCCCTTCTACATTGAGTCCGGCTTCTAGGCAAAGGTCTAGGTGTTCTTCAATAATGTCTCGTCCGACAGCTTTACCAGCACCTACGCTACAGTAGTACGGTCCTTGGGGTCCGGGATAGCCACCTGCGGGGAATCCGATAGGGAGATTGTTGGTAATGTCCCAAAGGGTGTATTCTTGCTCGAAGCCAAACCAGAAGTCGTTATCATCATCCTCGATGGTAGCTCGGCCGTTGGTTTCGTGGGGAGTACCATCGGCATTGAGTACTTCTGCCATCACGAGGAAGCCGTTTTTACGGGCAGGATCAGGGAAAATAGCTACGGGTTTGAGCAGACAGTCAGAGGAGCCACCTTCGGCTTGTTCGGTAGAGCTACCGTCAAAAGACCAAATGGGGCAGTCTTCGAGGGTTCCTCCGAAATCTTTTACAATTTTAGTTTTACTACGCAGGCTTTGTATAGGGTTGTATCCGTCGAGCCAGATGTACTCTAGTTTAGATTTTATCATTTGAGTGACGTTTTAATTGAATGTCTTGAAATAATAATATTAAAGTTTTTGACTTATTTAAAGAGCAAATTATGGTAAATATTCGCAATTTTTCAATAAACAGCCCTAAAAAAAGAGCATTTTTTATGAAAAGTATTTAGAATATGAAAATTAGGGGCAATATTTTAATTTAAAATAGTTTTTTATTTTAATCAAATTTCACTTCTCAGCCTCAAAAAAGCTTGAAATTATTCAATAATACACGGAGTATAGATAAAAGGGGCATCAAAGCCCCTTTTGTGATGTGGAACAGAAAAGAATGATTCTAGGCACTTAATTCACCAAATTCGTAAGCACTCATACCGTGTTCGTATTTATCCAGTCCCTCCAATTCTTCTTTTTCGGATACCCGAATACCCATGGTTGCTTTTAATACAAAGAATAAGATAAAAGCAAAAGCAAAAGAAAAAGCTCCGATGGCACTAATTCCGATCAATTGACTTACGATCTGTGCAGAACCTGCTTTGGCACCAAACAAACCTACGGCCAGCGTTCCCCAAACACCATTGACCAAGTGTACCGATAAAGCTCCCACGGGGTCATCGAGTTGTAGCTTGTCAAAGAAAATAACAGCCAAAACTACCAACACACCTCCGATGAGTCCCACAAGGATGGCATCGGTTACGCCCATTTGGTCTGCTCCGGCAGTGATGGCTACCAATCCACCCAAGATACCATTGAGGGCCATGCCTAAGTCGTGTTTTTTGGAGATAAAGAAAGAAGTAAAAAAAGCTCCGGCAGCTCCCGCAGAGGCAGCCAAGGAAGTAGTAACGAGTACCAAAGATACGCTTCCAGGATTGGCAGAAAGTACAGAACCTCCGTTAAAACCAAACCAGCCCAACCAAAGTAGGAAAGTACCGATAACGGCTAAAGGCATACTATGCCCTGGTATGGGGTGTGCTTTGCCATTGACGTATTTCCCGATGCGGGGTCCGAGTAGGATGATGCCAGCCAGGGCACCCCAGCCACCTACGGAGTGAACAAGTGTAGAACCTGCAAAATCATAAAAGGGAGTAGTCATGGTGTTTAACCAGCCGCCGCCCCATTTCCAATAACCTGTAATAGGATAACAAATAGCAACATAGATCACAGAGAAAATCAAAAAGGCTTCCAGCTTAACGCGTTCGGCTACGGCACCAGAGATAATGGTGGCGGCTGTGGCGGCAAACATAGCCTGGAACAAGAAATCAGTCCAGTAAGTATAACCAGGATTATAAGCATCAGTGATGCCATTGGCAGGCAAAGACAAACCAAAACCCCCAAAAGCAAATACTTGTCCGGCAAAATCAGTACCGGGGTACATCAGGCCAAAGCCAACCAAAGTATAGGTAAGCAATCCGATGGCAACCACCATCACGTTTTTGAAAAGAACGTTTACTGTATTTTTAGATTGGGTGAAGCCGGACTCGAGCGTAGCAAAACCCAGGTGCATAATAAAAACCAGGAAAGTCGATACCATCATCCACAAATTATTTACAGTAAAGGTGGTGACAGCAATTTGAGCTATTTTTTCTTCCATTGAATTTTTTTTTCGTTTTAGTTTAAATTTTTTTAATGAGTAAATAAGTGTTTTAATGCTTAAATTAGAGTATATTTTGAAATTTTAAAGATTTAATTCATTCAAAATCAGGCTAATCAATCCTGAAAATTGCTTTATACCCAGATTGAAGTGATTTGCCTGATTTTCTTGATTGATTAGCTTGATTATTAATGATTTAAAAGCTAAAATCTCGGAAAACCACTTCGGTTTGAGTATAATTATGCTCTAATTTTATAATCCTTCGTGGCTTGCTTCGCCAGTGCGTACGCGTATGAGGTATTCCACATTTTCAACCAGTACTTTGCCGTCGCCGACATCACCGGTGCGAGCATTATCACAAATAGCTTGGATTACTTTTTCAACGTTTTGATCCTGAAGTAATATCTCAAGCTTGGTTCTGCGGATGCTTTCGGCAGCATAAGTGACGCCTCTCCATACAGAAGTCTCCGAATCAGTATTGCCTACACCATGCACAGGATAGTAGATAAAGAAATTAACTTCTATCTCGTGGAGTGCCTGTTTTACCTGCTCGAACTTAGAACTACGAATCACTGCTTCAACTTTTTTCATTTCTGTTCAATTGAGTGTTTTTAATGGGTTTTGAATCTTAATCTTTACAATACTTGTACACGTGTAAAATTATATTGACGACTTATTAGGTAAAGTTTTATATCCATAATGTTGTATTGTTATAATGTAAAAAACTAAAATATTATTTTGAATATTAGCACATTACAAAAATTTGTATTGTGGCATCAAATTAATGGTTAAGCTCAAAGAAAAGCAAACTAATTAAGTTAATTTTTTGACTTGTCTTAAAAAAAAATATAATATATTGTAAAAAACAGGATCAAATTTGAACTTTATTTATAGATAAAACATATTTTTTCTGAATTTATAGTTAAAAAATCATCCTAATCTTATAAATTTTTTAAAATGATAATTTAGATTTTTTGACTCTTAGGCTGAAGCCCGTATCTTGAAGAGCTTGTATAATTCTGTGATAAATTTGGTGTAACACTCCAAAAGCAGGAAGTAGTTTGTATGATTTAGTGAAAATTCGCTTTTGGTTAAAATATTGGATATGGCGAAAAATATGATCATTTTAAGATCAGGTGTTTTCTGGAAATGAAGATTTGGTCGAATACTTACACCTGAATTTACTAGCAATGATCTGATTCAAAAAAATAGATATCTTCGGGATTGATCTTCAATAAAATGGTTTGATGGAGGTCAAAAAAATCAGATTTAGGAGCATAAAAGTGGAGTATTTCGCCCTGATCCAGTTGTACACTAATTTGTAAAAAGTGCCCCATAAACTGTATCTGAATGACTTTGGCTTCAAAACTATCTTCCTGAGAATGAGCAATCCGAATATCTTCTGGTCGAATACAGCCCTGTTTGTGCGGCAGGGGTTTGGAGCAGATTCGGGCTAAGGTAGAGGCGTTTACTAGATTAGCCAAACCCAGAAATGCAGCCACGTAAGGGTTATGAGGATTGGTATAAATTTTTTGGGGGCTACCTTCTTGCAAGATTTCTCCTTGATACATCACGGCGATGCGGTCTGAGAGGGCAAGTGCATCGTGGGCATCGTGGCTGACAAGTATGGCTGTGGTACCGTTTTTACGGATAATCTGCATAATTTCAGTGCGGATTTGTGGTTTGAGATGACTATCCAAATGGCTGAAAGGTTCATCCAAAAGTAATACTGCGGGCTCTAGTGCCAGGGCTTTGGCGAGGGCGGCTCTTTGTTTTTGCCCTCCGGAGAGTTCGTGTGGGTAGCGATTCAGGAGATTTTCTAGCTGACAAATTTCAGATAGCTCCTTTATGCGTATTTTTTGATATTTTTCGGAATAACTGCGTAATTCTATGTGTAAATTTTCATAGATTCTGTGGCGAGGCAGTAGAGAAGAATCTTGATGAATCATTCGGATTTGGGGATGACCAGGGATCAATTGCCGACTAAAGGAAGGAAAAGGTTGATCTCGAAAAAATATGTGCCCTTGATCAGGTTCTTCCAAACCTGCTATCAGTCTCAGCAGCGTACTTTTGCCGGAGCCACTTTCGCCCAATAATCCAAGAATTTGCCCTGGTTTCAAATCCAGGGACACTTGTCGGACGGCTTCCTGGGAACCATAGCTTTTGGAGATTTTCTCGACTCGCAGCATAAAAGCCTTTTTTTAAAATTAATTGGCTTTTTGTACTTTTATGCCCACACCCAGGATTCCGCCCCATTCGTCCATCAACATAGCGTGATTGATTTCAAATTTGTAGGTACCAGATTCTTCAAACTTGTAATTTTTGAGAAAAGCCTCCTCAATGTCTCCCAGGTCGCCCAATTCTTCGCTTCGGAGTTTGCCAGTTCCATCGGTACGGGGGATACTCAGTGCTTTTTCTTCTGTTTTGCCGGAAGGGGCAGTAATACGTATTTTAAACTGAAACAATTCATCAGCGATTGCTACGTGGTATCGGAGAGTCAGGAGGAGATTATAGGTTTGATTTTTATCTTCGGTATTCTCAGACTTATATTCAAAGGAAATGCCTTTGTTTTGAGACCATTTCTGCTCCTTGAATTCGTGGTAGTCTTTATATACATAATTCTGGCAAGAAGCCAGTAAAGTGAAAATTAATAGAATAAAGCTTGTTTTTTGATCCATACGTTTGAAAATTATTTATTTTTTTGAAAAGCTTGTTTGAGAAAAAACACGAATTCACGAAAAGTATCTCTGGAGCTAAACACCTCTTTGATTACTTTCCAATAAGCATATATACTGGGTTTATCGGCTGTGCTGGAGGAGGTTTCGCCGTTACCTTTGGGTTGTTTGAGTAGCCTTTCTGCCTCAAGGCGGGCTTGTTGTCGGGCTTCAAATTGTTGGAGGATTTCCTCGAGCTTAGGTTTTTCAAAGGTTTTTCCCTGGTCGGCGATTTGGTCGGCGAGGTCAAATCGTTCTTGGGCTTCTTTTTTATAGCCTAGTTTTTCTTCCAGAAGCCCCAGATTGTTGAGGGTGACAGCATCTTGGGGATCAAGCTCTAGGGCTTTTTGATAATCCTCGATGGCACCGTGTGTATCTCCTACAAAAGCCCGGATATAAGCTCTGCTCGAGTAGCGATAGGGATTGTAAGGGTCTAGCCATAGTGCTTTGTTTAAATCTTCTAGGGCTTGGCGGTGATTAGCGAGTTTATGGTGTGTAATGGCTCTTTCGTGGTAGATTTCGGCATTTTTGGGTGTCAGTTTGAGAGATTCGTCAAAATCCATAAGGGCATTTTTGAAATCGCCGAGTTTGTAGTATGCCAAAGCCCTGTTGAAATAACTTTCGGTGTGTTGAGGCTGTAAGTGAAGCGATTTAGTAAACAAAGCGATGGCTTCCTGATATTTTTCCTGTTTGGCGTGTTCAAGCCCTGAAAGAAAATGAATGTTTGCGGTCATAGATTTTAATGATTATAAAATATCAACCGGGTTGCAAGTTGTAAAGTTTTCATTCAAAGTATATTATTCTAAAGAGTTTGTTTTTTGCACGATTTCGTGTATAACCATATCCAGGCTATGGGTGGCTTTAAAGAGCAAATCCAAGAATTTTGTTTTTTCCTGTTCTGTCATCGATTCTTCGTTTTTGAATAAATCTATGATTCCTAAGATATTGGCTACGGGTTGGCGTACTTTATGGGATTGCTGCCAGGCAATTTCTTTGAGGATTTGATTTTGAGCCAAGATTTTGGCTTCGGCTAGTTTTCTTACATTAATTTCTTGCTCCAACTGAAATTTCTGCTCTTCAAGTTTAGCCTGGGAGGCGTAGAGGTCTTCTAGATTTTGCCGGAGTTCTTCTTCGGAGGCGGTCAGTTTTTCATTGAGTTCTTTGAGATGTTTCTCGGTTTGTTTCTGCTCGCTGATATCTTGAATAATTCCCAGTACTTTCATGATTTGCCCGTTTTTATAATGGGCGTTTGCCATGACTTTAACCCAGATTTCCTTATTTTGAGCAGTAACGAAGGGGATTTCAATGTTGAGTGATTGCCCGGTTTTGAGCAAGTGATTATATTGTTTTAGGATTTCATCTCGGTAAACAGGATGAAAGTATGAAAAGACATTTTCTTCACTTCTTAGGAAACTTTGATCAACTTCATAGATTTGGTAAGTTTCTTTGGTCCAAGTTACTTTATTCTTGAGGATATTAAACTCCCAACCACCGATTTTGGCTATTTTCCCGGTTTCATTTAGTAGTTCTTCTCTTTGTCTGAGTTCTTCTTCCTGGGTACGGCGACTGAATTCAGCGGCAATATTAATGGCTGTAATTTGGAAGATAGACTCGACCAATTCGGTCTCTAAGAGGGGCTTGTCGTATAAATTGACCAGTAGACCTACAACTTTGCCCTCTATATCCAGGATAGGCACTCCTATATAAGCCACTATTCCCATATCAACAAGCATTTGATCTTGGGGGAATAAAGCCGTTACATCTTGCGGATAGATACATATATTTCCATCAAATACATTTTGGCAAGGAGTATGCCTCAGGTCGTACTCGAAGTTGTCTATCAGTTCGTTTTGGTGACAAACAGCGATAATTTGAGTTTTATGATCAGAAGTAAGTTTGCCGATAAACGTAAAGGTAGATTTGGTGATTTGATTGAGGCAAAGTGTGAGATTGTCAAAATATATGTCTCTATTTTTATGAGAAATGGCATTGATGATACTTTTTAGGGCAGATACACTTTCTTTAAGTGTTTTTTCGGCGATTTTTTGCTCGGTAATGTCTTTAAAGGAAGCTACAGCACCATACATTTCGGCTTTGTGGTTTAATACAGGTCTAGAATTGACGACAATGTATTTTCTTTCTCCGATACCTGTGTGTACATTCATCACTACATTGTCAACTCCTTTACCAGTACGCAGGGTGATCATAGTTGGGTGATCTTCCGGTTTGAAGGGTGTATCGTCTTCTTTGAGTGCCTGCCATTGGAGGTCATAAGAGTCTTTGCCCAGTAATTGATTCATAGTAAGCCCCAAAATATCGGCGGCGGCTTGATTGCACATCAGAATTTTGTCGGATAAATCCTGCACTACCAAGCCTTCACTGATGGCACTTACTACAGATTTATACCGTTCTTCACTTTCTATGAGGTCTTTTTCCAGTTTTTTTCTTTCAGTAATATCCACATCCATACAGGCAAAACCAATTTGATTATCGATCAGAGGTATACTGAAGATGGAGGATAATATCCATAATTGATTGCCTTCCCGGTCGTGTGCTTGGGTTTCATAAATATTTCGTATCTGCCCTGTGTTTTTAATTTCTTGCAAGAAATCTAAAAAATCAGCCGCTACTTGGGGTGAATAAATGAGCTGATCCAGGGTTTTGCCCAAAGCTTCTTCTGGTTTCCAACCGTAGAATTTTTCTGAGGCGGGATTCCAATAAATGACCTTTCCGCCTTCATCATACCATTGTATAGCTACAGACGGGGTATTGTTTAGTGTGGCAGTCAAGCGGGCTTCACTGTCTTGGAGGGCTTTTTCTGCCAGTTTTCTTTGGGTAATATCTATTTCAATCGCCATAAAACCGGTAAGGATACCATCATGATTGATTAGGGGCTGAATGTCTACATCGAGCCAGTATATATTTCCATTTTTGCCTTTGTTTAAGATTTCAAACTGGATTGCTTGTTGATTTTTAAGTGCCTTACTCACCTTTGATATGGTATCCGGGTCTGTTTTTGCAAACTGCAATAAAGTACCTGGATTTTTGCCGAGGACTTCTTCGAGTGTATAGCCTGTTTTTTTTACGAAAGCATCGTTGACCCAGATAATTTTTCGTTCTTCATCCGTAATAATCACCAGATTCAGGGTTCTTTCGGCTACTTTGGACAAGAGCGCCAACAGATCTTCCAGGGCTTTTCTTTGGGAAATGTCTTGGAGATATCCGTGAAAAATGATGTCTCCATTGGCAAGTTTTTGGGGAGTTGAATTTCCTTCCAGCCATATTATACGCTCACCCAATACCACACGCCATTCGTGTTTCCAGTCTGTAAGATTATTTACAGCATCTTGAATGGATTTCATGAGCGATTCTTTGTCAGGAGGGTAGGTGAGTTTTATCCCTTCCTCTACGTCCTTTTTAAGAATTTCGGGTGAAATACCTATTATTTCTTCTGTTTTGGGACTCATATACGAAAAATAAGGCTTTCCGTGATGAGGCACATAATATTCGTACACGGCACCGGGAGTAGAAGAAAGTATTTTTTCAAAATTTTCTAAGAGTATACTTTTCTCAAATTCGGCTTTTTTTTGTTGAGTAACATCACGGCCTATGCCAATGATAGCCTGAAAATCATCGGATACATCCGAAATAGGGATCAGTTCCCAGTCGATATAGAAATAATCCTGTAAGTCTTGATTTTTTTTACGAATAATTACGCTTTCACTTGTTTGATGATAAAATTTACACTGATCAAGTGCTTGCCGAAATGCAGATATATCCTCCGGATGGACGTAATGGAACACAGAACTACCTATGAGTTGAGAATCTGGGGCATAGAATTTACGCTTACACAAGTCATTGACAAATAAATAAGAGAAATCCAAATCCAGCGCCACAAAATAACAGGTATGTGTATGTAGAATCCAAGCAGGGATATACGCTTTTAATTTTTCATCAAAATCCATTTCAGGTTAAGAGGTGTATTTAGTCGGCTTACATTTATTTTACAAAACAGGCAAATAACAAGACAATTCATGATCAGATCGTTTGAAATACTTTTCCTAAAACTGACTCCAGCAAGGCTTTTCCGTCGGTATTACCCAAATAAACATCCGAAGCACGCTCTGGGTGAGGCATAAGTCCGAACACATTGCGGGTTTCATTACAGATTCCAGCGATATTCTCCAAAGAACCATTTGGATTGGCATCATCAGTGATTTGACCGCTTTCATCACAATAGCGGAAAATGACCTGTTCCCGATCATTGAGCTTTTTGAGCAAATCATCTGGTGCAAAATAACGTCCTTCACCGTGTGCAATCGGGATTTTATAGGCTTTGTCAGGGTCTAAACTTTGGGTAATGAGGCAGTGATTGTTTTGTGGTTTGAGGTATATATTTTTGCAAATGTATTTTTGGTTGTTATTCCTGAGCAATGTTCCTTCCAAAAGCCCAGCTTCTGTCAGGATTTGGAATCCATTGCAAATACCCATTACGATTCCTCCACGGAGGGCATGCGCTTGTACACTATCCATAATAGGAGAAAACCTTGCAATGGCACCCGCACGCAGGTAATCACCGTAAGCAAAACCACCAGGAACTACAATAAAATCACAAGCCTGAAGATCTCGGTCTTTGTGCCAGAGTTTGATAGCCGATTGCCCAAGCAGGTTTCGAAGTACGTAGATCATATCATCATCGCAGTTGGAACCTGGAAAAACTATAATGCCAAATTTCATAGTAAGAAATAATTTGTAATTTAGTAGATTAATGCTTAGTTATAATTTATGTCAAAGTAAAGAATTTTTTTTTAATATAATACATTAATTCTTTGTAAGCTATGAAAATAAATGGCTAATTTACAAGCTGTTCGAGTGTCTGTGCTTGGTTCAGACAGTTGTTTTTTCTTGAAACAAAATCTAAATTCTAATAAAAATCCCATGATTGTTTCTATGACAGGTTTCGGCAATGCAAGTTTTGAGAATTCAGAAATGATTGCCATTGCAGAAATAAAATCATTAAACTCCAAATTTTTAGATATTAACCTCCGCTTACCGAAGGGATTTTCTCTTGAAAAAGAGCTTGTAATCCGTAATTTACTAAAGGACAAACTTCAAAGAGGTAAAATTACGGCAAGCCTGGATATCCAATACAAAGAACTTTCCGAATCCAATGTGAAAATCAATCGGGAAATTCTTAAATCTCATTACCGAAATATTCAGGCGATTGCCGAAGAATTGGGTGCCAATCAAAGTGAAATCCTTAGACTTGCCATGCAGATGCCCGATGTGGTCAATCAAGAGCTGAGTAAGGAAGAAATTGACGAGCAGGAATGGACCATTATTCAAAAAGTTCTGCACGAAGCACTGGATCAGTGCCACGATTTTCGTCAGAATGAAGGGCTTACCCTAGAAAAAAGTTTTGAGGAATATATCGGCAAAATACAAGACCTTTTGAGGCAAATTGTTGAGCAAGACCCCAAACGCCTGGCCACAATCAAGGAAAGAATCCAAAACCGTGTGATGGAAATTCGTGCCAATGACCTCTTTGACCCCAATCGCTTTGAGCAGGAAATGATTTACTACATTGAAAAACTGGATATTACCGAAGAAAAAGTGCGCCTTGCAAAACACCTGCACTATTTTTTGGAAACGCTACAGTCTTCTGACTCCAACGGAAAAAAGCTCAATTTTATCACCCAGGAGTTAGGCCGTGAAATCAATACCATCGGTGCCAAAGCCAATGATGCGGACATTCAGCGTATGGTAGTCAGTATGAAAGAAGAGTTGGAAAAAGTCAAAGAACAGATTTTGAATATACTTTAAGCCTTGGAAAAGCTGAGGAATCGAGTTCAATTTCTCGATTCCTCCAAAACAAAAATTAATTTTTTGACTCCTTAAATACCAGGCTTTTTGGGGTGATATTTTCACGAATCCACTTTTTTAGTTCTTTGCACTCGTGTTTGGCCAGGTATCTTAATGATTTGCGATATTCTTTTTTAAATAAATGCGGATCAAAGCTCATTTTTTCTAAAATAATTTTACAATATTCCAACATGCTAGAATTCATAAGAATTGGTTTTTTGGTTTCAAGAATGTTTGTCAAATATCAAAATAATAGTTTTAGTATGTATCTTGATAGTTTTACTATTAAACAGATAAAACTTTATTTTTGTTCAAATCCATGATTTTTTATAAGAGTTTTATGGAAAATCAAGCTTATTTTAGGCTTGCTGGATGATCCATTGATAAGCTTGCTCATAATCCTCAAAGAACTTGATGGTGTAAAGTTTATCTGCATCGTCTGCTAAAAAGTCTATGGCCATTTTAGCGGCTAAATCTTGGGGGGGAAGTATTGCGGAGTACTTGAAGCCATGTTTAACCATCTTGGGCATATATTCTTCTAAAAGCCATTGGTTGGATTCATCGAAACTACCTTCGGTGAGTCTGAGGTCGGAGATGGATCGGGTCACGGGGTATCCGTTTTTGCTGGCAAAACTTCCCATAAATTCATACGCTTCAATGATGGCATCGGTCATCATGAAACCTTGCCAAATCACGTGAGAGAGTTGATATTCTGGTTCGTAGCGAGAAGTGCAAAAGACTTGCCCCGCAAGATTGGATATATCGAGGGTTAAAATATCCGTTTTTACTTTGATTAAATGTGTTTTCATGGATGAATGGTTTAATACCACCAAAATACCATAAACACCTCTTAAAATATTTAAGATAATTTTATCGAATCTCTAATTAATTGTTACTAAGATACTTGCGCCTCCAATGCAAAATTTTGTTTTACATTTTGAGCGTATTTGTACTGGAAATAAGCCATAGAGATTAGCATCATCGTAATACAGGTGCCCGATAACCAATAACTCATAGAGATAAAAAAATCTGTCCAGGCAATATGGGGGTGTGCAAAGTTCTTGTAAAATAAAATGACCACACTACCCAGATAACCGCTCGAGTCGGCCAGATACATGATAAAACCTACCGTGCCTAGGTACTTAAACGTAGACATCAATCGCTCAAAAATCATCAAACCAAAAGTAGTATAAGCCAGATACAAACCCAACCCGATCCCTGACATCCATACTTCTGGACTTAGGTAGCCCATTTCAAAAAGTCGGGTGAGGATACCTACCAGACTTACCCCAAAGATCACGAACCAATGATTGATAAAAAAAGCAGCGTAGTTATTTTTCACCATCACCATAGCCCCAATCGCCAGCATCACGATCAGAAAGATAGGAATCTCCGTTTGGGTAAATATGAGGGCGTTTTTGCCATAACCCAATGATTTCCAGATATCAGCCGAGAAATTATCTCTAAAATCGCGGTAAACCGTCAAAAAAGTATAGGTTGCCACCAGCATAACCAAGCCAGGCATAAAGGTCACGAAGAAGTTCCAACGTTCTTTGCCGTTCATCGGCCGCCGGGCAGTTCTGAGTGCTATGTCTCGCTCCGAAGGTGCAGGAATCAAATTGAGCAACCAAACAAAAAACAGCAGTGGAATCATAAAGATCATTCCGGTGACAAAAGGCATCCAAACTTCAGGCACATCGACATAAATAAGAAGACTTGAGCCTATGGTCTTCACAAAACCCGATGAAAAAATCTGTGTGACCGCCAAACCAACCCCCAAAAGCTCTGTGGTGGTTCGCCCTTCCAGATAATTGAATACCAAACCCCAGACCATCCCCAGTGGCAGACCATTGATAAAAATAAAAAATAAATTGTAAGGGGCAGGCGTAATCGCAAAGAAAAACAAACCCAAAGCCGAAATACCAATCAAAGTTAAAATGGCAATGGCTCGTTTATTTCCGCCCAATTCTGAGACTACTTTGATCCCGATAAATTTGGAGAGGGTATACCCGATGACCTGTGAAGTGATAATCAGTACTTTATAATCTATCCCCCAGTACATCTGCTCATCAAAAGTAGCTGCCATGATCGGTTTGCGAAAAGCATACATACAAGAGTAAGTACAAAAAGCAACCAACATTCCATAGATGACAAAAGTCAGAGAATTGGCATTGCGTAGGTATTCGGTAATTTTGTGATTCATGTCGGTATTTCATCAGTTGGCCAAATCTATGTTTTTTTAGCCTTGCTTGTATCCTATGATCTTACTCTACACACAAATACAATATTGCCTTAACATAAAGTACTAAATACCCTCTTTGAATTTTACTTTGGGTTAACTTTAGGATTTAACATTGTTTTAAATTTAGAAAAATAGAAGGTTTTATATATTTTTGTATTCTTCTGATGAAACTTTTAGTCCATCTACATTTTATTGAATAAAAGTAACTTCTACGATTTTCCCCCCGGCAATTTTATAAATAGCAATGGCATGAAAAGGAGCTTGATCTTTACGAAAAATGACCTCCTCCCGGTCAATGACCGTATTGCCCAGCGTAATCCGGTTGACAAGCTTGCAATACAAATCGGGCAATTGCTTGAACATCTCCGTGTATTCTTGCCGCATCGTTTTTTTGCCTTGATACAGCAAAGTATTCGGGTATCGGTACACCTTGATTGTATCACTGTAAGGCTTAAGAAATGCCTCAACATCCCGGGCATTATAAGCTTTGAGTTGCTCATCTGCCAGGGCAATAGCTTGCTGCTCTTCGTTGCTTTGAGCCTTGATGATAGAAAAAAGACCTGATAAAATAAAAATGAATAATAATGTGCGCATGATTTGTTTTGTTTAGAAGAGGATTGATAATATTTTGGGTAGTATTCAAGATGTAATGCTGAAATAAAAAAACGCCCGGCTTTTTGTCCTCACAAAGCCCCTTTTTGAACGAACAGCATTACTTTTTTAACACTACCATATTTTGATGTCTGTGTTATGTTTTTTGCAAATTATACCCAGATTAAAGTGATTATCAGGATTTTCTTGATTAAAATACAAGACCCCTGCGGGGCAAGTTTTTAATGATTTATAATTTTAAATTTCCGAAAACCATTTTGGTTTGAGTATAAGAAGGGTAATTTTCTTTTCTCATCGTCGAAGCTATTATTTTATTCTTTGCATCAGTACCCAACACAATCAACTTGAGTAAAGATAAATAATTTTATTTTTTGTTGATTTTTTTTGGAATTGATCGTACAACTGCCTCAGCAAAGCCTCTGCACAGTTGTGCCAATAAATTCTAAGCGCGTCAAACTCAGCAACAAAAGGTTTAGCCCATTTTTCTACTTTATCTTGATCCAAATGCATCAGTGCAGTTTGGTAATCATTCCAGTCTCCCAGTATGTGGTCTATCTTGAAAGTATCTTTAGGCAGCCATGGCAGCACACCAGGATCATACTGGAGTGCAAGGTGGAGATTAAGGCGATTATTGTTGTAGTCTTTCAGTGCTTTGCGTAAGGAATGTAGGTTTTCAGTTGGGGATTCCAATCCGCCGATAAGATAATTATGTACTTCTTTCGCTTTTGTGGCGAAATAACGGTCAAAATCTGAATCCTTACAACATTGAAACACTTGATCGGCTGCTTCAATCAAACGCTTGCCGGAGGGTAATTTAGCGTATTGTAACAAACCAAAGAGGTGTGTCCAGGCAGCGATTTGTTTCTCTAGTGTGCGTCCACGGTATATCGATTGAAAACAAGACGAAACGTCTGGTATATGATTCAGCATAAGGTTTTGTAGTTGTAGTTCGCGCAAGATCCCCGCAGATTGAAACAAATTACGGAAAGGAGCATAGCTTTTACGATATGACCAATTCGGCTGAAAAAAATATAATAAACGCAAAATAGCCCGCATACGCTTGATCTCTACCCGCAAATCGTGAATATCTTCACGATTGATGATTTTTTTGAGGTGTGAGCTGCGTTGATCGATATGATTCAGGTGTTCAGCCAACAAAGATGTCAAGGGGTGCTTCGTCATATACACAATAAATTGCCCAAAAAATAAATATAGGGTTTTATGTGGAATAATCAAAATATGCTTTATTCAAACCTAACCTTCATAAGCCTGGTTCCAAAACCGTTTTGATACAAAAAAGCCATGCGGGAGTGTGGTCTGATCTTTGACTGATGTTTGAGCTGTTGGTGTACGGAGGCGTTGAAGTCTAGCCGGGGGTAAAGCTCCATGAGGCTGTTTACGGTTTGAGAAGATAAATCCTTAAGGTAGAAACCGATCGTATCGGTGGCAGTGCCTTTGTTGAGCAGGTAGGCTTCAACATCGGATGCAGGGATGCTGATATTGAGATGAAACGCAATGGCATCTTGAATGATTTTGGTTTTTTCAGGAGATACCATTTGCAAGGATTCCAAAAACTTGCCTGCTTCCAAAGCTCCTTCAATGGCAAAACAATCGATGCCTGGATGTAGTCCGCAGTGTTTTTCTTCCAGTCCCAGATCGTGGAGTAAGGCCGAAACAGCTAGGATTTCGGAATCATACTTCAGTTTCTCACTCAGCCCGAATAATTCTCCAATCACAAAAGAACGCAGACAATGGTGCTGCAGAGGAGTCTGATGCTCTTCCCGGATATACTCAAGCGTATTTCTGACCAGAACCGTGTCAGGCAGTTGTATAGACTTAGGATCAAGGGGTATGGGAAAGCGATTTTTCCTAAAAGCCTCCTGAATCTGTGTTCCAAGGGCTTTAATACTAAGCTGTATCTTGTCCCAAGTAGAAAGTCGCCCACCCGTTTGAAGCCCCCAAGCAAGGCTGCCGAATTGAACCGATTGTTTAGTCATAATGATAAGCATTTGCAATCAGACCTCAAGTTCAGGAAGATAAAGGGGATTATCAAACTTGGAGAAAGATATTTTTAAAGATAGCTTCTGCATGAAGTAATAAACGGTAGTGGGTTCTGCATTTGAATTCTAGAGTTGCCTACTTTAATAGTTTCTGTAAAATTTTCGTATGAATCAATTTAGGCACTATATTTATGGTAAGCCGTAACAATGGCAAGATTTCTTGCACCTTTTGCAGACCAAGCCATGCCTTTTCTTTTTTGTCTTTTAGCTACTATCAGATCATT